>JAFXHF010000013.1 GCA_017536545.1 bacterium
ATTTTCTGAGGTTCAACACCATCTAATTCTTTAACTTGATCAACGAATTTTGTTGCAATATCTCTTGTTCTTGACAAAGACGCACCGTCAGGAAGAGTAATTTGAGCAATCAAAACACCTTGATCCTCATCAGGAATAAAACCTGTCGCAATAAATTTAAAACCTAATAAAGTTAGAGCAACAATAATTAAATATGTTACACCCAACAATCTTTGATTGTGTACAAATTTTTCAACAAACTCCATGAAGAAATCTTCGACTTTATCAAATCCTTGGTTGAATTTATCAACGATAAACTTCATTCTACGGTTCATTCTTCTACGAATACGTTGTAATTTATATATTAATGGATGTTGTGAATTTTGTTTATTCTCAACATTCTCAGATTTATGACCTAAGAAATGTGCACACATTGCTGGAGATAATGACAATGCACATATTGCAGAAATAGCAATTGAAACAGAAATACAAACCGCAAATTGCTTATACATAACACCTGTCATACCACCCATAAATATAATAGGTACAAATACCGCCATCAATACCATCGCCATTGCAACTAATGATGGCCCTACTTCTTCCATTGTTAATTGAGTCGCAGCAATAGCAGACTTACCTTCTTCCATATGGCGTTTTACGTTTTCGATAACAACAATAGCATCGTCAACTACAACCCCAACTGCAAGAACTAATGCAAACAAGGACAGCAAGTTGATAGACATACCCATCGCCTTGAGAGCAAAGAAGGTCCCGATTAAAGATACAGGAATCGTTGCACAAGGAACCAATGTTGCCATACCATCTCCTAAGAATAAAAAGATAATCAATACAACGATAATACCTGTTAATAAAATAGTAAACTCAACTTCTTTCATTGATTCATGAATATAGTCAGCATCATCCTTAATTGTGATAATTTTGATACCATTAGTCATTCTTGAATTCAATTCGTCAACTTTGGCGTGAACACCCTTTGACATATTAATAATATTTGCATCAGGTTGTTGAGAAATAACAACAACAGCTGAAGGTTTTCCACCTACCAAACCCAAGTTTTGATAAGTTTGAGCACCTAACTCAACTCTTGCTATATCTTTAATTTTTACATTTGAACCATCCATATTTGAACGAATAATAATATTTTCAAATTCTGAAACATCATTCAAACGACCTTTTGTTTTAAGCGTTAATTGTAATGCGTGCTCTTCATCTGTTGGCAATGCACCCAATGAACCTGCTGCAATTTGAGTATTTTGAGCATTAATTGCTGCTTTTACTTCACTTGTTGAAACATTTAGACCTGCCATTTTCTGAGGATCTAGCCATATTCTCATAGAATAATCACCGGCACCATATACCTCAACGTCAGCTACACCATCAACACGTTTCAATTCATCTTTAATATAAATAGAACCATAGTTAGTTAAGTCCAACTGACTCCAATGACCAGATTCTGGGTACAAAGTCAAAATCAATGCTCCAGACCCAGCGGTTCTTGAAATTGCAGTAACACCTGTTCTTTGGACATCTTCAGGTAACTGTGATTGAACCTGTTGAATTCTGTTTTGAACATTCATTAGGTTAACGTTCTTATCAGATCCAACTTTAAAATACATATTTAAAATATATGTCCCATCGTATGAATTTGATGACATATATGTAAGATTTTCAACACCGTTTAATTTATTTTCTAAAATAGTTGCAACTGAAGATTCTACAACCTCAGCGCTTGCACCCATATATGAAGCTGAAACTTGAATTTGTGGTGGGGTAACATCAGGATAACTTTCTTGTTTTAAACCAAGCATAGATATCATACCCACGATAACGATACAGATTGATATCACTAAAGCAAATCGTGGTTTTCTTATGAAGAAAAATAATTTATCAAAATCTAAAATTTTTTTCATTATTTTTTACCTTTTTTCTTTTTAGAATATGTTTCAGCATCAATAACTTTTACTTGCTGACCTTCAAGAGTAATACTTTGAACCCCAGCTACTACAACATCATCTGAATAAGTCAAACCTTCTTCAACAATCCAGTTATTATTGATATCATCAGAAACTTTAATGTCTTTTCTCACAACTTTTAAAACAGGTTTTTCTTCTTTTGATTTACCAAAACCTTTATTAGATTTTGTTTTATCTGCCTCAACAACCCATACATAGTAACCACTCATAGCATCACCTTTTGTACAAGCTTGAGGAACTGTCATATATGAAACTTCTTTTGGTGCAACCAACTCAACTTTCATATAATCACCTGGAACTAAAATTCCTTTAGGGTTTTCAAATTTTGCTCTCATTTGAACAGAACCTGAATTTTTATCAATTTGATTATCTACAAAGTTAATAATTCCTGTATGTTCATACCAGTTACCATCACTGAATTGAACTTTAACTTCAACATCTTTGAATTTATCACTTGCTCTAAGAATTTTAACAAAATCAGCACTTCTTAAACTGAAAGTAACATACACAGGATCAGTACTTGAAATATTTACTAAAGGCCCTGATGTTACTTGAACATAGTTTCCTTCTGTAATATTAACTTTACCAATTCTACCATCAATTGGGGATTTAATTGTTGTATAACCTAAATTAACTTTAGCTAGTTCATAACGTTGCTTAGCTGCTTCATAAAGTGCTTTATTAGCATTTCTTGTAGCTAAACTTTCATCTACATATGAATGAGATACCAAATCCTCTTTAATCAATTCATTAGCTCTATTTAATTCTTGTTGAGCATTTTTATACAAAGCATCATATTGGTTAACTGTTGCACGAGAGTTGTTAACTTCTAGTTCATACTCTTTTGGGTCAATTTGGAATAAAACTTGACCTTTTTTAACTGTATCCCCTTCTTTGAAATGTTTTTTCAATAAGAATCCTGGAACCCTTGCTACAATATCAACTGAGTATTTTGCTTCAACACGACCAGTAGATTCTGCTGAAACAAAAACTTTTTCATTAAAAGGTTTATCGACAACAACTTCTTTTGGCATTTTCATTGCCTGCATCATCATAAAACCTAAGACACCAGTCGAAATTTTATTATATATAATCGGCACAAAAATAATTAAAAGTACCGCTAAAGCCATTTTTCGTCTTGTTAATTTTATTTTCATATTTTTCTCCATTATTTTAGGGTAGAATTTTCTACACTAATGGTATAAAAACTAGCTTTTAATGTCAATAAAAACTTGCATTAATCCCCCAGGTATAGTATAATCGGTGAAACAAGTAGAAAAGGAAACGGGTATGGCAAAGAACACTAATGGTTTTAAGAATATGGAAAATAATTTAACTTTCCAAATTGATTACACTGCAAACTTTAACAAAGCATTCCGCAGAGAGTTCCAAGAACAAGTAATTAAAGCTGATGTTACAACAGATGAGTGTGCAATATTATTCGCCATTGACTACAATCCAGACATATCTCAATCTGAACTTGCAAAACTTTTATTCAAAGGTAAAGCCCACGTTGGAAAAATCTTAAACGATATGGAAACTAGAGGTCTTGTAAAAAGAATTGCAGACACAAGAGATAACATAATTATCAAAAGAAATGAAATCACTCCAAAAGGGAAAGAAATTCTTAAACAAGGCTATACCGCTATCAATAAAATAAAAAAAGCCGTTGAAAATGAATTTTCGAAAGAAGATTTAGATCAATTTAAAGAATATTTGAAAAGATACAGAAAAGTTTTAAGAACTTTCGTAGATGTGAAACTCAAGTAAAAAAAAGAACCGTTTTATACGGTTCTTTTTTTAGTATCATTCTGAAACTTTATCTTCAAGTTCTGTTTCAACAATCTCATCTGCATTTTCAGGCTCAACTACTTTTATTTCAGATTTTGGTTCAGGAGTAAAAAATTTCTTCCAATCAATCTTTTTAGTTTTCACCTTTTTCTCAGGCAGACAGTTAGTTTCAACAGATTCTGGTTTATCCTTTTTCCACCACCAATTAAATTTCTTCTTATTTTCAACAACAGGAACTTCAACTTCAGGCTCCTCAATATCAGCTTTTGTTGTACGAATTAAAGGCGTATCAGCATCATCTACGACCTGTTGAACAACTTCTTGAGAATCAGCAACGACTTCTTTTTGAACTTCAACTATTTCTTCTTGAATAGTATCAACATCCTCTTTAACCTCATCAACTTGTTCTTGAGCTTTTTCTACGGGCTCAGTTAGAACATCTTCAACAGGAGTTAAATCTTCTGTTATATTTTCGACAGTTTCTTCAACAACCTCAGCTTTATCTTTTTTATCACGCTTAAACCAACCAAACCAAGATTTTTTCTCTTTTTGAGGCTTATTAACAACTGTAGCAATTTCAGGTGCAACAATTTCATCAAGCGTCTTTTCAGCCTTAACTGTTATTTCATCTTCAACCTCATTAACGACTTCTTCCAATTCAGGAGCGACATCTTCTTGTTGTTTTTTTGTATCTTCACCATCTAATTTCACTTCAACTGGAGGAATTACAACAGCAGGAACTTCTGCAACCTTAGTTGTCATATCTGTTTTAGTCACGTTCACATCCACAGAATCCGCCGTTGCAACTTCAGAAATTGTATCAATTTTTGCAACCTCTTGCTGGACAGCATCAACTGTTAATTGCTGATTTTTCACAATCTCTTCTGAGATCTTAGTAGATTCTGATGAAGTAATCGGTGTTATGATTTGCGGAATATCAGATGCCACCTTATCTTTTAAACTAGCAGCTTCAAACTCAATAATCTCATCATCGGCTTTTAGAACTAACACTTTTCTTGCCTGAACCGTATTAAATTCATTCAAATCGACTTTTGCATGTTTTTCAACAATTGGTTTATTTTTCACAACTTGCTGAACTTCTTCAACTGTCTCAGTTACTTCTTCTTTGCCAGACTCTACAATTTCGTCTGCTTCAGCTACAGTCTCAACAACTTCTTCAGCAACCTCTTCAGCTTCAGCTACTTTTTCGACAACATCTTCGACCACTTCTTCAACCTGTTCTGCTTGTTGTTCTACAACCTCTTCTACAATTTCTTCAGCTACTTTTTCAGGTTCTGGAACAACTTCTTCTGCAACTTTTTCTTCTTCAATGACTTTTTCTACAACTTCTTCCGCAACAGGTCCATTTTGAAGATAATCATCATCTTTAGCAACTTCTTCTATAACTTGTTCAACTTGAGCAACAGTCTCTGCAAGTTCTTCTTGAGCCTTTGTTGGTTCTTCATCTGGTTGTGTTTTAATAAAATCTTCAACTCCAACAGGTGTTGGTTCGGATTGTATTGACCCAATAGATTGAGTTGCTAACATTTGAGCAATAGATGTTTGTCCTGCAGAGATCATATCAACTGGATCTGTAGCTTTTTTCATTGTGCTTAAACCTTGTTCTGCAACTTTATCCACCTGAATAGGATTCAAAGCTATAAGCTTATAATCAGGATTTAGATATGTAAAACCTATATTTAAGTCATTAAATGTAGTTCTTATATAATCGTATTCGGTCTCAACTTGTCTTGCAGTTAATCTTACATTACCTAATGCATCTTTTTTATATTTTGACAAAGATGCAATTATAGGGTTTTCGTATGCTTTTGCCAAATCAGCCTTTACACCTTGACCATTTGCTTGCAAGATTTGAGCTTTAAGATAATACAAATAATTACTTAAAGTTTGTTCTTTAGGTGAAAGTGGTCTTATATCATCATTGTAAATATCATTCATATTATTATGAACTTTTTCCAAATCAGACATTGCAGCTTCATTATTACCTAATCTATAGTAAGCTAAAGCACGCAAATACAACACCGAATTATAGTTTGAAACATGCCTGTACAATAGATTTGTTGTACCATCGATTACCGCATCATAATCACCTTTTATATGTTGAGCAACAAGCTTGTAATACTTACTATTATAATCATTTGCTTTTAATTTTATTGCAGTATTGAAGTTTGCAATAGCAGAATCATAATCTCCAATTATCATATTATTTAAACCAATATAATAGTAATAAACATTGGAATTCGGATTAAATTTAATCGCTTTTGTAAAATACTCAATAGATTTCTGAGCTTCATCAGATGAGAAAGTTTTTTCAGCTCTGCGATAGAACAATTGCCCTAAACTTGCTAAAGTTTCAAAATCGTATGGATTCAAACTTAAAGACGTATCAAACGAATGAATAGCATCGTCATATTGTTCTAACCCGACCATAGCTACCCCCATTAAATAATGCCCTAAATAATATTCAGGATAATGAGTTGTAACATGTTGAATTTTATAAACAGCCTCGTGGAATTGACCATCCTCAATTTCAGATATAGCATCCATAATATACTCATCTACCCCTTGAGGATTTAATAATTTACCATACTTTTGAGGACAGTTTATTTTTGCAATATCTTCTTTTTTAGGTTTTGGCAAATAAATATGAGAATTGTATTTAAAAGCCTGCTCATAAGTTGTTTCATATATTGGGTTATTTAAAGCTTTTTGAGCATACATCAAGCGTCCATATAAATTCCCAAGTTCAGGATTTTGATATTGGCTTTGTTTATCCGCACCTAATACAACAGCACTTACAACTTTAGCCCCAGTGACAAATTTATCATCCTCAGTTTTTAAAGTTATCGCTTTTTGATAATCAGATTCAGCAAGCTTGAATTGGTGCAATGCATAGAAAGCATCCCCTCTCAATTTATATGCTTCATACTTTTTAGGTTTAGCATTGATGTATGCAGTTAAATAAACAACCGCTGATTGATAATCTTTTTTTACCATCGCCTGTTCAGCTTTTTCTAAGGCTTCTTTATTTGCTTTAACATCATCCTGATTAACTTCTGATGTCACAACAGGCTTATTCTCATCTTTAGCATACACAACATTAGAAACTTCACTAGCTCCCAATAACATAACTAACATCAACAAACATAGTTTAGACTTTTTCATAAATACCCCTACAAAACTGACTTAATACACAAATTATACAATATAAAATTTATTTATAAAACAATTTTCATCTTAAATATTTATTTTTGTATATAATAAACCTATGAAAAGATGTTTTTGGGTAGATGAAAAATCTGAAATCTATATTAAATATCACGATGAAGAATGGGGCGTTCCAAAATATGACGATAAAGAACTCTTTGAATTACTAATTTTGGAATCATTTCAAGCAGGATTGTCGTGGATTACCATCCTAAAAAAACGTGAAGCATTTAGAAAAGCCTTTGATAGATTTGAAGTTCAGAAAATCGCAAACTATAACGACGAAAAAGTCTACGAACTTATGAACAATCCAGATATTGTAAGATGTAAAAACAAAATTAAAGCGGCAATAAACAATTCAAAAATATTTATTGAAATTCAAAAAGAATTCGGGAGTTTTTCAAAATATATTTGGTCTTTTACAGATAACAAAATTATCAAAAATACAACTGGTGAAATTATTGTATCCTCTCCTCTTTCTGATAAAATTTCAAAAGACCTCAAAAAACGAGGAATGAAATACGTAGGAACTATAATAATTTATTCTTACCTACAAGCTATTGGAATTATTGATGACCACGACAAAGACTGTTTTAAATATTAGCTTAATTTTTAGGATATTTCATATGCCCATGAGTCAATACAAAATATGAGCAACCCCAACCTGTATCATTTAATTTGCAAGTACCTGCTTCATGATACCCTGGAGCACCTTGTACTCTTAGCGAACCTTTTTCATAATTAAAAATAAACAAATCACGTCCTACTTGGTTCGGAGCTTTTGCACCATTCAAATCAGTCCAGAAAACTGCAACTCTATCATTATTTTTATATTCATCTTGAGTTGCACTTCGCCACCAAATAGAAGAACCATTCAATAATGAAATTTTATAATAATTTCTGTTATTATAATATTCTCCATGTGGATTACCGTTAAGCAACATATATTTAGCCGCTGGAATACATAAACCTTTCTCATCATATGTACTACAATCTGTTGCTATTTTAAGAAATTGCCTCAAAACTTTAGCAATAGCCTTGGCATCCTTTTCATTACTCTTCATTTCGACATCCCAACCAGACATATCACCATATTCTTCTTCAGCCAATCTGACAGCATTTGAAAGAATTGATTGGGTTGCTTTCAACTGAGTATATGTACGTTTATCTTTTACATTCGCAATTAAGTTAGGAATAGTCATTGCTGCAACGACACCAATAATACCAAGAGTAATTAACACCTCTGCCAATGTAAAAGCTTTTAATTTAGTTACAAAATTGCTCATGGTATTATTATATCAATTATTCTTATAATTTACAATAAAAAAGGAGCAGTCAATAACCACTCCCTTTTTATTTGAATTTATTCCTACGGATGAACTGCCATTGTTTCTTCTTTTACAACATTGCGTTTAACTTTACGAGTTGCAGTTCTTGGTAATGGCTCTTTTCTTACAACAATATTGACTGGTCGTTTATATGGAGCAAGCCTTACAGCCAATTCCTTAACTTCGTGATTAATAAATGACTGCAATTCATCTGCATTTGTATATTTAGCAAGAACTTCTTCTGTTGGAACAATAACAGTCATCAATTCTTCAGTACCATCTTTAGCACCATTTTTACGAGTTGCACCAAATACACAAATTTCTGCGAAATGTGGATTGTTTTCTAGCACAGCTTCAACTTCTTCTGGGAATACTTTTTTACCACCTGATAAAACAACCATATTTTTGATACGACCTGTGATATATAATCTTCCATCTTCATCAAATTCAGCGATATCACCTGTGTGGAACCAGCCATCTGGTTCTAGAACTGTTGCAGTTAATTCTGGGTTATTATAATAACCTTTCATAACTGAAGGTCCTTTTACAAGCAATTCACCTGTTTCTGAGTCAATTTTAGCTTCAAATGTGTCTAAAACAGGACCTACTGATAACAATTTTCTATCTTCACCATGGTCAAATGAAATTACAGGGCTTGTTTCTGATAGACCGTAACCTTGGTAAATTTTAATACCAATTCTTTCAAAGAATTCACCAACTGATGGGTCAAGTGGAGCACCACCAGTCATAAATCCATAGAAATTACCACCGAATTTTGCCAAAATGCTTCTAAATAATTGACGTTTGATATTTGTATCTGTAATGTATTCAGCTGCTGCGTATGATTTTTCAAACAACAATCTTTCTTCTTCTGACCAAGATCTGATATCTGATTCAATTGTTGATTTTAAAAGTTTTAAAAACGCTGGAACAACAATCATAAAATGAATTTGTTTTTCTCTCATATCAGCCATAACATCGTTAGGTTTTAAACTTTGTGGATAGAAGATTGAAGAACCTCTATTCAAGAATGTAGAAAAACCAACAGTTAATTCAAATAAGTGGTTCATTGGTAAAATTGATAACAGATTTACACACTCATTTGGCATAATTTCAGGAAGTATTTTTGAAATAATAGCAACCTGGGTTAACATATTACCAAAAGTAGTTTGAACACCCTTTGGAGCTCCTGTTGTACCAGATGTGTAGATAATCAATGCAGTATCTTTTAACGATCTATGACGCCATTTGCAGTCGCCACCAGATGGCATTGAATAGATACTTACCAATTTTGAATCATATTTTGGCTCATCTAATAAAATTAAATGTTTAATAGATGGGATTCTTTTTTGTAATTCATAAGCTTTCTCAACATATGCTTGAGAAACAGCTAAAACTGTAGGTTCACAGCTTGATAAAATTGATTCTAATTCATAAATAGTTAATTTTATATCTAATGGCACTGAAACCAAACCTGAAATTACAGATGCAAATAAACAAGCACCCAATTCTGGCATTGATTCAGATAAAACCGCCATTTTTTCACCTTTTTGTAATTGCAAATCATTAATCAAATAATTCGCAAATTGTTTTGTTAGAAGACCTAAACCTTTATATGTTAGTTCTTTCCAACCATATTTATTACGCTTACCAAGAGCAATTCTTTCGCCGTGTAACTTTGTATTTTTATCAAGAAGCGATAAAACGTTCTCTCTCATCATAAGTTTATCTCCCTATTTGTCTAGTCAACTTTTTGTTTGAATGGTATTATAACACAAACATTTCAATTTTACTAAATTTTTGTATATTCAGCACGCATAATACACAATTCATCACCTGTTCTGGCATTTTTAACTATATGCTCAGTAACCAAATTTTCTCTATCATATTTCACCTGAGATAAAATATCTTCACCATATCCAACTTCATGTTTAAAATTCAAATCAATAGATTTTAAGACGTTAGAAGATCTAAAATCGAGATCAAGAGCTTCCATCGCCCAAGTAATATAAACTGTATTATTAACGTGATTATTGATATCTAAATCATCATATCTCACGTGGAATACTTTTTCTGAATCAGGCTCATCAAATGAACGAATTTTATTTAAAGATAAATCTCCTTCTTGTTTTTCATAAAGTGGAAAATCTGGATATTCATTATGAATATTCAAAATAGATTTATCAGCTAAGTCAACGATTAACCAAGAAGAACCACCACGCATTAAAAGTTGCCCAGTTTTAGCATCATAAGCCTCAAAATCACGGTAAGCATTCATTCTATGACAACCACGACTTTCGGTAACCATTCTAATTTCAGACACTTGATGTGGATAATTCTCAAATTCAACTCTATAACGAGTTAAAAACCAGCCACGTCCTTTTTTGTACAATTCATCCCAACAATAACGAGGATCATAATGATTGATACCTTTAGCTGCAATATCTTGCATATAACTAAACATAGCTGCTGGTTTTAGATAATATTGTTTATCACTTTCTCCAACGGCAATTGGATAGAAAATTTCTAAAGTTTTATTTTCTGTATCTTGTTCCAACATTATTGGCATGAATTTACTCCTTGTTAAATACAATCGGCTCTACTGCATATTTTTCTCTAAATGCATCTACTTTTGCTTGGAATTCACCAACATCAGCAGCTTTCAATTGATTACGCAAAATATGTTTTGGAATTGATGAATGAATAGACTGAATAATATTTGTTGCAATATTAGAACAGTGGTCAGAAATTCTTTCCAAATCATTTAAAATTTCAGCGTACACAAAGCCTCGTTTAATGTGAGATTTATCTTTTTTAACACGTTTAATATGGTTTTTCTTTGCAAAATAAGCAATATCATCAACGACTTGTTCTAACGGTTCAACGTGATATGCCATATTCAAATCGTGAGCAACAAAAGCATTAACCGTAACGTCAAACACTTCCTTTACCGCATTAACTACGTGTTTTAATTCTTCAATAGTTTCTGGTGATAATTCCCACTCTTTTCTATGCATTTTTTGTGCAATATTCAAAATGTGGATAGAGTGGTCTGCAATTTTTTCAAAATCAGAAATTGATAAAATAAGTTGAGAAATTTTATTACTATCTTCATCTGACAATTCTCTACCAGACAGTTTTTGCAAGAATGATTCTAATGTATCTTGATATTTGTCAATTAAAACTTCGTTTTTATTAATCAACTCTGCAACTTTTGGATTGTATTGTTTCAACATTCTAACTGACATTACAAGGGTATCTCTTGTAACTTTAGCCATAGTTGCGGTAACTTTATAACATTGAGTAATTGCAAAAGAAGGAGTCAATAACAAACGTTCATCGATGATAACTTCTTCTTCATCTTGCTCATCTTTAACAAGATATAAAGCAAGTTTTTCCAAAGCTTTTGCAAATGGGTATAATATCAGAGTTGTTGCAACGTTAAATATAGAGTGAGCAACCGCAATTCCAAAAGGATTAATTGCCTCAGCGAAAGGATAATTAATCAAATAATGTCCAAAATAGTATAATGGAATAAATATCAACGCACCTAAAACGTTAAATGCAACGTGAACAACCGCAACACGTTTAGCATTAGTATTAACACCAATACTTGAAATAACGGCAGTAATACAAGTACCAATATTTTGACCAACAATAATTGGAACCGCCATAGCATAAGAAACACTACCAGTCATTGATAGGGCTTGCAACATACCAACTGATGCTGCTGAACTTTGAATAACTGCAGTAACAACAGTACCAACAAGCAATCCAAAAAATGGATTAGTAAATGCTGTTAAAATTTGAGCAAATCTAGGATCATCTGCTAATGGCTTCATCGCAGTTGACATCAAGCCCATACCAAACATCAATACAGCAAAACCAACAAAGAAGGTTCCGATATTTTTCTGTTTTGATGTATTAGCCTTTGACATCATAATCATAATTACACCAATCAAAGCTAAAATTGGTGTAAATGATTCTGGTTTTAATAATCTTATAAAGAAATTGGTACTTTCAATACCTGACAAACTTAAAATCCAAGAGGTAATTGTAGTACCAACGTTTGAGCCCATAATAATTCCAATTGCTTGGGATAGCTTCATAATGCCTGAGTTAACAAACCCAACAAGCATAACCGTAACAGCAGACGAACTCTGAACTGCAATTGTTATACCTGCACCTAGAACAAGTGCTTTTATTGGATTTGATGTCATTTTTTCAAGCATCTTCTCCATTTTGCCGCCTGCGATTTTTTCTAAACCTGCAGACATCACAATCATACCGTATAAGAAGAATGCTAATCCGCCGCATAAGGTGAATATAGAAAAAATATCCATCTATTTTATCTCCGTATTTATTTTCATATTTCCGTATAACTTCCAAAAATTATTTTTTAGCTACACAGAAAAATTGTCCTATAAATTACAAATTTTTTCAATAATTTCGTTACAGTACGATACAATTCAAATTCAAATCCAATAAAACTTTCACATAGAAACCTTACTAAATATTTATGAGAATAAAAAATATATTTTAAAAATTATAATTTAATATTATGAATACCGTTAATAAATTACTAACATCACTAGGCGAAGCTACAAGCCTTACCCCAGATGATTGGACTAACGAACATATTTATCAATCTGGGATAAAAAAATGGATAGCAAACATTTTACCTTATGAACTATTAACAAGAACAATAAAAGAGTCTATTGAATCAATTGTAACACTGTGCGAATGTTTTGAATTTTTTAAAACATTTCCAGAGAATATTGAAACACCTAATTACGGAGATAATTGGGGAGTGCGTGCAAATTATATTGAAATAAATAACCGTGCAATTGCCGAAATGCATGGTAATATGTGTAAAAACGGCATCTTAAGTTCAATAAAAATATTACCCGCAATTCCACCATCAGCTAAAAGTTGGGCAAATTGCGTTATTCTATCACAAATCTTTCCCAATATTTATGGTGATGGTTTTAATAAATTACCACACGAAGAAAATTCTATTTACGGAATTAAATTAGGCATAGGTTACAGCAGAAATATAATAAATTTTGATATTATTGATAAAATTTCACCAGAGGATCAATTTAAAGCATTCAATGATATTGCCCATTTTCACGGATTAAAAACTGGATTTAGGACTGTAATTTCGGCAGACCAAATAAAAGTTTCAAAAGAATATGAAAACGATATAACTTTTAATTGGAATAATCCAGAACACTTGGAACTCTTTATTCAAGAACACGTTAAACTTATTAATTTAGGATTTGAAGCAATTTTTATAGATTCGGCTAAACACATTGGCGGGTACGATATGGAAAACTACACAGGAGTTGGTGCATTACCAAGTTATGAACAAATGCAATACATCTTACACGAAATCAGAGCTCGCTCAGGCAAAACTACACTTAGTTTTGTTGGAGAAAAAAGCACAGGTGATTTTAATCGTTACAAGAATCTTGGACTAACTTCTGGCACCGCATTTATTGAACCTGACAATTTTGACGAGGTTAAACACTGGTCAGAAAGATTAAAATATGAAAAAGAATATTCCCCAGGGGTTGAAGTATCAAATGATAACGACGAAGGTGGAAGAAGTTATGAATCAAGATTAAACAGAATAAACAATTCTCTATTTGGATACGAATACCCAAGTGATAAACTTCCAAGTTTTATGCAAATGGAAGACCTGTTTCCACTTAGATACGATACAAACACTCACCACTTGATGATGTGTAATCCTTCCTATTCAACCGATAATACACCAAAAAGCCACTGGGAAAATTTATTCACAAAAGATGATGGGCGAGAATATAATAAAAAAGTCGCTGAATTATTTATTTACTCATTAAACTTGTAACCCTCAACAATCCAATTTCGAGCCTGTAGAGCTTGTTCTTTTGTTAGTTGTGGGGTGCTTTCTAATGGATATTCAAGCCCTAAATTTTTATATTTAGAAATCGCCATACTATGATATGGTAAAACATCAAGTGCAGTTATATTTTTCAAACCTTTTAAGAACTGACCTAATTCAAATAGATATTCCTGCTTAAAAGTAATTTCAGGAACAACAACATGACGAACCCACATAGGCTTCCTTTTGTCTGATAAATATTTTGCAAATTCTAAAATGTTTTTATTAGAATGACCTGTTAATTTTTTGTGTTCTTCATCATCAATATGTTTAATATCCAAAAGAACCAAATCCGTATATTCTAATAATTTATCAAACCTTTCTATATTTTCTTTTACAAAAGTAATTCCTGAAGTATCAAGAGCAGTATGAATTTTCTTTTCTTTTGCTAATCTAAAAAGTTCTGTCACAAAATCAATTTGCAACAGCGGTTCACCACCTGTTACAGTAATTCCACCTTTACAAAATTCTTTCACACCTTCGTAACGAGAAATAATATCTAATGGTGACATCTGCGTACCGAAATTTACCCCTACCCCCCAAGAATCAGGGTTATGACAATACAAGCATCTCATAGGACAACCTTGCATAAACACAACAAAACGAATACCAGGGCCATCAACTGTCCCGCAAGATTCTATTGAATGTACATACCCTAAAATTTTCTCATCCATAATTCTATTTTATAACAAAAAAAACGGAGCCGTAATCGACCCCGTTCTTTTAATTATTTATACAAACTACATTGAACCGTGGAATGTTCTAGAAATAACATCATCCTGTTGTTCTTTAGTTAATTTAGTAAAATTAACAGCATATCCAGAAACTCTTACAGTTAACTGTGGATATTTTTCAGGATGAGCCTGTGCATCCAATAAAGTATCTCTATTAAAAACATTCACATTAAGGTGATGTCCACCTTTTTCAACATAAGCATCTAATATATTTATTAAGTTTTCTTCTTGTTGTACTGTCATATATTTGCTCCTTATAGTTTACTATATTCTTTCATTTGTTCAGGTTGCTTAGCTTTGTGAACAAGAGGTGTCATATAACTAGATTTTGAACCCACACTAGATTCACAACAACCACAATCTAGACTTACACGTAAATCTAAATCGATATCACCAACAAATAACTCATCTTTTCCAAGAGCATTTGGAATAATTGAGAAAGTATTAGAAATACCGTCTTGAGCGTCATTGAACGGTAATTTTGCAACAGATGCTAATGATGCAACCGCACCATTTGTATCTCTACCATGCATTGGATTTGCACCAGGTGCTAGAGGCACACCCATTTTTCTACCATCAGGAGTGTTACCCGTTTTCTTACCGTAAACTACATTTGATGTAATTGTAAGAATTGACATTGTTGGAATTGAGTTTCTATATGTGTGATGTTTTCTAATTTTTGACATAAAGTTAGAAACTAAATCTACTGCTAATTGGTCAACTCTATCATCGTTGTTACCATATTTAGGGAAATCACCCTCAACCTCGTAATCAACAACAATACCGTTTTCATCACGAATAGCTTTTACTTTTGCATATTTAATAGCTGATAAAGAATCTGCAACTACAGATAATCCTGCAATACCAGTTGCAAAATAACGTTTTACATCTCTGTCGTGTAAAGCCATTTGTGCTCTTTCATAGCAATACTTGTCATGCATATAGTGAATACAATTTAATGTATTTACATATAAACCCGCAAGCCATTCCATCATATTATCAAATTTTTCCATTACTTCGTCAAAGTTCAAGTATTCAGAAGTAATAGGTTCATATTTTGGACCAACTTGTTCTTTAAGTCTTTCATCGATACCACCATTGATTGCATATAGCAAACATTTAGCAAGGTTAGCTCTAGCTCCAAAGAATTGCATTTCTTTACCAACAACCATTGATGAAACACAACAAGCGATTGCATAATCATCTCCGTGTGTAACTCTCATCATATCGTCATTTTCATATTGAATAGATGATGTTGTAATAGAAATATGTGCACAATATCTTTTGAAATTGTGTGGCAATTTTGTTGACCAAAGAACAGTCAAGTTCGGTTCTGGTGCTGCACCCAAGTTTTCTAAAGTGTGTAAATATCTGAATGAGTTTTTAGTAACCAATGGTCGTCCATCAATACCTACACCACCGATAGATTCAGTAACCCAAGTTGGATCACCTGAGAACAATTCGTTATACTCTGGGGTTCTTGCAAATTTTACAAGTCTTAATTTCATAATGAAATGGTCAATCATTTCTTGAGCTTCAGATTCAGTAATGATACCTTCTTTCAAATCTCTTTCGATGAAGATATCTAAGAATGTAGAAGTTCTACCAATACTCATTGCTGCACCGTTTTGTTCTTTAACAGCAGACAAATATCCAAGATATAACCATTGAATAGCTTCTTTTGAGTTTCTAGCAGGTTTTGTAATATCAAAACCATAGATTCTACCCAATTCAGCCATTTCGTTTAAAGCTCTAATTTGTTCAGAAATTTCTTCACGAAGTTGAATAACTTCAGAAGTCATTTCACCTTCTAAAGATTTGAATTGAACTTTTTTATCTTCAATAAGTCTATCAATACCATACAATGCGATTCTTCTGTAATCACCAATAATACGCCCTCTACCATAAGCATCAGGAAGTCCAGTGATAATTGCAGAGTGTCTAGCAGCTTTCATTTCTGGAGTATAAACATCGAAAACACCTTGGTTGTGAGTTTTTCTATATTTAGTAAATATCTCAGAAATTTCTGGAGCTACTTGATAGCCATAAGCCTTACAAGCACCTTCTGCCATTCTAATACCACCGTATGGTTGCATTGAACGTTTCAATGGAGCATCAGTTTGTAAACCTACAATAATTTCTAAACTTTTATCGATATAACCAGCTCCGTGAGATGTAATAGAAGATACAACATCTGTATCCATATCAACAACCCCACCGTTTTCACGTTCTTTTTTGAACAAATCACAGCATTCTTGCCATAATTTTGTAGTGGCTTCAGTTGGTTCTGCTAAAAAGCTAGAATCACCTTCATATAATGTATAGTTATTTTGTATAAAGTCCCTAACGTTGATTTCGTTATTCCATTTGCCGGAAACAAATTCAGATGTAGGGTAAATTTGTTTTTCTTCTAAAATTGTTTCTGTCATTTTCCTTCTCCCATAATCAATAATAATTGTATTTTTTACACGCATTATTTTGAATTCATGCAATATTATACATAATAAATCCATGAAAACTACATTTGTAACGTAAAAATTATACAATTTGTTACCAAAATATAAATTTATCCAATAAGACTATATTAAAGGGTTTTATATTATCATTTCAGGGGATTATATTCAATGCTACGAACCTTAAACTATAAGTGTATAATATCGAAAGGAAACAATATGCTAAACTTATTTTTAAGATGGATTGCCTACACCCTTGCAGTTATCTTTGTTGCCTGGATTATCCCAGGAATAAGCGTTGAAAACTTTTTAAGTGCAATGTTAGTTTGCGTTATCCTAGCGTTAATTAACACCTTTATTAAGCCCGTCCTACAATTTATATCTTTTCCAATTACCATATTAACATTAGGACTTTTTGCCTTAGTCATTAACGCACTTCTTTTAATGTTTGCGGGATGGATTACCCCAGGATTTGAGGTAGATGGATTTTTGAGTGCATTACTCGGCTCAATACTTTTATCTCTATTTGCAATGGGAATTGATAGAATTGGACAAAAAACAGATTTATAAATTTAAAAATTTTAACAAATATCATAAAATTTAGCAAAATTCCAGATTGGTTTATACTTAATATACATGTAAAATTTCATGGTGAAGGTATGAACTTATCTGGAATAAGGTTAGGAAACGGAATAGCAAGACAATATAAAAACGCAAAAATTAGGCGTAGATTTTTTGTTGCTCAATCTGGATTGAGCACTTGCGCTGCGGCTATTGGCATTAAAGAAAGTGTACCTCAAGGGACTGTAATCTTTTCAGGGGCAACTGCATTATTCTTATCTATGGCAAAAAAATACCATAATACTGTAAAATCACTAGAACCATCTTACCAACAAATCGTACAACGTGCTAATCGCATTTTCAAAAAGTAAAATAATAACTCATTTGTACAATACACACAAGTTTATGTTAACATTTTACTAAAATTATAGGGGATAAAAATGTCAATTGGAAAAGTTAGAGAATATTTTAAACAATTTGGAATAGAAAATAAAATTCAAGAATTAGAAAATTCAAGTGCTACTGTAGAATTAGCTGCAAAAGCGTTAAATACGGAACCTGCTCGAATTGCAAAATCTCTATCTTTTAAGGTTAATGAAAAAGCAATTCTTGTAATCTGTGCTGGAGATGTAAAAATAGACAATTCAAAGTATAAAACATTTTTCAAAACAAAAGCAAAAATGCTAACACCTGATGAAGTTGTAGAACTAATCGGTCACGAAATCGGTGGAGTTTGTCCATTCGGCATAAATGAAGGAGTTAATGTTTATTTGGACGAATCATTAAAACGATTTACAACAGTTTTTCCAGCCTGTGGAAGCTCAAACAGTGCAATAGAATTCACAATACCTGAACTTGAAAAATATTCAAACCACACACAATGGGTGGATATTTGCAAGTCAAATATATAATAATTACAAAAGGGTTTTTATGAAAACATTACCAATATCATTTAAAGGAATGCCTCCTAATTATGCAAGAATAGATGAAACTGTATCTCGTTCAGCTCAACCATTATCTGATGATTTTATATGGTTAAAAGAAAAAGAAAATGTAACTGATGTTGTAAATTTCAGAACGATGGTTGAACCTGGAGTGGATTTTAACGAACAAGCAACAGTAGAAAAGTTAGGAATGAAATACCATAATATTCCAAGCCGATCAAAACACCCAAATGAAGAAAGCATTTCAGAATTTTTAAAAATTACAGAAGAAGTAAAAAAGAAAAAAGGGAAAGTCCACATTCACTGCAAAGCTGGTGCTGACAGAACTGGTATGTATTCTTATATCTATAAAGCAATAAACAATATTGGCACTCCAATTGAAAACGAAATAGAATGGATTGCAAGAGGACATAACGTAAAACTTTTTCCAAATATGATTAGTTGGACAAAAGAGTTTCTAAAGAATTTTAAACCATAATTTAATCCATACTAAGCACATTGTTGGGTTTCATCCAACTTACCAGTCATTTAGATTAAGAAAGAGCTTGAGAATACATTCCCATTAGAGTTGAAATTAAGTCGTTGTAAGTTTGTTTATCCGCAACACCATTCATTTCTTTTCGCATAATATTTCCAGCATTGTAAGCTTCTTGCTCATCTTTTAAAGACTTAGCACAAATAGATTTTATTTGAGATTTAAACGCTTCCATTCCGCCGTATTTTTGAATTGTTGCTAAAGCATTTGGATCTTTTTCGTATTGCATACCTTTTAAAGTTTCATCAAAAATCAAATCAAATATAGCATTGATAGTTTGTTTTTGAGAAGCTGAATCTTTGCCGAATTTCATTATTTCACCAAGTCTTTCTGGAGTAACTTTATCGGTCGGCAAATCCATAAATTTGTCATAATCTTCAGTAGTATTTAATGGATAATTTGCTTCTTTAATATATGCTACTGCTGAATCTGTAACACCTTTATCTGTTAATCTATCAGTAATTCGCTTCTGAATAAAGTTCATAAAGCGAGCCTCTGGAGTCGGTGCATAATGAGGCATAACTTCTTTTGTTTTTGTATATTGGATAACGTGAGTAATTTCGTGAGTTGTTTTATCAAGAAAAGCTAAGACTTCGTTTTTGTTGTTGTAATCAACATCAGGAATAAACACCTCAACATTTATCAACTTACCATTAACATCAAAATTAGGTCTGGTAACGGCAGCTTTTTTCATCTCAACACCAGGACGATTTGGTTGCTGATATTCAGACATTGAGCGAATTTTTACATTATCAAGCCCTAAATGTTTTTGGATAAGTTTTTGAATTTCGCTAGCCGTAGCATTTTTAGATTCAACAAGGACGTTCAAATCCTTTCCGAAAGCTAGTGCCTTTTGCTCATTCTCAGATAACTGAGGTTGAACAGTCGTTGAAACAGGCTTTACCGATGGAGTAAAAGTATCTTGTTCCAAGCCTTTAAAAGCAACTTGTGGCTGAACTGGTCTAGTTGTTACATTCAAATACGCTGGATTTATTCCAATTGAATTAATTCTTGATATCATATTTTTCCCTTTGCTGTATAGATATAAAAACATTTTATTGAAAAATTTTGCTAGATATAACAAACATATTAAATTTATGTTAATATCAAATCAGACTTGGGGTATAACATAAAAGATAAACTAATAAGAGCTATGGACGAAAGAAAAAAAATTGATACTTTGGTAATTGTTGGAAACGGTTTTGATATTTGGCAAAACCTTAACACTAGCTACAAAGAATTTCAAAAATATTACCTAGAACATAGAAGAGATATTTTAAAAGATTTAAAAATTAAAGAAATAGAAATAGTGGACAAAAATGGAAACACCCAAAAATTAAGTGATGTAGAACTTATATACGGAAATCCATTTGATCCCCAAAAACTCGATGATTACTTTTGGCACTCTTTTGAAGCATCACTTGATAAGATTGATGCTTATAAAATAAATTTATATTTTGGAAAATCAAAAAAAGAATTAAAACGACTAAAAACACACACAAGGAACGCTAAAAGAATTTTACAAAAAGCTTTCTGTGATTGGATACAAAGCATAAAAATCCCATCTAATGATAATAAAATACGATTTAAAAGTAATTGCTATTTTGTAAACTTCAATTACACAGAAACATTAGAAAAGCGTTTTAACATAGATGAAGATGATGTTTATCACGTTCACGGATACGCAAGAGAACCCGAGTCAATTATAGTTGGCCACTGTTCTCATCCCCAATCTCCAGAAGAAGCATTAAAACAAATCGGGGGACGGTTTAGAGGGTTATATCACATAGAAGAAATCCTTTTTGAAACAGACAAACACACAGAAGAAAACATCATTGCGATGAGCTTAGATTTTGGAAGTTCTTGTATAAACGCTGAAGACATTAAAGATATCTACATCCTAGGACATTCGTTTGGAGAAGCTGATATGGAATATTTTAGATTTTTTAAACGAGCGACAGGAATAGAACAAACCTCAGTTTCCCCTGAGTTTGAAGAAGATGAAGAATTTAGCGAGGAATCCTTTATCGAAGAAATTCCACTAAGGATTAATTACGTAATTAAGCGTTACGGAGGAGATAACTCAATAACTGACCCTATTACGCCTGAAGAAGAAAAGGCTGTTCTTAAAAAATGCAGATTTGAACAATTTATTAACGCTAAAATTATGGAAGAAGATTATTTTGAAACGATGAAAGAAGTATTTGAAGAAGAAGGAATAGATATCTCCGATTTCAATATTGACACTTTTGATGAGAAGCTTGATGTAGAATATAATAATGCTTCAGCTCCAAAAAGAATAAAACCTGCGAATTGGCACATTTCTTATTATTCACAAGACGATAAAAAAAGAATTCAAAAAACAATGAAAGAGCTAGGGATAAAAAATTATACCCTGTACGACTCTATCGACAAAGCCATTGAGAATATAAAAATTTAACTCTATTGTCAGGCTATGCCTGACCTACAATCTTAAAAGTAGTTGCAGAAAGACTTTGAGCCTAATTTTGTTAAAATTACAAAATTAAGTAAATTTAGGAATAATTATTCCACCAATGTAATTTATTGAATGTAATTTATTTGAAAATTTTATTCAAAATGTAATTGAAATAATAACACAATTATTTATATGAAGTTATAAATCAACATAAATTTCATCAATAAAAAGTATTGATTTTTCTATTTGTACACCTTTTATGTTTTGAAATTCCAATAATTCCTTAACTTTATCAATAAAATTACTATCAGCCCATGGTGAAATTCGAATTTCCTTTATTAAGGTTTGCAAATCTATAGGAATTTTCATAGCCTCGAATTCTAAAGGTTGTTCATAATCAAAATCAGAATCACCACAAAAAGATAGTATGGAAGTTTTCTCCCATTGTGTTCTATTCTGCATTAGATTATCGGTCATCAATCTTATTTCTTTATCATCTTTAAAGTAATCACGTTTATTTAAAAGCATGTAACGTACAAGAGGATATACCCCCTGTAAAATCCTAAAGTATTCTTCTTTTGTCTTTTGTAAAAGTGTTTTTGAATCAAAATATTGAACTCGAGCTAAATCAAATAATCCTGATGATTTTAAAGACTTTTTCAAATTTCCAACTGTTGTCTTAATAGCAATAGCAGTTTTTCTGTCTTCTTCTTTTTCAATATATGATTTCCACATTTGCTCACTTTCATAATCTCTTTCAGTCCAGCAAGAAATATAAAATCTAGGAAGACAATAGCTGTATATTTTTTTCCACATATTAGTTAAAACATCTAAATCCCTATAAGAATTACCAGTTAATTTAATACCTCCTACAATTATTTTTTTATAATTAGGTTTTAGGTGTAGATGATATACATTTTCAATTGCTGATTTAATAAAATTTTTAATATCCCTTGTCGGAAATCCCTCTCTTTTATCTTGAGTAAATTTGGTTGGACTTGACATATATAACTTACTTTCCTTTATTAGATCTTCAAATTTTTCCCAATCCATATAACGCCAAATTACAATATCATCAGAAGGATGATCAAAAATGTCTACAGTTGAAAAACGAAGCTCATTATTCTCGATTTTTAGAGGTCCAATTATCCCTTTTTCAATTGTAATATTATTACCAGTTTTTGTAACAATTCCATCTTGAACAGATAAATTATTTGAATAAAGAAGTTCAGAAATATACTCTTTTATTTTTCTATTATTATGTTTTTCACTTGGCATAAGGTCACTCTTTTTATTTTTAAAATTAAATAAAATATAAACTAATTATACCAAAATAATGCTTATAAAATATATGTTATAATAAATATGTTATGTAAATGCCAATATACTATTACGGAGATATTTATGAAAAAAATAATTGTTTTATTAATGTTACTATTTGTTTCTATTCCAACTTTTGCAATGGAAATTAATACTTTTGATATTCGAGAGACTTATTTTAAAAATGATATTAAAACTTATCAAAATAAAACTTGGGGTAACTTGTCTATAAAAGGGGTGTGGAGTGACCCTAAAAATAATTTAAAAAGTGTTTTAGTAGAAGAACTTTTTTGTGATGTTGGCAATATGATTTGTACTTCAAGCGTTGTTGATTTGAGTTTTATTGGCACCCCAGCATTACCTCCATATCTTGATGTATATGGATTAACTTATAAGGTAATAGATTATACTCCTAATAATATAAAACTTTTTTGTTCATTGACAAATTATACAATAGATGTTGATATGAAAAATAAAAAAGTTACTAAGTACAAAGTATTTGAAAATGGTGATTTAAATAAATATATTATGATTTTTGACGATAATACTGCTAAAGAGTATTTTAAAACCTTTATAAATTAAATTTATAAGTATATTAAACTGTTTTACTTTCACTGTCCGACATTTGAATTTTAACTGTCTATTTATAAAAATATATGTTATAATTTAACTATCTTATTCATAAGCAAAATAGCAGGGAGTTAAAAATATGAATGTAATGAATAGTATAAAGATGACAATTGTTATATGTTTATTAATGATTTCAACAAAAACATTTGCTACAGAAACAGAATTTGGAGGGATTGGTTCTTTTTTAAAAAAAGACGGCAGTAAAGCTTACGCTTTAAAAGTATTCCCAAATACTCCTGCTGCAAAAGCTGGATTACAAGATTGTACACAAATACTTGAAATTAATGGACAAAACGTTAAAAAAATGACTTTTGATGAAATGGTAAGTATAGTAAGAGGTGAAATTGGAACATCTGTAGTTTTACTAATCAAAGATGGCAAAGAAAAAAAAGAGATTACAATCATAAGAGATAAGATTACACCCCCTCAAATAAAAGACGAGAAATTTTTAATACACTGGAAACAAATTGCTCCAGAAGGCTTTATATCTATGGGATACTTAAACAACAGTCGTAAATACAGTGCTCGCTTACAAAATGAAATTGAAATTAGAAATTATTGGGAACAGAGAAAAGAATACTTTAAAAACGGTTATAATGCTTGTTTAACATATCCTAAGAGTGACCAAAGCGCTTGTTTGATTAATTTGGTTAATAGAGAAATTCAAAAAACCGAAAATCAAAGACAAGTAGAATTACAACAACAAGCTATTCAACAACAAGCTCGCCAAAACTTTATCAACACAATGAATCAAATACAGACTAATACAAACCTGAACAATATAAATAATTCATTACAAATGCAAAACATGCATTTACAAAATACAAATATGCAATTATTTAATATAAATAATTCAATAAATAGATGGTAATAATTTTGTAATACTATAAAATATTATTCAAATAATAAGTGCGTAGGTTGGGTGCAACCCAACAAAAATTTATCAAACCTACTGTTCTTTCTTCTCAAACCGAGTGTTAAAATGCATTAATTTAATCGTAACTATGGACAATAATTTATACATATATCATATCAAAAAAAGCAGATAGACTTTTGTCGTATCTGCTTTTTATGGCAGAGGGGAAGAGATTCGAACTCTCGGTGAGGTTACCCCCACACAACCTTTCCAAGATTGCACCTTAAGCCACTCGGACACCCCTCTAGGTTAATTTATTTATATTACTGATTATCATTTAAACGTTGAGTTTCGTCAAGTTCTATGACTTCATTTTGATAATATTCTTCAGTTTTTTCAACAGCATGAATTTTTGCATCCGCTAATCTTTCCAAAACCTTAGCGTAATCCATACATTTTTTACCTTTTATTCCTTCTGTTTCCATTTGTATAGAGCCATCAGGCATTAGTCTTATTTTTATTTTACCCATAATTTGTACCCTTATACATCAATTGTCAGAACAATCGAATTGTCTTCCATTACAGTTTCACTTTCTAAACGCATATTTTCTTGTTCTAAACGTTCTTTGATTTTGTTATATGTCATTTCTTGAATATTTAAACCATATTCCTCATCCAAATCATTAATCAAGTCTTCGCACTCTGCTTTATCAGAAACTTGCGTCACATCAAGGGTATAGCCATTCGAACCGTCTTTTTTGTAATAAATCATTTCCATACCGAACAATTTGCAAGAAACTTCTTCTCCATTTTCCTGAATTTCTTCTGCTCCGTGCTCGTATAATGTATTTAGCAAAGTGCCTTTATCCGTATAATTTGTAGTATAGGTATAAACCGCAGTAAAAGTATCATTAATCAATCTTAAATCACGACCTGCTGCAATGTTTAACTTTCTAAAAATAATTTCAGCTTCTTTTGTTATAGCTGCGTTATTTTGCCCAGAAAACTCTGCAGTATAGTAACCATTTTTTAAAACCCAATTTAGTGTAGCATCACTATTTTTTAAAGGAGTTTGACAATCTGCAGCATAAAAAAGATAATTCGCTTCCTTCAAATACCCTCTAAGTTCTTCTGGTTTAATATTAGTTTGAATCTTCAAATTAGTAAGACCATATGTAATATTTGTCCCCTGTACAGCACCAGAAACACCAATATTCAAAATAGTAACTTTCTGTTCAACTTCTAACGTAAATGTTTTTTGATCACCATCTTTGAAATATTTAACACTTTGTCCGTTTAAATTCGCAACAACTTCATCATTTGTTGTTGAGAAAATCTCTGTTGCTCCTTCTTTTTTCAAAGCCGCATAAATCTCAGGAACTTTTTGATAACTTGTATCATACTGATAGTAAAAATACTCATTAGAATCTATGATTCTCACATTACGATTAGCAATTTTATCCAACTCCGCAAAAAACTGTTCACCAAAGACTTGCAACGATTCAGAATCAAAATTTCCAGTAAGATTTGCGACAACATACTTGCCATAATTCACCCATTGAACCCTCAATCCAGTATTTAAAATAAAAGGGATATCCATACGCTGTTCAGGGCAACCAAGCTGGCTCATCAAATATTGAACTTCTTGATAAGTAATATTAGTTAAAACTCTAATTTTCTTAAGGTTTTGAGTTGCAACAGTTTTATTTGTAACTGTTTCGTCTGAGGCTAGATGTAATTTTTCATTCTTTGCATCTTCAGGATTTATTAAAAAGGCCATAGGGTAAGCAACTAAAGTAATAGACATCTGCTTATTTCCCCCTAAACATCCAAAGCTCTTCCGCCACGAGAGTTATTAACATCAGAACCATCTTCAACATTTGTTGAATATTCAGCCAAATCATCTTTACGAGTGGCTGCAACAGCCCTGACATTCGCCCATTGGCGAAGGCCTAAAATCTGTTCTTTCTGAGTAACAGAAAGCGGTACAACGTTTTTGATTGTAGCCTCTATATCCCCAAATTCTAATGGTCGTTTATTGAAAAATGCCTCATATAAAGCAGTAATTACAACTTGTTCAATTTCAGCACCAACAAAACCTTCAGTCATATCAGCAAGCTTTTCAAGTAACTCTTCATTAACTTCCAATTTGCTAGAAACTTCTTTATCCTTAAGCCTTTTTGATAGGTGAAGTTTGAAGATTTCTTTACGCTCTCTATGAGTTGGCAAATCTACAAAGAAAATTTCATCAAAACGCCCTTTTCTTAATAGTTCAGCTGGAAGCCCACTAATATTGTTTGCTGTAGCTATAACAAATACAGGAGCAGTTTTTTCTTGCATCCAAGTTAAGAATGTACCGAAAATTCTTGATGAAGTCCCGCTATCACCATTTGACCCAGAACCCATACCACTTAAACTTTTTTCAATTTCGTCAACCCAAAGAATTGATGGTGCAACTGCTTCAGCGGTTTTAATAGCTTTTCTCATATTCTCTTCTGAACTACCAACAATACCAGAGAAAATTTTACCAAAATCAAGTTTTAATAGTGGTAATTGCCAAGCTGCACTCATTGCTTTTGCTGTCAAACTCTTACCGCAACCTGGAACACCAGTAATTAAAACACCCTTAGGAGCTGGCAAACAATATTTCTTAGCTGATTCAGACCAAGAGTTGTTGCGTTTATTTAACCAATTCTTAAGATTTTCTAATCCACCAACATCTGAAATTTTAATATCAGTATTAATAAACTCTAAAATACCAGTTTTCTTAATAACTTGCATTTTTTCGCTAAGAATAATTGATAAATCTTTACCGTCGATTTTGCCATCATTCACCATAGATAAAGCAAAAGCGTTTTCTGCTTCTTGTAAAGTCAAACCTAATGCTGCTTTACATAGCTTTTCTTTACCTTCTTCATCCAATCCAGACGTATCAATCTGATTATTTTGGGTAACCATTTTGTCTAATTTAGATTTAATTTCTTCTAGTGTTGGAAGCGGCATATCTACGATAGTAACTTCTTTTTGCATTGATTCAGGGATTAAAAGTTCTGAAGCGATAAAGATGACATTTTTTCTAAATTTACTTGTCTTTAATTCACCAATAATATCTCTTAAACGTCTAACAACATTATAATCAACTTGGCGACCTTTCACCCCAAAATAAACGTGAAAATCGCACATTACAAATACCGCATTTTTATTACAATCTCTGATGAAGTCAATTGCTTTATCTGGGCTGCTTGTGCCTTCTATTTTTTTACCCTCAAGTAAAAAACCATTTGTTTGAGTCCAAACATATACTTCACGAGGAACTCGAACTAGCTTTTCAGATTTTGCTAATTTTTTAATAACAGAAAGAGCACGTTCTTCTTCCCAAGTTGTGATATAAATATATGGAAATCTAGCTCTGAATAATTTAGATAATTGTGCAGTAATATTGTTAGTCATAGTTATAAACCTCTTCTTGGCTTTATTTTACAATATTTTTACCTAGTTGTAAACATAAATTTTTCTTTATCTGATTAAAATCTCCCATACCATTGATTTCCAACTTCCCATCCTCGCTGATACGAGCTTCTATCTTATTTTTATACTGAGATATGACCTCTGGAGAATAAACATCAGTCAAAAAATGATAACACTGATTTGATGAACCAACCCAAGGGCGAGATAAATCAAAGTTTTCTTTTTCAAAACCTCCATCAATAAGTAAATCAATTTGAGCTAATAGTTCATTTACCCACTGATCATTTTTAGCTTTTAATTCTTCTAAGGTGTAACCTGTAAAACAAAGAACAGAAAGCCCTAACGATTTAACTTTAGCTGCAAGTAATGATAATTCTTGAGCCTGCTCAAAAGGTTCTCCACCCAGAAAAGTAACCCCCTCAATATTTTGTGTTTCTTTAATTTGCAGAAACAACTCCTCAACAGAATATTTAGTTCCAACTCCAAATTCCCAAGTATCTTTCGCCCAGCAATCAGGGCAATGTTTTTTACATCCCTGAACCCAAATACAAAAACGATTCCCTGGGCCTTCAACTTGAGTATTTTTTAGAATTTTAAAAACTTCTATCATTAGAAATCAACAATCCTACCTTCAGAATAATCATCTTCATCAATTTTTTCAGAAGGTTTCCCAATAACAATCATCGGTCTAATTTTATGAACAAAATGTTCTTTCACATTTGCTACAGCAAAGAAATCCTCTTCAGATTTAAATAACCCATTCAAATCACGATGTTCTACAATTTTCTTCGCACCTACAATATTTATACCAGGTAAAATTGCAATTTCACTGGCAGTTGCAAAATTTATGTCAATTTTATTCGAACCTGATGAAAGAATTTCACCTAAATCACTAAATTGCTCAGATTGAGCCTCTTTTGGAATATATTTTTCTTGTTCACGCATATCAGAAAGGTTGGTAAACTCTACATCATTCTGAGCTTTAGGAACATATTGTTCTTGCTCTTGAATATTATTTATATCAACAAAACTTGCACCTTTGTCATTGACTCTATTTGAGCCATCACCAAAAGAATCAGCCTGAATATTTCCCATCTCTACATACTTTGGACCAGCATTAGTTTTATTTATCTGGATTTCTCTTTTCTTTGGTTGAGTTTTTGGCATTTCTAAAGTTATAACTTCAACGTGAGTATCATAACTATAAAAAGAAACTAGCGAATCTAATGTCATAAAACTATCAAAAACTCTACAAGCTCTATTCCAAGCTTTGTTAATATTTAATTGACCTCTCTTAAGAGTAAACATTCTTTTTGCATGTCGACTATCTGAAAAATTGTCCATAACAACAATTTTTTCATCTGGCGTAAAAATAATAGTTACATGGTCATTGTGCAATGCATTTTCCCTAAGCACAAATTGTCGATTTACTCGATTTATACTAAATTTTTTGTATATATAATCCATTAATAAATAACGCACAATTAAAAACGGGATTAAACACGCCAAACCAACAGCAAGCGTAACTTTCAGCACCGATGGATTGAAAATAAACAGCCCAATAAGACTGGCAATAATACCAATAGCACTACTATATCGATTTCTATAACTCATACGAAACATACAATACTAACATATCATAGATTAAAAATTTTCAATGATGTAAATAGATGATTTTATGCTAAAATCAAACTATGCAAAAGAAAGTTTCAAGATTAAACAAACCTCTAAATGGTCAAATTATAATTCCTGCAGATAAATCCATCTCGCACAGAGCTGTGATGTTTTCAGCTTTAGCAAAGGGAAAATCTATTATTAGAAACTTCTCAGATGGACAAGACCCACTTACAACACTAAAAATATTTAATCAACTTGGGGTTGAAAGTGAAATCAAAGGAAATGAGATTGTAATAAAATCAAACGGGATATTGAAACAAAGTGCAACGCACCTTGATTGCGGAAACTCTGGAACCACAATGCGTTTAATTTCTGGAATTTTGGCTGGTCAAAAATTCGATTCTGTTTTAATTGGCGATGAGAGCCTATCAAAACGCCCTATGAAAAGAATTATTGAACCTTTAACTCAAATGGGTGCAATTATAGAATCAAACGAATATAAAGCTCCACTAAAAATTACTGGTCAAGACTTACACGCAATTGATTACATTTCACAAATTGCATCCGCTCAAGTTAAATCTTGTATATTACTTGCAGGATTAGGTATAAATGATGGCAGCACATCTGTCACTGAACCACATCTTTCAAGAAATCATACTGAACTTATGCTAAAAGCAATGGGGGCAAACATTACAACTAATGGTACAAAAGTTTCAATCCAAAAATCAGAGCTTGCTCCGATTGAAATAGATATCTGCGGAGATATTTCATCAGCTGCATATTTTATTGTTGCCACTTTAATTGTTCCAAACTCAAAAGTCATACTAAAAAATGTCGGTCTTAACCCAACAAGAACGGGCATTTTAGATGTTGCACAAAAAATGGGAGCAAATATTCAAATTCTTGATGGAAAAGAGGTTTGTGGAGAAAAAGTTGGGGATATTCAAATTGAATACTCCCAATTAAAGGGGTGTGAAATTTCTGGAGAAATCATACCTCGACTTATTGATGAAATCCCAGTCATCGCAGTTCTAGCTACTCAAGCACAAGGTACAACCATAATTAAAGATGCTCAAGACTTACGCAATAAGGAATCTGATAGAATTACAGCTGTTGTAACTGAACTAAAAAAACTTGGTGCAAATATCGAAGAAACTCCAGATGGTATGGTAATTTGTGGCAGGGATAAATTACTAGGAGGCTGTGAAGTGGAAACTTATCACGACCATAGGCTTGCTATGAGCTTATATGTTGCTGGACTAATCTGCGAAAAAGAAATTTTAATTAATGGTTTTGAATGGGTAGATATTTCATTCCCTACATTTGAAGAACTATTCATATCATTAAATAAATAACAAATTTATTTTTTAGGGGTTTTAAAATAAATATCATGAAGATATTACCGATAAATTTTATAGAAACTAATAAAACACGAAATAATACAAATAATTCTCAGACAAATAAACTAGAACTTATAAACTCGACACCTCAAGTTAAAGTTCCATCAAATTTGTCGCAAGTGTATTTCACTGGCATTATTCCAAGAGCAAATCGTCTTGCAAAATCTGATTATTTAATATCTTCATATATTGCTGAAATTGGCAAGGCTCGTAGATTTCACGGAGATAGAGCAGTTGTTGACCTATCAATGGGAAACCCAGATTTAACACCACCAGAAAAAGCCAAAAAAGTATTACAGGAAAAAGTAAACGACCTTTGGTCGCATAGATATAACAGTCCAAAAGGTGAAGGTACTCTATTTCATACAGTTAGTGCTTGGATGAAAAAAAGATTTAACGTAGAAATTAACCCTAGAACAGAAGTTATGGCAACTTCAGGTTCATCAGATGCTGTTGACCATATTTTTACAGCATACGCAAACCACGGAGATAAAATTCTTGTCCCAAACCCAGGCTATTCTCTATATGACGATTTAATTACTCGACACGATTTGGTAAAAGTTCCTTTCAATTTAGATGCTAAAAAAGGTTACTTACCAGACTTTTCAACAATGCCAGATGATGCAAAAATTTTAATACTAAATTACCCACATAACCCAACAGGTTCATTTGCACCAAAAGAAACTTTTGAAGCTGCCGTAAAATGGGCAAAAGAGACACAAACCCTAATAATTCACGATATGGATAATAGTGAAATTACACATTCTGGAATTAAACCACCTAGCATTATGCAAGTTGATGGGGCAAAAGAAGTAGCGTATCAAGTGCATACGATGAGCAAAGCACAAAGTATGCCAGGGTTTAGAGTTGCTTTTACTGTAAGTGACTCTGAAAACATTGCCAACTTATTAGATGCAAAATACTTATCAGGTGGAAGCGTTTATGTACCAGTTCAACACGCAGCAGCTGCTGCTTTAAAAGACGAAGAAGGTTATATTGATAAAGTCAATAAAATATACAGAAATCGCAAAAACACTGCTATCAATTGGTTAAACAAACTTGGTAGTGACGCAAAACCAACAGATGGCACCTACTATTTATGGACAAAAATTCCACCAGAATTCACCTCAGATGAATTTTTTAAATACGTACTTCATAAGGCACACGTTGCATTCACCCCAGGAGATGTTTTCGGAAGCAACGGTGAAGGCTATGTAAGAATTGTAATGTCTGCAGACGAAAATGTGATAAACAAATGCTTTGAAAGAATTGAAAAAGCAGGTATCCGTTTTGATACACCAAAATCCCAATTGCCTCAACATATTCAAGACGAAATTAGACAAATGGCAGAGGGTACATATTCTATCGAACCAAAATCAGATAGAGATTTCAGACAATATATTAGTTCATTAAAGACTCTAAGAGAAGAATTATTACAAAGATTTGCGTCAAAAGATACTAAATTCCAACGACTAATTCCACAAGAAAACGTAGAGCTTCCTTGGAATATCTTAAAAAATGGACAAAGTGTTTATGTCCAAAATATTCAAGAAGCAAAACCTTTATTTGCTGAGATTACAGATATTACACCATTTAGCAATAAAGCCGAATACAAAAAACTCGCATCAGAAATCAAAAGACAGTGGCTTAAAAAAGATTATCCACAAGCAGATATTCTACCTCCATATAAATCACTTACTTTCTACCCTGATGCACATTATTTCACACTAAGAACTGATGATGGCAGGTTACAAGCACTTGCAAACGTTGAAATCCAAAATGATGGGGTTGTATGGGGTAGAAGTCTTAACACTGCACCGTGGAACCAAGGCAAAAATGGAGAAATTAGAGGCTGTGGTAAAGCAATCATTGCAAGAATGGTAAGTTTCTGTCTTGAAACAGGAAATAAAGTACTAAAATTTGCAACAGACAAACCTGAAAACATAAGACTTTATAAAAGTATTGGAATGATAGAAGATGGAACAAGAAACTTTGGTGGAACTATTCATACCGTACTTAAATTTGATGAAGAAGGTATGAAAACTTTCTTAAACAAATACCAAATCAATTTAAGTTTCTAAATTACTCTTTTACCCCACCTTGCAAAATATCATTGATGAAGTATTTCTTACCCAACAAAAATACTCCAACAACAGGTATTGTACAAATTACAGAACACGCCAACAAATCACCCCACAAAGTAAGTTCTCTAAAACTTCCTTTAAATATAGCTAACCCAACAGGTAAAGTTCTCATTGATTCTGTATTAGTAACAATCAACGGCCACATAAAGCTATTCCAAGTAGTTACAAATGTGAATATTGAAAGCGTTGCAATCGCAGGGATTGACAGTGGTAAAGCAATTTTAAAAAATGTAGTAAAGATATTACATCCATCAATTTTTGCTGATTCCTCCAAGTCCTTAGGCAAACCTAAGAAATATTGCCTCATCATAAATATTCCAAACCCACCAAACAACCCAGGTAAAATCAAGGCTTGGTATGTATTTATCCACTCTAATTGACGCATTAAAAAGAACAATGGAATAATATTCACTTGAGGCGGAACAAGCATTGTTATAAGGATAATTAGAAACAATGCATCTCGAAATTTAAACGTTAATCTTGCAAAAGCATAACCAGCTAATGCCGAAAACAAAACTTGTCCAACAGTAGTAATAACTGCAACAAACAAGCTATTTACAAAATATTTCCAGATAGGGATTTTTTCAAATACACTGGAATAATTTTCCAAAGTTAAAGGCGAATAAAATAATTTACCACCTTGATTAAAGATTTCACCATTTGGAACAAGCGAAAGATTTATCATTGCAAAAAATGGATAAAGCATTGATATTGCAATCAACACTAAACAAAAATAACCAACAATTTTTCTCCAATTTTTCATAAAAAAATTATATCATATATTGTAAAATATTAGCAAAATTTCGTCTTCACAGACTTAAAACAGATATGAGAATTCTCCCCATTTCATATAACTTATTTTTGCAAAATAAAATCCCGCAAAACTATTCATCTTTCACTCCAAAAACAACTCTGAAACAAGATGAAGTAAGTTTTACTGGAAATACAGAAATGAGTGATGATGAATACGCAAGCAAATATAAATCCGTAATCAAACAGCTTTATACAAGACTTAAACAAGAAAATTTAGATGTTTCAAAATTCAAAGATTTTCCAATTTATCTTGAAAAAGATACTGTTGATTTTGCCCAAACCTTAATCAAAGATAAAGAATTTCCAATTCATCTTATAACAAACGTAATTGGTGAAATTAGTGGAGTAAATCTTCTTAAACCATACGCAAAAGAAAACTACAAATTATACGTAAAAATGTACAATCAGTGTATAAACAACCCAGAAATCTATACACCTATGCATCACGCACCACTCACTAAAGACGATATTGATAAATTCTTCGACAAAAAAGCAAAGGATCTTTTAATTTTATCTGGACTAGATGATGAAGAATTAAACGACATCATCTTAAGAAAAAGATTTGATAAAGCTCCAGAATACTTAAAACAAGTATCCAGATTATTCAAATTTAAAAAATATGAACTTCTAAAACAAGGTCTAAAATGTAAAACCCAAAATGGTAAACCTTTAAAACCAAATCAAAAACTTGAATTGCTTGAATTATTCAATGCTTATGGGGTAACACATTCCTCACCACAAATAATTGTTGATATGGTAAAGCGTGGAACAATTAACCTTGAAAAACTAAAAGAAAATCTTTTCAACCAAATTTGGCAAAGCTGTGAATATACAAAAGAAGATTTGTCACAAATACCTAAGAAAAAACTATACTCTTGGGATATGACATACTTATATTTAATTCCAAAACACTTACAAACCAATAGAAGTGATTTTATCGATATCATAAAAATGGGGAATTCAAGAAAAAATTTCAAAACAATAATTCTTGATAAAACAAACGAATATGGACAAAATAACGAAAAAACCAAAAATAGATTTAAACATCAAAATCTAGATTTTGCAAAATGGTTTACCCCACCGCAAGAAATTAATCGACACCTTGTAATCAACGACCATAACGCAGGGGTGCTAGAAAACACATGTATTCAATTTGAGGAAAACGTTAACCTACTAAGAAAAATTCGAGTAGGAAACAAATACCCAGTAAAAATTTTCATAGATAAAAGATACAAGAATTTTATACAAGATGACGAATTTATCATCCCAGAAGAAATAAGAAATAACAGAGTAAAACTTCGACATTTAATAAGCGGTTTTAAAGAAGATATGCGACCTGTTGCAGAAAGAACAGTTCACAACGTAAACAACAATAAAGACCACGAAACCTTAGAACGAGCAATGTTAACTATGACCATACTAAACCACCTTGATGGTTTGATTGTGTCAGCGTGGGAAATTCCAGAAAGTTTTGAACTACACCGAAATTTAGATTTAACAATAAAAATGTGGGATAGAATTCCACAAAAAGATCTTTTCCAAGGAAATTATTCAACTTGTTGTATTGGTATGGGTGAATTCAACGCACAAGCAATGACAACTTATTTAGGAAACGCAACATTTAACATGATAGAAATTATTGACAATAACACAAGTAACACAATCGGAAATGCACTTTGTTATTACGCACTTGACGGGGACAAAAAGCCTATTTTAGTACTTGATAACATTGAAATAAATAACAATTTCAAAGCAACACAAGAGGCAAGAAGACATATTCGTAATGAAATCTTTGAATACTGCAAAAACTTGAATAAGATTGTAGCAAAAAATGAGAATTTACCGATATATCTGGGTGGTTCATATAATGATGTACCAACATATGATTTAGAAGAATTTGAAGATAAATATATCACATTACTTGGAAAAGTTGATACAAATATGACTTATCTTGATGCCTTCAAAGGTTGGGTTACAGATAAAGAAATTCAAGGAAATATCCCTTTACTAAAAGCTTTATAAACTAGAACTTTACAATAATTGCTCAAAGGTTTATAATTAAACTATGAAATTTCTAGAAAAGTTAAATCCTAATGAAGAGTCAAAGTTTTATGTAACAGGGACAATTTTCGCTGTTATTGCACTGTTTGTTCTTACTGGCGTGGTATTTTTATTACTTATTGCAAACAAATTAGATATAGTAATGACACAACCAGCAGATGAAACCTATACCTACTTCATTATGATAATGGATAGACTTTTAGGTATTTTGACTTTATTTATAATTATTCCAATAACATTTTATCAACTATTTTCTAAAAATAAACAAGAAATTGATAAAACTATTAGTTTCATTGCTGTCGGAATAATTTTAGTTTTCGTTGCAGGATTTTTTGGCGGACAACATTATTATTTCAAAAAATACGCAGAAGGGGAATTACAATACTCTAAACTATTTTGCAAACCATCTTTTGAAACAAAAATGTTTGACAAGGTCATCGAAAAGCAAGGGAAATTCCCACCACAAATGTGCCAACCAAGACCTAAAAAGCATAAAAAATAGTTATTTTTCATTGACATAATCTTCACTCCATAATATAAATAAATTATAGTTTTTCAGAATTTTAGAATTAAAAATTTTTCAGAATTAAGCAGGAGAGTCTTGTGGACAAATTGTCGATAATTATTCCTACTATGCAAAGGAATACAAAAATTCTTGATATGCTAGTTTCTCAATTGGATAAAAACAATATAATTGATGAAATTATAATTATCGATAATTCTCTAAAAGGCTACTCATTTGATTCAAGTAAGATTTCTGTACATACCCCTATTTCTAACATGTACGTGAATCCGTCTTGGAACTACGGAGTAAAACTCGCAAAATCAAACTACATTGGAATATTAAATGATGATTTATTACTCCCAGAAAATTTATGCGAGGATGTTTTAAAATTTATAAAAAAGACCCCTAACGTAGGAGTTATTGGAGTTGAATCAAGCTCTGTAATTAATGATGACTTAAGAGAATTTAATACATATCCTGAATGTTCTGCAACTCTAGAATTTAAAAAGCTGGATAATATCAGAGAAAATAAAAACAATTATTGGGGCTGTGCAATTTTTGGACCAAAAGAAAATTTTTATACAATCCCAAGTGATATGCTAATATACTGCGGAGATGACTATTATTTACTAATGAATGTAAAAAATAAAAAAGGTAATTACGCCTTTTTTAATACAACAATTAATCATTGTCATTCCCTAACTAGTGCATCCCCAGAATTTTTAAAAATCAAAAAGAATGACATGAAAATTTATGCAAAACTTGATCCAGAATTCAAAAAATATCTTTTTAAAAAAGAACTATCAAAATTTATACAACAAATTTTTTCAGTACAAAACTCAACTGATAAAAGTCATAAAATAATTACTATTCTAGGAATTAAGTTTAAATTTAAAAAGAAATTGAAAAACAAATAATTAAATAAAAGTTAATTTACAATGACTTTCTGAAAAATAACGTTAAAATAAAAATACAAAGTTATTTGAATGGAGTTGATGTATTATGTTAGATTTTGACAAATTTACCAATTATTCACAAGAAATCCTTTCTAGTGCCAGCAATTTAATGGCTTCACACAAAAATTCTCAAATGGAGCCTGAGCACATTATGCTTGCTATGATTAAAGATAATGGAATTATCAAAGATTATCTAACGGAATTAAGACTATTAAACCAAACCTTCATCAACAAAATCATATCAAGAATAGAAAACTTTCCTAAAATTTCAGGACCAATTAACCCACAAGGTTTATATTTATCAAACGACACAAGACGACTTTTAGAAATCGCAATTGAAGAATCCGAAAAATTAAAAGATGATTTTGTCGGGATAGAATCAATTTTACTTGGAATGACAAAACTTGAAAACAGTAATATTAAAGCACTTTTAGATGGTGTGAATGTTAACTCTGGCTCTGTATTAGGTACAATGAAAAAGATTAGAGGAAATAAAAAAGTGGACAACAAAAACGCTGAAGAAAATATGAAAGCATTAGAAAAATATTCAACTGACTTGACTGATTTAGCTCGTAAAGGCAAGCTAGACCCAGTTATTGGTCGAGATGAAGAAGTTAGAAGAATTATCCAAGTCTTGAACCGACGCACTAAAAACAATCCTGTCTTAATTGGAGAACCTGGTGTCGGGAAAACTGCAATTGTTGAAGGTTTAGCTCAACGTATCATAAGAGGTGACGTACCTGAAAGTTTAAAAGAGGTTAAACTAATTTCTCTTGACTTAGGTGCACTAGTTGCTGGTGCAAAATTTAGAGGCGAATTTGAAGAACGATTAAAAGCGGTCTTAAAAGAAGTTGAAGACTCAAATGGTGAAATAGTAATGTTTATTGACGAACTTCATACTGTAGTTGGAGCTGGTTCAACAGAAGGTTCAATGGATGCTGGAAACTTGCTAAAACCAATGCTTGCTCGTGGAGTTTTACGTACAATTGGAGCTACAACAATCAATGAATACCGTAAATATATAGAAAAAGACCCTGCTTTAGAACGTCGTTTTCAACCAGTTTTAGTTGATGAACCATCAGTTGAAGACACAATCAGCATCTTGCGTGGTTTAAAAGAAAAATATGAAGTTCACCACGGAGTAAGAATTTTAGATAGTGCAATTATTGAAGCTGCAAAATTATCAGATAGATACATTACAGATAGATTTTTACCAGACAAAGCTATCGACTTAATCGATGAAGCTGCAAGTTCTCTACGTATTGAAATCGATTCTATGCCTGAAGAAATCGACTCACTAATGCGTCAAAAAATGCAACTTGAAATTGAGCGAGAAGCTATCAAAAAAGAAGAAACTGACGAAGCAAGAGCAAAAGTCGAAGATATTTCAAGACAGGTTGCAACGCTAGATGATAAAATCAGCACAATGAAAGCTCAATGGGAACAAGAAAAAGCATCTATAACATCTGAAGCTGACATTAAAGATGAAATCAACAACGTTAAAAATAAAATAGAAGAAGCTGAAAGAAATACAGATCTTCAAACAGCTGCAGAATTAAAATACGGCCGACTTTTAGAACTTGAAAAACAACTTAGAGCTTGCCAAAACAAAGAACATGTTGAAAATAAGTTTCTTAAAGAAGAAATCACTGGTTCTGATATAGCTGAAGTTGTATCAAAGTGGACAGGAATCCCTGTTACAAAACTTGTAGAGTCAGAAAAACAAAAATTATTAAACATGGAAGAAATCCTACATAAACGACTTGTGGGACAAGAAGAAGCGGTTGATACAGTATCAGACGCTATTCGTAGAGCTCGTTCTGGTCTAAAAGATCCAAAACGACCTATTGGAACATTCCTATTCCTTGGCCCAACAGGTGTTGGTAAAACTGAACTTGCTAAATCTCTAGCTGAATTTATGTTCAATGATGAAGATGCACTAATTAGAATTGATATGTCTGAATATATGGAAAAACACAATGTATCAAGACTTGTAGGTGCTCCCCCAGGATATGTTGGATACGAAGAAGGCGGACAACTAACAGAAGCTGTTAGAAGAAAGCCATATTCTGTTGTGCTTTTTGATGAGATTGAAAAAGCACACCCAGATGTATTTAATATTATGCTACAAATCTTTGATGACGGACGTTTGACAGATTCAAAAGGTCGTACAATCGACTTTAAAAATACTCTTATCATTATGACAAGTAATATTGGTTCAGATGTAATCTTAGAGAACACACTGAATGCTATGCTTTCACCTGAACAATTTAACGACACAAAAGACAAAGTTTTAGAAGTCTTAAGAGGACATTTCAAGCCTGAATTTCTAAACAGAATTGATGAGACAATTTTCTTTAAAGCATTGTCATTACAACAACTAAGTAAAATTGTAGATATTCAAATGAATTACTTGAGAAATTTACTAAAAGAACAAGAATTAGAATTCACTATCACAGATGATGCTAAAGAATTTCTTGCCACTCAAGGTTTTAACCCTGTATATGGTGCAAGACCACTAAAACGTGTCATTCGACAAATGGTAGAAAACCCTTTATCTAAAGCTATTTTAGGTCAAAACTTCACCAAAGGTGATGTAATAAAAATTGACCTTGACGATGATAAACTTACTTTTAATAAATAACTATACAACCGAAAGGGCAGGGTCCTATGACCCCGCCCAGCTTATATATAAAATGTAATATTTTCGGTAATTATGCTAAAAGAGCTTCAACGATTTTTGCGTTAGTTTCAGATCTTCTTACGTTTAGTAAGTATTTTTCAACTTGTGCTGAAATTTCTTCTTCTGTAACTGAAGTATATTTAACGTCTAAAGATTCTACATAAGATTTTACTGTTACCATTTCATATTTATTTGTCATAATTTATCCCCTTTTATTATTTTTTATTTATCCCTTACATCTATATAAAGTATTTTTGAATTTAATAATTGCGTAAATTGTCTATAAAAAGTATATAATTTTACATAAGTTTACAATTCAACAGTTAAAAAAATGAACCAGTTGCATTTTCTACTCGTTATATACATGTAAGGACTTAAGAAAAAGAAAATGGAGGTACATTATGAAAAAGATTATAGCTACCGCTTTATGCTTAACACTAGGTGCTCCTTGTTTTGCAGTTGGGCCTATGGGACCTCATCATGCCCCTCGTCCAGTTGTACATCATACAACATACGTAACACATAATGTACCACCTCGACACCATGTGCACAGAGGATACAGACATCACCACCATATGTCACCTGGTGCTAAAACTGCAGTTGCTGTTGCTGGAGTTGCAGGTTTAGCATTAATTATCGCAGCAATTGCTGATTAACAAAGTTTATACCTACTTAATCTTTTAACCTTAAAATCTATACTTAATCTACACACCCCGAAAACTATTCCAAAACTCCATACAATGGAACCTTTCAGAACAATTCTGAGAGGTTTTCTTTTTATTTATGTAACAAAAACTTAATAATAGGCTTAAAATATTAAAGTCTTTCAAAAATTATACCGATATATAATTTGTAATCAATACAAAACTAATTTTCCTCCTTTTCCCCTACTACTAACTAACCTACTTAAACGGAACCTCAAGGTTCCTTTTTTATTGCTCAAAAGTTCTTTTGTAACAAAAACTTAACAATAGATCTAAAATATTAAAGTTCTCAAAAAATTATACCGATATATAATTTGTAATCAATACAAAACTAATTTTCCTCCTTTTCCCCTACTACTAACTAACCTACTTAAACGGAACCTCGAGGTTCCTTTTTTATTGCCAAAAATGTGTGTTTCGTGTATTTTAAAAGTAGAATTAGGGATTCACATATGAAAGTATCAACCGCCCCAAGAAAACTATTACGATGGTTCCAACGAGAAAACGTATGGGCTAGAGAATTAAATCAGTATTTAATGGCAAACCCACAAACCAACAGAAGAGTGGGTTCACTTCCTTATGAGTGGATTAAAGATATTGAACCATCACGAAGGGCTCAAATTACCCAAGAAGTTTGTGATGTATTCGAACGTTTTGCAACTCAGACAAAAGATCTTTGTGAAGATGATTTATATACAACAAAAATGACTGTAAAAAAAATATTGAGTCTTAGCCCAATATTTAAAGAATTGCAAACAACCCTAAGATCAATCCTACAAAGAAAAGATATTTTTGTTGCATACCTAGGACAAGGTGCAGTAAAGATGTCTTCGAAGATTGATATTGGAGGCAAAGGATATGCGTTTTCAATCTTTAAAGATAAAGGTTGCAGAAAAGGATTTAAAAGTTACTACACAAGAGGACATGGTAGAGGTTATGAACCTCAAAATGTGTTTATGTGTTATAAAAGAGGAGCACACGGTAGAAGTGCAAGACCATTTATGGCACTTATCTCTGGCGAAAATGATCTTGGGGGATTTACATTAACAAAATATATTGACTATACTCATCCAAGAAAAGGGCATAAAACACCTCTACAGAGATCCCGAGAATTTATTTTTGATTCTGACCCACACAATCAAATCCACGGAGTAAGCATTGAAGCTGGGGGAAAAGGTTATAATGATAACTACATCAGAGATAAACATGAAAGAGCACTTTGGTATAGATTTGCTAATATCATATCAGGATATAATCAAGGAATGTACTTCGTAAATGGAGTAGGCGGGGCTACAACACAAAAATATCTTTTATCACAAGCTGAATCAGGTATAGATATTTGCTCTATGGAATTCAAATCAAAGCTAAGAGAAAAAATTTTTAGATTTACTATTAAAGAACAAAAAGTTTCTGGGAACTTAACACCTTTACAATCAACTTTTATACTTATGCTTGAAAAAACAAAAATTGACTCCAAAGCTTATAAATATTTAATCAATGAATTGGGTAGATACATAAAACCTTCAAGAATTTTAAGTGGTCACAAAAATTTCGGAGAACAAATTGAAGATATCCTAAAAAGAACAAACAGAAAAGCTTATCACCAAATTCGATCAATCGAAAAACTGAGAAAATTTAAAACAGAACTAGAGTTAAACGGAAAATGGGAAAGCATTAAAGCATACCTTAGAGATGATTTTATCGAATTAAAAGAAAAAAATGGAGATTTCTATCCATCATTATTAGAAAAAGAACTTGATTTAGATATATCACACTAAAAAAAAGAAGCTACCAAAATTTGATAGCTTCTTTTTTCATTTAAGTTTACACTTATGGAGCTACTGGAGCTGAACCAGCTGCACCACCAATAGCAGCTGCCACCATTGCTACAAGCACACCCATATACAAGAAACCACCGATAATTGTTAATACTTGAGTGGCAACATAAAGCCATCCGTACCAATCGATTTTTTCATACAAATCAGCACCGTCTTCATGTTTATAATTACCCATGGCAAGCATTACGCCGTCAACTAACGACCAAATCCAAGTAATAGGGAATAAACCAACAATTGACAATGCGAACATTGCCCAAGCTGTACCTTGTTTACCTGTGTAGAATCTATGACCACCAATTGGTCCAAAGAACCAACATAATGTCATTGCTGCCATCCAGTTTTTACCTTTTAATTGTTCTAATTCTGCCATATAAAGCTCCTTTCTTTATAAACCTTCAATTAATGACTAAAAAATGATAACATTGTAGAAATCCCACCCATTACAAAAGATATGATTAAAACAATGCCAACTATCATCGCACAACCAGCATTATGACCTTCTAACTCATTACCTTCAGCATCTCTGTATGAGTTCATAACAAGAGCAATAAGGTCAATTAATGCCCATATTCCAAACCCACCTGCTGTAAGTAGTTGAATAATTCCAATTAAAATATAACCTGTATAAAAACGATGAATACCAAAACCACTCAAAAACATTGCAAGTAATAAAGTTACAATATAAGATCTTGAAGATTTTGGTGCTTGTTGAATTTCATAATCCATGCTCATATTTATAATCCTTTCCCTATATAAATAACCGATACTATTGGAACAATAACAGCTAATATTACAGTTAGAGCAACACAAATTTCATCATATTCACTCAAACAATTACCATTAGAGTCCTTAAATTTATTTAGCCATAAAGAGATTAAATCTATTAACGACCAAATACCAAAACCACCACCAGTTAATAATTGGATAATGCCTAGTAAAATATAACCTGTATAAATTCTATGAATACCTAACGCACCAAAAAAGAAACATAACAACAACGCTGTGCCGTGTGATTTTTTTTCTTCTTCAGTACCAAAAATATTTTCAGTTACGTCGTACAACTCAAATCTCCATACTTCACTATTATAAGTCTAAACAATTTCAAAATCTTTGTAATCATACAAGGATTGTATTATTTACCAGTTGAACCAAATCCACCAGCCCCACGAACTGTATCAGTTAACTCTGTTACAACTTCTATTTTTGCTTGTTCATATTTTGCGATAACCATTTGAGCAATTCTTTCTTGTGGCTGAATTGTATATGCCTCATTTGAAACGTTTACAACAGCAACGCAAACTTCACCACGATAATCTTCATCAATCGTACCAACACAGTTAATTAAAGTAATACCGTGCTTAATTGACATACCTGAACGTGGACGAATTTGTGCTTCATAACCATGTTCCAATTCAATTTTTAAACCAGTTGGAATTAAAGTTCTTTCTAAAGGTTTTAATGTTACAGGTTCAGAAATTGCAGCACACAAATCCATCCCCGCAGCACCTTCAGTTTTATATTCTGGCAAAACCTCATTATGCGGTAATCTTTCAATCTTTAAAATTGTCATTCTTAACTCTCCTTACTTACTAATAAACGTATAATATATTATTTTTTATAATTTGTAAAACTATTAATTAAAATGATGGGCCAATAGAATCTTCGATATTTGCAAAGCTAACAACTCTTTTTTCTGGCACATATACATCCACTTCAGGAGTTCTTTCCAATGGTCTTTTAAATGCTTGAAGCATAAAATCAAAATATTTATTAAAATCATCAACACTTGAATCTACAAACTTTGTAGTTTTTGTTGGCATATCTGCTCGTTCTGCCGCCCACTGAAGCAATGGTTTACCAAAGAAATGCTTATCCATTACATTTAAACTATTTTTATATGACATTTTCCTTCTCCTTTATCTGGCAAAAAGCCCCGCAAAGACGGGGCTCTTATTATTATACTTTTACAGCTTTCAAATCTTCTTCAATCTTTGCTAAGATTTCATCAATTTTCGAAGCGTCTTTTACTCCACCTTGTGCAAAGTTTGGTCTACCACCACCATTTGCACCAGTAAATCTTGCAATTTCACCAACGATTTTACCAGCATTGATACCCTTTTGAACAAAGTTATCAGAAACTTTTGCGATTACCATTCTTTCACTTGCAAGAACAATTACGCTATCACCAAGTTTATTTGATAATAATTCAATACCAGCCTTAACTGCATCACCATCAAAGTTTTCAATTTTAGAGATAAATAATTTACCACCTTCAATATCTTGAGCTCTAGAAATAAATGTAGCAAACTTACCTCTTGCTTGTTCTTCTTTAACTTTAGCTAATTCTTTTTGAAGTTCACGATTTTCATCGGCTAGTTTTTCAACACGTTCAACAACTTCATCAGTATGAGCTTTGAACTTAGCTTCTAATTCACCTAGAACTTTTGCTTTATTGTTCAAATAGCTTAAAGCTGAAGATGAAACTAAAACTTCAACACGTCTTGTGCCAGCAGCAATTGCACTTTCTGAAACAATTTTAACAACTCTCAAATCAACAAGTTGTCTAGCGTGAGTACCAGCACAGAATTCTTTTGAAATACATTCGCCATCTTTCTCAATAGAAACAACACGCACTTCATCACCGTATTTTTCACCGAATAATGCAGTAGCTCCAGTTAATTCAGCTTCTTTAATACCCATAATTTTAGTATTAACACTGTAACCTTCGCCAATCCACTTATTCATAAGATTTTCAACTTTGGCAATCTCATCAGATGTCATAGCTCTTGAGAATGTAAAGTCAAATCTCATTCTATTTTCTTCAACTAATGAACCAGCTTGTTTTACTTCATCACCTAGAACTTTAACCAAAGCTGCTTGTAATAAGTGAGCTGATGTATGGTGAACTCTAATTTCTTCACGACGAGCTAAATCAATAGTTGCTTTAACGACATCACCAATTACAACTTCACCGTTTAGAAGTTCACATCTATGAACATATAACTCATTTACTTTGAAAGTTGTTAAAACTTCAGCCTTTAAGTTTTCTGATTCAATAATACCGCTATCACCAACTTGACCACCACATTCAGCATAGAATGGAGTTTTATCAAGAACGATATCCACAAAACCTTCACCCTCAACTTGAGCTAAGATTTTTGCAGTAGCTTCGTTTTCTGAATAGCCTAAAAACTCAGTTGAACCAACTTCTTGTTCAATTTTTGCATATTTTATATCACCAGTTACTGAGATTTTAGCAGTTGCAGCTTTTGCACGCTCTTTTTGTTCTTGCATAGCAACTTTGTATCCAGCTGCATCAACTTTTAATCCGTTTTCTTCTGCGATTTCACGAGTTAATTCAAATGGGAAACCGTATGTATCATATAGTTTGAATGCACTTTCACCATCGATATCTTTTTTCGCTTCAATGAATTCATCAAGCATTTTATAACCTCTATCAAGAGTTTTGCCAAATCTTTCTTCTTCTTTCTTGATAGTATCAATAACTTTTTCTTTGTTTTTAACTAATTCTGGATAAGCTTCACCATAGTATTGAACAATAACATCAACTAATTTGTATAAGAATGGTAATTCCATACCCAAGATTTTACCGTGGCGTAAAGCACGACGTAAAATCATACGTAAAACATAACTTCTGCCTTCATTACCAGGGATAACACCATCTGAAATCAAGAAAGAAACACATCTTGCGTGGTCAGTGATAATTCTTAAAGAAATATCAGTTTTTTCAGACTTTTTATAAGGTACACCACTCATTTCGCAAACTTTATCCATAATAGGTCTTAACAAGTCTGTTTCAAAAGTTGAAGCAACACCTTGGCAAACCATTGTGATACGTTCTAAACCCATACCTGTATCAACATTTTTCTTATTAAGTGGAGATTGGTTACCTTCTTCATCTTGATATAATTCTGTAAATACCAAGTTCCAAATTTCAACCCATCTATCACATTCGCAAGTATCAATACCACAATCATCAGAACATTTGAACTGTTCACCTAAATCGTAGTGAATTTCTGAACAAGGACCACAAGAACCAGATGCCCCTGGAGGCCCCCAGAAGTTATCTTTTTTACCTTTACGTTTGATACGTTCAGCTGGAACGCCAACTTCTCTCCAGATATCAAAAGCTTCATCATCAGTTTCAAAAATAGTAATCCAAAGTCTATCTTTGTCTAATTTTAAAACTTCAGTTACAAATTCCCACGCCCAAGGAATAATTTCTCTTTTGTAGTAATCCCCGAATGAGAAATTACCTAACATTTCGAAAAATGTATGGTGGCGAGGTGTACGACCAACGTTTTCGATATCAGAATCCTTCCCCCCAGCACGAGCACATTTTTGGCAAGATGTTGCACGAGCAGGCTCATATGGGCAAGGTTGAATTTCTAAAAACATTGGTAAAAATTGCAACATGCCTGCAGTTGTCAAAAGTACAGTTGGGTTATCAGGTACTAAACTTGAACTTTCCACAACTGTATGTTGACGTTTATTTTTAAAATAATCCAAATATAACTTTCTAATTTCGTTTCCGGTTAGCATAATATTTCCTTCTTTTTACTAATAAATATCTAAAAATATTATACGATAAACATACAAATCAGAATAAATATATAGCGGAATGTTAATCATCTAGATTTACTAAATTATTTTTAACTGCATAGCAAGCAGCAAGAGTTCTGTTGTCAACTCCGAACTTTCTAATAATAGAGCAGACATGAGCCTTAGCTGTATGAGAACTTATACAAAGTTCTTCTGCAATTTCTAAATTAGTAAGCCCTTTACAGACAAGTGTTAAAACTTCCAATTCACGTTGTGTAAGCATTATTTTATATCTCCTCATTTATATTCTATATAAATATAATACCTTATATAAAAATAGATTTATTAAGGATAGTTCCAGTTTTAAAAATTTTTATTATTTTTTTCGAATAAAATAAAAATTAGACTTGCAAGAAAAAATTTTCGTGCTAAGATAAAGGAACACAAGCCCTGGTAGCTCAGCTGGATAGAGCAACCGCCTTCTAAGCGGTAGGTCATTGGTTCGAATCCAATCCAGGGTGTATTTTTTTGCCTGATTTTATTTTCGTGGCATTTTCGTGGCATTAGTTAAAAAGTCAAAAGGGCTTTCGTATCGCATACGTGCTAACAAGCTTTTTAATTTTTTATAAGTTGGGAGGATATTATTTTCTTTAGAATGTATTAAGCTCTCTCTTGCGAAAACAATTTCTTCTTCGTATTCCTTAGAGTTTTTACCTGAGATACCATATTTTTCTTCAATTTTATCAAATCTATCAAGACAACTATTATTAGTTTTAAGACAATCAACAAAATATTTAGCCGTTATATAAATTTCAATAATCAACTCTCTTTCATCCCTATCAAATATTTTTCCTATTTTAGAACTATTATTATTGAAAACCGTAAAATAATCAGTATCTAACGGGTAACTTAACCTCAAATATGGTTCACCATTAAAAATTTCAAAATCAAATCTTTCATTACACATTACAGATAAGCACTTTATTTCAGCTTTTATTGCATTTGTACAAGCTATATTTTCACATAATTCTTTAATAAAAAATAATACAACAGTTACTAAAACACCAATTAAAGAACCGATATAACCACTTAACATATAATCTTCCATTGAACAAATCCCCTTTAATTAAATAATAAACTAACCTTATACTACACTCTAATAAAGAAAAATGTAATATAAGGTTAAGTTTTATAATATAAATATTGATAGTATTAGTATTCGAAGAGTTTATCTAGTGCATCCACTAATTCAGAGTCCATTTTTTCGGTTGCATGGGTGTAAATCCTTAGGGTTGTATTTTCAGAACTATGTCCTACTTGTTTTTGTATACTTTTTAAGTTTACTTTTTCTTCAGCTAGCGCAGTTATACATGAATGTCTTAATTCGTGCCAAGTAATATCTTTCAACCCAGCCTCTTTTAAACAAGGTTTGAAAAATCGATTTACTAAGTTACGAGAATCAATGTAATTACCTGCCTCATTTGAAAAAACGAGGTTCAAATTAGAAGGTTTAGCTTTTAACTTATGTTCTTTTAACAAATGTGCAAGTTTAGGTGATATTTTAACTGTTCTTATAGAAGAATTAGTCTTAGGCTTACCCAAAACACCTTTTGAATAGGTTTTATTAACTGATATCGTATTTGAATTAAAGTCAACATCATCCCAAGTTAAGGCTAACACTTCACCTTGTCTCATTCCTGTAACAATAGAAGTTAACAACACCAGATATAATTTTTCATTTTTAACCTTCGCAACCTCAAACAGCTTATTACACTCTTCAGCAGTTAAAAAGACACTTTCTTTTACATCTTTAGGCATTTTACTTACCTTCTTAACGGGATTCTTTGCAATAACTTCGCTATCAACCATATATTCAAAGATTGCGCCACATAAAAAGATTATATGATTTATTGTTTCATTACTTAATTTCTTATCAGTAAATTCTTCAACAATACCACTATTAGTACTTTTGATATGCTTACATCTAGTATTATTCAACTGATTAATAAATTCTTCCATATCAAATTTAGTAATATTACACAATCTCATTTCACCAAAATAAGGTAAAATATGATTTTTTAAATAGCCAATATAACCATTTTTTGTAGATTCCCTACATTTACGCTCTACAACATTTTGCATATACAACTCTGCAGCTTGCGCAAAGGTCATATTTTCATTTTGTTTCATATATGTACCCGCTTCGATTTCTGCCTTCACCCTTAATTCATCTCTTTTAGCTAAAGTTTTTGAGGTAAAACACTTTGTATAATCTATATTTAATTTTTTATTACGAATTCGTACAACCCATTTGTTTGTATCTGGTCTAAAAGAAATACCCATAAAATACCTCCTACACAACCATATTCATAATATCTTCTAACTTAAAAAGTAATCGACCATTTACTTTTACGGATTTGATTTTTCCATAGAAATTCCATTGATAAATTGTTTCTACTTTCACTTTAAAAATGTTCGCAACTTCTGTTGCATCATAAAATTTTTCCATTAGTTATCCTTTACTTTGATTTATGGGTACCCATTTATAGCACTTATACATTTTATTGTCAAGCGTAGCTCTTTAAATAAATGGTAATTGCACCCAGTTACACCTAGAGCTAAAATAATCCATTGAAACCAATCATATTTACATCTTATTTTTCATCTTACATATCTCCTTTACTTATCTAAACTTTGGCACTACAAACTAAGCTATATAGCTCTGATTAGAGCATATATAACCAATCTTCCAACTTTTATATTTCTAGAATCCAGAAATTTAATTTTTGGGTAAACTTAGGTAAGATAAGGGTATTTGGGGTATCTAACCTTACCTAAATCGCTATGTATAAGCCTTACCCAAAATCGACTTAATTGTCATTGATATAATTAAATATCACTATAATTATAAATTTCATTAAATTAGTTGTCAATACCTTTAAAGCCTTATGTAGTCTTAATTTAAAGCCCTAGGATATACTTTTTGATATACTTTTTGTAAACTTTTGCAAAGTTCAATTCATACATCTCAAAAGCCTTTATAGATAAGGGTTTCAAAATTATATATACTAGGTTATTTTACTAGTTATACTAGTACACTAAATTTTATACTAGGATATACTTTGCTTAACATTCTCTTAACATATTGGTACATACTAGTATTAGATTTGAATTTTAAGCCCCTTTTTACACCAAATTTTAAAAATCACTCATTTTAAACAATCATATTCAGTGTTTCAGACATTATTTTTTTATTGATTTATAAAATAATTACACCTCATGCCTGTAAATTTTCTATCTGTTGTGTAGGTGCAAAGTTTTATAAAACTAACGAGCTACACCTTAAACTACACTTTATTAAAATATTTTTACATCAGAATTCAAAACCTCTTGTATTGATATGAGTAAATAATATAATTGTATAATGGATAAAGATTTAAAACTTATACTAAAAACTTACAAAAAAGAGTTTAATATTACCCCAAGTTGTACAGATATTACAGAGATACTTGGTCTTGAAAGCCTTGATTTACGACCTTATATCTGGAAACCTTATACACAAAAAGGTGAACAATTCTTACAAGATAAGTTGAAAGAACATTTACTAACTCTGCAAAAACAAAAATATAATCATATTTATACAGATTGTGTTTTTCAGGAGTACAAAAACTCTTACATATTGATTACTTATATAAAAGAGAGTAATACTAAGAGTTATACCCATATTATTATAACAATTTATGATGGTTATACTGATTACTACAAAGTTCTTAAACGTAAACTTACACGTTGTCATAGTAAAATAACATCTCATTCAGCTAGATATACAAAGTTTAAACTTGTTCAACACGCTATTTTGAATAAGTTTTCAACTAAGTTTAAAGAAATGGGTTTATTTAATAAGAAAAGTGATATTTATCAAACTATCTATACACAAAGGTTTTTACCTTATGTATACCTAATCAATAATAATCCTAAACTAACTGTAGATATTGAGAGTCATCATATCTTTTATGATACTTCAATAGAAGAGTGTTCAAGTTCTTCACTTCTACCTATACGAGCAGATAAACATACTCAAGAGTTTCATCCAGAAAATATATTTGGAAGTGCAACTTCTAATTTTAATATAGCTAAAGGTTTAATGTATTCACAAATGCTAAAACAAAAGTATTTTAAGGTTAAACCAAAGAAGTATAATCTAGATATACACGAGAATTTATACGATATTTTAGAATATTATTTTGTACAGAAAAAGAGTATCTCAGATATTCAAAGACTTATACAGCAGAATAAACCTGAGCATAAACTTGTGTATAACACGATAAACAAAATCGTTGAACATTTTAAGCAATACACCATAGTTTTAACAAAAGAGAATATAGAAACAATGAAAAATTTGTAATTATGGTGAAAAATAGAGTTATAAAATAGAATACAAAATTATTACACTCATGCGGTTGAATTGCGAGCATAATAAGGAGTTGCAGGCATGATATGTTAACTAAATAAGTTAACTTCGGTTAGTATAAATAGGTGTATATAGCACGAGGTAAATTACTTTCTTTTGCTCCAAAATATTTACTTAAGTTGTTTGAGATTCTGAAGTGTTTTATAACAATACTCAACTTCTTTTTTACTCATTTCATTTAGCATAATATTGATTAAATCTATTAGTTCATCTTTCGGCTTTTTATGACCAAAGTCAAATAAATCTTTAATTTCAACATTTAAAATTTGTGCTATTTTTTCTAAATTATCATCATTAGGGCGTTGTTTACCATTTTCAATACGTGTCAAATTTGAGCGTTCCATATTTAACTTATCAGCAAGAACACCTTGTTTCAAACCACAAGCCTCTCTAAGCTCTCTTATTCTATATCCTAGTTTTTTGTTGAAGTTTGTTTCCATTTGCACCCCTAAGAATAGAATAGCCTTTTTTTTATAAATAAAACACACTACAATATAGAACATATTATTGCTTTTTGTGTTCTATCATGATACAAAAAATAAAAAAGGTGCTTTAATATAGTTCTTTTTATACCAATTGGTGTTTAGAATAAGTAACAAGTCTTTCTGGAGTGTATTTTATGAAATGTTCAAAATGTAATAAAGATATAGTCAAAAATAATTTTATAATAACAAATGGCGAATATGTTTGTTTGGATTGTTTGTCAGATGAAAAGGTGATAGAGAAGTCTCAAGATAACAATCAGCAGTATAAATATGTATATGTATCTGATACTCCAGATTTTTCAAAAGAAGAAATAATTCCTTATAATAAAACAAAGAATAAACAATCAATGCAAAACACTTTAGATAATGTCATTTACGATAAACTAGAATTTTTTAATGAAGATAATAGTAAACCTACATTGAAAGAACCAATCGATAAAAAGACTATTAATGGTATTGATAAAAGAATTAGCATTTGGAAAGAAAAGTTAATAGATTTATCCAAAAGGAATAGGCTTTTAAATTTTAGACAAACAAAAGGGTCAACTTTAAAAATAATAGATGAGATTCCGCCAGAAATTTTTAGAATGTTATATTGTAAAAATGCACAAATGAAGTTTCTACATATTAATGTTAACGAAGAGAATGTAGATGAAGAACTAAAACTATCTAGAGAAGAGTTAAATGAAGGAATAGAATTTAAAGCTCAAGAATTTACTTCCTATAAGGTTGAGTCTCTTAATAAAAAACACGTTGATAAATTTTTACAGACATGTTTATCAAAAAAAGATTTAGAGAAAACTCTAAGAAAAATTAGTACTACTGCTAAAAACACAATGAACGACCTTGGTTTTAATGTTTTATTTTTGACATTAGGTTCAGTAATTTGGTATGAAGATGATAATTCTGATACAAAATTTGAATCCCCTCTATTGTTGTTACCTGTTTCAATATCTAGAAATGGTGTTGGAGATGATTTTATTATTGAATATAATGACGAAGATGTTATATTAAATCCTGCATTAATGTTGAAATTTAAGAGGGATTTCAGAATCATACTTGAAGATATAGATACTAGTGATATTGAAGAAAAAGATATCATAAAAATATTTGAAACTGTTCAAGAAAAGATAAATAATCATAAAAAATGGCGTTTGTTAAATAATTGTTATATCGGATTATTTTCTTTTGCTAAATTTGTTATGTACAAAGATTTAGATACCTACCAAGATAAAATCAAAAGTAATAATCTTGTTAAATGTATTTGTGGTTATTCAACTGAAAAAGTAACAGATATAAACCAAGCTTATCCTGTCGAAAAATTAGATACTAATGTATTACCGCAAGATACATATCAGATACTTGATGCAGATTCATCACAACAACAAGCAATAGCTTTTGTGAAGAAAAATAATAACTTAGTAATAGAAGGTCCTCCAGGAACAGGAAAGTCACAGACTATTGCAAATATTATTGCAGAATTATTGTCTCAAGGTAAAAAAGTTTTATTTGTAAGCCAAAAAATTGCAGCGTTGGAAGTTGTTCAAAACAGATTAGAAGCCAATGGGTTAGCACCATATTGTTTAGAATTACATAGTAATAAAATAAACCGAAAACAGGTTTTACAGAATTTAATAGATTCAATTAATACTCATGAAACAGGACATGAAGTTGGCTCCAGTCTGGATATTTTACAGGAGAAAAGAATTGAACTAAATGATTATGTTCAAGCAGTACATACTTCACTTGGTAAATTGAACATTACTCCATTTGAAGCTATCGGTAAAGTTTGTATCAATAATGATATTCCAGATTTAGAATATATTTTTGATAACTATGAGGAATGGGATAAAGAGACTTTAGATTATAAAAAAAGTCTATTTACAAATTTTAAAAACATAATAAAACTAATAGGCAATCCTAAATCTTTTTCTTGGTATGGTTCATATATTAAAGATATTGATTCTGATTATCGTAAGAAACTTGAAATAAAAGAGTTATTTAAAAAAATTATTGAAGATGTTGAGTATATAAAGCCTTTAATTGATAAATTAGCTATTCATGTATGTAAAGATGCTGGTAATACATACTTAGAAATCAATAAAATGATTGAATGTTCAAAAGCCATACAACTTATTCCTAAAAATTTATTTAAAAAAGGATATTTAAGTGATGAAAATTTAATTAGTGAGATAGATTCTATCATCAAAATTATAAATGAATATAACACTTGTTATAACTCTTTAATAGAAAAGTACAATTTAGAAATATTAAATGAAAATATTGATAATTTAATTGAGGCATATAAAGAATATAACAATAGATTTATATCAAAGATTTCATTTGCATATCTTAAACATAATAACTTAATAAAAAAATATCTTAAAAGTTCTTATAAACCAAATTCTAGTCAAGTTTTAGCTGATTTATTAAATATTAAAGATTTAAATGGGTTAAAATTAGACTTGTACAATGTTGAAAATTCTGCACAAGATATACTATCTACTATCTGGCATGCAGAAACCACAAATGTAGAAGATATTAGTAGATTAAAACAAAATATTATCAAGTTTAAGAATTTCATATCCGATGAAGTTTTCAATACTGATATTTTAGAATTCTATAAATCTCATAATGTAGATTATGAAGAATTCGATAATATAACTCAAAAAATTCAAGAAGTTTCTGGTGAAATTGAACAAAATTTCAAACAAATGGCTAACTGTGTTAAGTTTGATTATAATGAGGTTTTTGAAACAAAATTTGAAAATATAGATTTTAACGCAATTAAAAACAAAATTCAAAATATGCTTTTAGATATTGATAATCTAATGTATTGGAATCAATACTTAATAACCATAGATAAAATCAAATCTGAAAATCTGGATAAATTTTATGAGAAATTCTTAGATTCAAAAATTGATTTAGAACTAATAGATACTGTATTTGAAGTTCAGTTTTTAAGAGTTTGGTTAAATGATTTTGTATACCAAAAAAGCAATATTTTAAGACGCTTTGATTCTGCACAACACAATGAATTAATTTCTCAGTTTAAAAAATTAGATAAAGCATTAATTCGTTCTGCTAAATCTCGTTTAGTTCAAAAATTATATACAAATATGATAAATGCAAAAAATGATTTTAGAAAAGAGGTTAGTGACCTTGAACGAGAAGGTAAGTTACAACGTTTGAGAAAATCTTTACGACAAATTATTAAAATGCTACCAAATTTATTGTTAAGGATAAAACCTTGCTTAATGATGAGTCCATTAACCGTTTCTCAATTATTAGACCCTGATTTGTTTAATTTTGATTATGTAATTTTTGATGAAGCGAGTCAATTAACCACAGAAGATTGTATTGGATCAATAATTAGAGGTAAAAAACTAATTGTGGCGGGAGATTCTCAACAAATGCCTCCAACCTCGTTTTTTAAAACTGTTACTGAGCCATCTGAAGATTCATATGATGATGAAAATAGTGAAAATTATGTAAAAGAGGACTTAGATAGTATTTTAGATGAATGTTCAAGTTCTGGGTTCCCAAAATGCATGTTGAAGTGGCACTATAGAAGTAGAGATGAACATTTAATTGCTTTTTCTAATAAACATTTATATAAAGAACTTTATACATTCCCAAGTTCGGTTGAGACTTCTGATGAAATGGGGATAAAATGGCATTACCATGAAAATACTCAAAATACTGATTGTAATGCAAGATTAGAAGAGGCAAGAATTGTTGCAAGGGCAGTCATTGAACATGCGAAAAAATTCCCAAATTATTCATTAGGGGTTGCTACATTTAATATTAAACAAAAAGATTTAATAGAAGATGAAATTGCTAATTTATTAAACGAGGATAAAAGTTGCGCAAACTTTTTTAATCCAAATAAAGAAGAGCCATTTTTTGTTAAAAACTTGGAATCTGTCCAAGGTGATGAACGAGATGTGATAATGATTAGTATGGGTTATTTCAAAAATCAAAATGGAGTTCTATCAATGTTTTTTGGACCATTAAACTCTGATGGAGGCGAAAGACGTTTGAATGTTTTAATTACAAGAGCAAGGTATAAGGTTGAAATATTTAGTGCTATTAGGTACGTTGATTTTAACTTGGATAGGACTGATTCTAGAGGTGTTGCTTTATTAAAACAATATTTGGAATTTGCTGAAAGAGGTGAAGTTGCATTACTTTCAAATACTACAACTGAAATTGACGACCATTTTGATTCCCCATTTGAGGAGTCAGTTTGTAATGCGCTTAGAGAATCTGGTTATTATGTAAAAACTCAAGTGGGATGTTCTGGGTATAAAATTGATTTAGCAGTTAGGGACCCAATTAATCCTGGACAATTTGTTTTAGGTATTGAATGTGATGGTGCAAGTTATCATTCAAGTGCAACTGCTAGAGATAGAGACCGCTTAAGACAACAAGTCTTAGAAAATTTAGGATGGAAGATTTATAGAATTTGGTCTACAGACTGGTTCAAAAATCCTCAAAGAGAAAAAGCAAAACTTTTGAAATATATTGAAAATATAAAAATCAAAAATGAACTGATGGAAGAACAAAAAGTATAAAAGGGGGTCTTATGGCAAGAAAAAAGAAATCGAGTGATGATATTATAGCAGATATTTTAGTAGGTACGGTTGGTTCATTTTTCTCATTACTAGCAGGGGATTCTGGTTCAAAAAATTACAAAAATTCAAGATATAAAACTAGAAAACCTCGTAGTAAAAAGTCTTGGTTTTAATGGTGTAGAATAATGGATTTGATAAAATTACTTGTATTTTTAGCAAGTGGGCTAGGGCAATTTATCGTTATAGTATTGATTCTTACAATAATACTACCAGAAGGTTTCGCTCCATTTCTGGCAGTCATTTTAGTTATTGGCATAATCATCGGCATCTGCATGACCATCGCAGACTTTTTTAAAGAGTGATAATTATTTAAACTCTTTATATTTCTCTATAAATTCTTCATGGTAATTTTTCACTCTTGACAATATTGCTGGATATAATTCTATGTACATTCTTTGAGACTTCATTCCCTCTGCATATTTTTTAAAACTAGGAGTACTTACAGTTGCACCAGCAATAATATAACTAGCAACTTGTGTATAGGAACTTTCAGATGTCCCTATATAATTATTTTCTATAAAGGTATGATATTCTCTCAATTGAGTAAGCTCTTTATCTGAAATTTTGCAGGAAGGTCTTTTTAATTCTACTATATATAATGTATCGCCGAATCCTGTACATAAGAAATCTAAACGTCTATCCTTTTCAATTTCTATATCGTCTTCTGGGAATTTTTCTTTGAGCAAATCAGAATATTTACATTCATCTTTATAAATTGTCATTTTAGGGTCAAGAATCCAAGGGAATTGTTTTATAAAATTATGCATTATAGGGACTTCCTTTGCATCTTCTTTTATAAACTGTTCTAGTTTTTCTATTGCTTTTATTCTACCTTTTGATAAGTTATATAATTCTTGAGCTTCTACCATTTGCCATTCTTTAAATAATTCTAAAACTTTTACTTCATCAAGACCCGAATTATCTAACTCTGTTACTAAATCTTCAAAAGTATCAAACTTAAGACATAATTGCAAATGGTTAATTAGTTCTCCAGCTTTTTCAGTACCAATAGAATTATCTTTGTATATACTTGATAACCAGCTTTGAGCTAGTTTCTGTTTTCTCTTAGGTAAAGTCTCTATCCAATCACTAGGTTTATAGCCAGTTGTTTTTTCAATCTCTTCTTCTTTAAGCTTAGTTCTTTTGGCACTCCATTGCTTTTCTATATTTTGAAGTTGTGTTTGTATCCACTCTTTTAAGTGCTTCAATTCTTCTCTTTCCCAGATTAATCCATCTCTGTTTGTTGTAATATAATCAATTAAACTATCATCGATAAAATCAACCTGTAAGATTCCTGTCATATAATTATATGCTAATGAAGATGTGGCTTTCACTCCATAGAATTCATTTGAGTTTACTAGTTTCCCTCTAGCATACAAAAATAAACCTCTTTGTGATTCTGGTAACGGACGTTGTGTGGTAACGATTTTACCAGTAATATTGTTAGACTTTAGAAAATCATCATCTGGACAAGTTAAGGTATCAAAAACCCACTCAAATTGTCCTTCCACATATTTCCACTTTGTCTGTTTTGTAATTTTTATTTCCTTATCTTTATTTTTTGATAAGTTTATATAAAAGTCTTCAGCTTGAAAATCAAATCTCTTAGCAATAGCTTCTTCGATATTTTCAATATTAAATGGACTTTCTCGTTTAATTCGGCTTAATATAATTTGCGTACCTGAAGATTTTTCCGTTGGCTCATTTCGTTTAATAATTGTAGGTTTATAAATGCCATTATTATTTTCATTTAAAATATCCTCTAAATCCATCGAAAAAATATTCAAAAAACCTTCTTTTATTGTTTGAATTTCTATTTTAGATGTAATTCCAAAAGTCGCAAGTTTCCCAAGCCCTTTTCTACCTGTAACTTTGCGACCTTGCGGAGTTATACCCATATCATTTTCAGTCCCTTTACGTCTATTTTTACCAATTACAAGAAAAGAGTCGTTTATTTCATCAAATGACATTCCATATCCATTATCTGTAATAATTATTTGTTTTTCCGAACCCTCATCGTATAATTTGATATCAACCCAAGTTGCATCAGCATCATATGCGTTTGATATTAATTCAGCTAATACAGGAGGAAGTGTCTTGTACATTTTTACACCTAAGTGTTCAATTGTATTTAAATCAAATTTTAGGATTAATTCATCGTTTATATATTTTCCCATTACATACTCCTATCATTATAATTATAATATAAAGACTTGAAATTTGTATTTATCAAATTATATTAACTCCATGTCTTAAAAATATGATATAATTAGCATATGAAAAAAGAAAAGCTAAAATACAAAAACATAGTTGAAGTTTTAACATCAGCAAGATTGTCATCATACAAACAACAGCCAACTGATACAGATGTGATTTTGTTGAATGAATATATTTACAATGTTCAGCTTTCTGAATCATTTTACCCTGCATTATCGTTACTTGAAGTAACACTAAGAAATAGAATATGTAACGCAATAGAAACCTTGATTAAAAAAGACTGGTTAATAAATGAGTTACAAAACCCTAAAATCCTTGGGGTAAAAGAACATGCAAAAGTTATTGAAGCTCAAAAAAGTATTATTCAACAAGGTAAAAAGGTTACTAATGATAGACTAATTGCAGAAATGACTTTTGGTTTCTGGATTCACCTGTGTACAAAAGCATATAAACCTAAACTATGGGATAAAAAAGGCTTTTTTGAATTAGTTTTTCCAAACCACATACAATGTTCAGGATTAAGACAAATTGCACCTATTCAAAATGATTTAAGAAATATTTTAAGGCTAAGAAATAGAGTTTTTCACCATGAAATTATAATAAATGGTAAAAATAGCCCAAAATACTATTATCAAATAATATTGAATTTATTACATTTGATGTCAGATGATATAGTTGATTTATTAAATAATATAAGTCGTTTTGATACTATATCAAAGCAAAAGCCCTAGGGACTCTGCATAAGCAGGACATACACCTAAGGCTATCCATCTATATTATAACATAATTATTATTATATTTCAACTGTAATATATCATTTTTCTACTTTTTAGTGTCATTTTTATATCACTTTTAATTTACCAATTAACACATATTGCTAATACATTCTAAAGTTTATTTCTGGGTTTGGTATTCTTATTTAATATTTACAAATACACCTTTATTAATTTGTTCATATGAATCTGCAATTTCTTCTATTTTTTGTTTTGCTCTTATCATCCGTTTTTCTTTTATTATTTCTTCTTGCCTTTTTATTGGGATAAATAAATTCAAACAAGCATAGAAACACGATTTAAATAATGTAAAGCCATTAAATAGATTATTATTCTCTATGTGTAAATAACTGTGTAAAATCTCATCAACATATTGTAAATTATATGATAAATTTTGTTCATATTTTGAGATATCATTGACAACACCATTCGTATCATACTCGGTTAACATTTTTTTAAACGTATAACATAATTCTTTTGCATCGTTTTCTGATATCAAATAACGGTATTTACTAAAACTTTTATAAAAATTACGAATACCCTCTTCTACAAGTTGAAAATTGTTTGAATGCAATTGATTTAGAATTTCAGTAATTGGTTGCACTAAGTTCTTATACCTCAATTCGAACAATTCTTGTTTTCGTTTTCGTTCATTTGTAATCCATTGTTGGTATGCAACATACGCCATAAATAAAGCTAGTAAAAATGGTAACAACGAACCAATTGCATTTATTAAATATTCATAATTTTTAGCAATTTCATTTAATTGTGTAAACATAAATCCAAAATCCTTTTACCTAACAGAGCCTATATTTTATAAAACACATACTTCCTAATTACAAATATGATACTAACACAAATATAGATGGATTATTACTACAAATATTTGAAACAAACACAAGGTACATGGTACTAATTATAAAAATCTTGTTTTTAAAGAGTTAGGGGGGTATGATATAATAAAAATTATTTGAGAGAGGTTTTATTATGGCTCAACATGGCGGTAAAAGAGTTGGCGCAGGCAGACCAAAAACAGGTATCACAACAACCAAAGCTACAATCTATAAACGAGATAGAGAGCTTATAAATAGCTATGCGACAAAGTTTGGTATATCTGTAAATGAATTAATCCACCGCATCTTCAGACACGAATCCTTTGAACAATACTTGGATAATATACATAAATAATCCCGTGGCATTTTCGTGGCACGACTATATAAAACTACACAAAAATTTATAAAACAAAAATAAGGTTCAAACCCAATCATATCAATAAAATAATAAACAATATAAAAATATACAAATACCAATAAAACTACCCTTGAAAGACCTTCTAAGCGGTAGGTCATTGGTTCGAATCCAATCCAGGGTGATTAAAAGTCCACCTTATAGGTGGATTTTTTATTGGATGAGAACCACCAAGCGGGAGCTTGGTCTGGTTCGAGCGAGGAGCGAGCAGAGGGCGGAGCTTATTTTGCTTGTGGCTCTGCCACTAATAGCAAAATACGTAGACCTGTTTATTGCGAGCGACTCAAGACAATCCAATCCAGGGTGATTTTCTATTTTAGAGGGTTTCAACCCTCTTTTTTAATGCAAAAATTTGAAATATAGCAAAAATTATCCATTTTTTGTTTTTTTATTAATATGAAAATCAATCCTTCAAAACAGATTTCAGAAATTGCACAACGTGTAGATAAAGTAGTTTCAAAAACACAGCCTTCTACTCCTGAAGTCAAACAATTAGATCAATGTGCTCAAAATTGTTCAGAGGCATACGGCAAAGCTTTGGTAAGTATGCAAGCAAAGAATGACACCTCTGTTATTGAGCATTTATTTGAAGGTTCTGAGATCCATATCACAAGAACTATAAAACAGAAAGATGGAACCATAAGAATACAGGCAGGAAGGCCAATCAAAGGCTTTAGTGATCTTTATGATTCCAGTGTTAGAATCTGCCAAAAGTATGATCTTGACGGTCAACTAAAAATTTTTATAAAAGACGAAAAGTTACAAACCATCGATATCTATACTGAAAACGGCGATTTGATAACCCACTTTACGAAAGATGATATGGAAGCTTTACATTATTATAAATATCATCCTCAAGATTTGCACAAATACCTTAGATATGGAAAATCTCAATACTCAGGAAGCTTCTTTGAAGAAATGGAAAGAGCAGTTGCTGGATTAGAAAAGATATTCAATACTGAATCTCAAATTCAAAGAACACAAAAAACAATGACTGTATATAGAGGAATGCATATAGGTATTGACGATATTGGAAACGTTGGCGATACCTTTACAGACAAGTCATTTACCTCTACAACTACAAGTTTGGATGTTGCTAGAAGATTTGCAGGGAAAAATCCAGTATTGGAGCTAGAAATACCTGAGAACACGAAATTTATAAATATAGATAACATCTTTAATATAGACCATATTCATTGGCGTGAAAACGAATTACTATTAGAGAATAATAACACTATCGAAATTTTAGAAATCGACAAAGCAAACAATATCATCAAAGCTCGTTTGATAAATTAGTATAACACCAAATCTTTGATTTGCGATTATCCACCTATTTTTTTAGATTACGAGCAACAAACTTATTTGCTCTATCATAATCTTCAACAGTTAAAACCGTCATCGCTGAATCGATAGTTTTTATAGCCAAAGCAATCGTTGTATTATTCAATTCTTCTAAAAACTTTTCTTTTTGTGCAATTTGAGCCTGTTTTAAATTGTCTGTAGCATTTTTAATGGCAATACCAACACTTGAATTTTTAATTTCTTCTAATACTTTTGATTTTGATGTAACAACATCCTTTTCCTGAACAATCTCAGCAGGCTGACTTGGGGTTTGTTGCAAGTACTTAAATTGTGGAAAATGTGCGCAAATAAATTCATTTAATCCGTTATATTTGTTAATTGGATTATTCTTATCAAAATACCAAAGTGCCAACCCTTCTTGTTGCCCGAAATCACGAGGTTGCTTAATAACTTTCCCCATAGTTTCTTGCGTATAATCAAATATACCCTCATGAGTTGTAAATAACACATTATTCAGAACTGCAGTGTTTGAACTTGTATCAACTTCATTCATTGGGATTGGAGAAATTAAATACACTTGTCCAACATGCTCTCCAAACATTCCACACCAGTCATTCATTACAGAATAATTAGTCACAAAAGAATAATTCAATTTTTCATTGCAATCATACATATCCAAAAGATGTTTTACACCTGGAGCATTATAGGTATATGTTTCTACTTTTTTGCGATTTACTGTATACTCTTTTGCTGCAACAATTTGAGCCAACGCCCCACCTAAAGATTGCCCTACAATCACAATTTTTCTTTTAGGATTTTGTTTTTTAACAGTTTTAAAAAATCTCCAAGCATCAACGAATTGTTCATCATAATTACACACAACAAGATTCATATCAGTCATAAAATCTTTTAATAAAGCTTTAACATCTGATTCATTTTCCCCAAATCCTGGACGCTCAGTACCACGATATGCAATTACAAGTTCGTTTGTTATTTTATTCTCAAAAAGATTTGCACAAAAACCAGTATTTGGATTTTTATAACTATAAAAATCATTAATACCACGTTTTGACAATAATGCATCATCAACAACTTCAATCTTTGATTTTTCAAAAACCACTTTTTTAAGCTTATAGTTCTTTAATTCCAAATAAAATTCACCACCGTAAACAACGTGTGCTAAATTCAAATAATCTTTATTTATTTTTCTCTCAAACATCCCTAAATCCTCTACTTACATTCTAGCACAAGCACAAATATTTTTAAGCTTAATCTTCTAACATGTATTTAGGAATAGAATCTAGACAAAAAACAGTATCCACATCATTTGGATCTTTCGATAATTGAGCATTTACATCTAAATACTTACCTGCACGTTCTGAATATCTTTTAGCCTGCTCAAAAGTCTTCAAATTAGCCTTAATAACTTCTACAGGTGTTCCATCTTGTAAAAATTTATCCATATCAAAAACTTTTTCTGACCCACCTTTTAACTTTTTAAAAACATCTTTCAAAATAGGTATTTTTTCAACAATAACACCTTCATCCAAAATCGCAAAAACGTGTTCCATAAAATCTTCCTGAGTTGAGAAATCTAAAGGATGCTCAATAGGCATAGAACTTTCTGAGATTCTTACAAAATCATCAATTAAACCGATTCCTTCTCTAAAATTTGCATTAGTATTTGGTTTAACCAATAGTTCAAACTCAGCAGAATCCTTTAAAAAGAATTTTGAAGTTAACATGCCAGTACGATTAATAATCTCTTTAGCAAAATCTAAAGCACTTGGAGATTTTCTAGCTGCAATTGGGATATGAGCCATCAACAAATCTAAAGTATTAAATGGTGGAAAATCCAGCTCTTGCATCATATCGATATCTTGAAAAGAATTCGCCTTTTTCTGAGATAATTCAATAGTATCTGCCACTAAGCCAAAATATTTCGGATTCATATGATCCAACTCGGGTAAAATTTGTTTAACTTCAGGTACTCGTCTTGCCCATAATTGAATTGACTCTCTTAATTCATCAACAGTTCTATTATCAACCGCACGTTTAAATGCACCAATTGGTTCATCACTTCTAAAACGCATTTTTGGGCATAACAATTTTACTACCATATTTATTCCCCGAATCCTTTTATATAAATTATAAAATGAATAGGATAGAAAAAATCGCCAAAGTAATAAATATTAACAAACAAAACTTTTCTCAAAAATCCTGTATAATACAAAATTATGGCGATTAAGAATATTATAAAAAAGTATAACGAAACAAATTTAGTATTAAAAATTACTATCGGTATTATCTTAGGTACAATTTTAGCAATTTTAGTTCCAAAACTTTCTTGGATAGAAATGTTTGGGAATCTTTTTGTCGGTTCACTTAAAGCTATTGCACCAATATTGGTTTTAATTTTAGTTTTAAGTTCACTTGCCCAAGGTGGCAAAAAAACTGATGGAAGATTTAGAACTGTTGTAATTCTATATCTAATTTCAACATTTTTAGCAGCAATAACAGCGGTTACAGTTAGCTATATTTTCCCTATCAATTTAGACTTGAATATTCCCCAAAATACATTCCAAGCAATCCCTCAAGGAGTGGATGAGGTTGTTCAAAATATGTTGGTAAAAATTGTAATTAACCCATTATCATCATTAACTGAAGGTAATTATTTAGGAATTTTATTCTGGGCGATAATCTCTGGTATTGCCCTAAAAGATATTGCAAGCGAGAACACAAAAACAATGCTCCAAGACTTAGCAAACGGAACCTCTCAAATTGTAACTTGGATAATCAACTTTGCACCATTTGGGATTATGGGACTTGTTTTTAGTGCGGTTTCAACCAGCGGAATCGATATTTTCACTCAATATGGGAAACTATTACTTTTACTCGTAGGAGCAATGTTTTTTGTAGCTTTAGTAACCAACCCATTGCTTGTATTTTTAGCAACAAAACAAAACCCATATCCATTAGTTTTAAAATGTTTAAAAGAAAGCGGAATTACTGCGTTTTTCACTAGAAGTTCAGCTGCAAATATTCCAGTTAATATGAAACTTTGTGAAAAATTGAACTTAGATAAAAAAATGTACAGTGTATCTATTCCACTTGGTGCAACTATAAATATGAGTGGTGCTGCCGTTACAATCTCTATAATGACACTTGCCGCAGCACACACATTAGGAATAGAAACTCCAATTACAGTTGCATTAATTTTAAGTTTACTTGCAACATTTGGAGCTTGCGGGGCATCTGGCGTTGCTGGTGGATCTTTGTTACTTATTCCAATGGCGTGTTCACTATTTGGAATTCCAAATGATATCGCAATTCAAGTTGTTGGAGTTGGATTTATTGTTGGAGTTATTCAAGATAGTTTAGAAACCGCATTAAATTCATCAAGCGATGTTGTATTCACGGCAACTGCTGAATATTTTAAACTTAAACAACAAGGTGAAGAAATTCCAAAAATTTAATAAAAAGACACTTGAAACCGCTTAAAACATACGTTATAATATTAATAGCAGTTAAAAATACTGTCTTTTTGTTCATTTAGAATGGAAAGGGGCGAAGAGCCCCTTTTTATTTTGTTAAAATTAATCCATCATTGATGCACTATTTTTGAAAATTTGAATATTTGGATTTTTCTCTAATAAAGTTTTTAACGCATCTTCAGGTAACTCTATAGGAACATTATGTCTATCTCTTACTTCTTGAGTCAGACCATTAACTGTACGAACACCATACAAAGTTTTACCTTTATCTAAATAAATATATAATGCACACCTTTCATCTTCTACAGAAATTGAAGAATATAACTTACTCAACGTACACCAATTTGTACCAACAGATAGAGCCCTAATATCTTTTACTGTTTCTGCAGTTTTTTTAGAATCACTTGAACCTAAAAATTCAACCCAGCCAGTATGATTTTCTATATCTGGGAAATACTTGTTCATTGCGGTTTCTTTTAGGAACAATTCATAGTGTTTATAAAAGTTAAATCTTTCTATACCAGATTTTAAACCAGCTTTAGTTTTTTCGATAGTTTTAACTAAAGCATCAAGATCTGGAAAGACCACATAAGTTGTATTCAGACGTTTTACATTTTCATAAATTAAATATTTCCAATAAATACTATTTCTATGCCTTGCTAAATCTAATTTCTCAATACATTCTTTCCAAGGTATTAAAACTTGTTCAACTCCGAATTTTTCGTGTGGTTTAATAAGTTCTGCGTAACCATCAGTAACCCAAGATGTCAAATCATCTACTTTATTCATCTTTTCTAGAGGGGGATGGTAGGTTTCACAGAATACACGTTTAAAAGGTGTTAAATTGCTCTTTTTTAACATCCCAAAGCTAACATTATTCGAATAATAATTATTACAATCTATGTACATGAATACTCCAACTACTAGTGTTAGTAGATTAAAACACATAAATATTTTTTTTGCTAGTTAAAAAAAAATATATTATTTTAGAATCAAGTACCCAAGATAGATTGCATATAAAATAAGCAATGAACAACCTTCCCATCGAGTAAGTTTTCTATCTCCAATTGTATATGCAAATAATAAAATCACAGAAATAATCGCAACAATACCGTCTAAAATAAATGCAGGATCAAACCCAACAGGTTGAATTACACAAGTTAAACCCAAAACAAACAAAATATTAAAAATATTTGAACCGATAATATTGCCAACAGCTAAATCTGGTTGCTTTTTTAATGCTGCGATTACACAAGTTACAAGTTCAGGTAAGCTTGTACCTATAGCAACAATAGTCAAACCGATAATTCTATCAGAAATACTTAATCTATGTGCAATATCAATTGCAGAATTTACAGTCAGATCACTACCATAAACCAACGCAGCTAAACCACCAACGATGCAAATTGTCATCACCCAAGGATTCATTGGTTTTGGCATATCTTCTTGAGGTTCATCTTTTGAACTTTGTGCCATTTTGAATAAATAAGCCAGAAATGCCCCAAATAAAAGAAGCATAATAACACCACAAACTCTATCTAAAGTGTGCAAATAATATCCAGCACCACATAATAAAGCTGTAATTAAAAATAAAAACGGCATTTCATATTTTACAGAATTTTTTTGAAGTTTTAAAGCACAAATAGCTGACGTTAAACCTAAAATCAAGAGAACATTTGCAATATTACTTCCAAAAACATTACCGATTGCAACACCAGTAACACCTTTTAATGCTGAATTTATACTAACACTTGCTTCTGGTGCACTTGTTCCCATCGCAACAATTGTTAAACCAATAACAATTTGCGGGATTTTGAACTTCATTGCAAGGGCACTAGCACCTTTAATAAAGAAATCTGCACCTTTTATAAGTAAAACTAAACCAACAATTAAAATTAAAATACTTAATAACATAACGCCTCATTGTTTTATTCGTCTACTTGTTCATTTTCAATCTCATTTTTTTCAACACAAAGCTTATCGATTCTTGTTGAATCAACTTTTGTTACACAATATTTGAAATACTTATCTTGAACTTCGTCTTTTTCATCTGCAATTCTACCAAGATTTTTAACAACATATCCACCGATAGTTTGTACATCTTCATCATCGATTTCAACACCGAAGAAATCACAAAACTCATCAAGACGCATCATTCCGCAAACTTCGTATTTATCATCAGAAAGTTTTTTAACATCAAGACTTTCTTCATCATCAAATTCATCTTGAACCTCACCGAAAACTTCTTCCATAACGTCTTCATAGGTAACAAGTCCACTTGTCCCCCCAAACTCATCAATAACGATTGCCATTTGGAAATGATTTTTTTGAAATTCTGAAGCTAATTTATCAATCTGCATTGTTTCAGGAATTCTAAATGCTTCTCTAAGGATTGAAGATATATTCACTTTTTCACCTTTTGCTAGTACAGGATAAATATCTTTCAAGTGAACAAAACCTACAATATTATCAATATCGTTTTCATAAACAGGATAACGAGTGTATTGATTTTCAATAATGATATTATTAACATCCTCTTGAGTAGCATCAATCGAAATTGCAACCATGTTTGGACGAGGAACCATAACATCTTTTGCAGCTAAATCTGCAAACTTGAATACATTTTGAAGCATCTCAGCTTCTTTTTCATTTAACATTCCACCCTTGTAACTAGCATCAATAAGCATATTTAATTCTTCAGTTGTATGTTCATTTCCATGGCCACTATTTGGTTGAATATGACACATTTTCAACAATAAATTCCCTAAACCATTTAATAAGAAAATAAAAGGAGAAAACACTCTTGTTACAATATACATAGGCTTTGACACCCATAGAGTAGTTTTTTCTGGATACTGAAGAGCAATTGATTTTGGCATCAATTCTCCAACAACAACGTGAAGAACGGTAATTACAGTGAACGCAATCGTTACAGACACAGTATGTGTTGCAACCGCAGCCCCTTTAGATGGCAGAAAATCAAACAAAGGTCTTATTAAAGTTGCTAAAGTTGATTCACCAACCCAACCTATACCTAAACTTGCAATTGTAATACCTAATTGTACAGCAGCTATATATTTATCAATATTATTAACACCATCTAGGGCTAACTTTGCACTAAAATTACCTTCATTTGCCAATTGTTGAATTCTTGTCTTACGAACCCCTACAAGAGCAAATTCTGCTGCAACAAAGAACCCATTCAAAAACAATAAAAAAGCAATAAAAAACAGATTAAAACCCATTTTGATATCCAAAACAATCTCTCCTATATACTTGCACTGTTTTGCGATTATAATACATTATTTAAAGATTTCAAAATTGTTACAAAAAACTAATAACCAAATTTATACCTAAATATTGAATAAAATATCTTGAGATTTACTCTTAAATATAATACATAAAGGAGGTAAATATGTTTTATAATGTTTTAGAAGCTAAAGATATGATTGAATTAGGTGAACAAAAATACAAAAAAGAAATTCTTTTACAAAAGGACGATAGTTGTTTTGATATCGTAGCTATTAAAAAAGAAGAAATTATGGATACCCATACAGCAGAAGCAGAAACTGCTTTGTATATGTTAGAAGGGGAAATTGAAATCCATTTTGATGCTGAAAAATTTATCGTCAAAAAAGGTGAGTTAATTATGTTTAAAAAAGACGACCAGCATAAAGTTCTAGCCAAAAAAGATAGTAAATTCTTCTTAGTCAAACTATAACACTCAAAAAGCTCCTTATTTGGAGCTTTTTGCCTCTAATAAATCACCTAATTTTTCTGTAATAAACTTTAGTCGTTCTTCATTTTTACCAAACATTTTTATAAAACGCCTATAATATTTTTTAAATTCACCTCTACTACCTGCTGCGAACAACCTTGTATCTATTTGTTTTGCATATTCATATAATGCTTGCAGACTTTTTTCGTATTCACCTTTTTCATAATAGCAATAAGCCACAACATCTTGCATTTCTTCCATATCGCTACCAGATAGTCTTGAATATATTTTCAATACATCATCATAATTTCTCTCGTGTTTTTGTTTATTGTAATATATCGCAACCAAATAACTTAACGTAAAAGAATCAATTTCACTATCTAAATCAAACTCTTTTAAAAGCTCATTTGCCTCTTTATATTTTTTTACCCCTTGTAAAGCAAAGCATCTCATCGCTTTAAAATACAATGTGTCAGGGTAAAATTCTAAAGCCTCTTCCACTACCTCTAACGTTTTCTTACGTTGTCCAAGAATACCATAAGCTGATATATAATAAGCATACGCTTCTTCGTTAAAATGATCCCCGATAGATTCATATAGTTTTTTCGCTTTTTTCAAATTTTTTAAAGATTTTTTAAAATCATAATAGCCAAGCGAATAAATTCCAGCTTTTATATAGTACGCATCTGGTTCATATTTATTTAATTTTATAGCTTTATCTGTATACGCCAAAGCTACATCATATTGACCTTTTTTATCAGCATAAATATATGCCATCCTGCAATACATGTCAGCACATTTAGCATCTCTTTTTTCAGCTAATAGAAAAGATTCCAACGCTTTATCATAATTATCCATCAATAAATAAGCGTAGCCTTTTCTATAATAACCAGAATAACTTTCTTTATCTAAAAAGATATATTTATTCGCATATTCAACAGCTTTTTCGTGCTCGCCTAATTCACCATAAGCATATGAAAATTCAAAATAAAATTCCGTATCAGAAGCACCCTTATCTTCAGCCTTTTTAAAAAATTTTATAGCATTTTCATAGTCATTATCTGAATAATAAACCCAACCCTTAAAATACCAATTATATGAGGCCTTTGAATCTAACTTAATAGCTTTTGTAGCGTATTCTAACGCCTTTAATTGATTACGAGAGCCTATTTTGGTATATAACTCTGAAATATGACGCATCATCGGAGGATTCATATCGTATTCGTATTTTTCAGCTAACAAATTATATTTTAATGCGTTCTCATAATCTCCTTCATCATCGTACAATAGAGCCATCAAACGATACGGATAGCCATATTCCTTATCAAGATTTATAGACTTTTCAATATAATATTTTGCTTTTTCACTATCTTCTTTTTCCGCATAATAAATATATGCAATATATGAAAACATATCAGCAGATTCAAAGCCTTCAATTTCGGCTTGCAAAAATTTATCTAACGCCATCAAATCCTTTTCTTGGCGATAAAAACACATTCCTTCATTAAAAAGAGAATAACCTCGCTTGGTAGAGGTTGAGGGTTTTGTTTTTTTTCTAAAATTTCTATTAAATTGGATAACCTTATTATTATCTTCCAACCTGAATCTCCTTTTCTTTATTCTTAATGAAATAAGAAAGAATTTCAAGTGATAAACAAAAGGACCGCAACTTTCAGTTGCGGTCCTTTAAGCTTTATATTTTATTGAGCATTTAGCAATCTATATGCTGCATCCCAACCACTCATACCACCTCTGGTTTTAAATTTAGAAAGTGTTGATGTACTATTTTTCTTAGCTTTTGCTTGAGCTTTTGTATTTTTAGATTCTTGTTTTTTATTTGCTTGTCTATCAGCAACAACTCTATCCGCATAAGTTAAGAAGTTTCTGTACTCATTGCAACCATAACCTGCTTTTACTTTTGCAGGGAAGGCATAAGCTACATAGTTATAAACATTCATAGCTCGTTCAGCATTAGCTGGTTTTCCTTGTAAAGTTTCCCAATAAGTACCAGTTTGTTTTGTGTACACAACAATTGTTGCTAATGGGTTGTAACCAGCATTAACCATCAATTCTGTTGCCATAATATCAGCTTCTTTATCCTCTTTTGTAGCTTTATAATTTGAAGCAAGAGCTGAAACTGTTTCATTAGTTGTTACAGCAACTCCAGTTTGAGCTTGTAACAATTCTGAAAATTTACTTCTTGATGAATGTCCACAAATAATATGACCTAACTCACTTGCTACAACTGCAGCTACTTCGTGATCATTTCCAGCATAAGATAATTCTGATGATGAAATATTTACAACCTTATCAGTTTGATAATTTGAATTATTAGCAACACCAGACACAACTGTAAATTTTACATTTGCTGTTGTAATTCCATTTTTTGTAAGTAGGTTTTGACCAACTTCTTGAACCCTGTTTGACGCATTATAATCAGCCGCACTAACTGGTAAAACCATAGCAACTGTCATAAAAAGAGATACTAAAACTTTTTTCATACTTCGTCTCCTTATTAACTCTCAAAAACATATTATTACAAAATTACAATAAAAAAAATAATATGCTAAGATAGATTTTACAAAAGGAGAGAATATGAAAGCACTTGTTTATAATACAGATTTTGACGGGCACTATAACTTAGTAGAAAGAGATATCCCAAAGATTTTAGATCCGAAAGATGCAATTGTAGAAGTTACGATGTCATCAATTTGTACAAGTGATTTACATATAATCCATGGACAAGTACCTAGAGCAAACAACAACATTGTCCTTGGGCACGAATACGTAGGAAGAGTTGTTGAAGTCGGAGCAGACGTTAAAACTTTAAAGATTGGCGATAGAGTTAGTGCCAATTGTGAAACCTTTTGCGGAGAATGTTTTTTCTGTAAAAGAGGATTTATAAACAATTGTGAAAAAGGTGGCTGGGAAATTGGTTGTAGAATCGATGGGTGCCAAGCTGAATATGTAAGAGTTCCTTTAGCAGATCAAAGTTTAGACAAACTTCCTGATAATGTTACAGATAAAAACGCATTATTTGTTGGAGATATTTTAGCAACAGGCTACTTTGGAGCTGAGATGTGTGAAATTCAAAGTGAAGATACTATCGCTGTTATTGGTTGTGGCCCTGTTGGACTTTGTTCAATGATTTGTGCCAAAGTCTTAGGGGCAAAAAATATAATCGCAATAGATATTGAACAATCAAGATTAGACCTTGCAAAATCTCAAAACCTTGCAACATATTATATCAATTCAAAAGATTGCGATATTGAAAAAGAAATTAAAAAATTAACCCATAATCGAGGTGCTGACAAAGTTATAGAAGCAGCTGGAGCAAATAACACATTTGAGTTATCGTGGAAAATTGCAAGACCAAACGCAATTGTAGCAGTTGTTGCCCTATATGAAGAAGACCAAATTTTACCTCTTCCAAAAATGTATGGCAAAAACCTTACATTCAAAACAGGTGGCATAGATGCAATTCATTCAAATAAACTTATTGACCTAATCTCTCAAGGCAAAATAAATACAGATTTTCTAGTAACTCACACTTACAAACTCGAAAATATTATGGATGCCTACGAAACTTTTAAAACAAAGAAAGATAATTGTATAAAAATTGCAATTGAAAAATAATTTTTATCCTATTTTTGATATATAATTAAATCGAAAAATTTTGATTTGAGGATATAAAAATGGATAAATTAAACAACAAAATAGGCATAGCTCAAATAAACACTATCTCTGGCAACATCGAATACAATGCTAAAAAAATCGTTCAAGGAATAAAAAAGGCTGAAGAAAATAACCTTGACCTTGTTGTATTCCCTGAACTGGCTTTAGTTGGTTATGGATTAGAAGACACAGTAAAACGCTACCCTATTATTGTTGAACAAAATAAAAAATGGTTAGAAGGAATCGCTAAAATAACCACATCAACAACCGCTATTGTTGGTTTTTATGACGAAAAAGAGGGTAATGTGATAAATTCTCTTGCCGTTTTAAATAATGGAAAAATCCAAGAAATTATCCACGAAAATCATTATAATAAAGTTGAAATAAATGGAACAACTTATAAAATTACTATCGGAGATTCTTGCTTTGAAGTAAATAATGCAGAAGTTATTATTAATTGTAATTCTACAATATCAAAACCTGACAAAGCTGAAAAATTCGAAACACCATACTCTAAACTTGCAAGACTAATCTCAACACCAATTATATACGTTAACCAAGTTGGTGCAGTTGATGGTTATTCTTTTGATGGTGGCAGCAAACTTTTTGACAAAAACGGACAAGTTGTAACTTGTGCAAAATATTTTGAAGAAGACTTTCTGATTATTGACCCATTTAAAACTTCAACCGAAATAACTCCACAACCTGATAACAAGGAAAAAACTTTTTCTCTTGATTATGAACCAGATATGGAAAGAACATACAAAACACTTGTTCAAGGGATTAGAGATTATTTCAAAAAAACTGGTTTACAACGTGCTGTTTTAGGGCTATCTGGCGGGCTAGATTCAACTGTTTGTGCGGTATTACTTGCAGATGCAATAGGGGCTGAAAATGTTTATGGAATCAGTATGCCATCAAAACTTACAAGTACTGAAAGTAAAACTGATGCTGAACTTTTGGCAAATAATTTAGGTATTCATTTTGCAGAAGCGCCAATCAAAGAAATGGTTGACACAACTGATAACAATCTTCAAACATTATTTAAATCAGTTGAAGAAAATTGGACTTGTCGTTACAAACAATCTTATACTATGGATAATATCCAAGCTCGATCAAGAGCAGTAATTCTATTTGGCATTAGTAACGAATTTGCAAGCTGTATTCCTATTGCAACGTCTGACAAATCAGAATCATATATGGGCTATGCAACAATCAATGGGGATATGTCAGGAGGATTTGCACCAATTGCGGATGTAACTAAAACAAAACTATTTGCACTTGCTCGTTGGCTAAACAAAAATAGAGAAGTTAAAAACTCAATTCCAGAATCAATCATTCTTAAACGTCCAGGGGCAGAACTTGCAATAGATCCAAAAACTGGAAAAACACTTTGTGCTGAAGATGCACTTATGCCTTATGAATTTATGGATGAAGTTATTTGGCGTATAGAAAATAAACACGAAACTTACAACGAAATGTTAAACTCAGAATTTTTATACGAAAAAGCACATAACATTTCAAAAGAACAAAAAACAGAATGGTTAGACAAATTCTACAAACGAATGAGCACCGCAATTTATAAATGGTCAATATTCCCACCATCTATTCTTGTCGATTCTCACTCAATAAGTAAAAACGATTACAAACAACCAATAACAACATCAGGAATAGATTATAAAGGTATTTCCTCTGATTTAATAGCTGAAAAAATTATGTCATTTTAGCTAATTGCTAAGAAAAATTTTTGTTATATCATTAGCACATAGGGAAGTATTACATGAAAAAAATGAATGTACTTGAGATCTTATACAAGCAATCACCAATGGATTTTTACGCTGTACACAAAAAACATACAGTGATTAAATCCACTAATAATGCTTTTTCGCTTGGGTACAAATTTAATAGAGTTCTCTCCGAGGAAGAAATAGATAAAATTTGGGGAATAATCAGAGTTCACAAAAGAATTTCTGTCATTTTCGTTTTTGTATTATTCGTAGCGTTATTATATGAATTTATATTCCCTAAATTCACTCTTTTCGTAAATAATAATTGGTACGTAAACGCATTTATGATGCTAGTATTATTAGCCATTGTAAACCACTTAACAATATCAATTAGTGCTAAACTATTAGAAAAAAATCTTTATTCAAAATTCGGCAAATTTGAAAAGGTATTTTTTACAAGTTCTGAAAAAATAGATAAAAAATACTATTCACTTTTTAAATCTGAACTTATAAAAGGAATTATTGCAATCGCAATTATAATATTTAGTACAACATTCTTTTCACCATTTGAATACACTCAAAAGCTCATTGATAAACATCGCTACAAAGATGCAATAAAAATTGCAACACTAGGGGCAAAAATTCTTCCAATTGCACCAGAGTGGTATTCTTTAAGAGGCTATGCTAATTTTCAACTAGAAAATTATAATGATGCAATTCTAGATTATGATAAAGCATACCAATTAAGTGCTGACAACTTTAACATAATGAATTTTGATAATAAAATTTTCGTAAAATATTACCTAAAAGATTACGAAGGAGCTATGGCCGATTTTAATCACGAAATCAAAAATGCTAATAGCGAAACTGAACGAGATCAGTTCCTCTGGGACAAAGCCCAGTTCTTATATAACACAAAAAAATATAATGACGCTCTTGCGTTATACAATGAACTAATAATTAAAGCTGAAAACGATAGAATATTTTTACTCAAAGATAGATTGTATTTAGAAAGAGCTCAAGTTTATAAAAAATTAAAACAATATGATCTGGCAAAACTTGATGTTGAAACAGCTGGAATTTCAGATTTTGACAGTTTCAAAAACCCAATTCCGAAACCAATGTTAATGCTAGATGAAGAAACTTTCTATTCATATTAAAAAGTTTTGAAATAAAAGAGGACCGAAGCAAATGCTTCGGTCCTCTTTTTAAAGTTTATTTTTCATCATTTTTAAATTTATCTTTTAATTTATCAACCCAAGACTTGTCATCTTCTTTGATTTTTCTTTTTGTACCCGCAGCCGCTGCTTGTTCTGCTCTTAATTGTATCAGTTCTTCAACAGATAGGCCTTCTTCTCCTTCCATTGGTACAGGGATTGTATCTACAAAGTTCTGAGCTGAAGCAATATCAGTATCAAGAGCTAACCATTTGAAAGATTTAATCATTTTCAATGGTTTTCTAGTATCACCACGAAGTACAATTTGGAATTTTGTAGCATACTCATCTGATTTGTTTTCTGCTAATGGAGGAAGAGCATCCATTTCTTCTTGCGATACTTCTTCACAGAATAGTGCGAATGTCTTGGCTGCAACGACATTTAACCCTGGAGTATTTTTAATCAAATTAACAGGATTGATATTTGCCAATGGTCCAAGACTATCAGAAATCATCGAACCTAATTTGCCTCTTACTTTCATATCTGCACTATTATCGACTAACCCTACTTTGCCCGCAATATATAAAGACATTACATCACCCTGACTCTTGATTGGTGCAATATCTGCAAAACCACCATCAAAAGTCAAATGTCCATATAACTCGTTGTAGTGCGAAGTATCAATAGTAACAATATTAGTAATAATTGAACCTATTGTAGATGAGAAAAATGGATTTTCTCTAATATTTTCAGCCATCAAGAAGTTCTCTAACTTACCAAATGGTCCAAGTTGACCATCTTTAATATTAAAATCTAAGTATCCTTTTAATGATTCCATTTGCTCAGTTAGAGTAACACCTTTTAAAGATAAATCAGCAATAAAATTCATATCACCCGATAAAGTATCTTTCATTTGCATAGCGTCAAGTAAAACTTTTTCAACATCAAAGTTTTTACCCGCAAGTTTCATCGCTATATCAGTCGAAACTAGATTCACTGAAACATCACCAACAACATCACCGCCCATTGGTTTTGTTTTTAAATTATTAATATACAATACGTTATCACTTAAAGATAATCTACCAGTTGTGTTTTTAATAACAATATCTCCAGTAGTAATCTTTCTAAGATTTATTCCACCTTTTAAAACTTCAACTGGAATATTCATAGGCTCTGCAGGCTCAGTTGGAGCTGGAGCTTTTGGTAACTGTTCCATTGCTGCGTTAGAAACTTGCATCAACTTATCTAAGTTAATTAATTTTGAATTTACTCTTACATCTAATATTTTTGAATCTTTCAACAAATCCCAATTTGTTAAAACATTAACATTAAAATCTGAACCATTTGCAAGAACATCTCTAATATCAAGTTTTACATCAGATGTTCCCATATCTAATGCAATATCTCTAACAGTTGTCATAAGCTCAGGAATACTTATATTTCTAACATTGAAATCCCCTGAAATCTTAGGATCTTCAATTTTACCATATGTATGCAATTTACCACTAACGGTAAATCTTGATTTTGGGAATATACAAATAGAACCCTTTAAATCTTCTTTCACGATGACTTTCAACAAGTTGATAAATGGAGTTGTACTTAGATTAGAAACCATTGCACGAACACCAACAAGCTCTCTTGCATTTAGAAGATTTGTTGATAACTCATCCCTAAATTCAGCATTTGGTTTTCTTACATACAAACCTGATTTATAAACTTTAATAACATCAGCATTTTTTTCAAGTAAGAACTGAACAAGCATTTTCTTACCTTCTAATTGATCAATTTTAACAGGAGTAATAAAAGCATCTGCATTTGACTGCATTTGAACCACTGCCTTCATTTTTTTGCCTTTGGATTCAAAGTTAGCTTTTACGGGGATTGCACCTTTTGAATGTAAGTAAGGAGCAACAGCTTCTCCAACTAAAGTTTTTAAATCATAATCATACATTGAACCATCAGCAATAAATTTCACATCAGGATTTTTAAGATAATTTGCTATATTTGCACTATATGCTATTACTGAATCTTTGTTTAATCTCAATTCAGAATCTCTTAAAACAATATCTCTATCATCGAAATCAGCTACTAATAAATTATTGTAAATAGTAGATTTTGTAGCTGGCAAACTCAAGGCAAAACCTTGATTTTTAAATCTGCCACGAAGTAAAGCTGGAGTATTTATAACCCCAAATCTAGCTAATTTATTTGATACAACAAAATTATTAGCTTTATCTGCAAATACAAAATCTTCTAAGTCAACTTTTGCTAAAGCAATTAGTTCTTTTAACTCCCCTGTTAATTTAGCTTTAATAGATAGGTAACCTGATTTTAAATCATAAGCATTTCTAATTTCTCTTGGAGCAAACGCTAAATACAATCCTGTTAAAGGAATTCTGTTTGCATCAACTTTCACATCAGCTAATGATGTACCATCAATTTTACCAGACACATTTAATGGTTGTTTATTAATCAATACATGTGTATCTTTTAACTGCAACATATTATTGTCAAACAATAAATTTGCATTTATGTCCTCAAATAATAAACCTATGTTTCTATCATAAATATTACCTTCTCGAACAACAAAATTACCTGAAGATTCCAAGTTTTTAAAATCTGTCTTAACTCTAAAATCAGACTGTAAATAACCGCCAGCTGACATATTTTCTATATCATTTTTTATATGAATTGTATCCATATAAGCTTTAACAATTGTTAGAACATTTGCAAAATGAAGTTTTGTAGATTTTAAGGCCATATCTACATATGGATGCTTACCATAATTAACTTGCCCCAACATAGAAAGACTTTCTAAGTCAGTTACATATAAATTTGTATCGATATCCAAAACTTGCCCTTTAGCTAACAAGTTAAAATAAGACTTTGGTAATTCTAAGCCTGATAGAGTTAAGGTTGTATTATCGATATTTAGATATCCATTAGCAGAAATACGTTTATCTCTGCGATTTTGTTTAATATTTAACTTTGAACTTATATCAGATTTCAGATTATAATCACGATAAACAGACACTGGATTTATAAACGGAAGGGCAAATACGGCTTCATCATCAACTTCTTCAACCTCTTGAGGAGGAAATTCTGGAATGAATGTGCGAATATCTACATTTGCTGTGATATTCACATCTTCATCACTCAAAAATTCAGCATTAGTTTTTAATTTCGCAACCTTGCCATTAAAATACCCTAACTTTAACTCTTCACCACGAAGTGTTAATTTATGCCCAGCTTTAATATCATCAATTACAGCTTGATAGTTATTCAACTTAAATGCAGGAATATACACTTTTATTTTAGAGATATCTATAGGTAACGAATTTTCTTCTTCTACAAAATTTTGAGGATTTGCACGACGTTCAGCTCTTTGTCTATTAATTATATCTTCATAAACTTTAGCAACTTTGAACTTTTCACCATTCATAATTTCTACATTTAAAAATGGAGATTGAACTTCAGCACAAGTAACTCTTACACTAAGCCACAACAAGCTCGGCAAAAACACTTTACCCTTGATATTATCTGCACTAAACAAAACAGACCCATCAGGTAATTTAACGCTTAAATTTTTAACCTTAGCTCCAGCTTCTAAAAATGGACTTGTAATTATATCAACTTTTTCAAAATCAACAATTAAATCTGTAGTATCTTTTACAGATTGCTGAATTTGTTCCTTATAAGTGTTTACGTTAATTGCTCTAGGCAAAACAAATAAAAATACTAAATATAAACATAACAGAATTGATAAAAATACATAACCAGTAATTTTGAAGAATTTTTTCATAAAGCCTCCGTTTAATATCCCTAAAAAAAGTATAAAATAAACATGCCTGTTTGATTTACAAAAAGGCTCATGAATTTACATTAAGACACATTATTTACGCAAAAAATGGTACTGTTGTAATAACACTTCTAATGCGTCTATTTCGCTATTTGTAATACGTTTAAAAACAAACATTGTGTCATTTTTTGGATTTATAACACAAAAACTTCCACAAAAAGATTTCAAATCATTATAAGCAACCCTATCAACTCTTAGAGGATATTTAGGTTTTGCAATCTCATCTTTAACAATCAAATTAAAAGAATTAGGATACTCATTACTAACAAGCTTCTTTACTTGATTATAAAAAGGTTTGAATGCATTTTCATTTGATAATACATAATCTCTAGGGGTAAAAATTATAATAGATGACTTTGTTCCAGATTTATAAATGACATTAAACTCTTTATCATATGTCAAAAATTCTTTGACATAATTAGGAATTTTATAGACAGAATAATTTATCTTTGCATTTCTTAAGTAATTTGCCAAAATTGGAGGAATTGCATTTGAACTTTCAGTTTGAAAATATTCAAACCTATGTCCATCCTTTGTATATGAAAACACATGCAAATCCTGCAAACAGAATAGGCAAATAACCAAAGTTACAATTAGTAATACAAAATGTTTCATCAAAATCTTCCAATAATTTAATAAATATATTATACAACATTTGTGCAATAAAAAAAAGAGGACTAATCGTCCTCGTTGGAATTAAGAATAGCTGGAAGTATGAAAAAGATTAATTATATTAAACCTTATAATAAAATTTATACTATTAACTATATGGCTAGATATTCAACAACCAAAAGGTGAAATAACTAATGACAAATAGTATCTACTTGTGGTATTGTATTGAATATAAATAAGGGGGAACGATGAAAAAGCGTTATATATTAGGAACATTTGTTGGAATTATTTTAATATTATTCTTCACAAGTATTATCTACAGCTTAGATAAAAATGAAACACAAAGAAACGAACTAATACCTCGAATTGGCCAAAAACTTTGGACATACAATATGAACAAATACGAATGGCGAAAATATAGCGAAAAAGATTCTGATACATCAAAAGAAGAAATAGTTTTACAAGTAAGAATCCCTGAAGGTAAAGGAGAGTATGATGGTTATTATCTTTTAACTGATAATGCTCAAGTGCCAAAAGAGAATGTCTGGATTGGTGAAGCTAGTCAAGAATTTCTACGAGGGAAACAACTATATTCATACTTTCCAAGAGATTATGAATACTATGAAGTTATCTTTAATGGAGTAAAATTCGTACCAAGAAAACTTCAAGATGAAGAAATTACATCATTATTTAAAGGCTATAATTTGATAAAAGTTTCGCAACTAACAAAAGGAATATTAGAAATTCCATATTCTAAAAAAAATAACCAATTTATTTTAATAAATGATATCGGCGAAGATTTCTACAAATATTACATTGTTCCAAATGATAGTAAAAAACTTCAAATTGGTGAATTTTCAAATCAATTCACAGTAACAGATAAAGTTGACATCAAGATACAAAGATTGGAAGGGTGCACAAAAGCATACCCTTGCTATGACATCAACATTAAATAAATTTTTATGATATTTTAAACATAGGCAGGAAATATGTTATCACTTATTACAAATCCAATAATTATATCAGTAGTTTTACTTTGTATTCTTTGTTTATGCAGAGTAAATGTCCTATTGGCTCTAATAATTTCTTCTGTTATTGGTGGATTAATGGGACACATTGGACTTGCTGAAGTTATGGACATATTTATAAAAGGTATGGGTGGAAACTCTGAAACGGCATTAAGCTACATTTTATTAGGGGCTTTTGCTGCATCTATGACTCACACTGGACTTGCTCCAATTTTATCTATGAAAATAGCAAATACAATCCGATCTAAAAAATTCTTATTAATATTTATACTAACAGGAATTGCAATCCTTTCTCAGAATTTAATTCCAGTACACATTGCATTCATACCAATATTAGTTCCCCCACTACTTGTTATTATGAATAAACTAAATATTGATAGACGAGCAGTAGCGTGCGGTTTAGCATTTGGATTAAAAGCACCTTATATTGTAATCCCTGCAGGTTTTGGTTTAATTTTCCAAGGTTTAATCGCTGAAAATCTAATAGAAAATGGGGTAGATGTTGCTAAAAACTCTATTTGGCAATCTACTTGGGTATTAGGCTTAGCAATGTTGATAGGTTTTCTTATTGCAATTTTTGTATCATACAGAAAACCTCGAACTTATGAAAATTTAGAAGTTAAACTCGTACCTGAAAAAGAAGATCTTAAATTAAATAAAAACCACTATATAACATTATGTGCCGCAATATTAACATTAATTGTCCAGCTATGGACTAAATCATTACCACTTGGGGCATTAGTTGGTTTAGCTGTTATTTTTGGTCTAAAAGCAATTGATCACAAAAAAATGGACAAACTTATCAACGAGGGTGTTGGTTTAATGGGATATGTTGCGTTTGTAATGCTTGTTGCTGCTGGTTTTGCAAGTGTAATGAAAGCGACAGGAGGAATAGATTCACTTGTTAATACCATTGCTCCATTTATGATGTCTAGCAAAGTTCTTGCAACATTCCTAATGCTATTTGTAGGCTTATTTATTACAATGGGTATTGGCACATCTTTCGGTACCATCCCAATTTTAGCCGTTTTATATGTTCCAATTTGTGTAAAATTAGGCTTCAGTATTCCATCAATAATTATAGTTTTAGCAGCAGCCGCAGCCTTGGGCGATGCAGGCTCTCCAGCATCAGATACAACTCTTGGGCCAACTGCTGGACTTGATGCTGATGGCCAACATAATCACATTTGGGATACTTGCGTTCCAACGTTTTTACACTACAATATCCCACTAATTATTATGGCAATCCTTTCTGTTGTTATCTTTGGGTAACAAATTTGCCTTAAATTAAGTTATTTCGTACAATATTTTTATTAAGAGGATAAATTGTATGGATAATTTTGAAATAAGGCTAAATGAATTTGCCCAAAAATGTGAAGATTTAAAAAATCAAGAATTTGAAAACTTTGGATACTTAGAGAAAACCTATTGCGAACTTATTAATGAAGGAAACCAACTCCGCCAATATATTATTCAAAATCCTGAAATCTGTGATAAAAACTCTTTGTTAGTTTTGACTAATCAGGTTTTGGATACCTCATATTTGGATGAGAAATTTAAAAGTTTAACAAACATAATCCAATTAACAATAACCCTATTACAAAAATATAGTGAATATGTTCAGGAACTTCTAGCTGAACAAAAATATGAAGAAGCTATAAATATATATAATCAAATGTATAGTTTCACAAGAAATCCTATTTACAAAAAAAATATTGCAGAAATATATTGCACCAACTTAAATGACTACGATAAAGCACTCGAAATTTGTAAACCTATCGAACATATTATAAGTACAAATTCTCAATTCTGTAGATTGTATGCAAAAATATATTCCTTAAAGTCTGATATAACAAATAATATTCTTTGGAATAAAAAAGCTGACGAAATTGAGATGATAGCAAAAGCTAAAGATTTTATAAGTAAAGAAGATTATTTAGAAGCAATAAATGTATATGATAGCTTATTCGACCTTACTAAAAACTATAACTATCAAATAGAAATTGCAAATATTCATGCTGTTTGTTTATCAAATATTGATAAAGCGTTATCTATATACAAAAACTTTGAAAAAGAATTAAAAGATAACGCACAATACTGGTGGCAATTATCACAGTTATACGAAAATAAAGATAAAACATATAAACAGGTTTTATGCATACAGAACGCAGTAAAACTGGAATTAAATGAAATAGAATCTAGGGAGGCTTCTGTATGACAAGATTTTCAATCGTAACACCTGTTTATAATGTAGAAAACGAAATCCGTAAATGTTTAGATACAATAAAAAATCAAACATTTAATGATTTTGAAGTTTTATGTGTTGACGACTGCGGGACAGATAATTCAGTAAAAATAGCTGAAGAATATGCAAACGAAGATGCAAGATTTAAAATCCTAAAACATGAACACAACAAAGGAGTTTCAGCAGCTAGAAATACTGCCATTGAAGCTGCAACTGGTGAATATCTCGTGTTTATTGATTCTGACGACTGGATTGAATTAAACGCACTAGAAATTATCGATAAAGCAATAACTAACTCAGGAAAAGATTTTATCCTCTTTGGATACAACAATTGTAATGAGAATGGGGACGTCGAAAAACACGAATATGACAACAACGAACCATTGATAATAACCCCAGAAAATATAAGAGATGCTGGTGGATGTGTTTGGAATAAGACATTTAAAACTTCAAAAATCAAAGAATTTGGAATTGAATTCCCTGTAGGATTAGTAATTGAAGATGCTGAATTCTGTTTTAAAGCACTTTCTCAAATTAAATATGGTTATATCGCTAAAGATGCCATATACAATTATAGAGTACAAAGACAAGGTTCTATAACAACAGAAGACATAACTAATGAGAGATTAGAAGATACATTTATAATTACAGAAAGAATATTTGATTTTATAATAGAAAAAAATATGTTTAAAGAATATCGAAATTATATGCTAAAATCAATAATTTGGTTAACTAAATGTATTATTGGAACTCCAAACAAGCGTGAATATATTATTCGATATACAGATAAATTATTACAAAAAATAGATTTCCCTAATGCTTTCAAAGATTTAGAAACTCCTAAGTTTATGTTTTGGAAAAATTAATTTTATTTAATATTCTATTTTTTTGAAAATCCTTGTATGCTATCATGCATGCTATGGCAGATGTAGAACAACAATACGTACCACTCCACCTGCACACAGAATATTCATTGCTGGATGGAGCTATAAGAATCAAGGAGTTACTAGAGTTTTGTAAGGAAAATAATTTTCCTGCAGTTGCTGTTACTGACCACGGGGTTATGTACGGTGATATGGAACTTTACGAACTTGCTATGAACTCTGGTGTTAAACCAATTATGGGTTGCGAGTTTTATGTTCATGATGGTGATATCACAGAACACGATAAAAATAATAACCCTTGCTACCACTTAGTTCTACTTGCAAAAAACAACACTGGTTATTCAAATATTATCAAACTAACATCAATTGCTTGGTGTGAGGGAAGATACGTTAAGCCTAGAATCAATTGGGAATTACTTGAAAAACATCACGAAGGTTTAATATGTTGTTCAGCCTGTTTAGGGGGAGAAGTTCTTCAACGCCTACAAGAAGGTAAATACGAAGAAGCCAAAGCTGTTGCAAAAAAATACAAAGATTTATTTGGTGATGATTATTACATTGAACTTCAAGATCACGGTTTAGAGGAACAGAAAAGAACTAATCCTGATTTAATAAAAATTGCACAAGAACTTGATATCGAGATGGTTATCACAAACGACTCTCACTATTTGAGATTAGAAGATGCAGACATGCACGATACATTGCTATGTATGCAAACAAATAGTGATAAAGATGATCCAAATCGTTTCCATTTCCCAAATAATGAATTTTATGTAAAAACACCATCTCAACTTAGAGATTCATTCCGTTGGATGGATAGTGATATGTTTAACAGATGTATCAAAAATACTGTCGCTATTGCTGAAAAATGTCACGTATCAATTGAAACAAAGAGTCCACTTCCTGAATATGAAGTTCCAGCAGGGCACACAATTGATACATATTTAGAATATATTGTTCATTGTGGATTGAAAAAACGTTATGGAGAAGATGTTTCAAATGATATTAAAGAACGTGTAAAATATGAACTTGGCGTAATCCAACAAATGGGCTTCTCAGCTTATTTCTTAATTACTTGGGACTTTATCCATTACGCTAAAACTCACGGAATACCAGTTGGCCCAGGTAGGGGTTCTGCTGCGGGTTCTGTTGTAGCTTACGCACTTGAAATCACTGACCTTGACCCAATTGAACACAAACTGTTGTTCGAAAGATTCTTGAACCCAGAACGTTTCACAATGCCCGATGTCGACATCGACTTCTGTATTGAAAGACGTGGTGAAGTTATCGACTACGTAACAAAAAAATACGGTGAAGATAGAGTTTGTCAAATCATTACTTTTGGTACATACGCTGCAAAAGCCGCATTTAAAGGTGTTGCAAGAATTCTAAAAGTACCTTTTGCTGAAGCAAACAAACTTGCAGGGTTAATTGAACCTGCAATTGAACTTGCAATGAGTATCAACGACAAAGCTAAAACTCTAAAAAAAGCTATGGAGTATGATGGCTCTGAGCTAAAAGCTTTGTACGATAAAGATGAACAAATTATGATTGACCCGACAGAAGGCAAAACTGTTGGAATGAAAAAACTCATCGACTTAGCTGTGGGTATTGAGGGCCTAAAAAACAATACTGGTACTCACGCAGCTGGTGTTATTATTGCTCCAAAACCATTGAATGAAATCTTACCAATCCAACCTTCAAAAGATGGCATCATTCAAACTGGCTACCCACCACATGCTGCAACAGAATTTTTAAACCTGTTAAAAATGGACTTTTTGGGTTTACGAAACCTTACAACCATTTATAAAACAGTTGATATGGTTGAACGCCGTCAAGGAATTAAAGTAGATATCAACAATATTCCACTTGACGATAAACCAACATATGAAATGCTTATGACAGGTGATACTGACGGGGTATTCCAGCTTGAATCTCAAGGGATGAAAAACCTTGTAAAACGTCTAAGACCTGACGTTTTTGAAGATTTAGGTGCGTTAGTTGCACTATTCCGTCCAGGGCCATTGGATTCTGGGATGGTTGATGACTTCGTAGAAAGAAAACACGGTCGTCAAGCAATCACATATGCTCATCCATCTTTAGAACCTGTTTTAAAAGATACTTACGGAACTATCGTTTATCAAGAACAAATCATGCAAGTGTTCCAAATCCTTGCGGATTACTCTCTTGGTCAAGCCGATATGGTTCGCCGTATGATGGGTAAGAAAAAAGTCGATGAAATGGAAAAACAAAAAGGTTTGTTCATCGAACGTTCTGCAAAACACGGTATGACATCAAAAGATGCGGAAACCTTATTCAACCAAATCCTAAGTTTCGCATCATACTGTTTCAACCGTTCTCACTCAGCAGCGTACGCATTTGTAGCTTATCAAACAGCTTATTTAAAATGCCATTATCCTGTTGAATATTTATCAGCACTTTTATCAAGTGTTTCAAGTGATCAAGAAAAAACTCAGTTATACATTGAAGAAGCATTGAAAAAAGGTATCAAGGTTTTACCTCCTGATATCAACAATTCACTTGCAACATTTACACCTGACGGAGAAAATATTCGTTTCGGACTTGCTTCAATCAAACAAGTTGGGGAAGGCGTAATCGAAGATATTATCAAGGAAAGAGAAGAAAACGGCCCATTCAAGTCAATTTATGATTACATCAAAAGAGTTGATGTTAAATGTACGAACAAAAGAACCCTTGAAGGCTTAATCAAAGCTGGTGCTTTTGCTCAAATCGAAAAAAGCCGTAAACAGTTGATGGAGAACCTTGATTATATCTGTTCAACAGCCTCAAAAGAAGCAAAAGAAAAAGAATCAGGACAAGGTAGTTTGTTTGATATGCTAGGCGATACAGCTTCAATTGATAATGCAAAATTTAGCCTTGGTGGATCTGATGAAGAATATGATGCTCGTCAAATTCAACTATTTGAAAAAGAATTTTTAGGATTTTACGTAACAAGTCACCCACTATCGACAATCAGAGACAAATTGCCATTTTTAATGACACACAAAATCTCTGAAATACCTGAAATTGCAAACGAAAAAGTTGTTACAATTTGTGGTCTTGTTACGGCTACAAAACAAATTCCAACAAAAAATGATCCAACAAAATTTGTTAGATTTGTTACTGTAGAAGATTTGACAGGAAAAATTGACACTCTTGCATTTAACTCGAAAATTGCAGAGTATAATGAATTCTTGCAAAGCGAACAAAGAATTATTGTATCTGGCAAAGTAAGCCGTAGAAGTGATGAAGATCCACCGATTATTTTAATCGATACTATTAAGCCTGTGGATAACTCAAATATTTTCACAATTGAACTTAAAGAAGAAATGAAGTATGAGGAATTATTCTTACTTAAACAAATTCTTTGTCAGCATAACGGTTCAGATCCTGTAATGTTGAAATTAAAAGATTTAACAGGAGAAGTAAAAATCCTAACTTCATCGATTTTCTGGGTAAATTCAACCAATGATTTGGTAAATCAGTTGAAGAAGAGTTTTACAGGTAAAGTTGAAATCTCAATTAAATCAATGGATACAGACTTAAAAGACGGAGATGAATAATCTCCGTCTTTTTATCAACTAATTCATATAACCAATTAGTTTAAATTTACGTTTTTAGTTAAAAATCCTGAGACATCAAAAGTTCTCAAACCTTGAGCTTCAGCATTTTCTAAAACCTGAGGTAACACTTCTAAATTTTCTTTAATTCTTACTGTATCACCCAATCTAATATCATCTAAATTAATATCTGCATCAACATTTGGAGCAACACTATCTGTTGTGTCTAAAGTTTGTTTTAATAATCTTAGGTTTTCTGGTTTTGAATCTTCACTGCATAGATGTCTTATTTGATTAAAGAAAGTTTGTTCTTTAGATCTTGGACCTAAATCCATTGATGGCATACCTTTAAGAATCGAGTTAGCAAGAGGCTCAACTAGAGCTTCAGTAGCTTCAGCTTGTTTTTCTGTGCCAACAAATGGGAAACCATCTACAAATCTTTGTAAGAAGAATTTAGCATTTGTATCATCAGAGTGAGAAACAACTGTTTCAGCTAAATCAACGGCTTTTGGATTTGCTTTACTTAAACCTGGTAACAAATTCAACACATAACCCATTAAAGTTGTTCTCTTACCAGTACTTTTTGCTTGACCAATATCATTAAAATTCACAGTTGGGAAAATATCATGATTAATCATTGCATGAGTATTAGATAAATCAACAACATCATGTGCTAAACTCAAATGACGTTGAGGCATATCACCTGCAACTTTTAAAAATTCTGTAATTTCTTTTGTTTTTAATTCTGCAACTTTAATTGAGTGAGCAACACGGGCTATTTGCAACAACTCCTCATATTCTTGTCGTTGTGCACCAGATAAAGTTCCACCCTGTCTTAAAATATTTTTTACATATTCTACATTTCGACTTTGCATTTCTAATGCAACATCTACAATATCTTGTGAACTATCTTTAGCAAGTCTTTCAAGGCTATACGCACCTTCATCAGAAAGTTCTTGAAGATATTTACGACCTTTTTCAGCTTTATCAGCTTCTCCTTTAGCTAATAACTTCAAAGAGGCAATAATTTCTTCAGTTGTATTTGTACGAGGAGCGTGGAACGTTGCACCCATAGGTTGGAAACCACCATCACCAATAAAACGATTAGCTAATTTTTCTGCTTTTTGAGGTACTACATCTTGAACTCTTCCTGTTATTCTTGATAAAAATGACATATTTGGGGTAATCCTTTCTACTTTTTCACACTAAATTTGTAGATATAAAGTAAAAACATGAATTAAATTGCCTATTGTTTAAAAAATATTACATTGAATTTACAAAAAAATCAAAAAAAGTTGTTGCATTTTATTTTTTAGCATGTAGAATAAAGAAGTAACCCAAATATGCGGGGGTAATTCAGTGGTAGAATGCCTCCTTGCCAAGGAGGATGTCGCGAGTTCGAGCCTCGTCTCCCGCTCCATAAAGAACACTCATCAGAAGATGGGTGTTTTTTATTTGGGAGATAATGGCGAGAACGAGCCTTTTGCGAGTTCGAACTCGTTGCTCCAGCTCTTAGTGAATGGAATGAACTTAGAGATGGAGTACCTACTTGGCTCCCGCTCCATAAAAGAGCCTTAGACTTTAGTCTAAAGGCTCTTTTATTTTGAGTATGGTTGGATGTATGCTCGAACTGTAATGCGGGAGCATTGCCTGTGAGAAGCCTCGTTGCTTTAGCCCTTTGCGAAGAATGAGTATTAGGGATAAAGTACCATGAAACATTAATTGGCAAAATTAAATTATAATTCAGCAAAGACTCCCGCTCCATAGTCAACATTTATAGCTTCAAAATCACATTCAGAATAACTATTTACTCCTAAATATTACTATAAAAAATATTTTTACCGTGGGAATCTAATCCGCCAGTTGGGTATAAACCACAATTTTTGGTAGCTCTTGAGATTGTTTCTAACCAATCACGACTTCTTGCTACATCCCCGAAATATGGATAATAGATTTCAGTACCTAAAGCTTTTTCGCCACCTCGCATTTTAAACAATGTAATCAGTGATTCTAGTTGTTTATGAGCATCTTGTGTATGTTTTATACACCAACCAACAGGGGTTAAAGCAGGATGTGCAATAGTCATATATCCATACTCTTGTTTTGCAAATAATTCCATTGCATCTGCCATATCCATACAATAATCCTGCAAGTCTAATTTTGGTTCAAACCTTGCTTGAACACGCCCAAATATCTCCATTACATTTTTTTCTTCTGCTGGATTAATCTTGGTTTTCACATATTCTTTCATATAATACCAAGGATAGTTCAAACCTTCTTGTAACGTTGGAGAAGATGCTCTAGCTTCATCCATACTTAATCTTGATGCGACATCTCTCACTTGAGTATTACCTAACTCAGTTACATATTCCTCAAAAAATTTCTGAGCAACATTTTTTCTTGCAATTTTTGTGGCATCTAAAAATTCATTCAATGTCTTATCAAAAGGATTTATACAATTCACAACCATATGTAATGGTACAGGTTTTGTTAGATTGTTACCAAGCATTCTATTTTCAACAGACAATTCTGTACCAAAAACGACTCTTAAATTCTTGTATTTATCAGGGTTTGAAGCAATAATACGAACAGCTTCTTGACAACCATCAACAGTATCATGGTCAGTTATTGCAATAGTAAACGGAGAATCCTGTGCAAGTACATTTTCCCTGTGTTTATTTGCTTCAGCAACCTCATCAGCATATGTTGCAGCCTGATCAAGGAGTTCTCGGACTGTCATTTTACCATCAGACTTAGTTGTATGATTATGAAGAGAAAGTCTAAAATTACGTCTGATTACACCATCTAAATCATAATCATCTTGAGCTGCTGTCAATAAAGTTTTTCCAGGAGTATACGATTCTGGAGAGTTCGCGAACTCAGAAACAATAGATTTATATTCTTGGCCTCCAATTATAGAGCGAATAGAAAACCACTTACTTTCAGGAATACCCACTGCTTTTAATAAACTTTTTCTATATTCAACATCGATTGGGAATTTTGAAGCAAAAGCATCTGCTAAAGCTTTCTCTACTTTATGAAGTTTGATATTCTTATGAATTAATAGTCCTCCAATTATTGCACCAACACCCGCACCAACTGTCGCAACTTGTTGAACAGTCTTGTTGCCTTTATCTGCATTACTATCAATACCAGTTTCTTTTGGTACTGGATTATTTTTAAAGGCTATTAAATTGTGTATTGGCTGAATACGCATTGAAAATTACCCCATTAAAGCCTTAATCAACGGTGCAAACATATCTTGTCCAGGTTTACTAAAATACTTTGCAAACTCTGTCGTAAATTCCCTATTATTTGCACATGCAGATCTTATCAACGTTTTTATAAACCTAAATTGCTTGTCTAAATCCCATTTCGGAAACTCGTACATCAATAAATCTCTAGCTACACGTTTTGGCTTTCTGTCTCCCATTTGTTTTAATGCTGCAAGTTGAGAAAGATTAGCTGATTCGTACGGAATCCAAGCTAAATCCAATGAACTTTTTGAACCTTTTAAAACTTCACCTTCTCTAATCGCTTCCAGAGTAAACCCAACATTTTTAATATTTTCTCTAGAAGGGTTATAAACTCTAACAACATCATCCCCAGCTTTTGGGAACTGTTTGCAATACTCTACCCAATAAGGATTTGCCCTTACATAATCATCCATATAAGTAGCAATCCCATCACCATAGTATTGATTTAAAACCATATATTGACGTTCATCAATAGAACTTCTCCATTCGTGAGTAATTTGACGAAATCTATGAGGTTCATCCTTTTCATCAACGGCTTTTGTCAATCTTTCAATTTGCTCTTTTGTATATACTTGAGGAAAAGCTGCATCATCGTGATTATAACTCAATATTCTTTGATCTGTATTTTCCCAAAGCTTTCCTTTGAATTTATCTACAAGCTCACCTTCTTCGTACGACCAACCTGTACCACGTAAAATCACATAAGCTTTATCTAAATCACTCCCTGGAAAAGCTTTACCACGCCCAACAGAACAAACGCCATCATATCCAGCTAACAACACATCATATTTACTATATGACAAATCCCTTTGAGATTGTTCAACTGCTCTTAGAAATTCTCTTTTAATACGTCTTGAAACCTCCTGAAGATTCGGGAACCCTGTTAATTCTTCATAATGATTGATAAATTGACGTTTATCAGAAGAATAATTTACCCTATCAAGAAAAGATAAGTTTTCTTCTCTTATTCGATTACAGTTATAAAAATCAAATTTATCATCACCGATATCCAGATAATTACCACTACGTAATTGAGAATATAACCTGATTGCTTCGTTTCCTGAAACACTACCTGTTCTAGAAACCCCATAATCATAAGGATTCAAAACCCAAGGTCTATTTCCAAATGTTATTTGCGACCTGTCATTCTGTTTTGAATCAATACTAACACTGTTATTTGCAACCAATTTTTGTGGTTCTGCCCCCACAGAAACCCTCGTTTTTGGCACGCAAAAACTTGAACTTGAAATGCAGTTAATTTTCATATGAACCCCTTTAGACACGATTAATATAAAATACAAATATTAACTTGTCAAGAGAACTAACAAGAAACCATTGATATTTCAGCATCTGTTAGGGTATAAATTTTTGATATTTTATAATCTAATTCTTCACACAAATTTTGATATTCTTCTTCAGTTGAAACTAATATATTATCAACAAGATTTTCAATTTCTTCTTGAATGTTTTTTGAAACAATAGGAATTGGAATTTGCTCAATATGTGAACGTAAAACTTTTATTGAATTGAATTTATTTTTAAAAACAAATTGAGCAACACTTGAATTTAGTACAGCCAAAATATATTTCACTGATAATTCTGGAATTTGCGGGATCAAAATATTACAACTATTCAAAGATAAGGTTTGTTTATCATCATAAGCAAATACCAATTTATTTGAGATAAATTTGTATAGTAATTTTTCATTAGCTCGATATATTTCAATCGGTGCAACCTGCTGAAATTCGTCCGCAATAAAATCAATAAAGTTGCCACTTCCTTCGTATTTATATTTCAAAATGTCTGAACCTTTTAAAATAATCTCATTTGAGGAAGTTTTTATTTTTGAAATATACTTTGAATTATCTCCAGTGACAATACCTAATGCAAACTGAGCATTATCTTTCAAGTACACTTTATTTGGGATATTCATTATTTTCTCTAAAAGTAAATACTGACTGTCATTAGTTATAAAATTAAAGCATTCAGCATTAACCTCTCGATTTGTATCAATTACAAATTCTTGTTCACCTCGTTTAACAATCATACCTTTTGTTAAAAACGGCCTTGCATTATGTAAAATTTGAACAATTATACTTGGACATTGAACCCCATCAAATACTTCTCCTAAATATTCTATATATGAAATCGAATTTTCTTTCATTAAATATTTTCTAATAGGAGTATGAGTTTTAACATTCAAAAAAGCTTCTGGTAAAACAAACGCCAAAATTCCATCCATATTTAATTCTGACAACGCTTGTTCAACAACAACATCATAAGATTCAATATTTGTACCTTTGGCTGAAACATACTTTTCTTTTAATTTAGTCTTCTGTTCTAAAGTAAAATCACATCCCCAAGGTGGATTTCCAATAATATAATCATATTTTCTACCAGAACCATTCTCTAAATAATCACAAAGGCTAACATGCGAATAAATTAAATTCTTATCATAAAGATTAAATTTTAGTGCATAATTTACTCTGGAAATCAAAACACTCATCAAATCTATATCTGAAGCATAAACATTTTCTGCCGCAATTGAACTTGGTAACTGCAAAATAAAATTACCAGTACCACAACAAGGATCAATGATTGTTTTTCGAGAACAATCAACATCATAAAATAATGAAGTTACCAATCTTTTAACAATTGATGTTGGAGTGTAGTAAGCACCTTTAGCTTTTCTATCTCCAAGAGCTTTTAAAGATAAGTACAACAATCCTAAAATATCTTCATCCTTTTCTTTAATTAATTTACTCTGGAAAATTTTAGGATTACCATTTACAAAATCGTTTGAATAACCAAAATTATTGATTATATCTTCTAACAAATAGCCATATCTATTATCAACAATTTGACGTGCGAAATAAACAATAACAGTTGAAATAATCTCTTTTGTTAACTCAATATTTAGCTCATTTATAGCATCTACAATATGCTGAACTGTTGACAAATTTACAGACGTTTCTGAAATATAAGAAGAATATAAGTTATTACCTGAAACATATCTTTTATTTCTACGACTCTTTAAAGATTCATTTTGACCATTTATAATACTAGATTTTATATCGTTCAAATATCCAATAGAAAAAAAATAATTACCATCAATTACTTTTTGTGGAATAAATTTCCCCAACTTAATCCAGTTACGCCCAGTTGCAGAAGAAATAGAAAGTTGCTCACACAACTCATTTAGAGAAATCATTCTTTCTGTTAAAACCTCTGTCATAAACCACTCTATAATCCTAAATAAATTATATTAAGAGGCATTAATGATGTCAATTAATTACAAAAAAGAGACCCTTTTAAGGATCTCTTTTTTAAAACTTTAATCAATCGACTAGTCTTTTTTACCGTATCTTTTGTTAAATCTTTCTACTCTACCTTCAGAGTCTAAGATTTTTTGTTGACCAGTGTAGAATGGGTGGCAGTTGTTACAAATTTCAACTGATAAACCTTCAACTACTGAACCAGTTTCGATTTCGTTACCACAAACACATTTGATTGTAGTTTTTTTATAATCTGGATGAATTCCGCTTTTCATTTTCTACCTTCTTTCCTTCAAGATTCCAAACTTGAATATTATTTACATTCGACTATTATGATTTTATTATACTAAATCTCTAAAATCAAGTCTTTTTTAAATTTCTTAACTTCTTAAGCCTTTGATAACTAAAACCAACTTGACTACACTATTAAATAGTGGGATAATTTGTGTATGTTTAAGTATTATGGAAAAACTGCACCTTACTTATTTTTACTGCCTGCGGCATTGGTTTTGATTGTATTTTTTTTCATCCCGTTTTTCCAAACTATTTTACTTAGTTTTCAAGATTACTCAACAAACATCTATCACGCAACATTTACAGGCTTGAAAAATTATATCGAGATTTTACATAACCCAATATTTTATAAGGTGATGTGGAATACAGTCTTATATCTTGTTGTTGCAGTACCAATTCTAGCAATTGTCCCACTATTTTTAGCAATTCTAATAAATCAGAAAATAAGAGGGATTACATTATACAAAATTTTGATTTACTTACCCGTAATCGTCTCAATCGTAGTTGCAGCAATTGCATTCAAGTGGCTTTACGCTGAACAAGGGATTTTAAATTACATTCTAAATGTCTTACATATAAATTCTATCGGCTGGTTAACAGACCCAAAATATGCGATATATTCAGTAATTATCGTAACAATCTGGAAAGGTATCGGATATTATATGATGATTTACCTTGCTGCATTGATGAGCGTACCAAAAGAATTGTACGAAGCTTGTGATATTGATGGAGCTGGATTTTTAAGAAAACATTTAACAGTAACCATTCCTCATATTATGCCAACAATTGCACTTGTTACAACAATAAGCTCAATTTCTGCAATGAAAATCTTTGCTGAAATATATGTTATGACAAAAGGCGGACCACTAAACTCAACAAAAACTATTGTTTATTATATCTATGAAAAAGCTTTTGAAAATTTAGATTTAGGTTATGCTTCAGCTATGGCAGTAATCCTACTTGTTATAGTTATGATATTCTCACTTATAAACATTTGCTGTTTTGAAAGGGGGAAATATAATATATGATGAAATTTAAAAATTTGTGGATACACGCAACTCTAATTTTTGTATCACTACTTTCAATTTTCCCATTCATTTGGTTATTATCAACATCTCTAAAAGGCAGTGGAGAAAATATTTTTGCATACCCACCAACCATAATTCCTCAAGATTTTACTTTTGCAAATTATGTTGGAGTTTGGCATAAAGTTGATTTGATGAGATATTTCATAAACAGTATGATTGTTGCGGGAGGAACAGTTCTATTAAATTTAATACTATCATCACTTGCGGGTTACCCATTAGCTAGAATGGAATTTAAAGGTAAAAAAATCGCCTTTTTCTCAATCCTTGCAACAATTATGGTACCATTCCAAGCTATAATGTTACCCGTTTACCTAATTACCCTAAAACTTCATCTTGTTGATAGCGTAAATGATACAATGGGATTTATTGGACTCATTATGCCCTTTGCGGTAAGTGCGTTTGGAATATTTCTAATGCGACAAGCATTCTTAGCTATTCCAAGAGAAATGGAAGAAGCAGCCATTGTTGATGGATGCAATGTTTTCCAAGTATTTTGGAAAGTTCTTTTACCGATGGTAAAACCATCATTAGCAGTTCTTGCAATATTTACTTTTATTGGTTCTTGGGGCGAATTCCTATGGCCAAGTATCGTACTTACAAAAGAAGCGATGTACACTTTACCAGTTGGTGTTAACAACTTACAAGGGATGTTTTCTTCTAACTGGAGATTTATTGCGGCAGGTTCAATTATTTCAACTATCCCTATTATAATCTTTTTCCTTGCGATGCAAAAATATTTCATCTCAGGCGAAAACGAAGGTGCTGTAAAAGGCTAGGAGTAAATTAAGCAACTTCTGAATTATTTCGATACATTTTAGAAACATCAAGTTTAACCTTGCGTCTTGATTGAATGAAAATTGTTTTCGCAAAATCTGTGATGTATTTTGGATTAACATTTAACTTGTCAAAAGTCCCATCTCGATATAACTCTATAAGCCTATCCACATACATTTGACAATACTTTGGAGTATCTGGACGACGTTCAAGTTGTTCAACAAAATCAATACTTTTTCTTGCAGAATTTTCTCTAGTTGTAGCCCCACCAAAATTTGCCATAACATCTTGTCCACCACAAGAGCGTGGAAGTAAGTGTTCGATTGATGCAAGAGATGGCCAAATTAAACGATAACCGACTTTTTCTGAAGGTTCTGTTGCGATCTTCATAATGTATGCTGCCAAAAACGTTTGAGATGTCGGTAACTTTTGAACTATCTCAATTATCCTATCTTGAATTTCACTATCTGGATAATTTTCAATTACTCTAACGGCATCATAAATAAATGATTTTCTTGTAAATGGAACAATAATTTCTTCGTTATTTAGTTTTGATTTTGAAATTTCAATCAGTTCTTTTAACTGTTCATGATTACGTAATATAGATTTTTTAAGAATATATTCTAAAAATCTTATAACTTTTTTCTGATGCCCAATAGTCTTACTGTTTGTTGTATTCGCAAGATGCTTAGATTCTTTGATAAGCTTATTCATGACTTTTTTAGCTTTTAAATTTTGACCATTTGCAATATCATCTTTGATTTTGCATAACTTATATTTAAACTCATAAGAAGAAAATGGAATTAAAACTGGACGCTCATTTAATTTATTTTCAGCATCTTTCACTAACAATTCAAATCTCTGATAATAGTCTTCTGGTAAACTCTTTGCAACCTCTAACAATTCATGAAAAATTGGTGTTTGAGCCTTTCTAAGTTGCCTACTATAAATTGGTTTTATTTCTACTAATAGCTCTTTTAGATTTTTCCTTGGATGAATTTTTGAACGTTCATAAAGAATCTTAAAAGCCTCAGCTTCCATTGTACCAGCCTGAAAACTATCCGCATATGGTGATAAAATCTCAAAAACTTCTGGAGCAGGACGGCTAAACACTCTATTTTTCATCCAACGACTTAAAAGTTTTGGTTCTATCATTGGGATACCAGAATACATACATGGTAAACGATATGCAAAAAGCATCCTTAATTTTGAAGAATTTTGAATAGGTGCTAAAGACAGAGAATTTATACTAGGCAAACAATCTTCATTTACTCCTGCAGAATAAAAATTATCCGAAAAGCAATCTCTCCAATCTGAACTCGATTGGATTTCTCTTTTGTACCTTTTAAAGTTTGCAGAATATTTTGGTTTCATCTTCCTATTAATATTTTAACGCACTTACGTCTAATATTAAAGGGTCTTCTTTAGGAGATAATTTTTCAATACGACTTGCTAAACTATAAATATAACCTTTTGACAAGCCCACACTATCAAAAACACCACCATTAGCAAGTTCTATTAACCTATCAATATGATTTTGACAATAAAGTCTTACGTCTGGATTGTTACGCAACATAACAGCCAAACGTTGGTGTGCTTTTTTAGAGTTCATAAAGGATGAGGTTAAAGCATAATTTTCAAGACAATTATGTCCGCCTTTATGGGATGCTAACAAATGGTCAACAGATCCTAATGACCCTTGGAACATATCGTATCCCACTTGTTGAGGAGATCTATCAGCGGATTTCATAATAAACGCTGAAATATTTTCTTTAGATGTCGGCAAGCTAACTGCAACTTGTTCCATACGTCTTGCAAGTTTTTTATCTGGCATTTTTTCAAGAATTTTCTTCAATTCGTGAATAAAAGATTTCCTATTAAATTTTATATTTGTTGGACTTTTATAAACTTGAGATTTTGAAACATTAATCAAATTTTGTAAGTCCTTATCATTTCTCAGCGAAGAACGTTCAACAAAATCCGCTATTTCTAAAACCATCTCCATTTGATTTCGTTCATATTTTTTGATTGGAAACTTTGAACTTAATCTTTTTTCTTTTGAAATTTCAGGAACAGAATTTGCCATTTTCATAACCTTTTGCATTGCAACTTTTTGATCATGATTTTTAGATTTATCCACACGTTCTTTTATTCTACCTAATTTATACTTAAATTCCTTTACACTAAAAGGCATATAAATTGGTTCGTTAGAAAGTTTTCGATTAGTTATATACATTAAATAATTATATTCTTCTAACAAATCTGCTGGCATCTGTTTTGATAATCTGTTTAACTCTTGAAAAATAGGGGCTTGAATAGCCAGCAATTTTTGACTATGTAGTGGCACTAAACGTTGAATATACTCATCTAAACGACCTTTCGGATTACGTTTAGCTTCAGCTTTTAGCATATTGAAGAATTCCCTTTCAACAGGGAATAAACAAGGTTTGTACTTTTTAGTCTGCTTAACAATAGTTCTCAAATTATTTGAAAACAACCTTTTATCAAGCATTTTTTGCAATTCTTCTGGATCCATAAGAATTGTATCAGAATACAAATCTGGTATTTGATAAGGCAACAAAGCTCTCAATGCTTCAGCATTCGGAGCAGAACCTTTAAAAGATACAGTATCAACAGCCAATGGCTTTAATTTCGGAGCAGACGGCAACGCAAAATTACTAGAATTCGTTCTCTGAATTCCATATTGATTAAAAGAAAAATTTAAATTTATCGGCAAAATCTGCATATTGTATTAATACGCAAGATAAAAAATTTTGCCCTATTATAAAGATTTTATAAGTTAATCTTCTTTATCATAATCTGGATCAAAATATGAAATAGAAGGGCATTGACCAAAATTTTCCAAAATAGCTTGATCTAATTCTTCAGTTGCAACAATTTTTCCATCTATAAAGTTGATACCAACAGAAGTTATCGAATCCGCAGTTTTTCCATTTTTGTCTTCTTCTGCAGAAATCTCTTTATCACTTTTTGCCATATGCTGAGAAATTTTGTGTTTTTCCTCATCCAAAATAGCTTGAAGATAACGTCTGTATTCCTCATTTAGGTATGCATTTCTAGTAATATCATTCATTACAATACTTACATAACGTTGGATTGCCCCATTTTCATTTAATGCAGTAATCAATGTCAAAGCCTTATCGATTTCGTCATAAGCTTCATTAAATAGACGTTTCTTTCTTAATAAAATTGCTAAATTATAATGAGCTTCATAATTCATTGGAGCAATTTGTATAGCCTTACAATAACATTTTCCAGCACTATCTAAATCCCCAATTGAATGGTACGCCACACCTAAATTATATTGAGCATCATAACTATCAGGGTGAATTTCGATAGATTTTTCATACGCATCAATAGCCTTAGATAAATATTTTCTTTTTAGCTCCCAATCATCGTTTGAATACAATGATTTCAAACGATAAGTTACACCAATATTGTAATAAGCTATTGCTTTATTTTCTTTGTAACTAACTTTATTACTATAAACATAAGGTATAGAAATCAGCTTACGCTTAGTTTCAATAACTTTTTGATATTGATCAAGAGCAGAATCAAAATCTCCTAACTTTTCAGAAGAAATAATACCGTGATTCATTCTAGCAATCATCATTTTCGGATTGTGTTCGTATGCTTTAGCATATGCATCCAAAGCTGACTGATAATCTTCATATGCTACATAAATATTCCCTAAATTGTACCACGCCCCATAATGCTGAGGATATAATTCTAAGCCTTTTTTATAATAATTAATGGCTTTTTGCATCTTTAGACTATGGTAAGCCTTATCCCCTTTATATACGTAATACATTCCCTTAACTTTATCAACTTGCGTAAATGTAAATTGCTGATTGAAATACACCGCAACAGCGATGAGCCCAATAACAAATAATGAAAATAAAGCTGATAATAATCTTCTCAAAGCGTCCGCCTTCTATGTGTGCACATTAGTATATTAAACAAAATTTCATAAAATTACATCAACCAAATAATGTAACAGAAATGTAACATAATTTTAACATTAAGCAATTAGGTATAAAAAAAAAACTTTATATAGATAAGGTAGGTTAAAGGTTAATATTTTTTGGAGGTTAGTATGACTGACACATTGAATATTGGTGCGTTCACACCAGGGATTTATTCAAGCCCATATATGTTTGACGACATCGATATCATGGACTTTAGCTCAATGAATTCATTGATGGGCGGTAGTATATTTGGTGGTGGTTTTGTTGGCTCACCAATGCCTATGTTAGGTTTTGGTTACAACCCACAACAATATTATGATTATATGAAACAAAATCAACAGTTCTCAGTAAACTATAATATCGATCAACAAAAAATGAATCGAAATGCAGATATGAAAGTTAATGCATCTATGGAAGCAGTAAAAGGTGCAGCAACTGCATTAAAAGATAAGATTATAAAAAATGAACAAGATCAAATCAAAGAAGCTTACGACAAATACGTTGCAGCAGTAGCAGCTGCATACGGTGATGGTAATCCTCAAGAAATCCAAGCAAGAGCTAAAAGTTTATACACTCAAATGAACGGTGGCGTAACTCTTACTCAAGATTTGAGACAATATGGACACGGTTCATTCACTCAAGGTATGCTACAGTCATTAACCTTAGGTACATACTATAAAAACTCAGCAGAAGATAACGTATCATATACAACAAATTCTCCAGTAGCAACAGGTGAAAAAGTAAACCAAAACTTAGGTAGATTAACTGGTGCGGGAGTTGTTGGTGGTGCAACATATGGTGCAGTTAAAGGTTTAGGTGCATTAACCGCAAAAGCTGGTAGTACTGGTGGTAAAATGGCAACAATCGTGAAAAAGGCTGGCCCAATTGCCCTATGTGTAGCCGCAGGTGCAGCATTATTATCATTCATAACAGGTAGTAAAGCAAGCAAGTAAGCTATTTAAAAAGTGTGAAGTTTGAAGTGTGAAATGTGTGATGAATGATTCGAAGAGCCGACATATTGTCGGCTCTTTCGCTTAATAAAAACCCTGCTAAAAGGAGTAATAGCAGGGTTCAGTTCAGTAAAAGAGACATCAATTAATAACATTATTGTTACATTTAATTTTTCGTCAAATTAATTGGTAAAATTTATCCGTTTATTCTATAATTTAGTTATGAAAAAGATATTATTAACAATTTTAGTTTTAGGATTAGTTGGTGGTGTTTCAACAGAGGCAGCCCTACCTTGGAAAAAAGAAATTCAACAGGAAGAAGTTGTAGATGCAACATCACAACAAGCTAAAGTTTTGTATGCCCAAAACGAGATAGATGAAGCCCTAAAACTGCTAAAATCTAAAGGAGAAGATCTAAGAAGTGCTGAAGATTGGCTTCTTATTGGAAATATTCTTCAAGATAAAGATAGAATTGATGAAGCTATTTATATGTTCCAAAAATCTATCGAAAAAAATCCTAAATTTTACAAGGCTCACTACAATCTTGGTTACATTTACCTAATTCAAGATAAACCAAATATGGCACTTGCTGAATTTAAACAAGCGGTAAAATATAAGGATGATTTTGCATACGGCTATTACAATATGGGCTGTGCTTACTTGAAGTTAAAAGAGTATCGTAACGCTAGATATAATTTCTTCAGAGCAGTAGATGCAAAAGGTGATGAACCAATGTTTTATTATAATTTGGCTTACACCTATAAAATGCTAAATAAAGAAAAAGACGCTCAAACATATTTAGACATATATAACAAGCTTATGGAAAGAAATTAAAATGAAATATAAAGGCATAATTTTTGATTTTAACGGAACTTTATTTTGCGATTCACATTTACATAAATTAGCGTGGAGAGAATACTCAAAACGCCTAACTGGTGTTGAATTTACTGACGAAGAAATGGTTAAACACATGTTCGGTAGAACTAACGAACAAATTCTTGAATACGCACTAAAAAGAAAGCCAACACCAGAAATGGTAGAAGAAATAGGGCAAGAAAAAGAAGAATATTACCGACAAATGTGTTTAAACAGTCCTGAAACTCTACACCTTACAAAAGGTGCTGTTGAATTTTTAAACTACTTAAAAGAAAATAATATTCCTCGCACAATCGCAACAATGTCAGATAAAACAAACGTTGATTTTTATTTCAAAACATTTGATTTGGCAAACTGGTTTGAATATGACAAAGTTGTGTACGCAGACGGAATTATTCCAAGCAAACCAGCTCCAGACATTTATGAAATTGCAGCAAAAAATTTAGAACTAAACCCTCAAGATTGTATTGTTGTTGAAGATGCTATTTCAGGAATAAATTCCGCACGTGATGCAAAAATCGGTAAAATTATCGCAATCTGTACAGAAGAACCTCCAGAACTTTATCAATCAATGCCTTGTGTAACTGGAATAATAAACGACTTTACCGAATTTGATAAAAATTTATTTGAACTAAAAGTTCACCTATAAAAAAGGAAGATTTTAAATCTTCCTTTTTTATTTTATGCTTTTTTACCTAATCTTTTATATTCTTCTAATCGTTTTTGATGATAACCATATAGAGCGTAAATCAATATACCTACTAACAACCACCATACAAAATAAATTGAAGATGTTTTTAATTCATTTAATGAATATACAATTAAAACACCACAAATTATTATACCTAAAATTGGGAACCAAGGACAGAATGGAACTTTGAATGGTCTTTCTCTATTTGGTTCAATCTTTCTTAAAATCAATACAATTAAGCAGATAATAACAAATGATGTAAATGTACCAAAGTTAGCCAATGCCAAAGATATATTCAAATCCATAAATAAACCACAAAGGATAACCATTAAACCTGAAATCCAAGTCATTACGTGCGGAGTTCTGAATTTTTTGTGAATCAATCTCCATGATTTTGGTAAAAATCTATCACGACTTATTGCAAATAAAATTCTTGTTGTTCCTAATTGATAAATTAAAAGAACAGAAGTTAAAGCACATAATGCACCCAAAGATAACAAACCTGCAAACCAATCTTTACCAATATAACTCATAGCATGAGCAATCGGTGCTGATGTATTGATATCTTTTACAGGAACAACTCCTGTTAAAACTAGAGCAACACAAACATACAAAATTGTACAAATTACTAACGTTCCTAAAATTGCGATAGGTAAATCTCTTTGAGGATTTTTAGTTTCTTCCGCTGCAGTAGAAATTGCATCAAATCCAATATAAGCAAAGAAAATTAAAAACGCACCCATAATTACACCTGACGGATCGGCAGGGAAAAATGGTGTCCAATTTTCTGGTTTTACATAGAATGAACCAACACAAATAAATGATAAAATCATAAATAAGTTTACGCCAACCATAATACTTGCAACTTTAGTTGATTCTTTAATTCCAATAACCAAAAGAATAGTTAAAACAGTAACAATAAATACTGATGGAAAATTAATCGCAATTGGAATATGATTGAACAAATATGGAATTTTATCGTGAATATCCCAATTATAGGCATCACACATATTTTGAATTGTTCTATAATCGTATCTCAACCATAGTGGGAAGTTCACTACAAAATCAGGCAAATACGCTTTAAAACCCTTTAAGAATTGGATAAAATAACCTGTCCATGCACTAGCAACCGTGATATTACCAATAGCATATTCAAGCATCAAAATCCAACCAACCATCCAAGCCATAAATTCGCCTAATGTTGCATAAGCATATGTATAAGCACTACCCGCAACTGGAATCATTGCAGCGATTTCAGAATAACATAATGCAGAGAACACACACGCTATAGCTGCTAATACCATTGAAATTACAATCGCAGGGCCAGCACCAACGCTTTCTTGCCCCCCTTGAATTGCAGTACCAATGATTGTAAAAATACCAGTACCAACAACTGCACCAATACCAATTACAATTAAGTCAAATACATTCAAAGTTTTCTTAAGTTCTGAACGCTTTGTTGTCGCAATCAAATCGTCCATACTTCTTCTTTTAAATAAATTTTGACCTATTTGTTTAATATCAATACCCATTGCTATCTTATTTCCTAATTTTCTAATTCTCTAACTTTATTTTCTTGAATTCTATTTTTGATATATCCATAAAAAGCATAAATCAATATACCAATTACAATCCAAAGCGGGAATAACATTGCAGAGCTTCCTGCACCTAATGATTTGTAAACCATTAATCCACCACAACAAAGGATACCTAGAGTTGGAGTAATTGGTGAAAATGGAACTTTGAACGGTCTATGTCTATCTGGATCTGTATGACGTAAAATTAGAACGGCCACACAAACAATAATAAACGAAGTGAATGTACCGTAGTTACAAAGTTCAGCAGCAACATCAAGATTCAATGTTAAAATACCTGCAACAGCTAACAAACCAACAGTCCAAGTTAATAACGCAGGTGTTTTAAATTTCTTATCTATTTTTTGAAATTTTGATGAAATAAAATTATCTCTACTCATTGCGAATAAAATTCTTGTAGCAGCCATTTCTAACACCAATAAAACTGAAGTTAGACCAGCCAAAGAACCAATAGCAATAAAATATGAAGCATAAGTTGCCCAACCTTTTCCTGTCATAGCCATACAAAACGCCATAGGAGCTTTCAAAAAGTCACCTGAAACAGGACTAGATGTATCTTGCATACCAGTAAGAACCAATGCTACCAATACATACACAATTGTTGTTACCAATAAAGAACCAATAATACCAATTGGTAAATCTTTTTGAGGATTTTTACATTCTTCAGCAGCAGTTGCCAACGCATCAAAACCAATATAGGCAAAGAAAATTAGAAACGCTCCAGAAAATATTCCAGATGCACCATTCGGAGCGAATGGAGTCCAATTTTCTGGCTGTACAAAGAATGCACCAGCAAATACAAACAATGCAATTACTGCCATTTTAATAAATACCATTAAGCCAGCCATTTTAGTTGAATCTTTTGTACCTTTAACCAAAATAGCAGTTATCAATAGAACGATTAAAATTGCAGGAAGATTGATGCCGATAGGAACACCAAATAATACAGGAACTTGTAAAGTTGGATCATCTTTTACCATATTTCCTAAAGTAAAAATATCATACGTTAACCATGCAGGCGGATGAGCCAACCAAGCTGGTAGAACATGATCAAAATTTGATAAAAATTGAACAAAATGATTTGACCAAGCACAAGCAACAGCAATAAAACCGATACCGTACTCTAGCATCAATACCCAACCTACCATCCACGCCGCAAATTCCCCTAATGTTGCAAAAGTATAAGTGTATGCACCACCTGCAACTGGAATCATTGTAGCAAACTCAGAATAGCATAGTGCTGAAAAAACACAAGCAATTGCCGCAATAACCATTGACACAATTAATGCAGGACCAGCACCTATAGTTTCAGAATTACCAGCAGCAGCTATACCGACGACGGCGAAAATACCAGAACCAATAATCGCACCTACACCAAGGATAATCAAATCCCATACTCCAAGAGTTTTTTCTAAACCTCCTTGAGCACTAGCTTCTGCCAACATTTCTTCTGGGGCTTTTATCTTAGTAATATTTTTGAATATATTACTAAAAAAGCTCATTTTGTTAAATTTTTCAGCCATCTATTTTCCTTATATTCATGCGTTGGGCACACCCCAACCTACTACTATATTTCTCTTGCCTCGAATAAATCTAAATCACAAATTATTAATGTGAAATATATTTATTCCTTGCATAATGGGAAGCCCATTGCTTCTCTTTGTTCAACGTAAAGTTTAGCAACTCCTGATGCCATAGTTCTTACTCTACCAATAAAGTTGTTTCTTTCATCCTTACTGATAACACCGTGAGCATCAAGAAGGTTAAATGTATGAGAACATTTCAAAACATAATCATAAGCTGGTAAAACTAATTTAGCTTCTAAACAGTTATCCACTTCTTTTTGATACAAGTCAAACATTGTAAATAATGAGTCAGTATCAGAAACTTCAAAATTATATTTTGATTGTTCGATTTCATTTTGTAAATAAATATCGCCATATTTTAATGTATCATTCCACATAATATCGTAAACTGATTCTTTATTTTGAAGATACATCGCAATACGCTCTAAACCATAAGTCAATTCCAAAGCAACTGGTTTAATTTCTAATCCACCAACTTGTTGGAAATATGTAAATTGAGTAATTTCCATACCATCAAGCCACACTTCCCATCCAACACCAGCAGCACCTAAAGTAGGTGATTCCCAGTTATCTTCAACAAATCTTACATCATGTTCTTTTAAATCGATACCCATAGCTTCCAAACTTTTTAAATAAAGTTCTTGAGCATTATCTGGAGAAGGTTTAAGAATAACTTGGAATTGGAAATAATGACCAAGTCTGTTAGGGTTTTCACCATAACGAGCATCAGTCGGTCTTCTGCAAGGTTCAATCATTGCAGTATTCCAAGGTTCAGGACCTAAAGAACGTAAGAAAGTTGCAGGGTTCATTGTAGAAGCCCCTTTTTCAATATCATAAGGTTGCTGAATTATGCATCCATAATCAGACCAAAATTTTTGTAAATTAAAAACTAGTTCTTGAAAATTTAAAGCCATAACATAATATCCAATATTGTACTATCTACACTCGTTTAATTATCTTATTACCGACATAGTATAATTGCAAACAATTTAGTCATAAATATTAAATTACGTAAATAATTCTCACAATAAATATCAAAAAATTTATTGTTTTGTTTAAATAAAGGTATGTTAATAAGTCCTATATATGGTTACCGAGTTTATAATAAACAAAACAATGGCGTTCAATTCACTGGTTTAACTAAGAAAATGGAACGTGAGATGTATATTGACGGGAAAAAAGATATTCTTGAAATTATGAATCAACGTGGAGAAGATAAAAACACTATTGTTGGACAACTTCCACCAGGGATATTTTATAGACTTCCAAAAGAAAATAGAGCCGAAGTAATTAAAGAAATAATGGATACATTTGCTGAAGTCTCGAATGAAATACGACCATTTGTACCTAGTGCAAAAGGTTCTGAAACTGAAAGAAAAAATTTAAGACCAGACAGTAGTGTTGAAAAACTAAAAAATATATTTGAGAAATATAATCTTATAGAACCAGATAAAGAATTTGATTTAAAATATCTTGGACAAGGATATTATGGAAAAGTTTATAAACTTGAAGGGCTTTATGACTCAAAGACTAAAGACGGATACGTTATGAAGGTTTATAAAACTGTTGATAAAGGTCCAGAATGGCACCCATATAAAAGCCATGGTAATTATGCTGAAATAAATACTGCTGCATATTGGATGAAAAATTTAGGTAGAAACACTCAACGTGGTCAATTCTACTTTGGTGATATTACAAGTGGCTTTATGGTATGTAATTTCATCGACAACGACAAACCAAAACCAGAAAAAATCGTAAATGAATACTCAAGAGGTGCAAAATTAACTGATGAAGAATTAAACGCAATCTTTGGTCATAACCGAATTAATGGATACAGTATCGATTGGGGCGGAGTTCGTGTAGTTAATAGAATTAAAAACAAAAATAAAACCGCAAATTACATTCTTAAGAAAATTCAAAATACAAACCCTAAATATCGAGAAATCGAATGGTGGAGAATATACAGTAATAAAAAATTAGATGAAGCTAGTAAAAAAGCTGGCTTAGCATTATCAATTAAATACATGCCTAAACCAGATAGTTATATTATTCATTGTTTAGATGAAAACAGTCAACTGGTAGATATCTCAGTTGCGTATGCTTTAAAATACCTCCCTTATGAAAAATCTAAAAAAATATTCGATCAACTTATGAAGAAAGGGGATTCGTTGACACAAGTTGTATTGATGAACGAAATTCCACTTTTAGCAAGAAATCAAAGGGACGCCGATAAATACGATTACCTAAATCTACCAAAAGAAGAACGTAATTCTCCAATAGATGACATGAACGTCCCTAAAGATGAAATAGATTCTAGAAAAATTAGAATTTATTATAGAATCGCGGCAAGACATGCAACTTCACTTTCTCAAGAGCATTTGGCAAGCTATATCCATTTACTACCAGAGAAAGATATAATGAAAGAATTTGATAAGCTAATAAAAACCAAAGATGAACGTGTCTACGAGAGACTAATTCATAAAATGCGTATAGTTAGAGAAGATGAATTTCCAATGAATATCAAGTTTAAAATGATTGAAAAACTAGATAAAGAAATTGAAAATCCATATTTATTAAAGAAACTAAGAGAAACAAAAACATACATTATCCGTTGCAATTTAGATAACGACTAGTTATACTAATAAAAAACGAGGAAACTATGGCAAACAAAATTATTATATTTTCAGGAAAACAATATTCAGGAAAAGACACCGCTGCAAAAATAATGTTAGAAAAACTAACAGATTACAGACGTTGTGCAATGGGTGATATTATTAAACTTACTTATGGAAAAGAAAAAGGTCTAACTTACGAAGAAATCGAAGCCAACAAAGCCCAATACCGTGCTGATTTAATTGCACTAGGAAACTGGGGAAGAGCCCAAGACCCTGATTATTGGCTAAAGAAAATATTAGAACAAGATGGCAATATCATTGTAACTGACGTTAGAGTTCCTCACGAATACGAAATATTTAAAAATGCTGGAGCAATCACTATTCGAGTTGAAGCAAGTCGTGAAACTAGACTTTCACGTGGAGAATTAGTCGGAGAAAACGATATCACAGAAATTGGTTTAGATAATATCACCAACTGGGATTATGTAATTGATAATAATTCAACTTACGAAAATTTACACAAACAAGTTATCCAGATAATAGAACAATTAAAATAATACTATTTACCCTGGACAAAGACTTTCCCAATCTGGCTCATCATCTTCTTCCCCAGGTTCAACAATGTGATCCCCACATTCTAGCATAACTTGAAGAGTTAAACGCAATTGACGTTTATAATTTTCACGAGCACGAGTAATTGTTTTCGCACAAAATGTAAAACTTGGAATCTCCTTGATTTCAATGTAATGATATGGATTACCTTCAAAATCAAGATCTTCCCCCTCAATGAGGGTCCAGTCCAAATTCATATAGTATTCTATATCTTTTTTAACTTCCATATAATTAATTATCTAATGATGTATTACTCAATGGCTGAGAAAGCATTATACCTTCTCCACCAACTACATCTGCTCTTTGACCATCTATATACAAATAAACAGGAAGTTTCGAATTTAATTTAGCAGTTTTAATCAACTGATAAAGTCTTTTATAAAGGCTTTCTGTACCACCACCTGTTACAAATGCGGAATTTAGGTTTACGATAACTTTATCAGGCTGCTCTGTAATGTTTATTACTTTTGCATCTAATGGCACCTCTGAATATACACCACGAAGTCTTTCTTCAGGTTTTGGACCTCTAACAAGTGCATTTACCGCAAACCTAATTTTTGAACCATCCACATCTTGATTATATTCTCTTTTTACTGCCTTATAAACTTCTTCGTTATGCTCATTTTTACCAATAAAGTAAACATTTACATACTCAACTTCTGCAACTACAGGTTTTGTATCTTCAACTACATCTTCTTGCACTGAGCGTTCCATTACCTGAACTTCATCTGGCTTAACCTCTTGTTTTGGCATAAGTACATTAAATGCAACCAAGCCAACAATAGCCATCATACAAAAACCAATGAATAATAACAGAAATTTTTGATTTTTACTCATAAGGCAAACCCTTTTAAATTAGTTTTTAGGAAGAATTACAACACCGTCAGCATAAAGAACGTTTTCTTCAACTTTCATATTTTTTACGTTTACTTTAGCATTGTGTCCATCTAAGAATTTTACTGAATATTCTAGTGGGTTTAAGTAATTCATTAAGAAATCGATTTTCTTAACATCTAATCTTAAGTTACCAGAAACTAATTTAGTTTGAGATAAATCGAATTTACCATTTCTAACTCTTAGATCAGATTCAAATACAACTTTTTGTTCTTTTCTAACACGAGGAATATTCATTCCTACGATGAAATAGAATTTGTTAGCTTTAATAGCAACTTTAGTTGAATTTACTCTGAAACCTAAAGCATAAGATGCTGCAATCTTATTGAAATCTGCAACTACTTGTCTATATCTAGGATGAGTTAATGATTTGTTAATTGAATCTTGATCCATAACAACATCAAATGACATTGGCATATCTTCAACAAATACTACATCATTATTAACTGGTTTAACATAGTTGAAATTACATAATGTTTTCAAAGCTAAACTTACTAAGTGAATGTCATTAACTAGAACGTTTTTACCTGACAATTCGAAAGATTTAAAAATACCATTTTTCAAATCTCTTGCACTACGAGAATTTAAATCAACTTTTAAATCATCTGCAGATGCAACTTTTAGGACTTGTTTAGTTAACAAACCTTCTACGCTGTTTTCAACAACAGTATTTACACCTGAAACAGCTCCTACAAAAGTATAAAATTTGTTGTTCAAGTCATACGGTTCTACGCAGTTGTAATCACACGCAGCTTGAGCAGTTGTACTTGCAACGAATAGAATTCCTAGTAATAAAATAATCTTTTTCATAATACCTCAAATACTTTTTTGACCAAAACTTTGTCTTGTTCTACCTTACCTATAGCATATATTTTACCACTTTTTAGCAAAAACACAATATCTAAATCGTTAAATCCTCTATTTGTAATAGACATTCCGTGCGAAACTCGTTGCCTATCTGAATCTGATAGCTCTTGAGTCGGATAACTTAACACATCAAGCGGATTTATCAAATGTTTACAAACTAAATCTTTTTCTGACAAATCGTCTAAATTAACAGTATTTTCAATACTAAAACGCCCAGCTTTTGTTCTTTCTAAAGCTGATAAGTAAGCTCCACAACCCAAATTCTGCCCTAAATCATACGCAATTGAGCGAATATAAGTTCCTTTTGAACACGCAACAATGACCTTTGCCTCTTGTTTTTCTTCATTAAATCCCACCAATTCTATTTTTGAAATAAATACATTTCTTGGTTTTATTTCAACTTCTTGCCCTGCTCTAGCGTAATCATAGAGCTTTTTACCATTAACTTTTATAGCCGAATAAATCGGTGGCATCTGAGAAATTTCACCCTCAAAAGATTTTAATGCAATTCGAACATCATCTTCTGATACTTTTTTATCAAAAGTTGCAACAATTTCACCATCTAAATCATACGTATCTGTATTTTTCCCAAATTGAACAGTTGCAAGATATTCTTTATCATCCTCAAGATATTCAATAAGCCTTGTTGATTTTCCAATACAAATAGGTAAAACACCCGTTGCAAACGGATCTAACGTACCAGTATGACCAATTTGTTTAATCTTAGTAACTCTACGCAAACGACCGACAACATCATGAGATGTCATTCCTTTTGGTTTATAAACATTTAAAAATCCAAATAGGGCTAAATCTTTTTCACAATCTGCCATTAGCCACCCCTTAGGAAATTATATTTCACCACGAGAAATTTTATTGATAAGTTCAGTTACTCTTGAACCTTCTTCCAAACCGTTTGTATAAACAAAACGTAATTCTGGAGTAAGTCTTAAGCGAATACGTTTGCCAACTTCATAACGAATTTTAGAAGTACTTTTTTCGATAACTTCTTTTGTGTGTTCTATTTGCTCTTCAGAACCCAAAACACTATAAACAACTTTTGCATAAGAATTATCGTGTGCAACTTCAACATCCACAATTGAAACAACACCAGCTAACCCTCTGATTTCTTTTCTCAAGATATCAGAAATATCACGCATTAATTCTTTTCTTACTCTTTCGTTACGTAATGACATTTTTATTTACCTTATAAACTTTTTCTTTCAACTTCTTCGGTTGTTGATACTTCGATGATATCGCCTTCTTGGATATCGTTCCATTTAGCAAACGAAATACCACATTCAAAACCTTGTGCAACCTCTTTTACGTCATCTTTGAAACGTTTCAATTGGTCAATAGCACCACGGAAGATAACTTCTCCATTTCTAACCAATGCTGCATCTTTTGAACGTACAATCTTACCTTCAAGTACATAACAACCAGCGATTTTGTTAGTTTTACCAATTGTAAATACTTGACGAATTTCAGCTTTACCAAGCTCAACTTCTTTGATTTCAGGCTCAAGAAGTGATAATAATGTTCTTTCAACATCTTCTAACAATTGATAGATAATGTCATATTTCTTAATTGTTACACCTTCACGTTCAGCTGATGCCATAGCATTAGCATCTTCTTTTACTGTAAAACCTAAAATCAAAGCGTTAGATGCTGATGCTAACATAACGTCAGCTTCTGAAATATCACCAACGCCAACGTGAATAATTTTTGTTGTAATTTCTTTAGATTCAACTTGAGCAATAGATTGGGCAACAGCTTCAGCTGCACCGTGAGTATTGGCTTTGATAATCAAGTTCAATTGAGGAATTGCATCATCGCCCGCAACTGATTCACGTCTAATGTGAGCAGGAAGCATAGCTTCTAATCGTTTATCACGTTCTTTTTCTTTTCTTTCAGTGATAATTTGCTTCATCTCTTTTTCATTTTTAACAACTTCGAAATAATCACCAGCTTGAGGTACTTCAGACAAACCTAAAACCTCAACAGGAGTAGATGGTTCAGCCTTTTGAATTCTTTCACCACTATCAGATAACAATGCACGAACTCTGCCACAAGCAGTACCAACAACAATGCAATTACCTGCATGAAGTGTACCATTTTGAACTAACAATGTTGCAACAGGACCTTTACCTTTATCAAGGTTTGCCTCAACTACAACACCTGAAGCTTGAGCTTTAGGGTTAGCTTTTAAATCTTGAACATCAGCTACAAGTAAGATATATTCTAACAATTCATCAATACCAGTACCTTGAAGAGCTGAAACTCTAACTGTAATTGTATCACCACCCCAATCTTCTGGAACTAAACCGTGTTCTGTTAACTGTTGTAGAACTTTGTCAGGATTTGCACCAGGTTTATCAATTTTGTTCACTGCAACTATAATTGGAATTTCAGCAGCTTTTGCGTGGTTAATAGCTTCAATTGTTTGAGGCATAATACCATCATCTGCTGCAACTACAAGAATTGCAATATCTGTTGCTTTCGCACCACGAGCACGCATTTCTGTAAACGCTTCGTGACCTGGGGTATCTAAGAATACAATTTTCTTATCGTTATTATCTCCTAAATAAACAGTATAAGCACCGATAGATTGAGTGATACCACCAACCTCAGTAGCTACAATCTTATGTTTTGAAGCACGGATACTATCTAACAATGTAGTTTTACCGTGGTCAACGTGGCCCATAATACTAATAACTGGGGCACGTTTTTTCAATAATTTTTTATCAACTTCAGATAAAGCCTTAGCTTTTTCTTCTTTTTCTAGTTCTTGTTCGATGAATGCATCTAAATCTTCTTCTAAAACTTCAAGTTCATACTCTGCACAAACTTTTTTAATTACATCAACATCAATAAGTTGGTTAACCGTTGCCATAACACCGTTTAGCATTAAAAATTTAACAATTTCAGCTGGCGTTTTTTTAATTTTTTCTGACAATTCAGAAATAGTCATCGCTTGATTAACAACAATTTGTTTAACTTCTTCAACAGCCTCAACCTTTTGAACTTTTTTCTTATGGTGTTGAGCCGCTGCTTTTTCTAGCGAAATTCTTTCTTGTTCTTCTTTTTTAGAGTTAAAATCTTTTTCTTTCTTCTTGTTATCCGCTCTGCGTTTTGAGTTAGATTGACCAGATTTATTATCATAAATCTCTTGTGGAATAATTCGACGTTCGATAGGTTTTTTATTACCAAAATCTTTATTTTCACCAGCTGGCTTATCACCTTTCACAAACTTTTTGTCACCAGTTGGTCTTTCGCCAGATGGTCTTTCACCACGAGGTGGGAATTTTTTATCACCTTTTTGGAATGGTTTGCTAGGTCTTTCTAATTTAACTTCTTCGCCTTCAGGTTTTCTAGGAGCTTTTCTAACAATTTCCAAACGACTTACAGGCTTAACTACCTCAACTTTTGGTCGTTCAACCTTTTCAACCTTTACGACTTTTTCAACAACTGGCTTTTTCTCTACTGGAGCTTCTTTTTTAGTTTCAACAACTTCAGGTTCTTGTTTTGCTTTTTTTACAACGAAAGCCTTAGGTTTTGCAACAGCTTTTACACCGCCATTTGCGATAAAATCTTTTAATCTACTGATTTGATCAACAGTAACAGTACTTGAATGAGTCTTCCCTGTGATACCCATTTGTGCGAACTTTTCAACAACTTCTTTACTTTGAAGCCCAAGTTCTTTTGCTAATTCACTTATTCTAATTGTTTCGTAACTCATCTAGTAACTGTCCTTTCAATTCGTTTTGTATAGAGGTTTTTAAATGTTTTGCCAGTTTGTTTTTTTTGAAAGCCATCTCTATACACGCTTCATTATAGCAAAGATATGCAGATCTGCCAAATGTTAAGGAATTTGGGTTAATAACAACGTTTCCACTTGAGTTGTCTGCTGTAATTTTTATTAAATCAGTTCTGTCTTTTACTTGCCAACAACTAACACAACGTCTTTCTGTCACTAACTACCTCTTATTCTACCTCTGCTAATTTTTCCAATTTCAACTTTTGGTCATATTCAACCAATAAGTTAATCAAATCGTCTAATTCCCCATCAATAACTGTCCAAACGTTTAAGTTTTGGTTTAATCTATGGTCAGTTAAACGGCCTTGTGGGAAGTTATATGTTCTGATACGTTCACTTCTATCACCTGTACCAACTTGAGAACGACGAAGGTCAGTAACTTCTTTCATTTGTTTTTGAACTTCCATATCGTAAAGTTTAGCCTTCAAGATTTGCAAAGCTCTTTCTTTGTTTTGTAATTGTGAACGCTCTTCTGTACAGAAAATCATAATTCCCGTAGGTTTGTGGAATACACGTGCTGCTGTTTCAACTTTGTTTACGTTTTGACCACCAGCACCACCTGAACGAGCTGTTGTAATTTCAATATCGTTCATATTTAATTCAACTTCAACATCATCAACTTCAGGCATAACTGCAACCGTTGCAGTTGATGTATGAACACGACCTTGAGATTCTGTTGCAGGAACTCTTTGAACTCTATGAACGCCAGATTCATATTTCAAACGTGAATAGATGCTATCACCTTTCATAGAAATAATAACTTCTGAAACACCACCTGCTTCACAGTCTGTTTTACTCAAGACCTGAGTTTGCCAGCCCATTTTGTCTGCGTATCTCAAGTACATACGCATCAAATCTCCAGCAAAAATATTTGCTTCATCACCACCAGCAGAACCCCTGATTTCAAGCATAATATCTTTATCATCCATTGGATCTCGAGGAAGTAAAAGAACTTTCATTCTTTCTTCAAAAACAGGAATTTTTGCTTCATTTTCTTCCATTTCAGCTTTTAAAAATGAACGCATTTCCTCATCTTTTTCCTCAAAAAGCATCTGCTTAGCATCTTCAATTGCTTCTGTTGTGGATTTCCATTCATAATATAAATTAACTGTTTCTTCCATAGATTTTCTTTGTTTAGACAAATCTCTAAACTTGTTATAATCTTGGATTACAGCTGGATCTGAAAGAGTTTCTCCTAACTCTTTGTATCTTTGTTCTATTTGTAAAATTTTATCTAACATATCTTTCATACTTGCATAATAACAAGAACATGAAAAATTTACAAATAGAAGTAACTATTATCTATTATGCATCCTTGAATATCTTGTTTTTAAACGTAATGTTGCCAATTCTTCTCTAATTTCATTAGATCGCTGAGTTAGCCTATTATAAACTTGCGAATTTATTTCTCCCCCAATCAGAAGAAGAATTGAGGTATAATACAACCAAATCATCAAAATAAAGAACGCACCGATTGTACCATATACGTAGTTATATGTACTCAAATTATTTACATAAACTGAAAAACCCCAAGAACCCAACAACCAAAATGTTGTAAAGAAAATCGTTCCAGGAAGGGCACTTTTACGTTTAAATGCTTCATTTCCACGTAAATCAGGCAAAATATAATAGCTTAAAAACGCCATTAAATACAATGCCAAAAAGGCTACAGGCCAACGTAAGGTCAAAATGGTTATTGCCATACCTTTAGATAGACCAAAGTGTGCCACTAAAAACATAATGATTACTTTACCAAAGATAATAATGTTGATAGTTAAAAACAATACCAAAATATTCACAAATACCATCAAAAATGAAAGTATTCTTGTATAAATAAAACTTCTAGTTTCTTCAACTTTATATGCTCTATTTAACCCTTTCAGGATAACTGCAACACCATTTGTAGAAAGCACAAGAGTTGTGATAATACCAATCACAGCAATTAGTGTTCCGTGGTTAAAAATCATAGTTTCTTCGATAACCGATTTTAACAAATTCATTGCTTGATGAGGCATAATATTTGATAGTACCCTCAAGATAGAATCCAAATACGAACGGTTACCCATCCATCCAAATAAAGCCATCAAAAACAACATAAATGGGAAAATACCAACAACAAGCATAAAGCCCATTTCAGCAGCCATACCGTAAAAATCGTTCTTAATAATCGATTTTACAAGCTTAATCAAAGTTCTTGCACATTTATTTGTTCTAAATAGTTTCTTAATCATATAATTTTTTCTTAATTTCTTCTATCAACATATCCACCGCTTTTTTAGGTGTTGCCTTAATCACCGCACCCGCAGCCAATTTATGACCACCACCGCCAAAAGCTGAACACACTTGAGCAATATCTTTTTCTTTACTTCTCATCGAAACTTTTGAAGTTGTAGAATTCAATTCCTTTACAACAAAAGCAACTTCCGTAGTTCTTATCGCTCTAAGTTTTTCTGTTAAACCATCAGTAAAATCTTCACCTTGGTTATTAAACTTTTCCAAATCTTTCTTATAAACTATTGTATAAGCAATCTTATCATCATTCAAAAATTCAGCTTTATTCACACAATAGCTTTGGAACAGAACCATATCTTTAGAAGATGATTCATAACATTTTTGATAAATTTCAGATGGATTTACACCAAAAGAAATTAACTTACCTGCAGACTCCATTGTCCTTTGTGTTGTATTTGAAAATTTGAAACAACCAGTATCAGTAACAATTGCCACATATAGATTTATTGCAGTTTCTAAAGATACTTTCCATTCAAGCTTTTCTGCAATTTCTAAAATAATTTCACCAGTTGCTGCCGCTTGAGGCTCAATTATATTTACCCCTGCATAGCCAATATTTGTTTCATGATGATCAATATTTATTGTATTTTTTGCTTTTTTAAATAATTTTTCAGCATCTGCACATCTATCGATTGCAGCAACATCAATAGTAACAACCAAGTCATATTCCCTAGATAAATCAAGTTGGGATATGTGCTTAACTTCATCAACATATGGTAAGAAATTATAAGTTACAGGAACATCTGAAACTGCCACCATATCACATTTTTTCTTTAGGTTATCCTTGATTAAAGAGTACAATCCACACATTGAACCCAAAGTATCCCCGTCAGGATTTATGTGCGAAACTAACAATATATTTTTAGAATTCTTTATGATACTATTTAATTGTTCAATAACCATTTTCTGATTCTAACACAAAAACTAATCTTACCAAAATTATGAAGAAAATTTTATACACAAAATTTCAAAATATAGAAGATATAATTGCTGATTTAGCAAAGCACGCCGCAATTAGAAAGGCATTAACACGTGCTAATTTATGTAAATTTTGGAAAAAAGTTGCAGGAGAAAAATTCGCAGAGCAATCAAAACCATACTCAATGGTTAAAGGTTCTATTATGGTTATTGCTTGCAAAACGCCAACAGTTGCTCAAGAGCTTATGTTAAGAAAGACCCAACTTTTGGTTAAGTTCAAACCTTACGTCGAGTCTTTAGATATGAAACTTACTGATTTAAAATTTGATGCAAAAAAATGGATTGAAGAAGATAAAGCAGAACAATAAAAAAGGTGGCTTAAACCACCTTTTTATTATTTTTTAAACTTTTCATCAAATTCAACTTTAGCATTATCATCATAATATACTTTATTTTTTACAACTGGATCTTTTGCCATTTTAATACGATATTCTACATAACAATTCTTGTCAATTAAAGAACATTCTTCATCTTTACCAAACACTAAAGATACAGAATATGGTCCAGATTTTTCTACAAAAACTGCATCGTGCTCACGCAAAGCATATCTATCATATAATCTATTCTCAATCATATAATTAGCAACATCCTCACCAGATTTGAATGTTTCATATTTAGGAGAAGAAACAATTCTTGAAATAGCCGTATTCAAAGTATCCTTTTCTTTTGCAGCTAACTTCTTCGCATGTGGTAAAGAATATGATACAACACAAATTGATACAACAAAATTTATTATCATAGGTACTATAATAAGCCCCAAAGGAGATAATGCACCCCACGCTTTTTGAGCTTTTACAAAGTCATCAAGAGAACTCCATTTTTTACCGTACCAAGCCCATTCATTACCTTTTTTACCCAAATGAATAGCCAAACAAATATTTAAAATAACAAACACCAAACCGAACAATGGTATCTGAGACATAAAGCAGAAAATAAGCATTATAATCAATGTCGGTAATGCTTCTTTGAACGCCCCATTCGGAATTACCCATACAAAGTTAAATAAAAACGCCCCCCAATTGAACTTAGATAGTTCATTGTAAAATTTATTCTGTTGCTCAAAATCATTAACATCATAAGAATTATTCATAATTCTAAAATCCTCTATTTACTATACAGAAAAAATCATAAAGCATTTAAACCATAACCCACAACATATATATGTATGATATCCCTTATGGTGTTCTTATATTACGAAAAAACTCATTTAAAATATCATCACATTCTTGCTCTAATATTCCGCCATAAACATTCAGTTTAGAGCTTGAAATTTCTCTTAGATTTATCTTTGATGAAAAAGCACCATAATTTTTGTCATAACTTCCAAAATATAAGTTCTTAATTCTAGACTGCAAAATAGCCCAACCACACATCGGGCAAGGCTCTAATGTCACATACATATCACAATTATCAAGTCGCCAATTGCCCAAAACTTGTTCAGCTTTTCTTATTGCAAGAATTTCAGCATGAGATGTTATATCATTATCTTTTTCTTTTGTATTAAAAGCTGATGAAATTACTTCACCATCTTTAACAATTACTGCACCTACTGGAATATCACCCACAGCTCTCTTGGCTTCACCTATTGCAAGTTTCATAAATCCCATAAATTACTCATCCTTTGCAATATTCAAAGTAACTTTTGCTTGAAAACCATATTCTTCATCAGATGCTAAGACAACCGAACCATTCATAGCCTCAATTAAGCCTTTCACAATAAACAAGCCTAAACCTGAGCCTCTTGTCGTTCTGGTCATATCATCATCAAGTCTTACGAACTTATCAAACAATGATTTTAACTTTTTCAAAGGTATAACATCGCATTTGTTTTTAAATTCAAGAATAGCTTTTTTACCCTCTTGTTTAACATCAACATAAATTGGCGTTTCAGGATATGAATACTTAATAGCATTTTCGTACAAATTCACAACAACCTGTTCTAATCTACCTTTATCGGCAACTACTTGAGGAAAATCTTCTGGTAAATTCACTACAATTTCATGTCCGTCGTGTTTACGAAGTAAAAGCTCCCCTTGCTCAAAAACTTCACCTAACCAAACATTACCCATGTTTGTTTGAAGCCTTAAACCTTCAATATCAGGAATTGTCAACAAATCTTCAATTAAGCGTTTCAAACGTTCTGACTGTTCTTTAATTACTCGAAGAGATTTTTGTTTTGTTTCCTCATCAATAACAATATCTTGACGCATCAACCTTGAAGTATAACCTTGAATACTTGTCAACGGAGTTCTTAGTTCATGCGAAACGGTATCTAACAAATTAGAACGAAATTCGTTTAATTTTTTCAACTCAGCATTTTTACGTTTTAACTCGATATATGATTTATGAATCTCTGATGCCATATGGTTAAACTCGTTTGCCAAAAAGACAATCTCATACGGTGTAAATGTTGTTGCCAAGAGCCTAATTTGTCGCTGATAATTACCTTTAGATAATGCCATTACACCTTTAAATAACTGTCTTATGTTAATGTACAAATAATAAATATACACACTAGTAAATAACATCATTGCTAAAATTGCAGACAATACTGCAATTATAATTTTTACACGACCGTCAATAATAGCTTTTTTAGTCATATTTTCTGTCGTGCTTACAACGATAGTTATATTAGGATTGGTACGGTATAAATACACAAATGGTCTATTCTTTTCATCACCAAATATCACAGGTGTATCTTCAGTTTTCTCTTCTGGCAACAAATCAATAGTATCTTTATATACCTCAGGGGTAAAATTATGAGATGAAATTAAACGATTATTATCATCCATAATATAAACCTGACGATTATCTTGCTCTAATGACTTAAATAAGTTATTATCCCAATCTGTCGCATTAAAAATAATTACCAAAAATGAACCATCTTTCATTTGAGTAGATAGAATCGGTTTTTCGTTAATATGAGCGTCCTCGGTAACTTTTTCAAGTTCTTGTGAACTACGTACAATGATAATATCTTCACAATTTGGATAACGCTTTGCCATATCTTTTATAAATTTTTGTTTTAAAAATTTTGATGGCAAATATTCTAAAGTATCTGCAATTTGAACCAATGTTGTTTCATTAGTTTTCAAGAAAAAATCAATTTCATCAGAAACCATACTTGCAACAAGAACCGCAGACTCTCTTAATTGGTGTCTTACGGCATGTTGGTTAACGTTGTTAATAATAAAACCACTAATAGATATTGGTATCACGACTGATACAAAAAATACAATCGCAATCTGTTCAATAATCTTTAATCTTTTTAATTCATAACTAAATTTTTTCATAACTATTCTTGTGCAAACGGTGTTAACTTATACCCTACATTTGTGACTGTGTGAAGATATTTTGGAAGTTTTGCATTCTGCTCGATTTTGTTACGCAAACCACCAACATGAACCCTCAACATTCTAACATCTTCATTACTATCATAGCCCCAAACTTCATCCAATAAAGTTGCCAAAGTTACAGGATGATTGAAATGCTGTAATAAACAATATAAAATCTCAAACTCGGTTGGAGTTAATTTTACTCGTCTATTTACAATTACAGTTTCCAAAGACTCTGGATAAATCTCAATATCACCACATTTTAAAATTTCATTCGACAAAGGAGAGTCTTCCACAATAACTTCATTACGACGAAGCAATACCCTAATTCTCAATAATACTTCTTGAATATCAAACGGCTTAACTAAATAATCATCTGCTCCAGAATCAAAACCTATAGTCTTATCATCAATAGTACCTTTAGCAGTTAACATCAAAATAGGTACAGCCAACTTTGCTTGACGTATATTTTTACAAACTTCAAAACCGTTCATTTTTGGCATCATTACATCTAACAAAACCAAATCATAAGTATTATTTAATGCTTTATTTAAACCTTCTAGACCGTCTTTTGCTGTATCAACAAAATATCCACTACTTGCAATATCAAACTCAAGTAATTCTCTAATTTCGTCATCGTCATCTACTATCAAAATTCGTTTTTGTACTTCTGCCATAGAAACTCCCTTTTGCTGAAACAATTTTACAAAACCTATAAGAATTTTTCAATAATATATAAAGTTATTTTATTAAAAAAGACCGAACTTTCGTTCGGCCTTTCTTTAAATTCTAATTATTTCCCTAGCCCAATACGAACCAGTGGAATAAATATGCGAAACATACACCAAATACAGCACCCACAAAAACTTCTAAAGGTGTATGACCTAATAATTCTTTTAATTTACCACCTGCAGCTTGCATATCGTTATGATAAAAATCATCCATCATTCTATTCAAACAAGCAGCTGTTTTACCTGCAGCACGTCTTAAACCTGCAGCATCATACATAATAATTAATGAAAAACCTAAAGATACTGCAAATAATGTTGAATCAAAACCTTGGATAATACCAACTATTGTTGATAACCCCATAACACCTGCAGAGTGAGAACTTGGCATTCCACCTGTAGTTGAAAAGATTTTAAAATTTACACGTCTTGTTTTAATCGTGAACAGAATAAACTTAATAACTTGAGCAAAAAACGCAGAAGCAACACCACATAAGATTACTTCATAACCATTATTCTCAATTGTACTTCTAAATAAATCCAACATTATATACCTACTCTCTTGATTATTTGCTCAATTATGTCATTGAAAATTTCTGACTTTATATTCTGTTGATTCATTATATCATGGCACTTATCAAATAGGCAAGAAAGTTTACATTTTGCCTCATCAAGTCCATATAAGGTCACAAAAGTTAATTTACCAACAGCTTTATCTTTTCCTAAGGTTTTACCCATCTGTTCAAACGTAGAAACTTCGTCTAAAATATCATCTGCGATTTGAAATGCCAACCCAAAAGTTTTAGCAAACTCTGTAACTGCAGCAATTTTCTCTTCATCTGCACCAGCAATAATTGCCCCTGTTCTCATTGCCAACTGGAATAAATCCGATGTTTTATGAAGATGTAAATAGTTTAAAATTTCTTCTTTATCTAAACCTTCATAATTATTATTTTCAGATTCAATATCTACAACTTGACCACCAATAACGCCATATGCACCTGCATATTGGAAATATTCGTTCAAAACATTTAACAAAACTGATGGTTCTAAATTTTTTGAATATTTTGTGATTATTTGTGGGGCAAAAGTTAACAAAGCATCACCCGCCAATACTGCAATAGCCTCGCCAAAGACCTTATGGTTTGTTGGTTTTCCTCGACGAAAATCATCATTATCCATACAAGGTAAATCATCATGAATAAGAGTTTGAGCATGTAACATCTCAATTGCACAAGCTGTTGGGATAGCATCTTCAATATTACCACCCAGCATTCTACAAGCCTCTAAACACATAATTGGTCTAAGCCTTTTGCCTGGGAGCAAAACTGTATATTTCATTGATTCAAATATTGTTTGCGGATATTCAACTTGAATGAACTCATCCAATTTTCTATCAATCAATTCAATATAATCATTCATCTGCATTTTCATCAATTTCCTTATAAATCATTTGTTTTCTGGTGTTACGAGAAGCTTGACGTTTCTTTTCGCTAATCTTCACCTGAGCTTTGTTATTTTTAAACTTTTGAGCAGTTTCTTTTTTTATTCCGTTATATTTAACTTTTTCTTTGTATTCTATGGCTTCAGATACAAATTCAACATAACTTTCATAACGAGTTTCATCAATTTCTTCAACATGTTTTAGTACTTCACAACCATCTTCATTGATATGTAAACAATCACCATACTTACAATATCCACTATATTTGTGCATTTCTGGGAACAATATATCTACATCTTGAGGTAACATAAAGTCAAATCTTACATTACTAAAACCAGGGGTATCCACAATTGCAGAATATTCATCTAGTGCAATAATTTCACAGTGCCTTGTAGTATGAGTCCCTCGATTAAGTTTCTCACTAACTTCTTTTGTTCTTAAATTTACATTAGGATTAAGTGCATTAATCAAACTTGATTTGCCAACCCCAGAATTTCCACATAATGCTGAAACTTTACCTTTCAAAAGTTTTCTAAAAGCATCAATCCCTTTTTTCTCAAGAGCTGATGTAAATACAATTTCATACCCTAAAGCCCCATAAATTGATAAAATTTTATCCTGAGCATCTTCATCTAGCCCCAAATCTTCTTTATTAAAACAAAGAACCACAGGGATTTTATAGTATTTTGCCAACGAAATATATCTGTTTAATTGGTGAAAATCTAAATCTGGAGCTTTAAGAGCTGACACAACAACAATTTGATCAACATTTGCAACAGACGGTCTTGGAATAAAAGTTTTTTTAGGCAGAATCTTAGAAATAACACCGCCATCAAATTCTACAAAGTCACCAACAACAATTTTTAACTGTTGTTTTTTCAAAACTTCACGAATTTTACACTCAAAAGACTGTCCATCTTTCTGAACATAATAAAAATCCGAATGAATTTTATAAATTTGACCTTCTGCCATAACAGAATTTAGTTTACAAAAAATAA
>JAFXHF010000014.1 GCA_017536545.1 bacterium
AAGTTTACCCAGTGCAATATAACCATCTGGGATTAAAACGTAAGTCTTTAGTCCAGCTTTAGCACCATAGGCAGCAGCTGAAGCTGAAGTGTTACCTGTTGAAGCACAAATAATTGCACCTGAGCCTGCTTCTTTTGCTTTTGTAACTGCCATTGTCATACCACGGTCTTTGAAACTTCCTGTTGGGTTACATCCCTCAAATTTCAAATAGATTTCAGCATCCACTCCGATTTTTTTAGCCAAATTGTCAGCTTTGATAAGTGGAGTATTTCCTTCGTTAAGTGTAACAACTGGAGTTGAGTCTGTTACTGGTAAATATTCTCTGTATTTGTTAATTAATCCTTGATGGTACATAATTTATTTCCTTTTTAAAATTTAATGTATATATTTGCTTTATCTTGAGTTGTTGGAAGATAACTGTTTAATTCATTAACAATTCCTTGTGCTGTTTGTTCTGTAGTTAAAGAACTTTTAAAGAATCTATATGTTTCTCCGTTTTTGTTTGTGACGTATATTGTATATCTGTGCCTATGGCGACGATTAGAAGCTCCTTCAAATTGACTATAATAATCTTGTAAACTAAAATATTCAACATTTTTAATATCAATATTTTGTTTGCTTATAGTTCGTCCGTTTGCACTTAGGTTAGAAACTTGGCAGATTCTTGGGTTACATTCAAAAATATCGCTTTCGACTTTAAAAAAATAACACCATGAACAAAAAGCTACAAATGCAATAGCAGTTGCCCAAAATTCTTTAGATGTAAAATCAATATCATAACCAAAAAAATTCATAATAACCTTCTTTTACACTTGAACTCTAATTAAGCTATTAACCTTTGTAATTGCAGGGTCGTTATTGAATATAGAAATAACGTTTTGCATATCTTTTTCTCTACAAAGTTCAGTAATAACAGTAATTCTAGCCGCAGTACCTTCGGCAACTTCTTTTTGAACAATACTTGCTAAGCTTATATTGTTTTCTTCGCAAGCCTTACCAATTCTACCGATTACCCCTTTGCTATTTTGTGCTGTAATTGATAGATAGTATTTATTTTCAGTTTCTGAAACATCCATCATAACTGCATTTTCGTCGTGGTGGCATCTCATCATAGGTAAGATATAATCAGTTTTACCTAATTCAGCTGCTATTGCTAAAATATCACCAACAACAGAACTTGCAGTTGGGAATTCTCCAGCTCCAGGACCTGATAAAGTTACGTCCCCTACAGGATGTCCAGTTAAACTTACTGCGTTTGTTACGTAATCAATATGTGCTAAGGTTTTTGATTTTGGAACTAGCATTGGATGAACTCTAACGTCCGCTCTGCCATCTTTATTCAATTCAGCTGATGCGATAAGTTTGATTTTATAACCCATTTCATTAGCGGCTTTCATATCGTCAGGGCTGATTTTTGTAATACCTTCACGATATACTTTATCAATTTTAATTCTTTTACCAAAAGCAATTGTTGCAAGAGTTGTGATTTTGTATGCAGCATCAAAACCTTCAACGTCCCCTGTTGGGTCAGCTTCAGCATAGCCTAACTCTTGAGATTCTTTTAAAACATCTTCGTATGATGCACCTTGAACATCCATTTTAGTCAAGATGTAGTTTGTTGTGCCATTTAAAATTGCTTTAATTTTGTTGATTTTGTTACCCGCTAAAATTGTTTTAATAGGCATAATCAGTGGGATACCACCAGCAATTGCTGCTTCATATAGAACAACTTTATTATTGCTTTCTGCAAAGTTGAATAATTCTTCGCCGTGTTTTGCAAGAAGTTCTTTGTTAGCGGTAACAATGTGTTTACCATTTTTAATTGCAGTTTTGATTAAATCAAAAGCTGGTTCAATACCGCCTACTAATTCCGCAACAATTTGAATTTCAGGGTCATTAACAACCTCGTAAGGATTATCCGTAATAATGCTCTCATCTAAGTTCTCAATATTTCTTTTTTTGTTTTTGTTGCGTACTGCAATTTTTGTAATTTCTACATTTTCAAAGTTTTGAAGGGTTTTGAATACGCCACTACCAACTGTACCCAACCCAATAAGTCCGATTTTAATTTTCTTTTCCATAATACGGTTAGTATAGCATAAATATCCTTATTGGTTAAGTATTTTTAACATGTAGCTTGCAAAAATGTATTTTTGGGGTAAAATTTAGGTATCTGAGTAAAAAACTAGCTAGAAAAGGAAATAAAATCATGGCAAAACATTGTGAAATTTGTGGAAAAGCTCCAATTAAAGCAGCTAAATTGACTTTCTCTCACAAACAAATCGTACACACTCAAGAACCTAACTTACAAACAGTTAAAGCTGTTGTAAATGGTGCTACAAAAAGAATTAAAGTTTGTACATCTTGTTTAAAAGCAGGTAAAGTTCAAAAAGCGTAATAGCTTTTCAAGCAATAAAGATTAAAAAAGAGAACCTTTTAGGTTCTCTTTTTTTTCTTAATAACAACTAATTATTTTGATTGGTTCTGCTGGTTTTAATGGTGGAAAATCTGGAAGCCCAGATTTTCTGTATTTATCATCATATGTTCTAGAATATCTTGGAGCCTCTGGTATAAGGTATGGCTTTGCAGGTTTTAATCTTCTTTCATTACAGATAGATTTTGGATCATCTATACATCTAAGTTTTTTTACCTTAGCAACTTTTGGTTTTGGTTTTTCAATTTCATATATTTTCAAGCCAAGATATTGTGGTTTTGATGGTTTAGCTTTTTTTGCAGTCTTTGTCTTGTTCTGTTTTTTGCAACAAGGAGGAGTTTTTTTGCTTTGAAGTTCTTTTGTTGGTTGTTTTACTTCTTCCTTTTTCTTTTCTCTGGTTACAAGAACAGGATTATTGTTTGGTACATCCTTTACTGTTTGTTCTGCAAACACAGCTGTCCCTATCAGAATTATGCCTAATATTACAATTAATTTTTCAAGTTGTTTCCCCATATATATAATAACAATTTTTGTTGATAAAAATTGCTAGTGATTATTTGCAGATTTTTTTCCCTCTACGGCTTAGTCCATCATAGCGAAGAAGTCCACCACCGCCAGGTTTCATAAATTTTTCCATTTTTTTTGCTTTTTCTTCTTTTTCTTCTTTTGTCAATGCTTTTCTATCGTAATAAGTATTTTTTCTATATTTACCTGCTTTAAATGTATGTTCGTAGTAATAATAGCAATTATCACAAGGTTTATCTTCTGGCTTATCATAAATAATTAAGCCAGGATATTTAGGTTGTTTAGATTTTTGTTCGGTTGTTTTTGGTGTTACTCTATCTGTTACTGGGGGCTGTTCTTCGACTATATCTTCAGGTTTTTGTACATTGTCCTCAATCTCTGGTGGTTGTGTTTCAGAAATCGGAGTTCTTCTTTGTAAAGTGACAGGTTTACCTGTTTTTGTTGTTGCGTCTTGCAAATCTTTCGCTACAGCTGGATAACTCAAAAATAATATTAAAAATACAAAAATTATCTTTTTCATATAAATATTATAACGTATTTTGTTAATAATTTCACTTGTAAAAATTACAAAATTCACCTTTACATTTCTTCATGTTTATCGATTTTTGTTTGCCACTTTTATATGAATGTAATAGAATGATGATGGGAATGTTTTTAAGGGATAGATAAGAATGATAAAAGACAGATTGAATGAGAGAACTTTAACACCTCAAGAGGTTAGATCTATATTGAAAGCTGACAATAAAGAGATTGTTGATCTTTGTAAAAAAGCTGCAATTAGACCTAGAAAAAATGCTAAAGGTCACACATATTTTTCTTACGATGAGGTGAAAAACTTGAGAAAAGTTCAAGCACAAGTTAGGGGTGTTGTTTCAAACCCTGTTGCTGCTAGAGTTCCTGCAATGGCAGGTGCTTCAGGCATTCAAAATAACAGTGCAGCAGTTAGAAGTATTTTAACAACATTACAAGATTTAGAAGTTAAACTAAGCAATAAAATCGCTAAAGTTATTGATGAAAAACTTGAAGGTATGGATGATGTTGTTGTTGAATTAATTCGTTGCAAAACTGATAATGAAACTTTAAAACAAAAAATTGTTGATTTGAATAAAGAAGTTTATCAGTTAAAGAATGAATTAAACAGCTACAAGCCAGTTGCTTTAGGATTTTACAAGAAAAAAGAAGTTTACGTTTGGGAATAAAAAACAACAGGGCGTTAAGCCCTTTGTTTTTTTGTAATAAAGAAAGAGGATAATTATGGCAGTGAAAGAATCACCGGCTACAAATATTAGTGAGGAAAGAAGCAAAGCACTAAAATTAGCTATTGAGAAAATTGAAAAAGATTTTGGTAAAGGCTCAATTATGAAGTTGGGTGATAAGACTACCGTTAATGTTGATGCTATCCCTACAGGAGCATTGTCATTAGACGTTGCTCTTGGAATTGGCGGTATCCCACGTGGCCGTATTATCGAAATTTATGGTCCTGAGTCTTCAGGTAAAACAACTTTGGCTCAACACATCGTTGCTGAGTGTCAGAAAAAAGGTGGTATTGCAGCATTCGTTGATGCAGAGCATGCTCTAGATCCTGAATATGCAAGAAATCTTGGTGTTCAAGTTGATGATTTATTAATCTCTCAACCAGATACTGGTGAACAAGCGTTAGATATCACAGAAGAACTTGTTCGCTCTGGTGCAGTTGATATTGTTGTTGTTGACTCTGTTGCAGCACTTGTTCCAAAAGCTGAAATTGAAGGCTCTATGGAAGATCAACAAATGGGTCTTCAAGCTCGTTTGATGTCTAAAGCTTTGAGAAAACTAACAGGTATTATCGGTAAAACAAATACAACTGTTATTTTCATCAACCAATTAAGAATGAAAATTGGTGTTATGTATGGTAACCCAGAAACTACAACTGGTGGTAATGCTTTGAAATATTATGCATCAGTTCGTATGGAAATTAAACGTACTGAAACACTTAAAGGTGATGAAGGTGAAATCGGGAACCATGTAAGAGTTAGAGTTTTGAAAAACAAGGTAGCACCTCCTTTCAGAACTGCAGAATTTGATATTATCTTTGGTCAAGGTATTTCAAAAGTTGGTAATATTTTAGATGTTGCAGTTAATTTAGATATCGTTAAAAAAGCTGGAGCATGGTTTAGTTACAACGATGAAAAACTTGGTCAGGGTAGAGAAAAAGCTAAAGAATTCTTAGAACAAAACCCAGAAGTTTTAGCAGAAGTTGAAAAACTTGTTCGTGAAAAATTAGCTCAATCTTAATTAAAAATTTTAATTTTATAAAGGCCTTTGTTTAGATACAGAGGCCTTTTTAATTGTAAAAAATTTTTAAATATACTAGCAAGTTAATTTATGTTCGGTTTTATAATGATATGATTATAATCAGGAGGCAATTATGCAAGTAAATTCAATTAGAAATTATAATATTTCAACCCCAAACAAAGTTAACTTAGAAAACAAAACAGCTAACATGTCTGATGTGGCATTTGTTGGTGAAAAGAAAGATAATAAAGCATTAAGAGCAGCAAGAGATTTGGCTATTGCGTCAATGTTTTTGTTGCCTGTTGCAACAACAACACTAACAAGTTGTGAAGATGATGGTTTTGCTTATGCCAGAGCGGAAGCTTGGGGTGGAGAAGGTTATGTAGATACCTTGGGTTGTAATCACCCTGCAGATACTATCATTCAATGGTGGTATGCATGGGAACGCCCAATGCCGTTAGATTCACTGAATAATAATTTTGATAACTGGGATATTCCAGGTGTTGACCCACGTTGGCGTGATTCTTTGGCAAATAGAAATATCATTCACTATGAAGGTACTCGTGAATGGGAATATGGCACAAAAGAAATTGGTGATATAAATGTTTTAGAATCTTCTAGAAAGATTTTAGTATATGATACTGAAATTCAAGATTACAAGGGTAATCATGAAAGTTATGGTAAAAGAGTTTTAAGAATTCCATCAGGTAATTTCACAATTACAACAAAAGATGGTGTGACTCTAAATTCACCAAAAGGTCTATTTGTCGAAGAATATGAAAATGAATTTGATCAACAAAATGGTTCAATTTTAGATTGCAGATTGAAAACTAGAGCGTTTGTAACAACAAATGGTGATACATTGAATGTTGCAAAAAGAAAAGGTACATCTGAATTCGTTGAAACAGGTAAAGTTGCAAAAGGTTACTTAGGTGCAAATTCAATTCTATTGAGAAACTTAATTGGTCAATACTCAACTGATGATCATTATGTAGATTTTAAAGTTGAAGCTGTTGAAGATAAGAGATTAAGAGCAATGTATGTACAAGCAATGGACCAAAAAGAAGACTAATATAAATTAAGGCAATAATTAATTAAACTCGAGATGTAAAAAGACCTCTGTAAAAAGAGGTCTTTTTCGTTAATCGAATTTTAATTCTGTTTCTAGTAAATTTAATATTAGATTTAATCTGTCTTTATCGTGTGTGTGCCACCAGCCGATAAGTGTTTCAAATGCTGTTGCTTGACGGTATTCTGTTTGAATATTGCGTCTGCCAACTGGGATTGGTAAATTCCTTGCTCGGCGAGTCAGTTCTAGTTCTTCTTCTGTTAAATTTGGTTCTAGAAAATGAAGTAGTTCGCATTGACAAGATGTTTTTACCAAATTGGTTGTTATTTGGTGAAGTTTTTTAGCGTTATTAGTCGCTTTTACAGTTTTTTCTCGAATGTATAATTCCCAAACTGCATCACCTAAATATGCATAATTTCTTAAATTCATTTCTTCCATATTTTAATTTTACTACAAAATCTTTCGACTAAAAAGAGGATTTAAAATTTGAAGGTTCGATTTATTATGGTAAAACCATCGGGAGAGATTATGAAAAAAATTTTGGTAATATTAGGTATATTATTATTTATAAATATGGTTGTAATGTCTTTAAGTAAGGCGTTTGCTTATGCTTATGATAACGATTTTAAAACAGCTTTTTATGATAGTTTTGTTGTCGGAATGTTTGAAGGTTTGAAAGGATCTTTGTTATCTCAAGGTTTCACTACTTCTAGTGTGAATACATATATTGCAACTTTGAAACCAAAAGTTAATAGAGCAAATTTGGAACAAACTACTTGGGATTGTGTTTCAAAATATACTGTTCAACAAATGCAAACTCCTGGAATTGTAGATAAATGCTTTGAGCAATGGTCAAATAATTTCTTTTTTGTAGAAAATTCAAAAGCTTTGGAGATATTAAGAAAATAATTGAGGTAAAAGAGAAGCGACCACTCAAGTTTGAGTGGTCGCTTTCTGTTTAATAACTTATTAGATATTTGCCAACTTTTTATAGAAATCATTTGCTTGTTCAAATTTATATGCAAAGTTAAGCAATTTAGTTTCTTGAAGTTGTGGTGCAAGAATTTGTAAACCGATTGGCATACCTGAATTATCAAATCCTGCTGGAACGCTGATACCAGGAAGACCGGCCAAGTTACAGCTAATTGTTGCGATGTCTGTTAAGTACATTGCAAGTGGATCTGATGATTTTGCACCCATTTCAAATGCTGTGTTAGGACAAGTTGGTGAAATTAGTACGTCAACTTTTTTGAATGCTTCAACAAATTCTTCTGTTACTAATGCTCTTAATTGTTGAGCTTTTTTGTAGTAAGCATCATAGTAACCAGAAGATAATGCGTATGTTCCAAGCATTATACGACGTTTAACTTCAGGACCAAAGCCTTCAGCTCTTGATTTTGTGTACATTTCCATCAAGTTTTCTGGATTTGAAGTTCTATAACCGTATTTAACACCATCAAATCTTGCTAAGTTTGATGAACATTCAGCAGTTGCTAAGATGTAGTAAATTCCGATAGAGTATTTTAATTTGTCTAATGAAATTTCAACGATTTCGCAACCTAATTTTTTGTATGTTTCAATAGCGTTTTGAAGAGCTTGTTGTACTTCTGGAGCTAAACCTTCAGACATAAGTTCTTTAATAACGCCGACTTTTTTACCTCTGATATCATCACCTAAGTTTTGTGCATAGTGTTCAACTGGTAAGTTTAATGAAGTTGAATCTTTAGCATCATAACCTGAAATTACTTCAAGTAGGTTTGCAGCATCTTCAACTGTTCTTGCAAATGGGCCGATTTGGTCTAAAGATGATGCGAATGCAATCAAACCATAACGAGAAACTCTACCATAAGTAGGTTTCATGCCAACAATACCACAAAAACTTGCAGGAAGACGGATTGAACCACCAGTATCAGAACCTAATGCAAGAGTAGATTCGCAAGCTGCAACGGCTGCTGCAGAACCACCTGATGAACCACCAGGAACTTTGTTTAAATCCCAAGGGTTGTGAACTTTATTAAATGCGGAGTTTTCATTTGAAGAACCCATTGCAAATTCGTCTAAGTTTGCTTTACCAACAATTGGAACTAAGTTATTTAATAATTTTTCTGTAACAGTTGCGTTGTATGGAGAAACAAAGTTTTCCAAAATTTTACTTGATGCAGTTGTTTTAGAACCAACCAAGTTCATATTATCTTTTAATGCAAGAGGAATACCTGCTAATAGAGGTAACTCTTCGCCTTTTGCAATTTTTTCGTCAACTTTTTTAGCTGTTTCAATAGCTGTATCTTGTGTTAATGAATTGAAAGCACCTAATTTGCCCTCAAGTGAATTTATTCTTTCAAATGCCGCCTGAGTTAGTTCTAAAGCTGAAACTTCTTTATTTTTAAGAGCTTTGCTTTGCTCTGTTGCGGACTTTTTCAATAGCTCGTTCATATTATCTCCTTAAAGCTAATCCTCTGAAAAAATTGTATGACAAACATGTCCGACAATCAAGCAAATTTAAACGGTTTTACCTAATGTTTTAGAAATCTTTGAATGAATCACGTTTGCTTGGTTTAAATATTCAGTTAGTTTTTCGTAATTCTGTACTTTTTCACCATAAGGAACGTTGATATCGATTAGCTCATCAACGCTTTTGCTGATTTCTGAAAGTTGTTCAAGTGAATCTGAAAGAGTTACAACAGAATTTATCTTCTTAGAAACTCTTGCTAAAATATGGCGTGAAATAAAATCTTGGATTTTATAAATTACAGGCATTTTTTCTTTAAAAGATTTATGAGAGAGTTGTTTTTTCTCCCCTAAAACTCTTCCACCGTACATTTGTTGTTTTCTTAATGTACTTAGTTCTTCCATAACCCTTTGGCGTTTCGCTTTTAAGCCAAGAGCTTCGTTTTGAGTTCCATAATTGTCTGCAACTTTGATTTTTGCATCTAAATCTTTAATAATAGATTCTTTTTCTTTGATGCGATATTCAACGCTCAAATCTTCTGTTTCGGCTTCGTCAAATTTGGTTTGATTTAGGATGGCAGAATCATAACCATTAAGACGTTTGATTGGATTGGTAGTATTTTGGACGGTATTAGGTTGTGGAGCATTCGCTGGGTTGAATTCTCCACTAAAAGGATTTACAGCCGAAAAATTATACTTTTGGCTGAATATATTTCCACCTATTTCATTTTTATTTCTACCATCCATACTTCTATTTTAAAACATGAAAAATAATTTTTTGCCCATTAAAAGTATGATTTTTAGCAAATAGTATAAACTTTTTTATAATATAACCAAGTTCCCCAGATTGTAAGAACAATATTTGGTAACCACGCTGCAATAAATGGTGCAAGTGAACCAGTTTCTCCAAAGGATAGAGATAGTGCTCTTACAAGATAATATGCAAAAATAATTAAAATGCTGAATAAGAAGCCACGGTTATATCTTACACGAGGTGGTGTAATTGCAAGTGGAACTCCCAATAATACAAATACCAAAGTTGTTACTGGAAGTGCGATTTTATCGAATAATTCTGTTGTATAAACTTGTCTATCTTTTTCACTAAGGTCAGGATTTGATAAATGTTTCAATAGTCCTACAAAATTCATTTCTTTTGCAAGGTTTTTATTCATTTCTTTTGTCAAATCTAGTCCGAATTGTACTATTGATGTATCAAATAATGTTGTGTTTAGAACCTGTCCATCGTTTGCAATTGTATATGCAGCACCTTTTTCAAATTCCCATCCTTTTGGTGAGGTTTTACCTTCTCTAGCCTGTAGAACTTGAATTGTACCATCTTTTGAATTGTCTAAAACGGTTACGTTATGAAGAGTTTTCTTTTCGCAAGAACCAACATAGAATAATCTTTTAAGGTTTCCTCCACTAGAAATTTCTTTGAATACGAAATTCTTTTTACCATCAGGAATGTTCTTTTGACCCAATGCCCATAATGCCAAATCTTTTGATTGTCTATTCATTACTGGGACAAGGGTTTCGTTAATGAAGAAACTAGATAATGCCATTACTATTGCGAAAATAAAAATAGGTTTTGCAATCCTATTTAATCCAATACCGCAAGCTCTCATTACCGTAATTTCTGATGATAAACTTAGTCTATTTAGGGTCATTACTGTTGAAAGTAGAACGCCCATTGGGATTGTCATAACAATAACTGCAGGTAAGTTTAACAAAATAATAATGAATGCAACTTTGAATGGGATTCCAAATTTTGCAATCTGTTTAATCAAAGTAATAAAAGTGTCTGTCGCAAACAAAATAGTTGTGAAGATAAATACTCCCATTAAAAACATTTCTATTACTTGTTTTAAGATATATTTATCTAAAATTTTTGTATTATTATACTTTTCTTTTATACTCTGAACTAATGTGTTAAACATAACCTGATTTTAATCTAAAAAAAAGTTTTAATCAAATTATTAATTAGAGTCTTTTAAAATCATAATTGTTTCTTCAATTTCGGTTTTTAGATATTCAAGTTGTTCTGAGATATTGTTAGGATTGTAAATATAACCTGCACTACCATATGCTAAGTAAGGGTTGTATTTTTCGGCTTCACTTCGAAGTAGTGCAATAGATTTTGCGTGCATACTTAATTCCATTAGTCTTTTAAAAGATATGAAATGGCTTTCTGGTCTTTTTTCATATTTTGCTCTCAAATATTCAGCACTTTTGTTGAAATAATAAACTTTTGCATTGAAAATCTGTACATTGTCATTATTTTCAATCATGTCATAAATGCTTTCTAGCATTGGGATAAATTCATTTATGTCATTTATGTACTGAGAAGTTTTTTCACTCTTTAAAATTATATTTACAAATGTAGGGTTATCTCTTGGGGTTGGTTTAATTTCATTTTCAGAATTAAAGCTTTTTGAAGGGGTTACTTCAGGTGTTGGTTTTGATTCTTCTCTTGGCTCGTATCCTCGTGTTAGGTCTGGAAGCGTTCCGACATAACCCTTACCACCAGCAAAGCTTTCTGGTCTATCTGCGACAGCTGATAAGCCACTTGATAATATCAGTAGCGACAAGATTAAAAGATTGTAAAAAAACTTACACTTTCTCATACCATAATTATAATAATTATTTAGAAAAAATCATCGTATATTTACTTTATTTTTTATTGTGGGTATTTGAATTTGGGCAATTTATAGGGTTCCCGAAAGGTTGCATCAAGGGATTTGATTTGTAGTAGTTTTTTTGTTTGTGAGATTTTTTTCTTTCATCTTTTTCTAACTTTTTTATCATATTGTATTTTATTCTTTGGTCACTGGTAAGACATTTTTTGAATGCTTTACAATCAAGGTGTTTTAGTGTGATTTGTTCAGTGGATAAGTTTAAAACATTATTTATAATTGCTTCTGTATAAATATTTGATTCTTGGCATAAAATTTGAGCGTAACTAACATTTTGCAAAATTAAAAGAACAGATAATAATGGAACTATTTTTCTCATAAGAACAATTTTCTATCGAAAAATTTGTTGAAGATATACCCAGTTAGAGAATGTTATATTAGCCTGCTATATACGTATGAAAAAGTTTTCAAATACTTGTCTAGTTTTTTTATTTGTAGTAAACTGACTATATATAGGTTAAATGTAAATTTTACACTTTATATAACTTTTTAGTAGAAAAAGGAGAAAATTATGACAACAAAAGAATTCTTTACAACATCAGAAGAATTGAAACAAGTGATGTCAGCTGCTCGTGCTACTATTACAGCTCCTTTCTTTGGCAATAATGTTGAAGAAGTTAAATCTGTATCAGAAGCTTACAAGTTAGCTAAATCATCTTCAGGTACTATCGAATTAACTGGCATGCCAGTATTTCAACCTGAAAAATTAGGTTTACCTCAAGGTGCTAATCAATTGTTATTCAACGATGGTACAGTAGTTGGTCGTTGTGCAGCTGCTAGAAAAATCGTTGGCGAACCAGGTTGCGATTTAGGTTATTTATTACCAATCATCCGTGAAGCTATCTATGGAACACGTGATAAATTGATGTATAAAACTGAAGCAGTTGTTGGCTTAGACAATGACTTCATGATTAAAGCTCACTTAATGATTCCAGAAGGATTCGAAAACGTTATGTATTCTTGGATGTTAAACTTCCAATACATCAACGAAGCATATGCTGCAATGTACTCTGAATCAAGAGAATTACCAGAAGGTGATATCTATGTATTCTCTGATCCAGATTGGACTCACCCAGACTTCCCATATGGTCTAACATTCTTTGACCCAGAACACAACTGTGCTTGTATCTTGGGTATGAGATACTTCGGTGAACACAAAAAAGGTACATTAACTCTTGCTTGGGGTGCTGCTGCTCGTAACGGTTATGCTTCTTGCCACGGTGGTATGAAACGTTATAACTTAGACGGCGGAAAATCTTTCCAAGTTGCAGTATTTGGTCTATCAGGTTCTGGTAAATCAACAATTACTCACGCTAAACACGGCGGTAAATATGATATTACAGTTCTTCACGATGACGCTTTCATCATCAACGTTGAAGACAAATACACAATTGCTTTGGAACCAGCTTACTTTGATAAAACAGCTGACTACCCAATCGGTTGTGATGATAACAAATATATCTTAACTCAACAAAACAATGGTGCTATCGCTTTAGCTGATGGTAAAGTTGTTTCAGTTACTGAAGATATCAGAAATGGTAACGGTCGTGCAGTTAAATCTAAATTATGGTCACCAAACAGAGTTGATAGAATTAACGAACCTATCAATGCTATTTTCTGGTTGATGAAAGACCCTACAATTCCTCCTGTATTGAAATTGTCAGGTGCTTCATTAGGTTCAGCTATGGGTGCTACTCTAGCTACAAAACGTTCTTCAGCTGAAAGACTTGCTGCAGGTGTTGACCCTAACGCATTAGTTGTTGAACCATATGCTAACCCATTCAGAGTTTACCCATTATCAGTAGACTACACAAGATTTAAACAATTAATCGCTGATGGCGTTGATTGCTACATCTTGAATACTGGTGAATTCATGGGTACTAAAGTTCAACCTAAACATACATTAGGTATTATCGAAGCTATCGTTGAAGGTTCAGCTAACTTCCACAAATGGGAAAACTTCTCAGATATCGAAATTATGGATATCGAAGGTTTTGATGCTTCATTCTCTAATAAAGAATATGCTTCTCAATTTGTTGCTCGTATGAATGATAGAGTTAACTTCGTTAAATCAAGAGAAACTGAAAAAGCTGGTATCGACAAACTTCCTGCTGATGCTTTAGAAGCATTAGAAGCAGTTGTTTGCCAAGCTACTTCTTTAGCTTCAGTTTAATCTATAACTTAGTTATATGGTAGAAAAGGTGGGTTTTTTAATCCACCTTTTTTATTTGTAATATATTTGCCCAAAGTTAAATTTATGCTAAAATGAGGGTACTAAGAGTTGAAAAGGGAGAGTTTTTATGGAAAGTATGAATAAATTTAAAGTTTTAACGGTAGTTATTATCTGTATGTTTTTATTCGTTGTAGCTGCAATATATTCAAACACCAAAGATGTTGCTGGAAATCATATGCAAAAAGTTGAAAAAGCTGGTTCATATGACAAAAAACAAATAACAAACTCTACTAAAACTAGTGATTCTGTTGAATCATTGCAATCTCAAGTTGAATTTTTGAACAAAAGAGTTGATGAATTAAGTCAAAAAGTTCGTTCAAATTCTTCTGGTATGAAATGTAAAGTTATCGGTGTTTACTCTTCAGAAGGTATTTTAAGATTAAGTCAAACTGCTGCTATTGAAGAGGCTCAAGATACAGGTGCAGATTTAGTTATTACTTGCTCATTATAATAAAAGTTTTGCATAAAAAAAGAACTGGTGAAAATTTTTCAACCAGTTCTTTTTTATTTGTTAATTTAATTATTCAACTTCGATTGCTGCAACTGGGCATGCATCAGCAGCTTCTTTAACTGCGTCAATGTTATCAGCAACTGCTGCTTCATTAACTACTGCTTTGTCTTCGATTGAAAATACTGCATCACAGATAGATTCGCAAGCGCCGCATCCGATGCAACTGTCATTAACTTTAACTGTCATTTTTACGTTCTCCTTATTTTACATTTACGTGAAATTTCTTTCACATTGAAATTATATAACAAACTATAGAAAATATCTAGTATGATATTTTTAAATCCACTCTCTGATGTATGAAGCAATTACATCAAAGCCTTCAATTTCACCTAAATTACCATTTGACGGTAATGATTTTGAGTAAATTAGGCAAGGAACTTTTTCTCTTGTGTGGTCAGTACCTGCAACGCATGGATCACAGCCGTGGTCAGCTGTTATGATTAACATATCATCTTCTTTTAATGCTTCTAAAATTGGTGTTAAGTATTCATCAATTTCTTCAATTGCTTTACCGTAACCTGCTGGGTCGTTTCTATGTCCAAATAACATATCAGTATCAACTAGATTTGTGAAAATTATTTCTCTATCTGAATATTTTAAACCTTTTTCGTATGCAAGTTCTTCTAAAGGAAGTTCTTCTTTAATTGCTTTTAGGGTTAATTCTAAACCTTCTTTATTTGAACCTGTATGGATTGCGTGAGTGATGCCAGATTTTGAGAAAATATCTTCAATTTTCCCGATACCAATAACTTTTCCACCATCATCTTTTACTTCGTTTAATAAAGTTGGTGCGATAGGTTCGATTGAGTAATCACGTCTATCTTTTGAAATTCTTGTCGGTTTTCCATCAATAACTTTGTATGGACGAGCAATTACTCTTGATACATAATAATCATCCTCTGTTAAAATTCTTCTTGCGATTTCACACCATTCGTATAATGTTTCAAGTGGGATAAGGTCTGTATCAACAGCAATTTGGAATACGCTGTCTGCAGATGTGTATATGATTGGGAATTTTGTTGCGTGATGTTCATCGTTTAATTTTTCAATAATTGCTGTTCCGCTTGCTGGACAGTTTGCCAAAATTCCGCCACAATTTGTTTCTTTTATAAATTTGTCGATTAGTTCTTGAGGGAAACCATTCGGGAATGTTGAAAAAGCTCTGTCTAAAACAATACCTGCAATTTCCCAGTGTCCAGTTGTGGTATCTTTCCCTTTAGATTTTTCCACTAAAGTTGCGTAAGTTGCAATCGGGTTTTCAACTTTTTTAATTCCTTCAAAATCTTGAAGGTTTCCTAATCCCATCTTTTCTAAATTAGGAACATTCAAACCTTTGTTAAATTCGCAAACGTGTTTTAGTGTGTTGCATTCTGGTACATCATTAAATTCGTGGCAATCAGGCATAGCACCAATTCCCATAGAATCAATCACCATAATAATCGCTCTTGTCATACTCATTTCCCCCTTTATTTGATATTAGCACAAAAGGGGTTATTTGTACCATGGTCTAAAGTTTTTAATTTGATTAATTGTATTGCTAAAATTTCCGTCAAAACAAATGCATCTATCATCTATATGTAGATGGGAAGGTTCTTTAATGTCGGTAATATCTGTTATGTATTTATCCAGATTATTTTTAATAAGCCATTTTGTTGCAAGGATTTTATTTCTTGTTGTGAAAATTTTTACGATAAAATTTTGCGATAAATTTTCAACAAATTCTTTTGCACCCTCTTTTATGTCGGGGATTTGCAACTCGTCAAATCTACCGTTATATTGGTTTAGAACTCCGTCAAGATCAACTAAAATGGTTTTTTTCTTTGTCATATATTCCTAATTCCTTTATCTAAATATAACGATAAAAGATTATTTTTTAAATTACCCATGTATCTATAATTTGTTTTAAATAATTGGAATGTCATTCCTGTTAATATTCCAAAATATATCACAAAATTGGAATATGAGTCAAGAAATTAGAAACAGAATTGCTAATAATGTGAAAGTTCTTAGAACTGAAAAGAAATTAAAGAGAGAAGAATTATCTCTTCTATTAGGCTTTGATAATTCATATATAAGTAAATTAGAACGAGGTTCTGTAAATATAACTATTGATAGATTGTCAAAAATAGCAGAATATTTTGCAGTTGATATTTGTGCTTTATTGAAGAAGTAATTATTTTCAAATACCTTAATAGATTGCCTAAAGTCTAGTATTTGCATATAATTTTGTTATGAAGAAATTTGATTTTTTCAATCAGTATAGGGATCCAGTAATTATTGTTAGGGATTATGAGAATGTTGTTTTTAGAAACAATATTTTTTGTCGTGTTTTCCAACATTTTGGAGATATCAGAAAATTCGCTCACAAGATGAGTTTTGATATGTGCCCTATGGATAGTGAAAATGTCGATTTATATTCACCTATTTTTCAGGCAATAGTGTCAACGGAAAATTTCTTTGCAAGGGTTACTTATTTGAATAGTCAAAATCAGTTTGTATATTATGATTTGACTGCGATTAAGCGTGGAGCGTATACAATTATATTTTTGGTTGATGTAACCTCAGAAGTTTTATTACAAGACAAACAAAAAGAACGTGAAGCCTTTCAGAATAAGCTTTCAAAATTGGAAGAAGAAAATGATGAATTGCAAAAAATACGTTTGAAAGCTCAATCTCAAGCAATCAGAATTGCATTGATTAACAAAGTTTCAAATATTATAAGAGAATCTATGGATATTTCAGTAATTTTGAATTCTGCGTTGAAAGAATTGGCGATAATGTTTGGGTGTTTCAGGGCTTATTACGCTTCTTTAAATAATTCAGAGTTTTGTATTGAGCAAACTTTTGGTGAAAATAGTTTAAAAGGGCAGAAGATTACTTTTGATGCTCTTGTGATGAGGCAGCTTGGTGCACATAGAACATCTATTAGTTATTCTTTAATGGAATACATTGGTGCAAGCCCGTTTAAACAATCAGTTTTGAGAATTGTTGTTCCTGTTTTTCATATGCAAAAAATGATTGGAGCATTGGTTCTTTTGAGTTATCAAAAAAGAGAGTTAAATGAAGAGTTAGAAATTTTGGAAGCTGTATCTTCCCAGCTTGGTAACGCAATTATCAGAGCGGAGCTTTATCAAAAGAACGCAAAAAACGTTCGAGAATTGAAAAAGACCTTAGAAGAGCTGAAAGAAACTCAATTACAACTTATTCATTCTGAAAAAATGGCGTCATTAGGTCAGCTTGTGGCTGGGGTTGCACATGAAATTAACACTCCAGTTGCATCAATAAAATCTAATAACTCAATAATTTCAAAACTAATTTCAAAAATTGAGCAAGAAGATTTGAAAGAGATGTTTATGGAGATAAATTCTCTTGATAATGAAGCTATTCAAAGAATTAGTAATATTGTAGTTTCATTGAAAAAGTTTGTTCGCCTTGATGAATCTGAGCTTCAAGAAGCAAATATTAACAAAGAAATTGATTTGACGTTAGATTTGATTCGCCATGAAACAAAAAATAAAATAGAGATTGTGAAAAATTATGGCGAAATTCCACCAATTAAATGCTATCCGAATATGTTAAATCAAGTGTTTACAAATATTTTGGTGAATGCTTGTCAAGCTATTGAAAGTGATGGCAAAATCACGATTACAACAGAATTTGATATTGGGATTTTGACCGTGAAAATTAAAGATACTGGACGGGGAATAGCAAGAGAAAATTTAAGTAAAATTTTTACAGCGGGTTTTACTACGAAAAATGTAGGAGTAGGGACTGGTTTGGGGCTTGCAATTAGCCAAAAGATTATTGATAAGCATAATGGCAAAATTAAGGTAAACAGTGAAGTTGGGGTTGGTACAGAGTTTATTATTACTATCAAATGTGAGTAGTAATATCTAAAGAAATGTAACAAGAACTTTTTAATTATTCCTAAATTAGAAATATTATTAATAAAACAATTATAAAAATTTTTATAATTATCTATAAAATTGCTGATTTAATTAAAATTATATGTTATAATAGTAGTACAGCATAAATAAGTGTCGGAATTACCCTTAATCAACTATCTGACAAAATTAACATAGTAGTAGGAATAAATTTAAGTACTTTATGAATTGTAAACAATCGTTAATATATAGAAGATAAATAAGCAATAATTTTCGAAAAGAAAACTTTATAAAAGAGTAGGTGTGAAAATTATTGTAATAGTGTCGGAGGAAAATAATGACAATTAGTGTGAATAGTAAGAAAAAACAAGTGAAAAAATCGTTTGACGAATTATTAACTGACTTAAGAACAAGTAATTCTGAAAAAGTTAGATATAATGCGGCACGTATTTTAGGCGAAATGGGTGACTCAAAAGCAGTTGAACCATTAATTGACGTTCTAAAAAATGATAAAAACGGTTCTGTAAGATTATATGCAGCTAGAGCTTTAGGCGAATTAGGTGATTCTGCTGCTACAATCCACTTGATTGAATCTTTACGCGAAGATCGCAACGTTGACGTTAGAGTTCGTGCAGCTCGTGCGTTGGGTCGTTTAGGTGGCGCTATCGTAGTTGAACCACTTGTTGAATCTTTAAACGATGAAAACCCACAAGTTTGTATCACTGCAACTGATGCTTTAATCGAAATTGGTGATGTTGCAACTGATGCTTTAATCGAATCTTTAGATCATGAAAAAGTTAACGTAAGATGTGATGCTACAAGAGCATTAGGCGAAATCGGAAACAAAAAAGCTGTTGATAAAATTATTAACATGTTGTATGACGAATGGGTTAACGTAAGAATTTATGCGGTAACTTCATTAGGTAAATTGAATGATACAAAAGCTGTTCCAGCTTTAATCGATGTTATGAGAAATCATTCAGAAAACGAATTAGTTAGAGCAGGTGCTGCGGCTGCTTTAGGTGTTTTAAGAGACCAAAGAGCTTTGATGCCGCTAAGAGAATTGATTATGGAAGCTGAAGAACTAGGTGAACTAGAAGATACAGCTCTAAAATCATTCAAAAAAATCATGGCTGCAAACTGGCAATCAATTCCAGGTGCAACTCCTCAGAAAAAACCTGCAGGTACATTTTAATTAGCTAATGGTTGTTTATTATATAAACTGAAAAGTGGTTCTGAAAAGAGCCACTTTTTTAATGCTTGTTAACTAAAAAATAACCGCTGTAGAATCTACAGCGGTTCAAAATCGATTTAATATAAAAACTTTTAATTATTCTTCAATAGCTTTTACATCTTCAACTTCTTCTTCAGCTACTTCTTCAACAATACCTGTGCGGATTGATGCTTTGTCTGAAGAAATGTTTTTATCTTTTAGTTTTGTAATTTGTCTAGCTAATTTGTCAGCTAACAAATCGATGCTTGCATACATTGATTCTGCAGCTTCTTCGCAACGAATTACGCCTGCGTTAGTTTTGCATGAAACTTCTGCGATGTGTTTGCCTTCTGCAGCTGGATTTTTGATTACAGATAACACTACGTCAATACCTTGAATTTGGTCATAGTGAGTTGCAACTTTACCGATTTTTTCTTTAACGTATGCTTTGATTGCATCTGTAATTTCAATGTTTCTGCCGTTTACGTGTATGTGCATTTGTACCTCCAATTTCTATACTAATACTTTCTTAGTATAACACATTTTGAATAATTTTTAAAGGGTAAACCTGTTATTCATCTGCTAAAAATTGTGGTAATTCAACGTCAGGAGTACCAATAACTCTAACCAATTCCAAAACTGATGCTTTCATTTGACATTTTTGAGAAGAACCGCTGAAGAAATCTCTATAAAAACATCCTTCGCAATTACATCCTCTCTTGTAGCACTCTAATGCAGTTGTAGTCCATCTTCTAACCGCTACTGCTCTTCCCATATCCCTACTTCTAAACAATGTATAAATCTCCACTTAAATTTTACTATCCAATCGATATCCCAAATATATACCGACCAATCTCCCCAAAGCCGTTTATATCAATGACTTCCGACTTCATAATTTCATTATAGGAAATAAGTATTTTTTTTCAAGATGAGAACATGCTCTTATGAAGTTTTGTAACGTAACCCTGTAATAGTGCTGAATTCAGCCTTTTGAGATTTTAAAACGGCTAAAACCATGTCATGACATGGTTTTAGAAATTTTGAACCATGGAAACCCATGATAGGACATGGTTTTGCATGGTTTTGTTGCTTATTAAGATTTGTAAAATATTTCACAAATATCTAAAATTGGGCATGCCCGACTGTGTAATTATGAAAAAAGGACAGGTTTCAAATGCGAAATCTGTCCTTAGTTATCGGCTATTTCCCTTAGTTGAGAGAAGAATCATTTCATGCTGTATGATTCATAGCCGTCTGTATTCCGTTCGCCTGTTTTGCATGCCCCAAAATCTCCGGGTATAATTCGAACATTGGAATACAAATTTTTTATTTTTCTTTTATTTCTAATTTTTTAGGTTCTTTTGTTTCGATATTTTGTTTCGGTATTGTAATTGTCAAAACTCCATCTTTATATTCTGCTTGAGCTTCATCAACTTTGATTGGTTGATCAAAAGAGATTGTTCTTTGGTATTTGCCATATCTGAATTCTGAGGTATGATATCGTTTGTTATTTTCTTCTTGTTTTTCTTCTTCTTTTTCTTCGTGAGTTTCTGCACAAATTGTCATAAAGTCGTTATCGATTTCAACATCAATGTTGTCTTTTTTTATCCCTGGAAGTTGAACTTTGACTTTGTAGTTATCTTTATTCTGGATAACTTCAATGGCAGGACGCAGAATTGTGTTTTTTATCATATTTAAGGGATGACCGAATGTGTGGGTTATGAATGTATCACGTAAAAAATTATCTAATTCTTGATGAATACTGTCAAAATATAATTCAGGTTCTCTGACGATTAAATTGTGTTTCATATAAGCTCCTTTCTATTCTAGATTAAAAGTTTTTTGTTAGTTTATCATTGGAAAGTTGGATAATTTTTTCTTATTAAATCTTGTACTTTTTTCCAATAGATAAAATATTACTTCGCAGAAACAATATCTAAAAAAGGAGTATTTTATGGCGTGTAGAGTTTTGTTTTTTGATTATAGGCAATCTGAAGAAAAGTTTTTTCAAGAGCATAATTTTGAGAATTTTGACATCAAATTTTTTAAAGAAAGTTTGGATGAAAAGTTTGTAGAGAATTTAACGGAAGATGATTTTGAACAAACTATGATAATTAGTGTTTTTATAAATTCTAGTGTAAATGAAAATATAATCTCAAAATTTAAAAATCTTAGGATTATTTCAACTCGTTCAACTGGATATGATCATATTTGTCTAGATAGTTGTGCAGGTAAACATATTGCGTTGGTGAATGTTGAATCATATGGATGTACGTCTGTTGCTCAATTTACTATGGCAATGATTTTGATGTTGGTCCGAAACCTTTATCCAATGTTATTGATTCCTGAAAAATACGACTTTCGTAAGTTCGAGAATTTATGTGGTAAGGATCTAAATAAATTAACTCTTGGTGTGATTGGTACAGGGGCGATTGGGTCTGCAGTTTGTAGATATGCTCATTCTTTTGGAATGGATATAATTGCGTGTGATCCTGTTCAGAAAAAAGAATTGATTGCGGCATTTGATGTTAAATATATGGAAATGAATGAAGTTTTAAAACAGGCAGATATTTTAACCTTACATTTACCATATACAAATGAAAATTATCATATGATTTCGAATGAACAATTAGAGATGATGAAAGATAATTCGTATTTAGTTAATGTTTCTCGAGGAGAAGTCGTTGATACAAAAGCTTTGTTTGAGTTTACTAAAAGAGGTAAGTTTAAAGGGGTAGCATTAGATGTTGTAGCTTGTGAAAATTCCTCTAACGATAAAGATAAAACTTCTTTAATGTGTTTTGAAACCTCTCAAGCTGTTAAAGAATTATCGAAATTACCAAACGTAATACTAACTCCTCATCTGGCATATGATACAGAAGAAGCTATTTATTATATCTTAGAAACTACCTTTGAAGGTATTACAGATGTTTTAAAAGGTGGGCATCAATACCGAGTTCTTTAGGTTTTTTCTGCATAATTTGAGCAGAAATTGTCCCGAATAAAAAGTCTTTTCTTTTAATAAATTTAAAACCTTGTTGCTCAAATTCTGCGATTATTTCATCAGGATTTGGAAATTCTTCTTTTGAATTTAAAAGATATTGATAATGTTCAGCTCCATTTTTACAAATTTTGCAAAGTAGATTAACAAATATATCAAAAGCCTTGCTTAATTTGTTATGATTTCCAAAATCAAGATGTAAAAATATTCCATCTGTTTCTAAGATTCTATAAATCTCAGAGATTGCTTTTTGTCTATCTTCAATATTGCGTAGCCCAAAGCCTATTGTTGCATATTGAAATTCTTTTTCTGGAAATGGAATATTTGTACAGTCTGCTTGTAGAAACACTCCTGTCTTATTTTTTTCTTTTGCAAGTTTTAACATTTCTGGTGAAAAGTCTAATCCTATAACTTTTGCTCGTGGGTAGATTTTATTTATCAACTTTGTGAAGTCACCTGTTCCGCAACATAAATCCACAACCATTGAACGAGGTTTGATATCTAATTCTTTTACACATAAATACTTAATTAAATAATGTGTGCCAAATGATATTATGTTATTTACTTTATCGTAGTAAATAGCAATTTCTTCAAACATAGATTTAATTTTTTCTGGATTTTTGTCGCATGTCATAATGTTAACTCCGTTGCCTAAATTCTATTTTAGCATACAATTATATTATTATGAAAATTGCATTTGTGCCAATAGATAATAGACCTGTTTGTTATACGCTTCCTAAATTGATTTCTCAAATTGATGATGGGATAGAGTTCTTTTTGCCTGAGAGAAGTCTTTTAGGTGATTTAGAAAATATTGCAAATATTCAAGGTTTGTTTGATTGGTTGAGAAGTTTACCAAAGCTAGATGCTCTTATTCTGTCGTTAGATACTTTGGCATATGGAGGTTTAATTCCATCAAGAAGATGTCCTGAAACTTTTGATGAAATTAAATCTCGCATTGAAAAATTAAAAGAAATTCTAGTTGAAAAAGAATGTAAGATTTATGCATTTTCAAGTATTATGAGAATTTCTAATAATAATTACAACCAAGAGGAAAAAGAATATTGGTCAAAATGGGGTAAAAAGATTTTTGATTATTCGTTCCAAACTCATAAATTAGGTTGTGAAAGTTGTATAACAAATATCATTCCAGCTGAGATTTTGGATGATTATATTGCAACAAGAAAAAGAAATTTTGAGATAAATAAAATTTATCTTGAGTGGCAAAAAGAGGGATTGTTTGATACTTTAATCTTTTCAAAAGATGATTGTGCTGAATATGGTTTTAATGTTCAAGAAGCAAAATTTTTAGAAGATTTAGGTGGGTTTACAAAAACTGGAGCCGATGAAATTCCTTTGAGTTTATTATCAAGAGCAATTTGTGGTGAAATTAAAATCTGTCCAATATTTTTAGAACCAAATTCAAAAGATTTAATTTCAAACTATGAAGATGTTTCTATTGAAAAATCTGTTCAGGGTCAAATAGAATTGGCGGGTGGTAAATTAGTTTCTGAAAATGAAGCTGATATTTTGCTTTATGTGAATAATTTTGTAGATCACCAAGGCGAAATTGTTATGGGAGTGAATACTGAAAGTTTTGGGGGAAAATTTGTTGTTCCTGATAGACCTTATATGATAGCTGATGTTAGGTTTGCCAATGGTGCAGATAACAATTTTGTTGGTGAATTATTTAAGAATAATTTGGATGAAAATTTCTATGGTTATTCTGCGTGGAACACGTCAGCAAATAGTTTGGGTAGTTTGATTTGTGGGGCTAAGGTTAGATATTTTGCCAAAAAGTTTAATCAAAATGCGTTTAAAAATTTACAAGTTACAAGATTTTTAGATGATTGGGCTTATCAGGCAAATGTTCGTCAAACTTTGTCTGAGCCTGATGTTGACAAATTAATGACAGGCATGAAAGAGTTTGAAAAAGTTATAGAGAATATTTTGAAAACAGAGGTCAATGTTAAATATTCATACCCCTGGAAAAGATTGTTTGAGGTAGAAGTTGAGTTTAATTGATATTGTTTTACTTGCAATAGCTTTGGGTATTGATTGCCTTGTTGTTTCATTTTCACAAGGTTTGATTTTCAACGCTCAAAGAGTCAAATATTCACTTCTTCTTGCTTTGATTATGGGTGTATTTCAAGGTTGTATGCCAATAATTGGATATGTTGGAACGGATTATTTGTATAATTTAATTGTGCCTTTTAGTAAATGGATAGTTTTTGCAATATTTTTAGCTTTGGGTTTGAAATTTATTTTGGAATCATTTCAGCCAAAGAAAGATGAATTTCAATGTATTGATATCAAATGTTTGTTAGGATTAGGTGTTGCAACAAGTATTGATGCCTTAGTTTCGGGGGCGTCTATTAGGTTGACAGCAACATCATTATTTGTGTCGGGTGTAATTATTGGTATCGCATCTTTTGTAATGTCATTGGCTGGTTTTTGGAGTAGTAAATTATTTAAAAATATCCCATCAAAATATTTAGAAATTGCTGGTGGGGTGATTTTAATTATACTGGCAGTTAAATCTTTGTTTTAGGGATTTAAAAAACACGCAGATTTGTGAGTTTGAGAAATGTTTTTTAGGTCTGGAATCTGTTGTGTGCAAATATCCATACAAAATTCACAACGTGGATTGAATTTGCAACCATCTATTACTTGAGAAAGTGTTGGAGGTTGACCTTGGATAGTTTCTAATTTCTCACCACGATTTGATGGGAGTGATTTTAATAACGCTTTTGAATATGGGTGATTTGGATTTGAGAAAAACTCTCTACTTGGTGCTTGTTCGACAATTCTACCTGCATACATAACGGCAATATCGTCTGTATTTTCGCTAACTAACGCCAAGTCGTGTGTTATTAACAAAATGGATGTCTCATTGTTTGTTTTAATATCATTTAGTAAATTCATGATTTGAGCTTGAATAGTTACATCAAGTGCTGTTGTTGGTTCATCTGCAATTAGAATTTTAGCATTACAAGCAAGTGCCATTGCAATAATTGCACGTTGTTTCATTCCGCCAGAAAATTCGTGTGGATAATTTTTTAATCTTGACTTTGCACTTGGAATTTGTACGGCTTCAAAGGCTTCAATTGCTTTTTTCTCAGCCTCTTCACCTTGTAAATTTTGGTGATATTTCAGGATTTCTAATAGTTGATCCCCAACGGTATATAGTGGATTGAGTGAAGTCATTGGGTCTTGTGGAATAAGTGCAATCTTTGAACCTCTAAAGTGCTGCATTTCTTTTTGAGATTTTTCTAAAAGGTTTTCGCCGTTAAAAATGATTTCGCCAGATGTTATGCGTGCAGTTTTGGGGATGAGGTTTAGAATACTCATTGCACTCATAGTTTTTCCACAACCAGATTCCCCTACAATAGAAAGCATTTTCCCTTTTTCTAATGAAAAAGAAACATCAAAAAGTGCTTGTCTAAAGGTGTCTTCAGACTGAAATCCAAGGTTTAAATTTTTAACTTCTAAAATTGCCATTAAAAAAATTATAGCTTTTTTAATGGCATAAGTCTATAAGTAAACCTGATGATTTATGGAGTTGGTGGAGTTGGAGCTTTTTTAAATTTTGAAGCTATCCAAGTAAATGGAGTTTTGATAGCGTTCCAAACTGTTGAACCTAGGTTTTTAACGCTAGCAGGAATCTTAATTTTGCCTTTGCTAACCAATGCTGCAAGGATAGCTCCTCCAGCAGCTACAGTTGCACCAATTCCGAATAACCATTTCTTCCAAGATGGATTTTCAACTAGATTACCATTTTGTGGTACAAATTCATCAGTTTCTGGCATTTCAGGAAGTTTTGTTCCCTCTGGCAAAAGTGTAGGTACCATTGGCATTTTTTCAAAATTTGGATGCCCAACATATCTTGGATCTTGTCCAAGGATATCTGCAGGAGCGTCGTAATTTAATATACCGTTTGCTGCACAAGCATCGAGTGCTGAAATCCAATCTAATGACATAAAAATATTCCTTTATATTCACCTACATGTATATAAAGTATTTTTTATGTTCAAAATTGCCCTCAAGCTAGGGATTGTTTATATATTTGTTACAGTTGAGGGCGACATTTACCACTTTTTGCTTGTTCAATAACTTTGTCTGTTGTTTCAAATTTATTTTCGTATTGAAAATTCTTTTTGTTATTGCAAGAAACAGAATTTGCTCCATTGCCATAAAATGTCGCACTACAACTAGTATCTGCGTAATCACAAATATAAATTTTGGTTGCTGAACGATTGTGTGTACAGGTATTTTGTTTTACAAATTGAACTTCATTATCAACGACTTCGCAATCTCCGTTAAAGAAAACTGTTCCTTTTCCGTCAGAATGCATAGCACAAGTTTTTTCTTGGTTATCCTTTGTGTATGTGCAAGTGAAAGTTCCCTTTGCTAACATTTCAAATGCATTAGCAGATGTTGATAATAGTAAAATTGATAAGATTGATAAGATTATTTTTTTCATCTGAATTATTTATCCTGTGTTTTTTCATCTGGATACATTGGTCTACAGTTACCGGCAAGAACATCTTGGTGAATTCTATTATTCATCGCTTTTCTTTGTTCTTTGCTAAGTTCACGTTTCTTTTTTTGTTTACAACTTATTTTATTACGTCCATTGTATTTTATATAAGAGCATTTAGTATCTGCGTATTCACAAATGTAATACTCTCCAGGATCAGGACTCACTCTACATTCTCTACGTTTAATCATAGGTGCATATTTAGATGTTTTTGAGGTTTTATCTTCTAAGCAATCATAACCAAAATGAACCTCACCAGTTTTGTATTTATTTATTATGCAAGGTTGGGAATTCTCCTCAGGGCAAGTATATTGTCCGGCACCAATAGCTTTGTAATGATCAATTAGTGCAAAAGCACTACTTGTAGTTAATAAAATTCCTAATAAGCTAAAAACGATTTTTTTCATAAATACTCCTATAATCTTTCTTCTAGTATATCATTTTTTGAATCTTTTGTAAAATAAATACAGTAAAAGTCGTGTTTTTATGGTAGGATTTTTATATAAATACAGAAATTAAGAGGGTAGAAATAGATGGATAAATATTATTTAACAACGGCAATTGATTATGTTAATGGAGCTCCTCATATTGGGCACGCTTATGAGAAAATTCTTACTGATATTATTGCAAGACATTATTCTCAAAGAACTGACAATATGTTTTTCTTGACAGGTACTGACGAACACGGTATTAAAATTCAGAAAACTGCTGCTGCTCAAGGTAAGACTCCTAAAGAATTGTGTGACGAAAATGCTCAAAAATTCAAAGATGCTTGGAAAGTTTTGGGTGTTGATTACAATAGATTCATCAGAACTACAGACGAAGATCACGAAAGAATTGTTCAAAAAATCTTCAAAAAACTTGTTGATAAAGGTGACATTTATAAGCACGAATACGAAGGTTGGTATTGCCAAGGTTGTGAATGTTTCTTAAACCCAAAAGATTTAACAGAAGATGGACTTTGTCCAGATCACTTGAAAAAACCTGAAGTTGTTAAAGAAGAAAACTATTTCTTTAAATTATCTTCTTATAAAGATGCGATTATCAAACACATCAAAGATAACCCAGAATTTATCGTTCCAAGTTTCAGAGCGAATGAAGTTATCAATCAGTTAGAAGATATTCAAGATATTTCTGTTTCTCGTAACAAAGCTAATGTAGGTTGGGGTATTGATGTTTTAGATGATCCTGAACAATCAATTTATGTTTGGATTGATGCTCTATCAAATTACATTACTGCGATTGGTTATGATACAGAAAATCCATCAGAGCAATTTAAAAAACTATGGCCAGTAGATGTTCACGTTATTGGTAAAGATATTTTGAAATTCCACAGTATTTATTGGATTGCAATTTTAATGGCGTTAGAATTACCATTACCAAAACACATTTTCGCTCATGGTTGGATTACAATTGATGAAACAAAAATGTCAAAATCTTTGGGTAACGTTGTTTCTCCAACATCAGTTTTGGAAAACTTTGAACTTCAATATCCAGATGCTTTCAGATATTACATGGCAACATCTGCACCTTGCGGACGTGATGGTAATTATTCTGATCAAGATTTTAAAGAAAAAGTTAATGCTCATTTGGCAAATAGTATGGGTAACTTGTTGAACAGAAGTTTATCAATGCTTGTTAAATATTTTGATGGTGAAGTTAAAGCTGAATTTTTAACTGGTCGTTCAAAAGAAGCTGAAAGTCTATTAAGAACAGCTTTAGGAACAGTTAAAATTGTAGAAAACCACTTTACGCATTTTGAAATTCAAGAAGCTGCACAAGAAATTATTTCTCTTGTTGATGCTACAAACAAATTCGTAACAGACAATGCTCCTTGGACATTAGCTAAAGAAGAAAAAATGACAGAATGTGGTCAAGTATTGGCAACTGTTTTAGAAGTTATGTGCGTTGTAGCTTCTTTGATTTATCCATACTGTCCAAATATTGCAGCCGATATGGCAAAACAATTATCATATGATTTATCAACAAAATTAGATGATATTACTATTGAAAACATCAAAGCTGGCAAGTTGATTTCTAAAGAAGATATCTTCCCAGTATTTTTAAGAGTTGATAGCGAATTGGCTGACAAATCAAAAGCTAAGGCATAGGGGTAAATATATAAATATAATAAAAGCGGGTTGAAACAACTATTTTAACCCGCTTTTATTTTTTTTATTTATAAATCTACTTTAGATACATCCATTAATGTTGTAAATTCAATTTCTAATGCGTGAGCTATTTTTTCTAATGTGCAAATATTTGGAGATACCTGTCCTGTTTCAATTTTCCATATAGTGTTTTTATTTATATTTGCACGAGACGCCAGTTCTTCTTGAGAAAAACCTTTTTTATTTCTCTCAAGTTTTATTTTTTGACTAATCTTGCTACTTATCTTACCAAAATCATTTTTCATATTATTATAATATGATATTGACTTATTTCCATCAACTTAATATAATAAGATTATATCTTACTAAAGTATGACAAAGGGGCTAGAAATGAAATTAGAAGAACTTGAAAAAGAGGTTGATGAAGCATTTGTACGATATTATAATAAAAACTTTACGGGTAGAGATGTTGAGGATGCAGTCTTTGAAGCAATGAAGGATTCTATTATGAAGTTAGGTTCAATTTATTGCCAATTTAATTTTTTAAAACAGGGTTTGGATATTGTTTTATACCATGATAAAAATGTAAGTCCTAACTTACCTAATGATTATAGGGAGCAGATAGAATATAATAGAGAAACTGCTAATATTATTTGGCAAAGGCTGGGTAATATTTTAGAAATTGTTGCAGATAGATTAGCCAAGTAATACAGTTTGATGTTATTAAATATCTACGCCTTCCATCATTTCAACAAGTTGAGAGATTGTACCTTCCATTGTTACGCTATCAGAAGTTCTTTGTTGTAAAAAGGCATTAACTTTCGGCATCATTTCAATTGCCGTGTCAAGTTTTGGGTTAGACCCTGGTTGATACATACCAACGTCAATTAAGTCTTTGTTTTCCCTGTACATTGACATAATTGTTCTAAGTTTACCTGCAGCTTGTTTATGCTCAGGAGATGCGATAGCACTCATCAAACGGGAAATACTACCCAGAACATCAATTGCTGGGTAGTGGTTTGATTCGGCAACTTTTCTTGATAAGAAAATGTGCCCGTCAACAATACCACGCACGATGTCAACGATTGGGTCTGAAATATCATCCCCTTCCATAAGAACGGTGTATAATGCAGTAATTGAACCTCTAGGGCTATTGCCTGCACGCTCTAAAACCTTTTGTAACCATGAGAAAATTGATGGCGGATAACCTTTCATTGTTGGAGGTTCACCTAAAGATAGACCAACTTCACGACCTGCCATAGCACAACGGGTTACGGTATCTGTCATCAAGAAAACTTTTTTGCCCTGATCTCTAAAATATTCACAAACTGCGGTTGCAGTTAGTAATGCTTTTTGACGAATTAGAGGTGGCTGGTCGCCTGTAGAACAAACCAAAACTGATTTTGCCATACCTTCTTCACCCAAAGAATCTTCAACGAACTCCTTAACCTCACGACCACGTTCTCCGATTAGTGCAACAACGTTAACATCAGCATCAGAGTTTCTTGCAATCATACCCAAAAGCGTTGATTTACCAACCCCAGAGCCTGCAAATAATCCCAAACGCTGTCCGCAACCCATTGTCATACAACCATCGATTGCACGTACTCCTGTTGAGAATTGTTCTGTAATAATTGGTCTTTCAAATGGTCCAGGTGGAGGTCCTTCGATTTCTTTCCAAAGTGCACCTGTTGTATCTAATGGTTTACCATCGATTGGGTTTCCTAGTGGGTCGATTAAACGCCCAAGTAAAAAATCCCCAACTGGAATTGTAATCGGGCGTCTTGTTGTTGTAACTAAACTTCCTTGTCCGATACCGTTACCATCAAGAAGTAGAGATAATTGTGCAACTTCACCTTTGAAAGCTGCAACTTCTGCAGGTTTTTGTTCCCCTGCAAAGTTTTCAATATAGCATAAATCACCAATTTTTAACCCTGGTAGTTTAACTTCAACAGTCAAACCCAAAAGTTTTGATACTGAACCTTTGAAATTATAAAGTTCAGTTTCGTTAAGACGTTCTTTGACGTTTTGTTTAATCTCTTCTATACGGCTTTTATCGATATCTACCATAATGTTTATTATAGCAATCTTTTTTGAGATATCAATTTATTAAGTATAATTGACTTGAAATTAAAATTTCGCTATTATTATAAGACAAAGTTTTTAGTGTTTATGGAGGGCTTTATATGGGAAAAATCTTTGGTATTTCAGATTTGCCTGTTTCAACAATTGAATCAGCGTTGAAAGGGATGTATCATGTTGATCCTCCTCCAGGAGTAAAAGTTCCAAGAGTTAAACCGACTCAAAATAAAACTATTGTTGATATTCCACAAGTTGCGAAGAAACCAAATGCTTTTGTAAGAATGAGAAATGGTTTTGGAAAGTTAATGTCGCATTTTAGTAAAGTGAAAAATAAATAAAAAAAGACCTCAGAAAATTCTGAGGTCTTTTTTCTTAGTCATTTATAATTTCTAAAAGTTTTTCCCAAACTTCATCAATTGATCCTTCGGCATCTAGTGTGTATAAAACTCCACGGGTTTTATAATAATCAATCAATGGGGCAGTTTGTTCAAAATATGTTTCAAATCTTGCTTTTGCGATTTCTTCTGTATCATCTTTTCTTCTAATTAAATCGCCACCGCATTTATCACATTTGCCTTCAACTTTTGTTGGTTTGAATTTTAAGTTATAAATTTCACCACAAATTGGGCATGAACGACGGTTAACAATTCTTGAAACTAAAACATCTTGATTTAGATCAAAATAAATTGCTCTAAAATCAACTTTAGTTTCACCATTGATTTCAGAATTGATTACATCAAGCATTTCAGCTTGTTCTAAGCTTCTTGGATAACCATCTAAAATGTATCCTTCAGTACAATCATTTTGAGCTAATCTATTTTTAATAATCGAACCTACAAGTTTTACTGGTACCAAGTTGCCTTTATCAATAAATGATTTTGCAACAAGTCCGTCTTCTGAACCACTTGCAATTTCGGCTCTCAATAAAGATCCTGTATCAACATGAGGGAAACCTAAGTATTCCGCTAATTTAGTTGTTTGAGTTCCTTTACCGCAAGCTGGTGGTCCTAAAAATATAAGTTCTTTTTTCATAATCTCACTCTTTTCTAAGTTTATGTAAGTTTTTTTATTTTCAGTAATATGCATATTTATATCTCTATCCTCAAAATGTGTATTTTTTCAATACATGTTAATTGTACATCAAGACTTTTAGGATTTCAAGGCAAAAAAGAAAGACCTTTTGGGTCTTTCTTCTTTTTTATATTTTAAATTAGCTTATTCCTTTATCACGTCTTTGATTTCAGGGCTTTCTCCGACATATGCTGTTAGTTGTTTTAATGCTGGTTTATAAGCGTTAATTGTATTTGAACCGCCTAAACAACCTCCAGGGCATGCCATAACTTCGATTAAATTACCGAATTCACATACACCATTTTTAGCGAATTTTTTCAAATCACGAATTGATTGTTTGTTTAAACCATCAACGATGTAAGGTTTTGCTTTTTCATCATCTTCAAGAAGTGAATTAACTGCTCCAGCAACTCCACCTGTTACAGCAAAGTTTCTAGCTTGTGCGGAACTTTCTTTGCGGAAATCACTACCTTCAAAGTTTGTAACTTGAACGTTTAATGCAACAAACCATGCACCTAATTCATCATAATTTAAAACAAAATCGATGTTTGGATTTTGAGTTGCTTCACGTCTTTTTGCGATACAAGGGCTGAAGAATACTGTTTTAGCATTTGGATTTTCTTTTTTAACAATTTCAGCTGTATAGTATGCTGGAGTTTTTGTTTCAGAACGGAAAGGTTTCAATTCTGGAACGTGTTTTTCAACAAGCTCATTGTAACCTGCACAACAAGAAGTTGTCATAAATTTCTGACCTTCTTCCATTCTTTCTTTGAACTCAGCAGCTTCGTTTTTAGTTGTAATATCTGCACCTTCAGCAACTTCGATAACGTCAGCAAATCCTAATGAAAGAATTGCATCTTTTAATTGTTGAGGTGTGCAAGGTAATTGTCCAAAGATTGCTGGAGCAACCATCGCAACTAATTTTTCATTATTTTTAATTGCTTTTAATATATCAATAAGTTGGCTCTTTTTGTGAACTGCACCGAATGGGCATGCACTTACACATTTACCACAAGAGATACATTTATCAAAATCGATTTGAGCTAAACCATTTTCATCCTTTGCAATAGCTCCAACAGGGCATGCGTTTTCGCAAGGAACGATAATTTTTGCAATAGCTTGGTATGGGCAAACTTGAGCACACATACCGCAGTTTTTACATTTTTCAGGATCAATAACTGATTTGCCGTTTTCAACTTTGATAGCCCCAAATTTACAAGCAGATTGGCAAGGTCTTGCTACACAACCTTGGCACAAATCTGTTACATAAATTCTTGAAGGAACGCAACCCTGACAAGCTGTATGTAATACAGTTAGCGGGTTTTTCTCAATTTCAGTTCTTTCTTCAGCTTTTCTTGCTAATGTTGAAAGTAATTCAGTATCATCAGCATTTTCAATTGACAAACCTAATCCTGCGATGGTTCTATCTCTTAAAATTGCACGTTCTTTATGGATACAACATCTGTAAGGAACTTCACTTCCTTTTGGACGCATATCATAAGGAATCATTCTTGTAGCCTCTTCAAAATTATCACTTAAATAAGCCTTGATTAATCTTACCAAGATTTCTCTTTTTAAGTGAGAAGTTTGTTTTGGTGGGGTATTAATAGCCATTATTTCTTAATCCTTTTCTATTCTTATTTCTTGCCTAACTTAGCGTCAACTGCTGCAAGAACTTTTTCAACAGTTGCTTCTTTAATAACATCGTTATCAACTTTTACATATGGTGCTTTTGAAAATTCCCAATCAGTAGCACATAAACCTAAGCAAGGTACGCCAGATACATCTACTTTATCACCATATTTTTGAGGTACGATATCAATCAATTCTTGAAGGTTTGCAGAACCCATAACAAAACAAGTTGTACCTAAACATACTTTTACACTAACTTTTTCCATTTTTTACCTTCCTCTGCTTATGCAGCCTCTACATAAATTCTACATTTACTTTTTTGAAGTATTTATCCTGTAATACAGTCGCCATCTTTCTTATAATATTTTTTCTGATTTCGATTTCTACTGGTAATGCAGGATTATAGTGAGCTTGGTTTAGCTTCGCACCTACCATGAAGTTGATACAATCACTATCTAGTAAGAATTTTATCAGCTTCCCAGCTGCGTTGTCAACATCTAATTTACCTGCCTCTAAACATTCTAAAGTTTCGGTAAGAGTTAAGATACCTTCTGTTACCAAATCAACACCATCCATATATGAACAACTTGGAAGTTTACCGATACTGATTTCTTTATCCATTGTGATTGGTCTGTTTAATTCTCTTGAAATCAGGTTTGCAGTTGTTCCACCACAAATGGCTTTTTTGCCTGGAAAATCTGCAAACATTTTTGCATAATCAGCATCTTTTTTTTGATTAAATGGAGGACCAGTGAAAATCAATGATGTTCTTGGTTCTCTGAAATATAAAACACAAGCCGAAATGTCATCTTTTGGTAATCTATTTGTTTCAATATTTTGTGTTTGTCGAATAATATATCTTGATAATTCTGAGCTTGAAATCTCAGGTTCTTCTTTAAGTTTTGCAAGAACTAATTCAATTAATCCATCTCGACGTAACCCAAGTTTTAATCTTCCATTACCTAAGCCACATTGAGTTACACCATCTGAACAGAAGATTAATCTATCTCCTAATTCAAGGTTAATTTTATAACTTTTCATACAGCGATTTTGGAAAGTTTTTGATTGAATTGTTTCAAAAGGCGGATCCATAATTTCGCCATTTTTAATCCATAAGAATTCAGGGTTACCTTCTTCAATAATTCTTGCGTGGCCTTCATCATTAACATCAATTATAGAAAAGGTTGAATAGCTGATTTTTCTAACTTTACAAACTGGAAGTGAGTTCATAACGATTTCGGCAGCTTTTCTAATTGGGATTTCTTGTTTTTCAACAAATCTCAAAAGCATAGTTGCCGTCATGCATGATAGAATATTTGCTTTAATTCCGCTACCTAACCCATCAGATAAAACCGCAATTAATTTCCCTTCATCTGGATATCTTTTTGATGTGAAATAATCTCCAAATGCGTTTTGATTATATTTTTTGATTTGATGACAATCGATATCAATGAACATTATTTTTTATCCTCTTCGTTTTTATCAATATAATCATTTGCAATTGAGTTCAATAATGTTTCAGTTTCTACCATATGTTCACCTAATAAACATGCAATTTCTTGAACGATAGAGATATTTTTAGAGATAACTTCTTTTGCTTTTTCAGAAATTTTTTCTCGGTTTGTTTCAGTTTGAGTTACATCAGTAATGATTGCACCTACAATTTCATTTGGTTCAATTGTAAATACACTGATATCGTATAATCTATCATTTACGTTGTAATGTTCTTTATGTAGTTCTTTTCCTGTTCTTAAAATTGTTCTGAATAAATCTGAAAACTCTACAATTCTATCGATTGCAGCTCCAGCCATACCATCTGGGCGAGCTTTAAAGATTTCATACATTTCACCAGTAAACATCTTCATAAAGCTATCGTTTGCTTCAATGATTTCCATATTACGGTCAACCATAACGATTGCAGCTGGCATACAACGAAGCATTGCTGCGGCTTTTCTCATTGCGATTTTTCTCATATATGAAATACACATTGAAGGTTCAGCAACTCCGTCAAGCAGTGCAACTGCTAGTTCTCTACAAGATGAATATCCGCAACCACCACAGTTAAGTTCATCTTCTGCTGTGTGTTTACCTATTTTCTTCAGTGTTTTTTGAATTTCTTCTAATGAATATTTAGATTCAACAACCCCTTTTGGTGCATAATTACATTCAACAACTGTTTGAGGTTCTTTTGGAATTTCATCTCTGACTTTTACTTTGTACATAACATCAGAAATTGAACTGATACTTGCGTTATTTGATGCTATACAAGGACCTGTAATACATCCAGATTCACAAGCAAGTGCTTCAACAAATACTGGAACCATAAGTTTGTCTGGATCAAGATTTTCTAATGCTCTTTCAAATGCTGGAATTGTACAAATTTCCATTAATTGAACTTGAGGTTTTACACCGATTTTTTTGATTGTTTCGTTCATGCCACCATTGATTGGGTATAAAGTACCTTCGTGAGCACTATATGGTACAAATTCAAAATGACTTTCTTTTTTGATTTCAGAAATATCACCAATTTCATCGGCAATCCACATTTTTAATTCTTCGAAAGTTAATGAAACATCAATTAAACCATCTTCTTCATCAGCTTCGTTTTTCTTACCGATACAAGGTCCAATAAACACAACTGCAATGTCATTTCCGTATAAGTTTTTCAACATTCTGGCATGAGTTTTTGCTGGAGAACCTATTGGTGTAATGTATTTTGCATATTCGGGTTTATACAATCTGACATAATCAACAATTACTGGACAAGCACTTGAGATAAGTAAGCCTTTGTCCATTTCGTTTAGAACTTTAGCATCATGAATTGAAACTTCTTGAGCACCAATAGCTGTTTCTGAAACTTCTTTGAATCCTAATTTTTTCAAAATAGCAATCATTTTTTGTGCAGAGTTTTCAAAAACAGATCTCCAAGATGGAGCTAATGATACATAAACATCCTTTTGTGCTATTAAAAGATTTTTTACTTTTTCTAAATCGCCACGAACGCATTTTGCATTAGCGGGACAAACTTTTACGCAAGTTCCGCAAGAAATACATTTTTCTGGAATTACAGAAGCGTGATTGTTCTCAATTTTGATTGCCTTTACTGGACAATCACGTACGCATCTGTAACAGTCGTGACATTCATTTATCAGCGTATAGACCGGATGTTGATTATTCATTTTTTAAACCCCTAAATTATTTTTTACACTAAAGTTGTTGATAAAAGTTCTTTTAATTTTTCTTCGTTGATTTCGTTATATAAAACGTCATCTATGTATATATTTGGACCTGATGAACATTTTTCTTGGCATAAACCACCAATTAATTCTATTTCAGCGTCTAAATTATTTTCTTTTATATAATTTTCTAGGAAATTCAAATTTTCAAGATTGCCTCGTGCAAAACAAGAACTTCCCATGCATACTTTTATATTATGTTTCATAATCTTCCTCACTTTTTTCATATACAATAATATTATAGCCATTTTTATATGGCAAGGGGTAATTATAATATTTTTGGGTGAATTTTGTTGAAAAATCTTTACCCCTTGTAAATTTAAGTAAATTCATTTGGCATAAAAAGTTCTTTTGTGCTATTATATTCTTATATTTCAGTAGATTAGGGAGAAGTATATGTCAGAAAATACACAAGACATGATTAATGATAAAGGCTTGGAAGCGTTAAAAGAAGTTGAAGCTAAGCAGATTGAAGAACAGGTTAATGAAGCAATTGAAACTCATACATCAGGCGAATATAGTGCTGATAATATCAGAGTTTTAGAAGGTTTAGAAGCGGTAAGAATCAGACCAGGGATGTACATTGGTTCAACATCTCAAAGAGGTTTACACCATTGTATTTACGAAATCGTTGATAACTCTATTGATGAATCTTTGGCTGGCTACTGTACAGATATTCATGTAACAATTCATTCTGATAACAGTGTTACTGTTGAAGATAACGGTCGTGGTATCCCTGTTGATATCAAACCAGATTCTGGTAAATCAGCATTAGAAATTGTTCACACAGTACTTCACGCAGGTGGTAAATTTGGTGATGGTGGTTATAAAGTATCTGGTGGTCTTCACGGCGTTGGTGCTTCTGTAGTAAACGCTTTATCTGAAAAATATATGGTAGAAGTTTCTCGTCAAGGTTACGTTTGGAGACAAGAATATATGAGAGGTGAACCTCTTGCTCCTGTTGAAAAAGGTGAACCTACTGATAAAACTGGTACAAAAACTACTTGGTGGCCAGATCCAGAAATCTTTACTGAAACTACTGAAATCGATTGCGAAGTTATTGCAAACCGTTTAAGAGAAATGGCTTTCTTGAATAAAGGTTTGAAAATTATATTCTCTCGTCACGATTCTGAAGAAGTTGAAACTTTCCACTATGAAGGTGGTATCGGAAGCTATGTTGAATTTTTAAACAAAAATAAAACAGTTCTTCATGAAAAACCTATCTATATTGATAAAATGGTTGGAAACTTACAAGTTGAAGTTGCTATGCAATATACAGAATCTTATACCGAAAGTGTTCTATCATTTGCTAACAACATCAACACTCATTCTGGTGGTACTCACTTAACTGGTTTTAGAAACTCTATTACTCGTGTTTTAAATGATTACGCTAGAAAAAATAATATTCTAAAAGATTCTGAACAAAACCTATCTGGGGAAGACGTTCGTGAAGGTTTAACAGCAATTGTTTCTGTAAAACTTCCTAATCCAGAATTCGAAGGTCAAACAAAAGAAAAATTAGGTTCTCAAGAAGCTATGGGTGCTGTTCAAGATGCAGTTAGAGATAAATTACAAGAGTGGTTAGAGTTCAATCCAAAAATGGCTAAAACAATTCTAGAAAAAACTCTTCAAGCTCAACGTGCTAGAGAGGCTGCAAGAAAAGCTAGAGAATTAACAAGAAGAAAAACTGTTCTTGAAAATTCAACTTTACCTGGTAAACTTGCTGACTGTTCAAACAGAGAACCAGAAAAATGTGAAATTTACCTTGTTGAGGGTGATTCTGCGGGTGGTTCTGCAAAACAAGGTAGAAACAGAATGTTCCAAGCTATCTTGCCTCTACGTGGTAAAATTTTGAACGTTGAAAAAGCTAGACTCGATAGAATTTATGGTAATAATGAAATTCAATCTATGGTACAAGCTTTTGGTATTAAAATCAGCAGAAACCCAGAAGAAGTTGAGATTGATAAACTAAGATATCACAAAATTATTATCATGACAGATGCTGACGTTGACGGTGCTCACATCAGAACATTGATGTTAACATTCTTCTTCAGATATGCTAGACCTTTGATTGAACAGGGTTATGTTTATATTGCACAACCACCTCTATTTAAGGTTACTCAAGGTAAAACTTCTGAATATTTATTCAATGAACACGTTTTAGACAAAATGCTTAAAGAACGTGGTATTAAAAACTTGAGCTTGTCAGATAAAAATAAAGCAAATGTAAAAACAGGCGATGATTTATTAGGTTTAATCAAAAACATGTCTGATTTCTATCGTTCATATAACAACCCAATTTTGAATTTATATCCAGCTGTATTTTTAAGAGGTTTGGTACGTTCTGAAATTGCGTTTGAAGATTTTGATAGTCAATCTAGAATGAATGAAGCTTGTGAATACTTAAATCACTATTTGATTGACCACGCTAAAAACTACAATATTGCTGAAGCTGAAAACTACAAAGTTGAAGTTAAGTATAATCCTGAAAATGCTAAATATTCATTTGTTCTTCACCTAAATGATGAGGAACACGTAACATTGAACCAAAATATTATCAAAAGTTCTGAGTTCAAAAAATTAAAAGCATCTTATCCATTGATTCGTGATTTCTTGATTGAAGAATCAAAAGGATTATTATTAGAAACTGATACTGAAAAATATGAAATTGATTCGTTTGAAAGATTACAAAAAATCATTGACGAAAGAGGTCAAAGAGGTTTACAAATTCAACGATTCAAAGGTTTAGGTGAAATGATGCCTCAACAACTTTGGGAAACAACAATGGATCCAGCAACAAGAACATTATTGAAAGTTAATGTTGAAGATGCTATGTTGTGTGATCAATTGTTTGATGTATTGATGGGTGATAAAGTTGAACCTCGTCGTGATTTCATCGAAACTAACGCTGTTTATGCAACAAATATTGATACATAATTTGATAATTATAAGCAATAAAAAAGGACTTTCAAACCGAAAGTCCTTTTTTTATAAGTTTGAAACCTAGAATGGTTTTGTTTGATTCAATTTCAATCTCAAATCTCTGAATCTTGCGATATCTTCTTGAGTTTTTCCTGAATCTTTAAATACCGCTTGAGATGTTGGGTGAACCATCAAAACATAATCCATATGAATTTCTAAGAAATTATATCTTCTTGGTGATGTATTACCTGTGCGAGGATAAATTTCAGCATTAGTAACCGCTAAGAATCTTCTTTCTTTATCGTTTAAAAGGTCAGTTAATTCTCTGTTTGTATTTGTGTACTTTGAAACGTGAACAACCCCTTTAATGTCGTGGTCTGCTGTTAAAATTGTTACCTCTATAGGTACTGTATCACTGTGTTTTGCCATTTTATTTTCCTTTTTCTCTCTTCAATAATTTAGTATATTATATTTTTCACAAATTGTCTAGTTATTAAATTTTGTCAATTTTTTTTCTAAATCTTCCACCGTATGTTTCGTGAACATCAACAACAGAAATGAATGCGTGTGAATCAATTTCTTTTGTAATTTCAATCATTTTCGGTAATTCTAAACGAGAAATTACGCAGTAGATAATATCTTTATCTTGCCCAGAATATCCGCCAATACCTTTAAGATATGTGATACTAATATCTAATTTTTCGATTAGGGCATTACCAATTAATCCTGCGTCGTCGCTGATAATTCGAACAGATTTTGAGCTATTTAAACCTTCCATAACGGCATCAATAACTTTTGACGCAATGAAATATGTTAGGATTGAATACATTGCACTTTCCCAGCTGAAAACTTTCCCTGCTGCAAGATATATAAAAACATTTATCCCCATAATAAATTCACCAACAGAACATCCGAATTTTTTAGAAACTAATAATGATAAAATTTCTGTCCCATCAAGTGAAGATTCATTTTTAAGTATAAGTCCAACACCGATACCTAAAACAATACCACCAAATACAGTTGCCAAAGTGATATCGTTTGTAACCTTGTAATGATGGAAGATGTTTAATGCAAACGCTAAGATAATGTTTGCGTAAGCGGTTAAAAATACAAACATTTTTCCCATTTTTTTAAATGCTAATAAAATAAATGGAGTGTTCAAAATTATAATAAGTAAACCTAAATTCCAATGAGTTAATTGGTTTACAATCATAGATATACCAATAATTCCACCATCAATAACTTTGTTTGGTAATAAGAACGACTCAAGTGCGAATGCAGTTATAAAAGCTCCAATAGTGATAAAAAATAAACTTTTTAATAACTTGAAAACTGTTCTTTTTTTCTTTGGTTGTTTTGTCATTCTTATTTCCTGTCTTTGTTGATGGTAATTAATTTTTCCAAATTGAAAATAGATTTCTTTTCTGGTTGTTCAATATTTTTGTACCCTAAAATACTTTCTAAATCATTTTTCAAAGTTGGAATATCGTCATATTTTTTTAGTGAACCATCTAAAGTTACAGAAACATCTCCAGTTTCTTCTGAAACAACTAAGCAAGCAGCGTTGCTAGATTCTGTCATTCCGATTGCAGCTCTGTGGCGAGTACCGTATTTCCAGCTAAGTTTTGGGTCATCTGTTAGTGGTAACAATACGCCTGCTGAAATAATTTTTGTACCATTGATTACAACAGCCCCATCGTGAAGAGGAGTGTTTTCGTGGAATATAGTTAATAACAATTCTGTTGAAACGTCAGCATTTAATCTTGTGCCAACATCGTGATAAGTATTGCTTAAATCATTTTGGAAAACTATTAAAGCTCCTGTATGTGATTTTGATAAATATTTTACTGCTTCAATAATTTCTTTTATAACGTCAATAGCTTTGTTTGCATTTTTATCTTTATCGCTTTCAAACCATCTTTTGAAAAAGTCCATTTGACCAAGATAGCCTAAGAATCTTCTTAGTTCAGGTTGGAAAATAACGATTAAACTCAATGCAATTAAGCTAACAATAGTGCGGATAAACACTCCTAAAATTGTTAGGTCTAATGCTACTAAAATTTCGCTTGCTAACCACATGAAAACAAGTACAATGGCACCTTTTACGAATTTTTCAGAGTTAGTATTTTTGATAAATCTTTTATAAAAAACTATCAAAACTGCGGCAATAATACAGATTTCAAAGATATTTTTCCAACCAAAAGTATCTTTGATGTAGATGTGCCAATTGCCAATGAAATTTTGAAATAACATTAATAAATCTTCAATCATTTTTTCAACCTATCAGGAATTAAATCGTGCGAAACCAAATCATCTAATGTCTCTCTATTAATAATAATATCGGACTGTGAATTATTTACAAGAACCATTGCAGGTCTTTGTACTCTATTATAGTTTGATGCCATTGAATAGTTATAGGCACCAGTATTATAAACGCATAGAATATCGCCTTCTTCTAATTTTGGAAGTTTGATGTTTTTAATCAAAATATCACCAGATTCACAAAATCTTCCAGCGATAGTTACTAATTCAGTATCTGTTGTTTCTTTTTTGTTTGCAACTTCAGCACTATATTCAGCTTGATACATTGATGGTCGAGGGTTATCTGCCATACCGCCATCGATTGCAACATATTTTGTTCCGTGTGGAACTTGTTTTGAACTTCCAACTGTGTAAAGTGTTACGCCAGATGTTGAGATGATACTTCTGCCTGGTTCGATAAATAGTGTTGGTGGTTCAATACTATATTTTTCAGAAACTTCGTGTAATTTATTGATGATTAATTCTGCGATTTCATAAGTTGATGGAGGAACATCTGCTTCGGTATATTTTACGCCTAAACCTCCACCGATATTGATTTCGTGAAGTTCCAAATTAAATTTTTTGTTTATTCTTGAAATTTCTTTTGCCATAATTTCAATTTCGTCAGGGAAAATACTTGTTTCAAAAATTTGTGATCCAATGTGAGCGTGAAGCCCGTGGATTTTGATATTTTTATATTCGTTTTGGATAAGTTCGATTGCTTCATCAATTTGTGTTAGGTCAAAACCGAATTTAGAATCTAAGTGTCCAGTTTGAATATATTCATGAGTATGGCATTCAATTCCTGGGGTAATTCTTAATAGTGCATCTGCAACAATATCTTTGCTTTGAGCGATTTCATTTAGTAGTGCAAGTTCAAAGAAATTATCAACAGAAATTCTTCCAACTCCAACTTCTAAAGCTAATGTTAGTTCATCATAAGATTTGTTGTTGCCATTAAATAGAACCTTTGACATATCAACGCCAGCTTTATAAACGGTATAAATTTCGCCACCTGAAACTGTATCAAATCCAAAACCTTCATCGGCTAAAATTGTTGCAATTGCAGATGTACAAAGTGCTTTTGAAGCATACATCATATTTGTTTTTGGATATTTCCCAAATGCTTTTTTATAATCTTGGCAAATTGAGCGAAGAGTTTTTTCATCCACTACATAAAGTGGTGTTGAGTATTTTTCAGCTAATTCAACAACATCACATCCACCAATTTCAAGATTACCCTTACTATTAGTTTGGGTTGTTAGGGGTTTTAGAAATTGATTTGTACTTGATGTCATTAAATTGGCTCCTTCACTACTAGCGTTTGTCTTATTATATCATAATTTGGCGGATTTTTATATAGTATATTTTTTGTATTTAGTAAGAAAAATATTTGTCAAAATCGACGTCGTCAAAACTACATAAAAGTCTAAAAATTTCGTCGTCTTCGTCCATTCTTTGGAAGTTGTATTCGTTAAATTTCCAATATTTTGGGTTAATCCCTTTTACCTTAACGATTTCTTTTTCTTTTAGAATGTTTAGTTTTTTCTTAACAGTTTCTGCTGGAAGTCCGACCAATTTTGCAAGTTCAACTGCAGTGATACCATCACTTGAGGAACATTTTTCTGGGGTTAGAAACATTAGTTCTAATCCGACCTTTTTTAAATCTTTATCCTCTTCAATTTGGTCATAGTTTTCCATACTTTTATGATACATCAAAACATATCGTGGGGATATCCTATATTTAATTGAAATTACAAAAACGCACAGATATTTCTGTGCGTCTTTATAAAATTATATTTATTTTATTATAGTTATTCTTCTTCAGAATCTTCGTCTTTTTTAATTTGAGCAACTACCATCTGTGCCATTTCTTTTGCGATAACTTTTTGTGTATCTGCTGGGCAATTTTGTAGCATGTTCATTGCTGTTCTTAGTGTTGTATCAATATCGTACCAACGACCACGACGGTTATCGTCTAAACCTGAACCTACTGCTGAAATAATATCATCAACTGCTTCAAATTTCTCATCTTCGATATTGTGTTCGATGATAATTTTGATTAAGTTTAGTGCAACACGAATTTGTGTTTGGTCATCAGTTTCTTCTAAAGTTTTTACAGCTTCAGATAGAACTGGGTCTTTGTCATACCAACGTCTGTACTGATTTGAATATTCTTCTTTCATACTGTGTCTCCTTTTTATTCAATAATATTTATTGTTGTTTTTATTTCTAGCCCTGTTTGAAGGTTACCCCTTTTGTGCCTTTTGGGTATTTCCAGTCGATTGATTGTTTTTCGCAGGCAATTCTGCATGCTCCACATTCAAGACAGTTTTCGTAGTTTACTATTACTTCTTGTTTTTCTTCGCTCCACTCATAAACTTGTGCAGGACAAATATAGGTGCAGTTTTTTGATTTGCAAGTTTTGCACTTTTCTTTATCAGGCCTCAAATGAGATTCTGTATCAGGTGAGTATTTTAAGGTGTATAATTTTTTATCTAAACTCATAGCAAAATACTCCATAATAATTTGATAATTGCCCAAGCATCTTTAAATAGTTCAGAAATTTTTCTATCTGTAAAGATACTTTTAATAAATTTATGATAATTTTCTTTTTTAGGAACTCCATCAACAGATGTGAACATTTCAAAAAATGCGTTTATCTTTTTCATGTAATAAGATAAAAATGCTTTTTTACGAGAATGCATTACATCCATCAAATCTTTGTAAGTTTCCATATCTTTCAATACGAAAGAGTTTTTCAATTTTGTTTCGTAAATAGATAGTGTTGATTTAGAAAAGTCTTTTTTCTCAAATGCTTCAAGAACAGTTTCTGCTGCAAGTTTTCCACTAATCATTGCAAGATTAGTACCTTCCCAATGTAAATTGTTAACAAGCATTGCAGCATCACCAACAATTACAACTCCATTATCGCAAAGTTGAGGAATTGCTTTGTAACCACCTTCTGGGATAAGGTGAGCTGAATATTCTTTAATTGTTCCACCTTCAATAAGTGGTGCAATTGTTGGGTGCTGTTTAAGTTTTTCCAAAATATCGTAAGGTCTTAAACCTTCTTCAACAAGTTCGTTTAAAGTTACTCCAAGCCCAATTGTAACTGAATCTTTATTAGTGTACATAAATCCTAAACCGAGCATGCCAAGCATTGGGCCACCAAAAATTTCAACAATTGAGCCTTCGTCATCTTTTAGTCTAAATCTTTGGTTAATAGTTTCTTTATCTAGTTTGATAACTTCTTTAACACTAAGTGCGACATCTTTCGTTTGGATATCTTTTCTTAGTCCAATTTGTTTTGCAAGAAGTGAGTTTACGCCATCTGCTAATATTACAACATCAGCGTAAAATTCTTCCAATTCTGTTTTAACACCAACAATTTTATCATTTTCTTTGATGAGTTCTCGTACAACGGTTTCTTCAACAATGTAAGCTCCAGCTTTTCTTGCTTCTTCAGCAGCCCAGCGATCAAACTTACCACGAATTACAGAATAGCTTGTATTATCATCTTTTCGGTATGTAATTGTTGTTGAATCTTTTTCACCTAGAATTGCAAAATTGTGTTCAATATTTCGTCTTTCAACAGGTGCTTCTGTTTCAAAATTTGGGAAAATTTCTAAAGTTGGTTTTGTGTAAATTGCTCCACCAAAAACATTTTTGCTTCCAGCAAATAATCCTCGTTCAATTATTACGACTTCTTTTCCTGCTCGTGCAAGTGTTATCCCACAAGCAATTCCAGCAGGGCCTGCCCCAACAATAATAACGTCTGTTTTATTTTCCCGATTCAACATAAAACCTCTCTATAATCCTTATTATACATTATAATTTGGCTCTTGTAAAATAGTAAATCGTTTATTTATATGTATTATCACCAATTGTTAAATTACGTAAAATTTTAGCAAAATTTACTTGCTTTTTGTTTTAGTATGAATGAAAATACTCAAAAACGGGTGTGTGAAAAATGTTAGTAAATAGTGCAACAAAATTTCGAATAGAGAATAAGTACAAGGAGGCGTACATGTCCCCAAATACCATGGCCCCTCTATCCTCAAATTTCTATTCACAAATTAATAATCAAGATATTAAGAGACCTTTAAAAACAAATCATTCAGATTTAAGTTTTAAAGGTCTTTCTTTAGGTTATAAACAGTTAGCTAAAGTTTATTCAAAAGAAGAGTTTCTGAAATTCGCTGACAAATATGTTGGTAGAATGGGAAGAGATCTTTTAGAGGATATTACAGTAAGACATGCGGATAGAACTGGAAGCCTAATAAAAGTTGATGGGGATAATATTACAATTTTCAAAAAGACAATTCCTCACTTAGCGTGGGATGGTATTATTTATCCTTTCAAAATATTACCTGGTGATTTATTAAACGGTATTGTTGAATTGTTAGGTAAAGTTCCATTCTTAAAAGGTTGGTCAGATGATGTTTTAGCAAAACCATTTTTTAGAAATATCAGACAACGTTCAAAAATTGATGCTAAAGTTAACTCTTTAACAGGTTTAATTACATATAGAGATGTAAAAATCGAATCAGCTTTAGAAGCTCAAGCAAAACAACTTGGTAAAAAAGTATCTGAATTATCTGATGATGTAGTTGCTAGAATTACAAAAGAAGTTGACGATAAAATGGGTTCAAGTATTTTCCAAAGCGAATTAAAAATGTTTGACCCTAAATCTGGTAATTATGATACAAAGCACGAAAGAGCATTAAACAGATTAGTATCAGGTTTACCACCTGCAATTTTCTTAGCAAACGATGCTTACAACCTATCAAGAATGATGGATGATGATGACGAAGCTGCGAAAAAAGAACATAAAACAAGATTTAAACAGGAAACAATCAGAATTTTGACAAGTGGTTATTTAACTTTAATCACAATGGGTGCATTCCAAAAATTCATTAACAAATCAAAATTCGGTATTGTTTTAACAACAGGTGTAACAGTATTAGTTACAGAAATGTTCTCTCGTTTATCTAATGGTAAACATATTAAAAAATTAACACCAGAAGAAGCTAGAGCAGAAAACGAAAGATTACATAATCCAGAAGCAAAAATCAAGCCAGTTGTTGAATCAAAACAAATTTCTTCAACAGGTGCTCCTCAATCAGATAAAGATAAAGAAAAAGAAAAATTACAAAAACCATTGTTATCATTTGATACTTTAATGAAAGCTGGTGCTAGTGTTCTTGCTATCGGTTACGGTATCAAAGGATTTAAACATATTCCAGCTGTTCAAAAAGCGGCATTAAAATATTTTGAAAATCTTCAAGCAAAAGATGCAGAAAAATTTGCAAAATTAGGCATTAAAGATTTGAATTTAGAAAATGCTGTAAAAACTTTTGAAGATAAAGTAATTTACAGACCATTTACTCAATTATATAAGAGATTAACTTCTGAAGTTTATCACGTTGATACAAAGAAATTTGATAATGTAGTTGATGCATTACGTAAAAATGGTTTCAATGAATTGGCAGATAAATATGAAGAAGTAGGCCGTGCTGCATTAAAATCTACTGCTGATGGTAAACAATATATTGATATGGGTATGAAAGATAAAGGTATCAAACCTTTAGTTAACTTTGTGATTGCTCCATTCAAATTTGCTTGGAATACAATTACTCTTCCATATTGGATGATTGATGAAAAATTGATGAGCGTATTTAGAAAAGCAAAACCGAAATCTGGTGCAAAAGATATTGATGCATTAGCAAGAAGTTTTGATAAAATTTCTAAACAAGCTGAAAAATTAGCATCAGGTAAAATTACAGAAGCTCAATTAAAAGATTATATTCAAGTAAACTTATTAAAAGCGTTCAACGTAGATTCATTATCAAGTGTATCAAATGCTGAATTGTCTAACTTAGCAAAAACAGCAGCATCAATTGCTACAATCTGGTTCTTGATGACAGATAACTACAATATGGTAATGTTGAAATCAAACGGTAATGACAAACACGGTGCTGAAACTAAGTTTAAAGAAAGATTTGTACAAGAAGGTTCAAGATTGTTCTATCAAACATTATTGATTGACTTGTTCAACTCAACATTCAGAAATCAATACAACGCATCACTTCTTGGTATGAGTTGGATTACATTAACTAATACAACATTAGGTGAAATGCTTACTAGATCATCTGTTGGTACACCACTTGTAAAACATACAAGAGATGAGTTGATTGCAGCTGAAACTGAACGTGAAAATTCAACTGGATTTAAGAAAAAATACTTTACATTTATGCAACGATTAACAGGTAAACGTTCAATCAAATCATACGAAGTTGCACCTCGTAACAAAGGAAATAATCCTAGCCAAGTTACAACAACTTCAACTGTGATTCCTGAGATTAATTCTAATAAAGATATAATCTTTAAAGATGGTGGTGAATTTACCAAGTTCACTGCTAATATACAAGCTTAAGGGGTAATATGTTAATTCGGTTAATGAAATTTCCAAGGTTAGATTTTATCTAACCTTTCTTTTTGTCCTCACTGGACGGGGTATTATGCTACCAATGGTCGGTGGAATTTGATAAATTTGCGTATATAGTGTATAGGTTGGGTGAAACCCAATAATCTAAAACTTATTTTATTGCTGGGAAAAAGTAACGGATTCCGTCATCTGAACGCCATCTAACGTATCCAGTTTTTGGACTTTTATCCATATCCATTACGCTGATTAGAGCCCAATTCCCTCTTATAACATTCAATTTAATTTTTGCAGGGGGTTGAATTACTGAAATTGTCTTTGCTAAATCTTCTGTTGATGCTTTTATATCTTTACAAGTTTCTGGAGCACCACCCAATAATGTTAGACCATATTTTTTCCCATAAGTATTATAAAAATTAATCCAAGTCATAAATTTATATGGATCATCCATCTTTATCCAGCCTGTTTTGCCAGTTGAATCATCATATACGATTTCAATCCAGTCTTCTGTCATATCAGTTACGGCAACAAGTTCTAATGATTTTTGTGGTAAAAATACAACGAAAAATTTTTCGAAACCAATTTCTGTTGGGAAAAATTCATCTTTATTCCAACGAACTCTATATAAAATTTGTGATTCTTCGCTTGGTTCTTTATAAATTTTAACGTCATCTCCAATTTGGTATAACCCGATTGTGCGAGTTTGATTTAATTCTGAACGAACAGGCATGATATCTTTTGAGTAAGTTTCATTGTTGAAACCTATTATTAAAAAACTCATAACTGTTAATACGAAGAATAACAATATTTTTTTCATAGAATTACTCCCTGAATGAAATTTGAGCGTATGCTTTTTGAAGTTTTTCTCTAACAGATGTCATTTGTTGTTCAATGATTTCATCAGTTAAAGTTGCAGTTTCATCTTGCATTTTGATTCTGAAAGCAACACTTTTGAAACCTTCTTCAACGTGTTCGCCTTGGTAAACGTCAAAGATTTCAGAACCTTTGAAGATGTTTTGTTTTACGCCACTTTTGATAACTTTTTGGATATCATCGACAGAAACTGTATCATTAATGATAAATGCCAAATCACGTCTAACTTCTGGATATTGTGGCAAGTGTTTGAATCTTGGAGTTGTTTCTTTTACTGCCGCAATAACTTGGTCCAAATCAACTTTGAACAAGAATGCATCTTGGTTAAGTTTTAATTTTTCTTGAAGTGTAGGGTGAATTTGACCAAAATATCCAATAGGTTCTAATTTTTTACCCAATAGCATAATAACAGCGGTTCTGTATGGATGGAATATTTTGTGAGTGTTCACCAATTCAGTTTCTTCAAATGGAACGATTTTAATTCTTCTTGTGATTTCTAAATCTTCAAGTAAGTTTTCAACAATACCTTTTACTGTGAAGAAATCAGTTTTTGTAGGTGATTGCCATTTTGAGTTTTGAACTTCACCAGTTAAAACACCTTCAAGAACTTGAGTTTCTTTTACACCTGAGAATTTTTCATCAGCTTCAGCTACTTTTTTATAAGTTCTGCCAATTTCGTATGCCCAGAATGTTTTTTGTCCATTGTCAAAGTTATATTTCATGCAGTTAAGAACACTTGCTGCTAATGTTTGACGAAGCATTGAGTATTCTTCACTTGCAGGGTTTTGAACTTTTACAGCATTTTCTTCATCAAATGCCATTCTGTATCTGTCAAGCATTGATTTACCAATAAGTGAGCTTGTTTGAATTTCATTTAAGCCTGCTGATAACATCAATTCGTGAACTCTTTTGATTACTCTTTCAGCAAGTGTAATTGTAGGAGTTTGAGATTTGTTTGGAAGAGTTGGTGCGATTTTGTCGTAACCGTTAATTCTTGCAATTTCTTCAATCAAATCAATTTCTCTTGTTACGTCATATGCTCTGAAACTTGGTACTGCAAATTTTGCTGCAGCATCGTTTCCGCCTAGTTTTTCAAACCCTAAGTTTTCTAAGATGTTGTTACATCTGTCTGCTGAAATTTCACAACCTAAAATTCTCTTCACTTGATTATAACGAAGTGTGATGTGTAAAGGTTCAAGTTTATTTTCACCATCTTCAACCAAACCAACAACTTCAGCATCAGCATATTGAACTAATAATTGCATTGCTCTCATTAAAGCTGGTTTTACTGATTCAATATCAATACCACGTTCAAATCTTGCAGAAGCTTCACTTCTATAACCTGCAGAACGAGCAGATTTTCTGTTTGTAGCAGGTGTGAAGTATGCTGCTTCTAAAGCAATTGATGTTGTATTGTTGTCGATTTCAGAGTTAGCTCCGCCAAATACACCACCTAAGCAAACTCCTTCTTTTTCTGTTGCAATAAGTACAGAATCAGTTGTTAAGGTTCTTTCAACTTCGTCTAAAGTCACAAGTTTTTCGCCTTCAACTGCACGTCTTACGCATAGGTAACCATCAAGTTTGTCAAAGTCAAATGCATGTAATGGACAACCATATTCAAGCATTACATAGTTTGTGATGTCGACTACGTTGTTGATAGCACGAACGCCTGATGCAACAAGTCTTTTTTGCATCCAATCTGGAGAAGGTTTAATTTTGATATTTTTCAAAACTGCGATTGAGTAATATTTACAAACATCTTTATCTTTAATTTCAACTTTGAATTCATCAGTTGTTAAATCTTTTGTGTATTCAACATTATTTAATTTAAGAGGAGTGTTGAATAATGCACTAAGTTCTCTAGCAACACCAATAACTGACATTTGGTCACCTCTGTTTGCTGTTGGTGCAACTTCGATTACTGTATCTTTTTCAAATCCTAAAACGTCTTTAACATCTTCGCCTAAACCAACGTTAGGGAAAATTCTGTTAAGAATTAGGATACCATCTTCTTCTTGATAGCCACGTTCAGAAACACCTAATTCATCAGATGAACATAGCATACCTTGAGATTCAACTCCACGAATAACCGCTGGAGTTAAAGTGAACATTTCACCAGTTTTTCTATCTAAAACTTGAGAGCCAACACTTGCGTAAGGTACGATTTGACCTTCTTGAATATTTTGAGCTCCACAAACAACAGTTCTTAATTCTGTTCCGTTGTTTACTGTAACTAGGTGTAATCTATCTGAATTTGGATGGTTATCGATTTTTTCGATTTTAACTGTTTTTATATTGGTAAACATTGGTTTAACGTCTTCCCAACCTTCAACTTCAAGGCCGCTCATAGTAAGTTCGTGAGCAATTTGAGATGTTTCCACGTTTGATAAATCAACGAATTCGTTTAACCAATTTAAAGATACTTGCATTTATTTTCCCTCTTAATTTTATTAATTTATTAATCTGTGAGAATATTCTAGTACAAAAGAAGTCAGATGTAAAATAAAAAATGTTTCAATATTTGATTTTGACTGGTGTTTTGTGCTAATATTTTGATTAAGGGTAGGATAATTATGATTCATAAAAAATCAAGAGATGAAATTAAGCGAATGTGCCATGCAGGACACATTGTTGCTCTTGTTCATCAAAAAATGAAAGAGGTTGTAGAACCTGGAATTTCTACAAAAGAATTGGACAATATTGCAATGCAAGTAATCAAAGAGAACCGTGCTATTCCAACATTCTTGGGTTATCACGGATTTCCTGGATGTATTTGCACATCAATAAATGAACAAGTCGTTCACGGTATTCCTTCTGAAAAAGTTATTTTAAAAGAAGGTGATATTATTGCGATTGATGTTGGTGCAACTTATGGTGGTATGGTTGGTGATAGTGCTTGGTCATATGCAGTTGGTAAAATCGCACCAGATGTAGAAAAATTATTAAAAGTTACAGAAGAATCATTATTTGCGGGTATTGAAAAAATGCGTCCAGGTAATGTTTTGGATGATATTTCAAAAGCAATTGAATCTGTTGCAAATCGTGAAGGATACGGAATAGTTCGTCAATATGGTGGCCATGGTGTTGGACATGAAATGCACGAAGATCCGTTCTTATTCAACTATAGTGTAGGTGATAATACTCTTATTAGACCAAATATCGCAATTGCAATCGAACCGATGTTAAATTTAGGCTGCGATGATGTAATTGTTGAAGAAGATGATTGGACTGTAAGTACAAAAGATGGTAAGCCTTCTGCACACTTTGAGCACACAGTAATTGCAACTGATGATGGCCCATTAATTACTACAAAATTAATGAAGTAGGAGAGTTGAATGAATTATTATATAGGTTTATCTTTAGCAGCTGGTTCTAGTATGGACTCTGGGGTTGCTGTTATTGATGAAAATAATAAGATTATTCTTTTAGATAAATTATATAAAATGAATGATGTTATTTTCTTTTTTGAAAATTTTTCATCACTAAAAAATTCTAAAGTTTGTGTATCTGTACCATCAGATAGAACAATGTTAGAGGGTAAATGGCGAGTTTTATCAAAACCTTATCAATTGGTTTCAACAAATAAAAATATGCCAAATCGTGATAATTGGACTCAACGTCAATCAACTCGAGGTTCTGAGTATTTAAGAGAATTAACTGAGCGTGGAATTCAAGTTTCAAGATTTGATGTTTATATGACAAGACAAAGTTTACATTTGAATTCCTGTTATAAAGACAGATCTCCTGCTGATTGTAAGTTTTTACAAGAAGCTCTTAAATATGAATGGGGTTTTGAAGAACTTCCTGTTAATATGATGCCAGTATCCCATTTAGAAGCAATTATAGGGGCGATTATGGCAAAAGAATATGCAAACAATCCTGAAAGAATTAATGTTATTTATAATTTTAAAGGATTGGATGTTATTGATATTAAAGAAAATCTAAGTATCTCAACTGATATCTATAACTTTGATAAAAAAGTTGAGATAAATAAGTAAGTGTTTGTAAAAATTAAGTATGATGTTGGTGTTATGTTAAAGAAATTGTTAGAAATAATTAGTAATCCGCTATTGTATTATGTAGATAAAGAGGGTAATTGTGTCTTTAGAAATTACTGTTTTGTTAAGGAAACTGGGAATTTATATAGAACTTCAATTCCTAAATCTAATGTGGGTAAAGCTTTAGAATTTCGTTTTGATTTGGATAAAAAATTAAAATGGGTGTATTTTTTAACTCCTGTTGTTTTATATTTTATTTTTATCCAAATAAAATTTTCTCTTTTAGCTCTTTTGTTATTTGAAATCTTATGGATTGGAATTATTACTTTAGCAAGATTATTCTGTTCATATTTGTATAGAGAATATCTAATTACTCATTTTGGGAAATATGAAATTACTGAATTTAGACCGCCGATAACTCAAGAAAAATATGATTCTTATGTATCACTTTTGAAATCAAAAGTTTTAGCTGTGATAATTGTTATTGCATTATTTTTTGTTCCGTCATTTATTATGACAGGTGTTTTAAAATTACAGTTAAAGTCAAAACGTAATTTGTTTAAACAGGCTGTTTCTACTGCTAATACATATTTTGCACTTTATCCAAAAAATGAAACAATTTATGATTTGAGAGCGTATGCGAAATTTATGTCAAAAGACTATGAAGGTGCGTTAAAAGATTATAAATCTGTTTTAAATATGTCAGGTAAAAAGTTTTCAAAAAAAGATTATGTAAGATTTGCAAATTTATTGTATCTACAGAAAAAAATGAGTACATCTCAAGAAGCAGTTGATGTTTTTAATGAATATGTAACCAAGAAAAAAATGTCTACACTTCAGGAATCTCAAATGCTTTGGGTTAAATCTATATTTAAAATAGAAAACAATATTCCTGAGACTATTGTTCAAGAATATAATGATTTATTGGCATCTTTAGATGCTAAGGATGTACAAAACAGATTCTATATTTCTTCAGATATGGCTTATATGTATTATTTAATGGAAGAATATGTAATAGCAATTTCAGCATACAATACATTGATTGCTTTTGCATCGCAAAACCAAGAAAAATATGCAAATGAATTAAAATCACTATACGCTGAGCGTGGTTGGGCAAAAAAACGTTCAGGTGATGAATATGGGGCGAATGCTGATTTTGTAGCATCAGGAATTGATTATTCTGAGTTAAATAGTTATGAACCAAAGTTTGCAAATCAACAGCTAGTTAAAGGTTTTTAAGCTTTGGTGTCTAAAAAGTTTGCAATTTCTTTTCTTGCTTTTTCAACATCATCTGAGCAGTGAATAAGATTCAATCTTTTTTCGTTTGGTGCGTATTCGCTACGAAGTTGTTTTTTTAGGGTGCTTGCTTTATCTATGGCATCGTCGCCGCCTAAAACAATTGCTCTTAATCTTCCAGACATCATAAAATCAACCCATTCTTGGAAGAAAGGTTTTTCTTTATATTGGATATAATTCCCTTCAATCATTTCTCTTGGAGCAACTCCACTCCATTCATCAAGCACTTCTAGTCCTGTATCTTTAATTTTAGACAGGATTATACCCTCAAGATTACGTCTAACAGCATCTGGCTTAATTATTACAAATGTTTTTTCGTAAGCCTGAAAGTTTGGATTATAGTGTTGATTTAATGGGGTTATGTACATAATTCACCTTCATATATTAGAAGTCTGAACATTATTATTTTTGTTAGTTTAATTTTGTTTTTATGATTTCAAGGACATCTTTTTGAACTTCTTCAATAGATCTTGTAGAATCAATTACTTTAATTCTTTCTGGTTCTTGTTTTGCAAGTTCTAAATAACCATTTCTAACTCTGTTAAAGAATTCTTTTCCAGCACTTTCCATTCTGTCTTTTTCATTTCCAACTCTTTGCATAGAAGTCTCGATATCAACATCAAATACAAGTGTTAAGTCTGGTTTTTTATTGTTTGTTGCAAGGTTGTTTAAGGTGTTAATTTGATTGATATCTAATCCTCTGCCATAACCTTGGTAAGCAACAGAACTATCTGTGTGTCTATCGCAAAGTACAATTTTCCCTTGTTCAATTGCGGGATTTACAATAATATCTATATTTTGTGCCCTATCTGCTAAGAACAAAAAAGATTCGCAACGATTTGAAACTTCTCCATCGTAATTTAATAAAATTTCTCTAACTTTTTCACCTAAGCCTTTACCTCCAGGTTCACGAGTTAGGACAACTTCGTAACCATTATTTTCTAAATGTTCTTTTAATAAATTTAATTGAGTTGTTTTGCCACAACCATCGGCACCTTCAAATGTTATAAACAAACCTTTTTTCATAAATCCCTCTTTCTAAAATTATTATAACGCAAAAAGACGAACTGTAAAAGTCCGTCTTTTGAATAAATAAAGTAGCCCGTAAGCCGTGTTCTGTTTTAGATAATCATCTATCTGGTATTAGGATTGCTCCTAATCTCTAGCGATTTTTCCGAAGTGGGCGAACAACCTTTATAACCTTCGATTCAATCTTGCATCCGACCGGGGTTTACCTAGCTGGTACCTCTCGATACCACTGGTGAAGCTCTTAACTCACCGTTGCACCATCGCCTGTGGCATAAAGCCCATCGGCAGTCTTCATTTCTGTGGCACTATCCACCGATTCACATCGTCCGGAGTTTCTCCGGCGGCCTGTTCTGGGATGCACGGACTTTCCTCACCTTGCGGCGCGATTATCCGACTACTTTATTAATATTAATCTTCGTCGTTAGAGTTTTTATCACTTGTGATGTTGCGGTTAACTTTAACTGCGTTGACTGCCCATTTGTCTTCAGCTCTAATGATAACTTGACCGTTACCTAAGATTTTAACTCTAAATCTATCATAACCGCTAGTTCTTCCGCTACAAGCTGAGTCATTACCTGTGCCAAGTTGAGTAGCATATGAATATCCATCACCAGCACAGTTTGGTGCATCTTTACCGTTTACATCGACAGTAATTTGAACGGAACCACCAGTACCTGTACCTGTGTTTGTAAATGCAAAATCAGTTATTGCCCAATCCATACCATCGGGAGTTGAAAATTTTGTTTTGTTGTTTTCTGTAGTTGCACCTTCAGTGTATAAACCTAATTTGTCTTTAAATACATATAAGAATTTTGTTTGGCTGTTGTCACTAGTTACACTTTTCCAAGGACCACAACCTACATATCCGATACCATCATCTAAGCCAACTCTAGGTCTATCAACAGAACTTGTTCTGTCTGGATAACAAGCTTCGTCGTTAAGCATTTCACTGATAGCTGTTTGAATTGTGTAGTATGCACGTTTTGCCATAATGATATTTTGGTTTGGCATCAAGTTAAAAATAACTGGTAACAACACTGCACAAAGTATTGCGATTACACCTAAAGCAACCAATAATTCAGTTAACGTAAAAGCTTTATTTAATCTTTTCATCCTTTAATCCTCAATTCTATCTTAACTCATAATTATACATGTAATTATATCATATTGGGTTGTATTTTTCAATACAATATGCTATAATAGTAGTATTGTAGGCGTTTAAATAAGAGGTACTAAAACAAGCGGATTGTAAAATTTTGTTTACATAGTAGCAAAATAATCCGTTCAGACGAGTTAATAACACATCACGCATTTTATAATGTGTAGGATATTATGAAACACGGAGGTTTAGGAGTCTTTGTAATTCTTGGATTTTCGTGGAAGGGTTAGAAACTATGGTCGATAACAGATCTGCAGGTTTCTTTGGTATCGGTGGAGCTTTTAATTTTAAAAGCGGAGATATTTCAGGAACAGCTGCAAAATTATCAGATGATAAGATGGGCCAAGGCGGCGAATACTTCTCTCAACGTGGTGGAGAAGAAGAATCTATGCCAGCTCAACAAAATCAATATATGGACCAAAGTGCGGTGCTTAGAGCAACGCTTAATTCCCTTGCAATGATGAATGTTGCTAACGTTCTTAATGCTAAAAAACGCAAAGCCGTTTTAGATGAAGAAGATAAAATTACTGAAGATTTGAAAGAAATCTTGAGAGTGAAAAAACTTCAAAATATGTATAATGCGTCAAAAGATGATGAAGATACCGTTGAAGAGTATTAATCTTTAACTTATTTATTTTTTGTAAATTCCATTTTTTGTACTATTGAACTTTAAAAAAAAGTGTAGTTTAATTGTCTTAAGTTAGGCATTCAGGAAGCGATTATTATGTTAGAAATCACTAAAACACAAGACAATGGTACCCTACAAAAATTAAATCTTAATGAAGCTGTATCAGGTTCTTGGTTTAACCTGATAAATCCTACTCGTGAAGAAGTTCAACAGGTTGCTCTTGTGTTGGGGCTTGATGAAAGTTTCTTAAACAACTCACTGGACGCCGACGAGTTATCTCGTATGGAATTTGAAGATGGCAATCTTTTAATCATTACTAACGTGCCAGTGATGGATGAAGAAGGTAACTTTGATACTTTACCTTTGGGTTTGATTTTTACTCCTGAAAGTATTATTACAGTTTGTTCTCATGAAAATAAAATTATTAATTCATTCAATGAAGATACTGCTAAGTTCTTTGACACAAGACATAAAGCTCATTTTATGTTGAATATCTTGTTCAGAGCTGCAAAATTCTATTTGAGATATTTGAATATTATTAATAAACAGACTGAAAATATTGAAGATTCTTTGAGAAAAACAACTAATAATAAGGCTTTATTCCAATTGATGGAAATTCAAAAATCTTTAGTTTACTTTACAACTGCCTTAAAAGATAACCAGTTAGTATTACAAAAACTTTTGAGAATGGTTAACGCTCCATCTTTACAAAGAATTTTGAAATTTACAGAAGATGATATTGATATGCTAGAAGACGTTATCATTGAAAATAAACAGGCTGCTGAGATGGTTGAAATGCATAGAACCATTTTAGAAAGTATGATGGACTGTATGGCGTCAATTATCAATAATAACTTAAACTTAGTGATGAAATTCTTGGCAGCGATTACAATTATCATGTCTATCCCAACGATGATTGGTAGTTTCTGGGGTATGAACGTGCCAATCCCGTTTGGTGCAAATCCATTAGGATTTTTATTTGTAATCATAATTTCTGTTGTTGCAACTTGTATTGTTGCGGTATTCTTTAACAGAAAAGGTATGATGTAGTCTATGTTGACGACAATTTGTGCTTTAGTTTTTAGGATTTTTTCAAATCCTATTGCTAATATGTTGCAAAAAGCTTTATCAGAAAGGCATTCAGCAGTTTTAATAAATCTATATTCATATGGACTGTTAAGTCTGATTTGTGTTGGTACTCTTTGTATGGCTGATTATAATTTTGTTTCATATAGTTTCAGTTTTTGGAATTATGTTTTGTTGGCTGGTTTTTTATGTACTTTAGGGACTGTTTGTTTAATAAAAGCACTTCAATATGGTGAGCTATCTGTATTAGGGCCTATTAATTCTTATAAATGCCTTGTGGGGCTTTTGTTTGGGTTTATGATACTGGGAGAAATTCCAAGTATAAAGTCTATTTTAGGGGTGTTGTTAATCATTTGTGGAAGTTGGTTTATTTTTGATACCGTAAAGGGTGGGTTTAAACTCTCTCTATTCAAGCGAAAAGACATTGTTCTAAGATTTTGTGCATTATTTCTTACTGGGGCAGAAGCGGCAGTTTTAAAAAAGATAATTTTAATTTCTTCGCCAGAGGAATGCTTTATTTTATGGTGCTTTTCAGGTTTTATATTTTCTTTGATACTTGTTTTGTTATTGAAAAAGAAATTCCAGCCTCTTTTTAAAAAAGATGTATTCGCAATTTTTATAATTGCTGTTTGTTTAGGGTTGATGCAATTTTCGACAAATATTGTGTTTGAGAAGTTAGATGTAGGGTTGTCGTTGGCATTATTCCAGTTGTCTAGTATTGTCGCAATTATTTTTGGTTATAAGGTATTTAAAGAAAGTAATGTAATTAAAAAACTAATTGGGGCAGTTATAATGATTGCGGGGAGTTGTTTAATTCTACTTTAGGTAATCTTCAAATTTTTTTATATGAACAGTGTAACCACAGCCTTCGTGGAGTTTTCCTGGGTAAGAAATTTTTTTAGCAGGATATTTTCTACACATTCTTGGTCTATGTTTATAATCAGAACATAGTCCTTCTGGGGTTACAAGTTTGCAGGCAAAGATTAGATTACCTTCATCATCACGACCTTTAATATAAAATCTTTTATATGTTGGGAAAATCTTTTGCATAATTTCAAATTCTTTTTCAGTATAGGTATCAACGCTGTACATATAGTTGCAACATTTTCCACATTTTTTGCACTTACCTGTAATTTTGTAGGTTAATCTTTCAGGTACAAAGTAAGATAAAAATTCATAAATAATTGATTTTATTAGGTTCAACATAGTTTCTAATTTATTATAAAAATGTGTTAAATTAAATATTAATAATTATATTATAGAAGAATTTAGTGTATAATAAAAGCTATGAAGTTATTTAAGAATGTCAGAGTATATGCTTGGATTGAATTTGTAATATGGTTAGTTATTGTAGCCATTGTTGTTGTGGGTGTTAGATACAACAATTACAAGCACCAAAAACAATATAAAACGTATCAAATTTTTATGGATGATGTTGATGGTTTGATTGTTGGTTCTCCAGTGAAGTTTTTAGGCGTTCAAATTGGTCATGTTAAAAAAATCCAAATTGCATCTTCTGATGTGTATATAAAATTTATTGTAGAACAAGAGGGATTAGTTTTGCCGACTGGTTCTATTGCGACAGTTGAGGCTTTTGGTTTGGGCGGTTCAAAAGCGTTAGAGATTTATCCACCTGATAAAAATCATCCTACTGATCAAATTATTAGAATTAAAGCTCCTACAAGATTGAGTAAAGTAATGTCATTGTTTGATAGTATTTTCAAAGAGCTAGATTCAATTATTACAACATTGGATTATGCCTCAAGTCAATTTGAGTTTACATCAAGTGGATCTGTTCCAAAGAATGTGGTTATGCCTGTCGAAACTGAAAAAATGTTAGACCAAGTTAATAAATCATTAGATTCTGTGATAAAAATGGAAAAAGAATTTACTGCACCATTTAAAGGTGGAGCGAATAAAAAAAGTGAATAGGAGTTAATATGAATTTGGAGAAAGTTAGAGTTATTGATAATCCTGTAGTTGCATTAAACTTATGCACAATGCGTGATAAAGATACTGATAGTCAGGGTGTAAGGATTGCTACTCGTAAAATTACAAGATGTCTTTTGTATGAGGCAGCAAAGAATTTACCACTTGTGGAACAAGATGTTACAACTCCTTTGACTACATTTAAGGCAAAAACCGTTGATCCAAATATTGAATTGATTATTTCTCCAATTTTAAGAGCGGGTTTAATTTTTACTGATGAAGCAATTGATATTCTTCCACAAGCTACTATTCGCCATATTGGTATGTATCGTGATGAAGAAACTTTGAAACCTGTTTGGTACTACAACAAAGTTCCTATGGATGCTACAAATCCTGAAAAATTTTATATTTATATAACTGACCCAATGTTAGCTACTGGTAATTCACTACTTGCGGCAATTGATTTGTATGCAAGTAAAGGTATTCCTGTTGAAAATATCAAATGTATTTGTATTATTGCAGCACCTGAGGGAATTAAAAATATTCAAAAACATTATCCTGATATTGAAATTATCACCGCCGCAATTGATGATCACTTGAACGAAAAGGGTTATATTGTTCCTGGTATGGGTGATGCAGGTGATAGAATTTTTAATACTTAGTTTGTAACAACTTTGTAACTTAATTCAAAAAATGTTAAAGTTCTTCTATAAGTATGTCGTTTAGTTTTTTGTGTATTAAAATTTTATAGGAGAAGTGTACCTATGGTAGAAAAAATTTCTGGGGTATCATCGTATGCGATGCAACCTGCAAATAAACCGCAAACAGAAGAAGATTTAATTGTAGAAGCAAGAAAAAATGGTCGTTACCGTGTAGGGGCTAAGGAAACTCTTTCTACAATTGCAAAGCGTTTTGGAGTTGATAATTATAAAACATTGATGAAATTGATTGGTAGATCAGAATCTAAAACATCATTGTCTAAAGGTGAAGAATTAACAGGTTTTAAGACTGTAAAGTGTAAACAAGGTCAAGGTTTATCAGCTCTTGCAAGAGCTGCTGGCATGAGTCTTAATGACTTTTGTACTTTAAATAATATCGACAAAAATTATGTGCCAAAAGAAGGAGAACAATTCTTTAGAGCGTTTACTGCTGAAGAAATTAAAAAAGCAAATCCAAGTGCTTCAACGTCTGGGGCTTCTTCTACATCTACAACTACTGCAGTAGCTTCTGACGAAGCTTCAGATAGAGCAAAAGGTCAATATACTGTTAAAAAAGGCGAAACGTTATATGCGATTGCTGATAGTTTTAATATGAATGTTAACGACTTTTTAAAACGTACAGGCTTAAAAAGTTCAAGTATCAATGAAGGTCAAGTCATAAAAAACGTTCCAACTTTGACTGTACAAGCTGGTAAAGGTTGGAGCTGGATTTTGGCGAATTCAAATGGTATGACTAAAACTGAAATTATGGAGTTAAATGGACTTCCTAAAAATTATGAACCTAAGGCAAATGAAAAATTGTATATCTTTGGTACAAAAGCTGCGGCTTCTGAAGCTGAAGCTGCTGCTGGAGGAGCAAGGGTAAAAGACTCAAAAACAGGCACTTATAAAGTTCCAGAGTGTGGTTATGTAACTGCTAAACCTGGTGAAAAAGTTGCAACTGGTGGTAAAAAACCATTGATTCCTATCGGTCCAAATGGAGCAGTTCAAGCTGAAGTTATTAAATTTAACCCAACAAATAAAAATGGTGATTTAAAAGGAAAAACAATTATGGTCAATGCTGGTCATGGTTGGGGGGCGAAAAAGAGCTTTGCACCTGGTACTTCTGCTATGGATTCAAAAGGTAAAGTAATTTATGAATGGTATAAAAATAGAAACTTTGCAGATGAGTTGATTAGAGAATTGACATCTCGTGGTGCGACTGTTATCTATACTGGAGGAAGTGCAGGATTAGCAGGTGCGGCTAAAGCTAAATTCAAACCTCATATGTTAATCAGTCTTCACTGTAATGCGGCGGGTTCTTCAAAGCCTGAAGGCTTAGAAATATTCTATTATGACCAAGCCGATAAAAATTTAGCAGATAAAGTTGATAAAAGGTTTGAAAAATTCGATAACTGTGCAGTAAAACCTGATACTCAATCTCAACACAGTGGTTTAGGTATTTTGAGAAATACTGCATCAATTCCATCCATATTGCTAGAAATGGGTTATCAATCTAATCCTGATGACTTGAAGAATATCGATTCTTTAAATTTTAGACAAGATACAATGAAAGCTGTTGCTGATGCAATTGAAGAGTATTTTGGCGTCTAAGTTTAGATTGTAAACTTTCATAACATTTGTATCGGTATTATTAAAGTTTATCTTTGATAATGCCGATATTTGTTATGTGTGTACTTTTAATGGAGAAAGTAAAATGGTATTTTCAAATGTAAATGGAGCAAGCTCAGCAAAAGGAACAGCCTCAGTTTCTGCGACTTCTTCTGAAAGAAAATTCCCAGATGATAAAACTTTAAAAAAAGCTGCGGAACAATTGGGTATTTCTGTAGAAGATTTAAAAGCTCATTTGAAAAAATCACCTACAGCCAGTGGTAAAGGTATTTATAACCTTGCGATTACTATGAATGAAATGGATATGAAAGCGTTTTGTATCTTAAATGGTATTGATCATAGTAAATGGCGTGATTATACTGTAAAAAGTGGCGAACAATTTTATGTAATCAATAAACCTGCTCAGTATAAAGGTAATACTTCTGCTAAAGTTACAACACCTGCACCTGCTCAAGCAACAACTCCAGCTCCAGCGGCAGATACTGCAAAAAAAGCGGAAACAAAACCTGTTGAAACACAAAAACCAGATTCAACAGCTAAAAAAGATACAACTTCCGCCCCAAAACAGGAAGTTGTTAGAGATCCATCTAAAGCTGCAACAACTTCTGCCGCAGAAAATAGAAGAAAATGGAATTCAGATTATACTCCAGCTGAATTGGGACAAAAAATTTATGAATTCGCAGATGATAATTCAAAAGCGGTAGGACGTCCTGATTTTGATGCCTTAATCGAGCAAATTAATTCCAAAAATGTTACTGAAGTATTATTGCAATATAATGACAATCCAGATAACAAAAAAGAAAGTTTAATTAACACCATTACAAGTGAAACAGGTAGTAAACCTGAAGATAGAAAAGCTGCCGTTATGCATATTTATGATGCATTGGCAAAGGCTACAAATTCAGCTCCTGAAAATCGTACAAAATTCGAAAACGAATTGAACGCAAGATTTGAAGATTCAGGCTTTGTTGATACTGAACGTATGGAAGATATGCTTCTTAGAATGATTGGTACTCCTGAAATTATTGCTTCTCAGTTAGAAAAAGAAGTTGATGATAATAGGGGAGCTGTTGGTACTGAAACTTTTAATGAAGTGTTGAATCTAATTAATAAAGATAATGTAGCTGAAGTTATAGCTGCATATGATAAGTTAGATACGGGAGAATCTATTTTTGAAGCAATAGCAGATGAAACTTCTAGTGATTCAAGTGATAGACAAAAAGCAATTGGACATGTTTTCGATGCTTATGCGGACAGTTTAGGAACACCTGAAAAAGTTAGAGAATTGTTTAAAGCTGAGTTAAAGGAACAGGCAGAAGGTGTATTTCCAATGAATACAGCAACGCTTGATAAATATATTAATTATATGACAGCTTCACCTAAAGAAATTGCAAAAGAAATGGAAGCTTTGATTGATGATAATTTAATCAAAGGTGCTGTTGATGAAAGAGATTTCCAAGTATTGTTAAATTTAGTTACTCCTAAAAATGCGTTAGAAGTTGTTTTACAATACAAGTCTTTAAATACTGGAGAATCTTTGATTGAAGCTATTACAAGTGAATCTGGTGATGGCAAGCAAGTTAGAAAAGATGCTGTTATGCATATTTACGATACATTGTCTGAAAGAACTTTTGGCACAAAGGAATATCGTGAAGAATTTGTTAAAGAGTTAGATGATGAATTTAACGGTTGGGGGTTTGTCGATACTGAAAATCTTGATAACATGATTAATCGATTAATCAATGGTAGTGGCGATGATATGAAAACTCGTTACACGCCAACTTATGATAAAAATTTACCTCCAGCTGGTCAAACTAAGGCTGAACAAAAAGGACAGCAAATTCTAAAAGATGCGAGACGAGATAGAGAAAAACATTTCTATGAAGGTGTCAGAGATTCAAGAACAGGACAATACTACCCTTCATTCAGAGAAGTTTTGATACAAAGAATTCAAGATGATCCAACTCTATCAAAAGAAGAAAAAGAAATCGAAATTGCAAAAGCAAGATGGGCAACCGTTGATGTATCAACAATAACTAGACCAACTCCAAAATTGGATGGTAAAGGGAATATTGTGCAAACTCCAGAAGTAAAAGAACTTGCCCCAATTGGTAAGTCTAATGGTAAATGTGTTATTGTAAACACTGGTCATGGTGGATTTGCCTCAGCGGCGTTTGATGCTGGTACATTTTCTTATCTCCCAAAAGAGGATGGTTCAAATGAATATTATGCCGTTGAAGAATATGATATTGCAACAAATTATTCTGAAGATTTAATTCAGAGATTACGAAAACAGGGTTATACTGTTGTTACTCTTCAAGGCAGAGTAGATGTAATGGATAACTCAAGGCATAATACAGTTGAAAATTTAACGAAAAAATATAAGACAAGATTTGGTGCAGACAAGACAATGTTTGTTTCCTTACATTGTAATTCAAGTAGAAAACCAGAAACAACAGGTTCTGTAATCTGTTATAATGACGGAGATTCAAGAGATTCTCTATTTGCACAAACTTTGTACAGAAACCTTGGTGCTCAAGAAGATATTATGATGAAAGATACAACAGCGGTTGCAACAAATAGTTATGTATTAAGAGCAAGTCAAGGTATTCCGTCCGCATTGTTGGAAATTGATTATATGACAGGTCCTGATAGCGGAAAACTTGTTGATCCAAATTATCAAGATCAATTTATATCAGCAACATTTAGTAGTATCGAAGAATATTTTGAACAAAAATAAGGTAAAAATGTTAGATAAATTAAGAGCAATATTCACAGAAAGAACAGATTCTCTAGGAAGAGCTTCAAGTGTTGACACTACTAAAAAATCAACACCAGCAAAGCCTGTTCAGATGACTTCTGGTCAAAAAACAGAAAATCCTAGTGAAATTAAATATGGCAAAGAGATTACGGATGCTCAAATTGAACGTGAGAAATATATCCAAAAATCCCCACCAAAAGTTCATACAGTTGCTGCGGGTGATACATTATCAAAAATTTCAAGAAAATATGGAGTATCTTTAGAAGCATTATATTCTGTAAATCCAGGGTTTAATGCAGATACAAGATTAAAACTTGGACAAAGTGTGAATATCCCATCTGCACGTAAGATAGTTAATGTTAAAAATTTATCTGATGTTGCAAAAGCAATGGGTCTTAGTGAAGCTTTTGTAAAACAATGGAAAAAAGCAGAAGATGCTCCTAATACTCCTGATAACAAGTTCCATAATACTCCATATGTTGACAAAGCTGGAGTTAAAACTATTGGTATTGGGCACGCTATTCAAAATGATAAAGATAAACAAGAAATAATAAAAAAATATGGTGATTTAGATTTGTCAGATGCAGAAGTTTGTGAACTTTTTGCAAGTGATTTATTGGAAGCAGAAGAAAATATTGCAGCAATTATTGGTCAAAATAATTATGATAAAATGCCTCAACCAATGAAAGAAGCATTATTAGATATGGTGTTTAACAAAGGTAATGCAATTATTAAAGAATCTGAAGGTTTAACATATTGTTTGAAATCTGGTAAATATGAGGCTGCAATAAATAAATTTACAAATATAAAAGCGACGAATACTGGTAAAGAAATGAGCGGGCTTGCAAAACGTAGATTGTTCGATATTTCAATAGCTGTAAAAATGTATGATGGTAAAGTCCCTCAAACTAATGTGGCAACAGCACAGGCTCTTTATGATAAAGGTGTAGAGTTGTTACGAGAAGAATGCAAGGCAAAAGGGAAGAATTTTGCAGATCAAATAGTTGGTTATAACCAAGACATTCAAAATTATTTTGGTGACCGAGTTAGTCTTAATTACGTAACAGAGTAACTATTTCGCCAATAATTTCGTGTTTGTTTGTTTCTATTGTGTGTGGGATTTCAATTTTTGCCCAATGTAAGTTATTGATTAAATCGATAGTAACAAGCTCTCGGACTTTTAGGTCTTCATCGCAAAGTTTTACAACAAATGCTTCTTCAATTTCTGTGTTTACAACAACACAAAGACCACTTGCTCCAACTTTTGCAATGAGATTTGATGAGAGTGAAATAATTTTTGTATCTGTTCTATCTGCTCCACCAATTAAAAAAGAATGATACAAGAACGCTTTTTTAATTCTTGCATATTTAGGGTCACAGAATAGATTCAAATAACCTTTAGCAATGTTTGCTAATGGCATAGAATGAACTGGCACCCCACAATTATCTTTCGTAATTGGGTAAGATGTTTTTACTTCACAAAGTTTATTTATTTTTTCTTGGATAGCTTTTTGTACGGGGTGATTTATATTGTCGTAACTATTTATATCCCAATCGTTTACTTTGCATAGACCAAGCATCATTGCGTGTTTCCCTGAACAGTGATTTTCAAGAGCTAAATTACTATCACCACAAGCTCCGCATTTTAACTTTTCTGGAGAAATTCCAAATTTATTCAACACACTTCGAACAACTTCAGTATGTATCTTTTCACCGGCATGAGTTGATGCACAAATTGCGATTTCTTCATCTGTTAAATTAAATTTTTTATCTAATTCGTGGTCAATTAATAGTGAAGCTTGAAGAGGGTTTGCACAAGAACGTAAATAAAACGGATAATTTTTATCCTCTCCAATTCGTTCTTCTATGTGCATCTTATCGCATCTTACAATGTAGCCAAAGTATTCTTTTTCAATAAGACCATCTCTGATAAATACCACAAGTTTTGCCGGTTCTGTGTTTTTGTTAATCATTTCTCTTTACCATTGTTAATAACTGTTCTAACTTAGATTTTAATTTATTATTTTCTTCTTTTAAATCTTCAATTTGTTTTTGGTAAGTATCTGATTCTTTTACATATTCTTGGCTGATTTCTGGAACGTCATTATGGTCAAGAATAAATCTTTTTTTAGCTTCGTCTTTTATAAGTAAAATGGTTTCAAGTTGTTTTTGAGTAATTAGTCCCAGTTCAATTAACGATTGCCCAAATTTTTTGTTTTCTTTATTCTGTTCGTGATTTTCGATGGCTGAATTTAGTTCACTTTCAGAAATTGTTCCACTGTTCATAAAGTATTCACCAGTTCGAAGTTTTCCCGCTAAGAATCCAGCAATACTTAAGATTTGAGAATTGTCTGGGATTTCAAAATATCCTTCATCTACTCCGAATAGAAAATATCCCGCCACTTCTTCCATTGAAAGATAGGTATTTATTGTGATATCTGAAATGCTACTATCATTATCGGCTGCAGATAAAATGTTATAAATATTTGTATCAAATCCAGATTTTTTGAAATCTAATTCACATTTTCCTTTATATGTTAAAACTGGTTTGTAAGTCGCAAAAGAATATGCCAAATTGCTGTCTTTATTAATTTCTTCTGACAGTTGCATATAAATAATCTCTTTCACCCAGTTTGGGAAGTTAGAAATTTTATTTAAGAATTGTGTTAAAAATTGTCTATTCAATTTCTTATCCCTTTTAAACACCTAGTATTTTACCATTAATATCATTTTTCTTCAATAGATATTAAGTTGGTTGATTAATTTATTTTGTAAATGTAATATATATTTATAACCATCTATAGATAAGGGGAGAGATTATGGAAGAAAGTAAAAAAAATCTTTTGAAAAATATTGCATTGTGGATATTAATGTTAACTGGATTTTCGTTAACTATATATTTAGCAATTGTATATCATGAAGCGAACTTCAACCAATATGCACTTCCGAGTGCTTGTGCGATTAGCGATTTTATGGATTGTGATGCTGTTGCAAGAACAACTGAATCTCAATTTTTTGGAGTTCCTTTGGCATATTGGGGAATGTTTTTATACCTATTTATGATGATGTTGATGTGTGTTGATAGATTAAAAAAGTTACCAGGTTTAAAATTTTTAGAAGTGTTTAAAAATAAGTATCATTATATTGCATCTTTGGGTGTAATTTCTTTTACAATCTCAATGATTTTACTTTGTGTAAGTTTATTTGGAATTAAAAAACTTTGTATAATGTGTGCTGCAACATATATTGTTAATTTGATAATTGGTATTGTTGCTGTACTTGGTATTGAAGGTGATTTTGTTACTGCAATTAAACAAAGTTGGATAGATTTTACAGATGCATTAAAACCAATTCCATATAGAGTCGCATTTGTTGTTGTAATGATTTGTGCGGTTGCATTTTTAAGTTGGACTTATACAACTGCAGTGTTCTCTCCAGCTTTAAAAAGCCAGCGTGGATATGGTGAATTCCTAAAATCTAAAACAAATAAGTATGCAACTACAGGTAATGTATTGGGTTCAGAAGCTGAAGATGCAGTTGTTTTACATGTTTATTCAGACTATATGTGTCCTATGTGTTCAGTATTTAATATGATGGTTCATAAATTATCAAAAGACTTCACAAATTTAAGAATTGAACACCATAGTTTACCACTTGATACTGCTTGTAATAAATATATGACACAAGAATTTCATAAAGGTTCTTGCACAATGGCAAAATATGCTGAAGCTGCTCATATGCAAGGTAAATTCTGGGAAGTTAACTCATTATTCTTTGATAAAAAACCAGCATCTGAAGCTGAAGTAATTCGAGTTCTTGAAGAATCAGGCTTTGATTTAGATATGGATAAATTGAAAAAAGATGCAAGAAGTAAAAAAGTTGCAGATATAATTAATGCTGATATTGATTATGCTGTATCTAAAAACTTATTTGGAACTCCTACAATGCAAATGGGTGATGATGTTGAAATGGGAATTCCAAAAGGAGGATACCCAGAATTCAAGAAATGGATTATTAAACGTGGTGGAAAAACAAGAGGTTTATTCTAAAAAAATTCTGTTGCACGCTTGTTGTGCAATATGTTCAGGTTATCCCATATCTTTATTGCAGGATATGGGATATTCTGTTGTTGTTTATTTTTATAATCCAAATATTTATCCATCAGAGGAGTATGAAAGACGCTTAGAAGCCCAAAAAACTTTATGTAAACATTTTGGTTGTGAATTAATTGTTGGCGAATATGAACTAGAAATTTATGAAGGGTATGTAAAAGGTCTTGAAGATGAGCCAGAAAAAGGTTTAAGATGTGACAAATGTTTTGAACTTAGATTGCAAAAGACAGCAGAGCTAGCAAAAGAATTAAATATTGAAGAATTTACAACTTCAATTGTTATTAGTCCTCATAAAAATTATGAGAAATTAACGAAAATTGGGGAAAAAATAGCTCAAGATATGAATTTGAGATATCTTGCAGAAAACTTTAGAAAACAAGATGGATTTTTGAAAACAAATCAGATTTCAAAATCGTTAAATTTATATAGACAAAATTATTGCGGATGTAAATTTGCGAAAAAAATCTAAGAATATCATCCGTTTGTATTATGACGTAATTAATATAATATCATATAATAACGTTGAAAAAGAAGAAATTTTTATTATAAGAAAATAAAAGAGGACAGATTAATGAAGAAGAAAATAGGCTTATTACTAGCAACTGTAATGGTGATGAATACAGTATCACCAATGACTTTTGCAGCTTGGAAAAATCCACTAACAAATTACAATTTATACGAAGATACTCATCCATCAGCTGCGACAAGTAATGATTCAAATGAACAGGTAATGAGCGATTTTTATTCAAACTCTATGGCAGCTCAAAATGATGGCATGGGTGTAGGTGATATTGATCCAGCAAGTTTTACAGAGGGTAGTGAGTCTCAAACTGAGGAAGCTACAAAGACTCGTAATGAAACCCTACGTGAGTCTTCAAGAAATGTTTATACAGATCCTGAAGCAACTCCAGGTTGGCTAACTGGTCCTTCATTCTATCCTGAACCTTCTTTTGATAGTATTGTTGAAAAATATCGTGTGGGCGATTATTCTGGATGTTTACAAGAAAGTATCGCTTACGTAAGACTATATCCTAATGATACTTTAGGTTTCTATTATTTAGCTATGAGCTATTCAAAAATAAGTGATAAAGATAATGCGGTTATGGCATATGAAAAAGTTATTGAATTAAACGATAACCCAATGATTGTTAAATATGCGACAAATGGCCGTAATTGTATCTTAGGTGTTGAAACTGAAGCATGTTTTGAAAACGTAAATGAGCCAGAACTAATTTATCCATATGTAAAAATGGTTGAATCTACTGACTTAACTCCTATTGATCCTGAAGTTTTGGTTAATAGAAATCTTGCTAAGTTGAAAGCAACATTATCTCCTCTTGAAGTGGAAAATGAAAATAATAATGATAATTCTCAAAATAAAGATAAGAAGAAAGAACATGTTCTTCCATTCGGAAAACAAGATGCTGAGTTAGATGCATTTATCAATGCACCTTATGGTGATGGCTTCTCTCCTGAATTGAAGAAAGAGTACAAACAACTTCAATTAAGAAAGATTATGGATGCGGTTAACGCTACAGAAGAAGCTCCAGATAGTCCAGAAGTTGATGCTCAAGAAAACAAAAACCTTAAAGATATTCAAAAATTTGATGACAAACATTCAGACTCAGGTATGATTAAATTAGCATACGCAGAACCATCAAAAATGTTTGAAGAATTGTCAAAAGACCCTGAATATATTAGACAAAAACAAGAAATCGAAGAATTACAAATGCTTTTTGGTTCAGAAAAATCAACAGCTGAGCGTAATGATATGATGGATTTGTTACCATATATGTCTGAACAAGGTGATAAAAAATTATCTCCTGAGGTGATTCAATCATTGATGATGCAATCAATGATGGGTAATTTGACACTATAACCAGTTATCCGTTGGTAGTGCCTATGTTATCAGAATATGAAAAAGTAAAAAAAGACTTTTTGGCTGGTAGAATTAAAGGATGTCGAGCATATTTTGAATCTAACGGGTACTATGTTGAAGCAGGTTACTGTTGTATAGTTTTAGATGAATTAAATAAAGCAGAAAAGCTCTTTACGCTTGCAAAGGATTATGATAGTCGTGCCGCGTGGGGGCTTTTCCTTTTGCAGTTAATTAAAGACGATATTAGGTCATTCCCTACATATTTTCAGGTTAGGAATTTCTTGGAACTAGACTTGAGTATATTTATCTTGTATTGCAAGGAAAAGTATGTTGAAAAAATCATTAGATATGCAGATTTTATGGCGTACTATAATCCAGAATGTTATAAATTTATTGGTCGAGCTTTTTGGGCAAATAATTTAATGCCTGCTTCTTTATTTTTCTTGAGAAGAGCGAAAGATAAATTTTATCAAGACCCAGAATTACACTATTTGTTGGCTTATATTTTTTATCATAACGAAAAAGATTATACAAATTGTGCCAAATCTATAGCTACATGTTTAGAAATTCTGCCAAACTACAACCCTGCGGTTAAGTTAAAAGCATTATTAACTTGCAAATAATTTTAAAATTTATCATAATGTTTTTATGGAAAAAGAGCTTATTGCATATTTTGAGAATTTAGGGTTAGATGTTCACACTTCGACTAAGGCTCGTGGGCATCAGGGTTTTTTCTTACGTAAGCGTATTGATATTTCTAAAAATATCTCAAAAGAAAGATTTATCCCAACATTGGTGCATGAGTTTGCTCATTATATTCATTCTATAATAGAACCTCGTATGGAACGTACAGGCGGGACTTTAGAGTTTATTTTCAATGATGAAAATACGGAGGTATATCAAAAAGAGTTATTAAAAGTTACAGATTTTGTAGATTCAAATTCTCGTTGTGAAAAACTTGAATATCATAAAAAACTTATAAAATCAAAAATTGTTGAATACGAAAACGTTATAAAAGCTCGTTATCCAAAATTTATGCGTTCAAAGAAGTTTAAAGAATTTGATAAATATATTAAAGGGTCTAAAGCAAAATATTTATTGAAGCATGATAGAGTTAAATTGATTTCTGGGATTCTATTTAGAAAGACTGAGGTTTATACGATTGATAATATTGAAAAGGATTTTGTTGATATGCCAAAGGAATTTGTCGCATATATCCGTTTAAAGTCTTGCCAAAAACGTCAATCCAGAGTTTCTGCTCGTATAAACAAATTGAAAAAGTATTATGCAAGACCAACTGAATTATTTGCAAGATTTGTTGAGGGGCTATACCTAGACCCCGACAGAGTCAAAAGCATAGCCCCTCAATCGTATAAAAGATTTTATGAACTTCTTGAAGATGATTATTATCCTCATCTTGGAAGGATTTTTGAGATATTACAGACCTGTAAGTAGTCTGAATAATTTTCTTACGTAGGTGTCTTTATTTGGGTCGATTTCTGCGTATCTTTTTGCTTGTTCTGCAAGTTCGTGACCAACATGTTTGTGCACGTGGCGAAGAATATCTTCATCTCTTTCTTCATTAGATTCATATTCTGCTCTAATTTTGATAAGTTCTGCATTATCCAAGAATTTACCCCCGCAGTTGTAGCAATCATCCATTTGAATTTCTTGTTTAATGCTTGAGTGGTTTTTTACCATAATGTTACCGCAATTTGGGCAGTGTCTTTTTGCTGTTTCATCAACTTTTTCAAAAGTTTTGCCTTCTAATGATGCAAGAATTGCTGAAATATCTTCATTTTGTTCATCAAATTCTTTGAACTCTCTATTGTCAAAATAAATACCGCCACAACCTTCTGTGCAAATATCTAAGTTAATTCCTTCTGTTGGTATAAATACTTTTTTCATAGTTTTGCCACAAGCTGGGCAAGTTAATGTTTTTTGTGTGTCAGCCATGTTTTCGCCTTTCATATATTAGTTCATATTATAAATTTAACATTTTTTGTAAATTTTTCATCATACAGGTACATTATTCTGACTAAAATATTGAAAAACCTTTGTATTATTCGCAAAAATAGTGTACAATAATATATGAAAAGGGTTAGTTATGACAGAAAAAATTTTAAAAATAGAAGAGACTGAAAATATAGTTCGTGAAGTCCTCAAAGCGATTGACGAAAAGGATTATCCGAAAGCTAGGGCTGAAGTTGAAAAAGCGTACAATTCATTTAAAGGGAATTCTTTTAATGAAGGGATTTCACTTTGTTTAAGTTTAATTGCATTTTTGGATTATTCTGAAGACAAAAATACATATGAAGATGCTACAAAGCTTTTGCACGATGCTATATTTATGGCACAAAGAGCAAATAGTGATACTGCATTACTTCTGAATGAATTGGTTCTTGGTAACTTAAATTTTTCTGAAGGTAATCGTGATGTTGCATTAATTCATTATAATAATGCTTTAAAACTTTCTGTTCTGGAAGATAAATATTCTCTTTCTGATACTATAAATACCCGTATACGCCAATTGCAGAATAATATGGATTATTCATTACCGACTAAAAGTGACCCTTTAGTTTCTTTGGTAAAAATCAGTCGTTCGATTACGGCTCTAACTGATATAGATGAGCTTTTGAAAGTTATTGCAGAAGAAACAAAAAATGCTATCCAAGCTGATAGATGTACAGTTTTCTTATGGGACAAAGATAGTGATGAATTATGGTCAAAAGTTGCTTTGGGTTTAGATTCTAGCAAAGAAATTCGTTTCCCTGCTGATAAAGGTTTGGCTGGTTATGTTGTTAAAACTGGCGAATCTTTAAATATTGTTGATGCTTATAATGATGCAAGATTTAACCCAGAAGTTGACTTAAAAACTGGTTATAGAACTAAAACAATTTTGTGTATGCCAATTACAAACAACAATCGAGAAATTATTGGTGCATTCCAAGTTCTGAATAAAATTGATGGTGTGTTTACTAAAAATGATGAGGATTTGTTAATTGCAATTGGAGGTAGTGCTAGTATTGCGTTAGAAAATGCACAACTTTTTGATAAACAATTGCAAATGTATCATGAACAAAAACTATTGTTTGATAGTTTTATAGATACATTGGCGATAGCAGTTGATGCTCGTGATAAAATTACAGCTGGTCATTCAACTCGTGTTCGTCTATATTCAACACTATTGGCTCAGGAAATTGATATGGCTCCAAAAGATATAGCACTATTAGAGAAGGCTGCAATTCTTCATGATATTGGTAAAATCGGTATCAGAGATTCTGTTTTACAAAAAGATGGAAAACTTACTGATGAAGAATATAAACATATTCAAGAACACGTTAGAATTACCCATAATATCTTGAATAGAATTTATATGTCGCAGGATTTTAGAATTATTACCGAAATGGCTTGTTCGCACCACGAAAAATGGGATGGTTCAGGTTATTATAGACATTTAAAAGGTGAAGAAATTACACTGGGTGGTAGAATATTAGCTGTTGCTGACGTATTTGATGCTATTACATCTAGGCGTCATTATCGTGATAAAATGCCAATTACAAATGTTATTAATATTTTGATTAAAGATTCAGGTTCTCATTTTGACAAGGCATTGGTGGATACTTTCTTGAATATTTCATTGACTAAGATTATCAAAGGTTTCTTATCTGAATCTAATGGTAAGATGAAACCTGAAGATGAGAATGTGTTGAGCCAATATGATTTGTTGGATATTTATAGAATTGGCTCAAAAGAAGAAAAAACTCCTGATGAACAAAGAATTTTTGATCTATTCAATGTGTATTATACAGGTAAATTTGAAGATGAAGGGGAGAAAGTTTAATGAAATTTAAAATTTTTCTATCATCTTTAATTCTTACAAGCTTTACAGCAAATTCTGTATTGGCGTTGGATTTTGGCAATATTAAACCTGTAAACCCGCTTGATAATAATCCTTCAACTTATCAATCTGTGGTCAACCAACCATCATATGAGTTAAAGGAATTGAAACGTGGAACACTGACCAAAAACGCTATTAAAAATCAATATACTATTGCAAAAGACAAATTTATGCAGGCGAATGTTCGCTCATCTTATTATGATTTTAAAATGCTTATAGATAATATTGTTCCAAATGATTATATCTATATGCGTTTAACTCAAGAAATGGCAGCGATAGGTTTCTTCTCACTTGCAGAATTATCTATTTCTAAAATTCAAGATAGTGAATTGTCTTCACTTATTGAAGAAGATGTAAAAAATTACTATTTTCCAAATTATACTTTGACCCATAAAGATCAAATGTATTTGGCAGAAATGTTCTCAAATATTATGTACAACGATCAAAGTCGTGAAGCTACAAGTGAATTAATCAAACAGACTTCACTTTTATCTGATTCAGATTATGCAAATTATCTTGTTGCTTTTGGAAGTATGAGAAGTGGAAATATAGAGCAAGCTATTGATTCTATTGATATTGCGATTTCTAAAAATCCTAAAAATATTAATTATAAAAGATTAAAAGCTGAAATTTACTCACTATCAGAAAAACCTCAGTCAGCTACAAAATTTTTGAATAATTTAAGTGATGAGAGTATCCATACTGTAATTTTTGATAAACAATTACACTCATCAGCTCAATATATTCTTTATAAAGCTGCAAAAAATGATTATTGGAAAAAGTATCACCTTGCGTATTATTATTATGATGAGGGCGAGTTGAATAAAGCTCTTCGTGTTTTACAAACTTCTATTTCAACAAAGAAAAATATCAATAAAGATGTTTATGCACTAACTGCGAAAGTTTATTATGATATGAAAGAGTTTGAAAAAGCTCAGGATTATGCATTGAAATCTGTTGATATTGATGCTGCACATCCAGAGGCATTGATTGTTTTGGGTGATATCGCTAAAAGAAATAATGATTTAAAATCTGCAGAATCTTATTATAAAAAAGCTGTAGCTAAAGATGCATCTAATGATGCTCAAATTCGTTTAGCTCAAGTTTATCAGAATTTAGATAATACAAAAAAAGCTAAAGAAATTTATTCAAAAGTTTTGAAAAATAGTTCTAAAGCTTATGAAGCATATTATCAAATGGCGTTACTAGAGAAAGATAGAGAACTTGCGTATCTTAAAAAAACTTTGGCTATAAATCCTGATTTTAAAGATGGCTGGATTGATTTGGCAAGGTTAGAAATCGATAAAGAATCTTATGAGCAAGCTCTTACTTATTTAGGCATTGCAAAATATATTGATGATAGTGATTATAGATATTATTATTATTTAGGTTTGGTTTTGAAGAACAAAGGTTTGTTAGCAGATGCTAATAAGAATTTTGAGAAGAGTTTAAATTTGAATCCTAATTATGAATTAGCAAAAGAGGAATTAAAAATATGAAGAAAAATATTTTGATTGTTGAAGACCATGAATTAACAAGATTTGGTTTAAAAACAACATTTGAAGATGTTGACTTTGTTGATGTGATTTATGAAGCAGCGTCTGCAGAGGATGCTTTGGAAATTTTTAAAAACAATTCGATAGATATTGTAATTATGGATTTAGGTTTACCAAATATGAATGGTATTGATGCTACTCAGGCTATTCATGGGATGAATAAAGAAACTAAGATTATTATACTTACATCTCATAATGACGAAAAAGAAGTTTTGAATAGTTTAAAAGCTGGAGCAAATGCATACTGTTCAAAAGAAATTAATTTGCAAAGATTGGTTCAAGTTGTTCAATCAGTTGCTGATGGTGCAGCTTGGTTTGATCCAAGTATTGCTCATATTGTTCTTCAAGCGACAGCAAAGTCTGATGTTGGAGAGCCAGCTAGTGTTAATTATAAGGATTATGACCTAACTGCTCGTGAAGCACAAATTTTAAAATTGATGACTGAAGGTTATAGTAATATGGAAATTGCTCAACATCTTGTAATCAGTGTCAATACAACTAAAGCACACGTTGCTAGTATTTTACAAAAACTTGAAGTTGATGATAGATTACAAGCTGCATTAAAAGCTTTAAAATATAAAATTGTATAGTAAAATATTATCAAAACAAGACTTTTAAAAATGTTACAATAGGTCAAATTATTAATTCGAAATTCTTGACTATAATTTTTAAAGATGTTTTATTATTTTAGTAGAAATTTAAATAGATTTTAAGGAGATATGAATGTTAGATTATACAAAAGAAGAATTGCTATCTTTAATAGAAAATACCCCAGATAGATTTAATGAATGGAAAAAAGATAGAGATGATGTAGACTTAAGTGAAGTTGATTTTTCAAATATGGTTATTAAAGACGTAGATTTTTCTGATGTTGACTTGAATTCTAGTTCATTCTCAGATTGTCATTTAGTTTCAGTAAGTTTTTATGGTTCTGATTTAACTGCTGTTGATTTTACAAGAGCTGTTGTTACTGAGTGTGATTTTTCAGAATGTATTTTAACAGGTGCAGATTGTTCTTATGCAGAAATGACTTATTGCAACTTCACTGATTGTGATATGGCTGGGACAGTTTTATCTGAAACTAATTTATCAAATTCAGATTTAACTGCTGCAGAAAATCTAAATTCTGCTCGTTATGATAGTGATACAATTTGGCCAGATGATGATATGTTACCAGATGGCTTTGATATGGCTTGTAGTGATGATTTATCTTCTCTAAAAGATGATGAAGATTCTATGGTTGAGGATTACTAGGGGGTAAATCATGATTAAAGTAGCTGTTTGTGGTGCATATGGAAAAATGGGACAAGAAGTTTGTGCAGCCGTTGAAGCAGATGAAATGACAACTCTTGTTGCTAAGATTGATATTCAAGGGGATGCTTATCGTTCAATTGAAGAAGCAAAAAATGCTTGTGATATCGATGTTTTGGTTGATTTTACACAACCAAAATCAATTTATGAAAATGCAAAATTTTGTATAAAAAATGGTATTAAAATTGTCATTGGTACAACTGGGTTGTCAGATGATGAAATTGAGGAATTGAAAAAATTATCATCTGAAAATAATACAGGTTGTTTGATTGCTCCAAATTTTTCAACAGGTGCAGTTTTAATGATGATGTTTTCGCAAATGGCTGCTAAATATTTTGACAATGCGGAAATTATTGAACTTCATCATAATCAAAAGAAAGATGCTCCATCAGGTACAGCGATAAAAACAGCTTTGATGATGTCAGAAGCTAAAGAAACTTTCAAAAAAGGTAACTGTCCAGAAACAGAAACTATTGAGGGTTCTCGTGGAGGGACATCATATTCTGATATTCAGATTCATTCAGTAAGAATGCCTGGTTATATTGCATCTCAAGAAGTTATTTTTGGTTCATCAGGTCAAATTTTCAAAATTAGACACGATTCTATGGATAGAAAATGCTATATGGGTGGTGTTTTGATGGCTGTTAAACATGTCTTTGATAAAAATGATTTTGTTTATGGTTTAGAAAATATTTTAAAATAGAAGTGGGTTTTGAGATGGTAAAATGTAGTTATAGCTTGAATTTCGGGGGCTTAAAGGTATGCTAAGACGAGGTTTTACCTTAGCTGAGGTTTTAATCACCCTTGGTATAATTGGTGTTGTGGCTGCGATGACAGTACCTAATTTAATTCAATCAACAAAGGATAAGCGTAATTATACTCAGTTGAAAGCAACTCAATCGATTTTGACTAATGCAATCAGGCTTGCCGAGGAAGAATATGGTGATATGTCTGGTTGGAATGTTAAAATGGCAACAGGGGAAGGTACAGAAGAAGATGCAAAGGCGATTGCTAAAGTTTTAAAGGAATTTATTAAACTTTCTCTAGATTGTGGTACATATGATGAAAAAGGGTATTGTATTCCTGCTGCTAAATATTTACTATTAAATGGCACCCCGTATAATGAGTATTTTAAAATAAAAAATTATTATAAAATAAATTTATTAAATGGGACTTCTGTTTGGTGGAGGGCTGCATCAAAAAGTGAATACCAAAGTTATGATAGAGTTGCGGTCTTTTTTGTTGACTTGAATGGGACTAAATTACCAAACCAAGTTGGGAAAGATTTATTTACATTTGCATATGAAAAGGGTTCTCTACGTCCTATTGGAGCTCCTGGGTATCATGAATCTGGTACGTGTAAGTTAAGTTCTTCAGGTTGGGGATGTGCTTATTTTGTTTTACAAAATAGACATATGAAATATCCAAAATAATCTATACATTTTACATTTAGTTTTATCCATGATAGCATTTGGGTATGAAAAGAAAACCAACAGTAGCAATAGTAGGAAGACCAAACGTAGGCAAATCAACATTTGTCAATCGTCTTGTGGGCTCAAGACACTCAATTGTTGACGATTTACCTGGGGTTACTCGTGATAGAATTTATTTTGATGTGGAATGGCAAAACAAACCATTTACAGTAATTGATACTGGCGGTATCATTCCTGGGGATGAAGATGATATTATGGTTTCAATCTTTGATCAAGCAAAATTGGCTTGTGAAGAGGCTGAAAAGATTATCTTTATCGTTGATGGAAGAGATGGTTTAAATCCAATTGATTATGATATTGCAAATATTTTGCGTCAATCGGGAAAACCAATATTTTTAGCTGTAAATAAATGCGATAATCCAGAGTCATTACTTATGACAAGTGAATTCTACGCTTTATCTTTAGGTGATCCTATTGGTATTTCGGCGTTGCACGGCTCTGGTGGTGTTGGTGATTTATTAGAAATCGTTACAGAAGATTTTGAAGTTTTTGAAACTGAAGAAGAAGATAAACGCATTAGAATTGCGATTGTAGGTCGTCCAAATGCTGGAAAATCTTCAATTGTTAATGCTTTATTAAATACTGATAGAGTTATTGTTTCAGATGTTTCAGGTACTACTCGTGATAGTATCGATAGTTATGTAACATATAAAGACAAAGAGTTTATTATTGTAGATACTGCAGGTATCCGTAAAAAATCAAAAGTTGATTATGGTGTTGAAAAATTTGCAGTAGATAGAGCCATCCGTTCAATTAGAGAATGTGATGTTGCACTTTTAGTAATTGACGCTAAAGAAGGTATCTCAGATCAAGACAAAAAGATTTCTTCAATTATTACTGAATCTGGAAAAGGTTTGATTGTTGCAATCAATAAATGGGATTTGATTGAAGATAAAAAAGCTAATACCTTAAATAAGTTTGAAAAAGAATTGAATGTAGATATTCCATTTTTGAGCTTTGCTCCAAAAATCTTTATTAGTGCAGTTACAAAACAACGTTTATCTCAGATTTTTGAAGAAAGTGAAAAAGTTTATGAACAATGTGTTAAGCGTGTTTCTACAGGCTTATTGAATAAAGTCATCAATGAAGCTTATGCACTTAACCCACCAACAAGTTTCAAGGGTAAGAGATTGAAAATTTATTATGTTACTCAAGCAAAAACTCAACCTCCGACTTTTGTTCTTTTTGTTAATAATGAGGAACTTTTGAAAGATAGCTACAAACGTTATTTGGAAAATAAATTAAGAGAAGCGTTTGGGTTCTTTGGGACCCCAATTAGAATTTCTGTTCGTGAACGTGGGGAAAAGAAATAGGGTTTGTTTATTCCTCGTATTGATTAATGATTTCATTTATTGCTCGTTGCATTTCATCTCTGAAATGTTTAGGTGATATAACTTCACAATCGTATGAATAACGAAGTAATCTGCGAATTAAATTTTCTGCTACTTCATTTTTGTTGATAACTATTAAATTGCCGTATTCATCTCTACCGTCAGTATATTCGTTTTCTTTAACTTTATAAGTTTTTGCTAATCTGTTTTTTAACTTGTAAACGACAGTAGTATTCATTTCTATAGGGTTTGCAATTTGAGGTAATTTTGTTATTGATAAGATGCTAGTAATCGGGATTTCAAGATTTCGTTTTATTACGGAATCATAAACCTTTAAATATGCTGTTTTGGAGTCATACAAAACTTCTTTTGGTGAACATTTGCAAGTAATATCTTTATTCTTTTTTCGATATGTTAAATTGATTACAAAGTTTTCTTTGCAAACTTGTTCGCATTGTTCAATTTGTTCTCGCACATCCGCGTAATAAAAAGAGAAATCTTCTCCAAAAATTTTATTAAGACAGTTCAAAATATTTTTATCTTCATTGTCCATTCTTAATTCTAGTGAACTTACAAATTCTTTTATATCTTCAGTTAATTCGACTTCTGGGAATTTTTGTAAAGAAGAAACTAAAATACTGATAGATTTTAAATCTTCAATAGAGAATTTCATTGAGTACAAACTGCTTAGAAGTTTATATTTCTGTTTTTCTTTCTTTATTTTTATTCCAAAAATTTTAAGTGTATTTATGTATTTGTTTAAATTAACTTGAATATTATTTGTGGTTTGTTCTTCAATTTTATCTTTAAAAATTTCAACAACATTGTCATAATCTGCTTTATCTTCGTAAAGTAGTTTTAGAAGTTGAAAAATTTTTAAACAACCTTCGTTCAGTTTTTTATTATTTTTCAATGTAGCCTTCTTTCATTTTTCTAAGTGTTGAAATTATGTAATTTTTATAATCTTCAGGATATAAAACTTTGCATTTTGAAGCGTGGGACATTATTCGCTGAGTTATGTCAAATTTACTTCTGGAAGTTATTTCTATAACTAGATAATTATCATTTTTTTCTACTATTTTTTCATTATCAAGTAATTCAACGTTTTCGTTAAAATCAGTGTTATACCTATAACCAACTGTAATTTCTGGAACTTGTAATGTTTTCTCGTTTATATTTACACTGTTGATTCTGATTATTTTATTAACAAGGAAACTTGCATAGGTATCATATTCAGAATTGATACCAGAAATGTATAATTTTCCATTATTAACGTGAATTTTATCAACAAGAATGGTGATATCCTTTTTCCCAGATGTCGATGAGTTATAATAAATTGAAATCTCGTTATTATTTTGTGAAAACTTAATCAGATCAGATATTAATTTAGAATCAATATTTGTTAGAGGAGAAATGTTTTTTAACTTCTCTTTTAATTCTTCATTTTCTATGTAGTGTGATATTTTTTCAAAGAATTTTTGTAATGCGATTAAGTCAGTTACTTCAATGTTTTTTGATATTGCTCTATAAATTTTAATTATGCTTTTAGCTTGTTTTTCATTCAAATTTAGTAAAAAAGGATGAGAATCTATTGAATATTTTGTTACACCATTTTTAGTTTTTTTGTTAATTGTGCATCCAATCTCTCTTAAGGAATTTAAGTATATTCTTAGAGTATCAATAGATACAGTTTCGTGAAGATATTCATGATTTTCTAAAAATTTTTGGATTTCTTCATAAGATTTTGGGCCTTCAAGTAGGAGTGTAAATACTAACATGGATTTGAATGCGGTAAATGACATTAGGTTATATGTAATTGTTTTTGTTTTTAAAAACTCTTTCATAAATGCCCTCTTAAGTATCTGATATTCACTCTATCACAAATTTTCAGCTTTTTCTAATTGTTACAAAGCATGCTTAAAAAGTTTTAAGTGATTTTTTATTGTCAAATAAAATTTTGAAAAATTTTTACAAGATTTAATTAAGTTTTCTTCATTAAGATTTTATAACACGAGTTTTTGCTTACTAAATCAAGGGGCATGGTCAAATGTAAAATTTTATTTTAAAAATGTTACTTGTAATCCGCAATACTTAGGTCTAAATTAGAATACATAAGGAAAGCCGAATTGAAAAAAGGCTACCAGATATGAGGAAGGGTTCAGTTACCTAATTGGTAACGTTAGACATAAAAGATTAAGTTGGACGTATGGAAATAGAGGTGATGGTGAAGTAGTCCAAAAAGGGAAAAAGAGATTATTGAGGTACAGAATAGTTTTATAACTGTATGATTAGGGATATTTTTTAGTTTACATCTTAATATGTTATGTATATCTAGTTTATTTCGGGAGTAAAAGCATAGACTTTTAGAAGAGAGTTAGTAAGGATAGTTGTAAACTTTAATAGTCTGTAGCCAAGTTGTTGGATGCAGACTTTTGTTTTTTTTGTTGCCAAGTGATTAGAAATTTAATATTATAGATTTATGCAAGAATTAGAAGTGAAAAAGGTCATAGCTTTAATGTCAGGAACTTCATGCGATAGCATTGATGCTGGGTTTTGTGAAGTTTATCCAGACAAAACTGTAAAATTAATCAGGGGGATAAATTACCAATATCCAGAACATGTGAGGACAAAGATTTTCCAAATGTTTAGAGGTGAGGCCTCTATTAAAGATATTTGTCAGATGAATTTTGTTATTGGTAAATGTTTTGCAGATGCGGCAAATGTCTTGATTTCAGAATTTGGAAAACCTGATTTCATTTCAAGTCATGGTCAAACTGTATATCATTATCCTTTTGATGAAAAAATAGATAATATTAGTTTAAAAAGTACCCTACAGATTGGTGAAAGTTCTGTAATCGCTCAGGAAACAGGATGTCTGACGATTTCTAATTTTAGAGAGGCAGATATTGCTCAAAATGGTCAAGGTGCCCCATTGGTATGTTTTGCCGATGAGAAATGGTGGGGTAAATATAAAGGTAAAAACTATGCTATTCAAAACATAGGTGGAATTTCAAATGTAACAGTCATTTCGCAAGATTATGATACTTTTGGTTTTGATACTGGTTTAGGCAATATTATGATTGATTATTGCGTAAATAAGTATTTTGGTGAGCCTTATGATAAAGACGGAGAAATTGCTGCGTCGGGTAATATTTCGGATGTTTGGTTAGATTGCTTATTGCAAGATGAATATTATTTTATTGATCCTCCAAAATCAACAGGTAGAGAATATTTTAATCCGACTTACATAGAAAATGTTTTGAAATTTGCTCCAGAAGATGAGCGTGATATCATTGCGACAGTTACGGCTTTAACTGCTAAAACTATTGCACAGAGCTATGAAAGATTTGTTTATCCTAATGTATCAATTCATGAGGCTGTAATCTGTGGTGGTGGAGCTTACAATAAGACATTGATGCGTATGTTAAGGAACTATCTACCAAAACATATTGATTTAAAAACTTGTGAAGATTATGGAATTTCAAATAATTTCAAAGAAGTTATGGCGTTTGCTCTATTAGGTTATTGCACATATTACGGAATCCCTAATAATTTACCTTGTTGTACAGGTGCAAATAAACGTGTTGTACTCGGGAAATTAACATACTAACCTTATTGTGTAAATCAAATTGTAAACAATTGTAACAAGTCTGAAACCATGTGAAATCGGGCTTTTTCTCATGTTTTTATATATTTAAGAATTAAAGAGAGAGAACGACTATGGCACCAGGTTTAGATAAACTAAATAGAGCTGGTTTGGGTGCGCAATCCTTCGGCACACGCAAAACTACTGGTATGTCTGCACAAGTTACTAAAAACTTGGCAAACTCTTCTCCTGCGACAAAATCTTCATTATTCTCATTCAAGGGTTCAAGAATGGCTAATTTCGTTCCTGGCCGAAATGTTAGTGAGAATATGTATAAATACAATTACCAGAACCAAAGAGCAGCATTAAATGGTGGTCCTCAAAGAACATTTACTCCAAGAAATGCTGGTCATGTACATTCTACTAATATGAACAATATTGGTACAGTTAAATACAACAACACTTCATATCAAAATGGTATGGCAACAGCTAACTTGCTACTTGGTAGTATGCAGTTATTGAACCAATTTGGAGTGTTTGATGGAGCAAGTTCAACTGGTTCATCATCACTTGGTGATAAACTAAGTTCTGCATTTAGCGGTATCGGTGGTGGCGGAGCTGCTGCATCAGCTGAGGCGAATGCTGCAATTTCTGCAATGCAGAGTCAAACAACTTCAGATGGCTTGCGTCAAGCGATTTCTGGAGCTGAAGATAAATTTAATTCATTTGATCAAACTCAAATTAGTAACTATGAACAAAATGTTGGAACTCTTGAAACTGAGATTGATGGACTTGAATCTAAAGTTAAGACTGGAGAAAGTGATGTTAAGGCAAAAGAAAATGAAGTTTCTAAGAAAAATAATGCTGTAACATCTGCAACAACAAAACGAGATGTTGCAAAACAAGGTTTGGAAAATGCCTTGAAACAAAATAGTAAATGCACATCTGCATATGCTGAGGCAAAAGCAAATCTTGCAGCTGCTAAGCAAACGGCTGAAAGTACTCCAGAAACAATTCAAGTAATAGGTCCAGATGGTACACCTCAAACTATTCAAAATGAACCAGCATATGGAAATGCTCAAGCAGCATTGCAAAAAGCCCAAACTGCTGAACAACAAGCTAAACAAGATTTGCAAATGTCTGAAGAAGAAGTTAATAAAATGAATGAAGCAGCAGCTTCTGCTGAAAAAAACCTAGAGAGTGCACAGGAAGCATTGTCTAAAGCTGAAACAGAGCAAACAAAGGCTAAAGAAGAGCTTAAATTGTCTAAAGAAGCTTTAGAAGAAAACAAAGATAAGTTGTTGGAAAAACAAAATGAATTAGAGGAATTAAAAGCTACTAAGCAAGATTATGATGCTTTGAAATCAGAAATTGCTGAACAAAAAACTAGATTAACTGAATTAGAACAAGCTGAAAGAGAACGTGCATCTGAACTTACAAGTGATATCTCTGATAAGACTGAAAAAGTTTTAGGTCGAGAAATTGATGCTTCTGATGGCATGAATGTTTCTGAAAAAATCAGACAAAGACGTAATGAAAAAGATAATGCTAAAATTGAAAATATGTCTCAAGAATTAGACGGTTTACGTGATAGAAACGCAAAAACTAATATTCTTGCAGATAATACAAATGTAATCACAGGTAATGGTGGCGAAGAATTACGTGAAGGCACTCTTCCTTCTGGTAAAAAAGTTTATTTTGTTGGAACAAAAGAAGTTACTCAAGCAGAATATGAAGCATTAAAACCTGCAGGCATGTAATCTTAACCAAACCTTTACAAAGGCTTTACATTTTGAGGTATGTATATTAGAATATAAACAGCAAGCAGTATTGCTAATGAAAAAAGAACGGATTCCCCGTTCTTTTTTTCACTAAGTAGGAAAGGTTGTGCCAATGAAGCAAGATATCAATAGATTAGAGATTTTAAACGCTATTACTCCATTGATTGAAAATACAGCGATGCGTTACAATTTAATCCCAATCGAAATTGACTTTTCTAAGGAAAATCATCGTTGGTTTTTGAGAATTTTCTTGTATTCAAGTGATCATCCGATAACTTTAGATGATTGTGAGAATATTACAAGAAGTCTTGAAGGGTTTTTGGAAGAACTTATTCCAGTGAAATACTACTTGGAAGTATCTTCTCCAGGTTTAGAGCGTAAGTTTAAATCTGAAAAAGAATTTTTTATCTTTAAAGGTAAAAGAATTAGTTTGAAACTTAAAGAACCTCTTGAAGGTGAAACTGAAAAAATCTTTAAAGGTGAAATTATTGACTATGATACAAATGAAGGTTTGACTTTCTTCCGTTTTGATGACGGAAATGAACTTCAGATCCCAAAAAGTAACATCCAGTCTGCTAAATTGTATATTGATTAATTTTATAAAACGAAAGGAAAAGGCAAATGATTAAAATCGGAGCTGGAAACTTAAATGAAGTTTTCGAAGAGTTAGAAAGAGAGAAAGGCATTTCTAAAGAAGTTGTTATTTCTTCTTTATGTGATGCTATGGTTGCTGCTTACAAAAAGCACTTAAGAATTAAAGAAATCGAGAATGTGGAAGCATTTTTAGATGAACAATCTGGCGAAATCGGTATTTTCAAAGGTAAAGTTGTTGTTGAATCAGTTGAAGATCCAGACAATGAAATTTCACTTGCTGAAGCTAAAGAAATTGATGATTCAGTTGAATTAGGTGATGAAGTTAAATTAGAAGTTACACCAGATCAATTTGGTCGTATTGCTGCTCAAGCTGCTAACCAAGTTTTAACTCAAAGAATCAGAGAAGCTGAAAGAAATCTTGTATTAAACGAATTCCTTGATAAAAAAGGAACACTTATTACAGGTATTATTCAAAAACTTGATGATAGAAGAAACGTTATCGTTAACATTGGTAAAACTGATGCTATCATGCCAAGAAAAGAACAAATTCCTGGTGAATACTATAAACCTGGTAACAGAATCAGAGTATTCGTTCTTAACGTAAAAGAAACTACAAGACTTCCTCAAGTTATTGTTTCTCACGGTCATGCTGAAATCGTTAGAGAATTGTTTGAACTTGAAGTTCCTGAAATTGAAGACGGTATTGTAGAAATTAAATCAATTTCTCGTGAAGCTGGCTATAGAACAAAAATCGCAGTATGGTCAAATGATCCAGAAGTTGATTCAGTAGGTGCTTGTATCGGACCTAGAGGTTCTAGAATTCAAACTATCGTTTCTGAACTTAAAAATGAAAAAATCGATATCGTTAGATACTCAGAAGATCCAGTTGAATATATCGTAAACGCATTATCTCCAGCAAGAGTTGTGTCTGTTGATATTATGGCTGATGATGAGTACAATCACGAAGCTTTAGTAGTTGTTCCAGATGATCAATTATCTTTAGCTATCGGTCGTGAAGGTCAAAACGTAAGACTTGCTCACAAATTAACTAACTGGAAAATTGATATTAAATCAGTTTCTCAAATGGAACAAGCTGAAGATCAACGTGTAAGCAACTACGATTATGACGAAGTTGAAGAAGTGTCAGTTGAAGATGTTGTAGATTCAGAAGAACTACAAGAAGAAATCGCTGAAGAAATGAATCAACAAGGTTATGATGAAGAAGATATTCCAGTTGAAGAAGCTGAAGAAGTAGAAGAAACTGAAGAATAATTTTCTTAAATAAATTAAAACTTTAAAAGGGGGACTTAAACAAGTCCCTCTTTTAATGCTTTAACTGCAGCTTGTGTTCTATCATCGACGACTAGTTTTTGAATTATATTGCAAACGTGGGCTTTTGCAGTGTGGGAAGAAATTGTTAATTCTTCAGCAATTTCATTGTTTGATTTGCCATCAACAATTAGTTTTAGAACTTCGTATTCTCTTTGGGTTAAGTTTGAATGTTGTTCTCTAAACATTGCTCTAGACATTTGGCGTTGTGGAACAAGACCGCAGTTTTTATCTCTTAAAATTGGTACTGCAAGTGGGTCAATCCACATTGCTCCCTCTTTTATTGTTTGAATAATCATTTTCAAAATTTCTGTATTTATATCTTTCATTACATAAGCACAAGCCCCTGACTGTAGGGCGTCTAATACTTCACTTTCGCTTAGATGTGATGTAAGGATTATTATTTTTGCATTGGTGTTTAGTTCTAAAATCCTTTTAGTTGCTTCAATTCCAGAAATATCAGGAAGTCCAATATCCATTAAGGTTACATCTGGATGTGTTGTTCTGAATTTTTCAATGGCGTCTTTTCCATTTTCGGCTTCGGATGTTACTTCTAGTCCATCTTGTTCGTCAAATAAAGATTTTAATCCTACTCGCATTAATTTATGGTCTTCTACTAGTAATAATTTTATCGCTGAATTTGTCATATTTTTTCCTCATTTTTTACCATTATATTTAGATAATGAATGGTCTTGTATTGTAGATGGGACAAAAGTTAGGCTATTATTTTTATTCTTGAATTTTTGTTTAAAATTTTATTTATTTTTATAAAATAAATTTGCCAAAAAGTAGCTAAAATATTCTGTTTGTTATAAAATTAGTAGGATAAAGATATTAAGGGATTAGCAAAATGAAATACTCCAAATTTTCAGCAGTAATTATAGGTAGTGGCATTGCAGGTTTGTATGCTGCGTTAAAAATTGAACAACAATTGCAGTTACCTAATGGAGTATTATTGATTACAAAATCTAAATTGGGTGAAAGTAATTCATACTATGCACAAGGTGGTATGGTTGCTGTTCTAAAAGAAAATGAAAAAGATTCTGTTGAATCTCACGTAACCGATACTATTAAAGCGGGTGCGGGTTTAAGTGAATTAGATACTATTAGATTTATCAGTGAAAACTCGGATAAAGTTGTAAAAGATTTGTTAAAGTTTGGAGTTGAATTTGACCGTGATGAAAATGGAAAATTTACTTTAACAAAAGAAGCAGCACATAGTGTTAGAAGAATTTTACACTCAGGCGGAGATGCAACAGGTCGAGAAATGGAAATTGCACTTTGCCAAGCAGTTAAAGAGAATAAAAATATTACACTTTACGAAAATACAGTTGCAGTTGATTTATTGATTGATGAAAACACTTGTGGTGGGGTTGTTCTTCTTAATGAGAATGATGAATATGAAACAATTTATTCAAATACTGTGATTATGGCAACAGGGGGTTTAGGTCAACTTTACCAATATACAACAAATCCAAAAGGTGCGACTGGTGATGGTTTTGCTCTAAGTTATAGAGCTGGTGCAATATTGCAAGATATGGAATTTGTACAATTTCACCCAACAGCGTTAGCATTTGATGGTGCTGAAAATAGATTTTTAATTAGTGAAGCTGTCCGTGGTGAGGGGGCAAAACTTTGTGATGAATTCGGTATGGAATTTATGTTCAAATATCATGAGAAAAAAGAATTAGCACCAAGAGATATTGTTGCTCGTTCAATATTTTGTGAGATGAACAACAATGGTGATCCTTGTGTATTCTTGAATGCAACAGGTTTGGGTGAAGAAAAATTATTAAAACGTTTCCCAACAATTGCAAAAAAATGCAAAGAATATGATATTGATATTACTCAAGATTTAATTCCAGTTGCTCCTGCGGCTCATTATTTTATGGGTGGCGTTAAAACAAATATTCGTGGAGAATCTTCTGTTAATGGTTTGTATGCGATTGGTGAAGTTTCATCTACTGGCTTACATGGCGGAAACAGATTAGCAAGTAATTCGCTTTTAGAGTGCGTTGTTTGTGCTTATGAAGTTGCTGAATATTTAAAAAATATTGGTGTAAATGATAAAGGCGATTTTGAAACTAATGAAATATTTAATTCTATAATTTCAAAATATGAGCAAGAAACTGAATTAAAACCAGTTGATGTAAGAGCATTAAAAGAAGAATTGCAGGCTACAATGTGGTCTGGAGTTGGTATTTTCAGAAATGAGCAAGTGATGAAATCTGCTCAGGCAAATATCGAAAAACTTTCAAAAGAATTTGACCGTGAAGATAAATGTTTGTCAAAAGACGAATATGAACTTCGCAATATGTTAATTACTGCAGAACTTATTGTAAAATCTGCATTAAACAGAAAAGAATCTCGTGGGGCACACTATCGTGTGGATTATTTGAATACTAACGAGGTTTGTGAACATAGTTTGGTAGATAAAAATAAAGGAGAAATATATTTTGCTAAGTAGTTTTTATGTAGAAGATCACGTTAAAGCAGCGTTGATGGAAGATATTGGATTTGGTGATGTCACAACAGAAAGTATTTTAGGCGAAGATGAAATTTTCTCAGCTCGTTTAGCTTCTCGTTGTGAGGGTGTAATTTGTGGTTTAGAAGTTTTTAAAACTGTTTTTAAAGTTTTATCACCAAAAGTTAAAGTTGAATTACTATTCAAAGACGGTGATAAAATTAAAAAAGGTGATATCCTAGCAACTATTGAAGGTCCTGGGAAATATTTATTATTGGGTGAAAGAGTTGCCTTAAATTACGTTCAAAGAATGAGTGGTATTGCAACTGAAACCAATAAATACCAACAAGCTATTGGTGATTTACCTTGCAAAATTGTCGATACAAGAAAAACTACACCAGGATTTAGAGCATTTGAAAAATATTCTGTAAAAGTTGGTGGCGGTGCGTTGCATAGATTTAATTTGTCAGATTGTGCAATGATTAAAGATAACCATATTCAAGTTGCTGGTTCTGTTACAAATGCTGTGAAATTGGTTAAGGCTAACCTTTCTCACGCTCATAAAATTGAACTTGAATGTGATACTTTAGAACAAATCAAGGAAGCCCTACCTTTGGGTGTTGATATTATTATGCTTGATAATATGACTTTAGAGCAGATGAAAGAAGCAGTTGAGCTTATCGATCACAGAGCAACTGTCGAAGCTAGTGGTAATGTTCATCTTGATACTGTTCGCAAAATTGCAGAATGTGGTGTTGATATTATTTCATCAAGTGCAATTGTTGCAAAAGCTCCAACACTTGATGTTGCACTAGATATGTAGTCCTCGGCCGGACGGGGCATTATGCTACCAACAGCCTAAAGACTTGATAGGTAAATGTGCTCCGCAGGGCTATAATATAAAAGGGATGGATAGATGAATCAGCAAGAACGTTATGAATTATTGACAAAACTTTCAGAGTTTTATGTAAAAGAAGTAAAATATAACTTAGAATGTTTTAATAAGGCTAAGTTTATTTCTAAAGCATCTCATATTGCGTTTTGGCTATTGGCATTGTCTATGGCATTATTTCTTCCTATGATTTTAATTGTAGGATTATTTGCCTCGTTTATGAAAGCTAGAGTTTTTGAGCTATATTATCTGTTTTTACCTTTTGTGGTGTTTATCATTTGTTTTTGTTCGATGAAAGTACTAGAAAAAATGGATAAAGAGAACAAATTTCAAGTGTTTAAAGGGAATGGAAATACTATTGCTTTACCATTATCAGCTGATAATGAAATTAAAAAACGATTGATGAGTAAATTTGTAGCGTTGTTTGGTGATTTTACTTGGAGGCCATATTATACTTCTTCAAAATTTGCAAAAAAAGTACTTTCTATTGAAGGATTAAATATTTTAAAAAATCCGCTAAAACTTTTTGATGATTATATTGAGGGTGTATACAAAGGGGTTAAATTAATAATGTTTGATGGCGATACTTCTATCTTTAAGTTAGAATTTGTCGCTTTGTTTTTGTTTTTATTGATTATGTTTGGGACATTTTTACCTATTATAGGAGCTGTATTTTTATTAATTGTTGCAGTTATATTTTTATTTAAATATATTACATCAAAACAATTCAAAGGCTTAGTAGTCGAAATCGATATGAATAAAGACTTTGAGGGACATACTTTTATTTTAGAAAAGAATAATGTGAAAGATAATTTAACTGTTGATAAGGGTAAATATCAAGAAGTAAATTTGGAAGATGTTGAATTTTCTAATGAATATAATGTGTATTCTCAAAATCAAATTGAGGCAAGATATATTTTAACAACTGCGTTTATGGATAGAATTAAGAATATAAAAGAAACATTTAATGCAAAATATGTCAGGGTTTCTTTTAAGGATAAAAAGATAGTAATTTTAATTCATACAGGTCGAGATATGTTTAATCTTGCAAATTTCTTATCAGATATTGGCGAAAAAACATTTGTCCAATGTTTTGAAGAAGTTTGTTCAGTATTGGATTTGGTTGAAGAATTAAAACTTAATGAAAAATTAGGTTTATAGATGTCTTTCTGACGAAAGTCAGAATCTCATAATAGAGCTAATTCATTGAGTGATGAGATCCTGAATCCAGTTCAGGATGACATAATAGCTTTTTTAAGGTCGAACAATGTAATTACTTATTAGTAACTAAAGCTGGTCTAGTTACAGATAATACTGTTTCGTTTGGAATGTAGAAATCTTTTACGCCGTAATTTGCATTTACAAATAAGAATTCCAAAGTTTCTCCAGCTTTTATTCCCAATAATTCAAAAGGGATTTTTACGTCTAAAACTTCATCGTATGCTGTTTCTATAGATTTCGTTTGTTCTAAGACCCACATATCACCGGGGATAGCTTTAATCAAGCGAAGTAATTGCAATTTATCATTTCTGATTGCAATTTGGATTTCGTTGTGGAATTTTTCTAATGAAACAGGTGCGATATTTTCTGTTTTATTGATTAATCTAACAGGTGCTAGAGCTTGCTTGTTACCAGCTTTTCTCAGATAAATATACATTTGATAAGTACGTTTTGTTAAATCCGCGTTTTCTCTAATGTATTTATTCATGTGTAATTTTAGATAGAAGTTTTCTTCATCATTACCAAAGCGAATATTATCAAATAATTTTGATTCTCTAAGAACTGGTCCATCTGGGATATCAATACAGCCAGCACTATTCCATATATCATCTTCTCTTGTGATAAATTTACCATCAATTGTCGGTGTGATTAGTGACAACGGATATTTTGATGGTTTTGAAGTTGATAAATTAGATAGTGGAAAATCTAGATATTTAGGAGTGTCTAGACCTAAGCATCTGTAAATATTTTTCAAGTGAGTTCTGAATAGAAAATCAAAAATATTATCTCTACCTGAATCATTTGGCTCACCATACCACCAGAACCAATCGCTACCTTCTGCAATAAACAACTCTCGTCTTGCAGTTTCGATATTTGGATTTAATGGTTCACGTTTTACATATTCAGAAAAATCGTGTCTTACTCGTCTTAAGTATGCCCAAGCCAAATCTTTTACAGGTTCATCAACCCATAATTTGAAATTTCTGTTTATCCAAGAACCTGATGAAATTTTATTTAGAATTTTATTTTCTTTTGCTTTGTCTAAATATTCACTAATAAGAACTGTTTCTAACGATTCGTCTTCTGTGATAAGAGTGTATAAAGCTTTTAAGAAAGATGCACCGTCTTCTAGGTAATTTTCCCAACAGTTTTCGCCATCAAGAGCGATGGTTAAAAGGTGTTCTTTATCTGGTGAAGATAAGATTTTACTTTGTAAGACTTTGATTCTGTCGTACAAATCACCAGCTGTTGTTAGCGGATTATGGTTTTGATATTCAAAACTTATCAAATTTGGAATTGTAGAATCTCTGAAAATCATTTTGATATCAGAAGCTTTTGTTTTATATTGATAAGTTTTTAATAAGTGATAAGGTTCTTTCAGATAACCTTTAAAATCGTGTTCGAATTCAAAGTTGATTGAATTTGCCAAAATCCCTTCATCCGAAATTGACCACTCAACACCAAGATTGCTAAGCATTTCAAGAGTTTTGCCGTTTACGCATTGTTCAGATGGCCAAACCCCTCTAGGACGTTTGCCAAAAACTTCTTCAATTCTATCAAGTGCCATTTTTGTTTGAAGTTTTGCGTCTAATTCTGTTTTTAAACTCAAAAGTTCATCATCTGGTGAAGCGTTTTTCTTGATATTCTTATAATCTAATAAGATAGGCAAAATTGGATGATAATAAGGGCTTGTAGTCACCTCAATTTTGTTTTTTGCAACTAATTTTTTTATTGTAGGTATAATTTTTCTGATTATTTCTCTTTGAATTTCAATAATTTGAATTCTATCTTCAAGAGTATAATTTTTTCCTTTTTTAATTAAGCGTTTCAAATCAGCATTGGATGTTTTATAAGATGGATCCATCCACGCAAGATTAAATAACGCTAACAAATCAGAATACTCTTGGTCTGTTAATACTGAAACATCATCGGTGCCAGCTGCCTGAACTAGTTGGTATAGTCTGTGATATTCAGGATTCGGAAGTATCATTGTCTGATAATTAGCGTCAAAGAAATTGGTTAAAATGAATAATTTGTCTTCGTTATTTAACTTTTCCGTGGGTGAAATTGTCATTCTGGAATGTATATCGTGAGCTTCTTTCTCCCCATACTCAATAATTGAGTCAATAAGAACTGGGACGAAGTTGAAATTCAGTTTGAGATTTTCAAATTTTTTCGCCCATAACGCCATATCCAGATAATCTTTCACTGCGTGAAGTCTTACCCAAGGCATTAAATAGTCTCCATTTGGTGTTAATTGATAAACCGGCTGGTGCATATGCCAGTAAAACGCAATGGATAACTTTTTAGACTGACTCATCATCATTTCCACACACCCCTTTTCTATATTGTAACACTTTTTTGTTTTTTTACAAGCGATATTACCTATTTAAGTGTAACAGTTAGTAACAGATTTGCCCTTGCCTTTTTGGTTTTGATATGTTTTTGCTATAATTTTAGTAATTGTTAGGGTTGGGAATATATTTTTTATTGACTTAACAAAATAAACACAGCTGAAAGGATAGACTAAATGAAGAAATTTATGACTTTTTTAATGTTAATGTTATCTAGTATTCAGGGTGCTTATGCAATGAACGTAGACAAGTTTATTGATGAGAAAATTGCACCTGTAACAGATTCCATTGCAAAATTAATCTTTTTCCCAATTAAAATTGGAAGTGTAGAAGTTCCAATTATTGTTTTATGGATTCTTTTTGCAGGTATTTTCTTCACGTTCTATTATAGAGGGATTGCTGTTTGGGGCTTCAAACATGCTCTTGATTTGATTATAAAACCTGGTGAAAAAGGCGAGGATTGTGGTGAAGTTTCTTCATTCCAAGCATTAGCGACAGCTTTATCAGGTACAATTGGTATCGGTTCTATTGCAGGTGTTGCAATTTCAATTTCATTAGGTGGCCCTGGAGCTGCTTTTTGGATTTTTGCGGGTGCCCTTTTAGGTATGTCAATTAAGTTTGTAGAAGCAACTCTAGCTGTAAAATATAGAAGATTTAACGCAGATGGTTCCGTGTCTGGTGGACCTATGCACTATATCGCTCACGGTTTAACTAGAAAAGGCTTAAGATGGTTGGGTCAACCATTGTCTGTAATATTCGCTATCCTTTGTATCGGTGGGGGTATTACTGGTGGTAATATGATTCAAATTAACCAAACTGCTCACCAATTAATATTTATTACTGGTGGTGAACATAGTATCTTCCATGGCTATGCTTGGGTAATTGGTACAGTTGCTGCTATTTTAATTGGTTTAGTGGTAATGGGCGGTATTAAAAGTATTGCTAAAGTTACAACAGTTCTTACACCTACAATGTGTGCGTTGTATATTATTTCAGGCTTGATAGTAATACTAGTAAATATAAAAGGTATTCCTGCTGCTTTAGGTTTGATTATGCAAGAAGCATTTTCACCAAAAGCTGTTACAGTTGGTTTTATGGGTGTTTTAATCTTAGGGTTAAGACGTTCTGTTCAATCAAACGAAGCTGGTACTGGTGCTGCTGCAATTGTTTATGCAACTGCTCAAACTAAAGAAACTGTTTCTCAAGGTTTCGTTGCTTTATTAGAAACTTTCTTAACTGGTGTTTTATGTTTATTTACATCAATTGTAATTGTAGTTACAGGAGCTTGGAAACCTGCAGTTGCTGCTGTTGAAGCTGCTAGAGCTGCTGGTACAACAATAAATCCAAATGGTATTGAGATGGCATCATCAGCTTTCCAATCTGTAATTTCATTCTTCCCAATTATTCTTTCTGCAATTGCAGTTTTGTTTGCAATGTCAACATTGATTTCTTGGGCATATTATGGACAAAAAGCTTGGACATTCTTGTTGGGTGAAGGTAAAAAACGTGTATTAGCATTCAATTTAATTTACTGTTTATTTATCGTTATTGGTTCAGCGATGAATGTTGATTCAATTATCAATATCACTGATGCTATGATGATTGCAATGTGTGTTCCAAACGTTATTGTTCTTTATTTCTTAGCACCAGAAGTTAAGAAGGAATTGAAAGCATACGCTCAAAGACACAATTTGGGTAGATTTATTTATAAAAAATGGCATACAGAAACTTTGGAAATGTGTGAACCTACTCCAGTTTTTGTATCAACTGTAAAAGAAATTGAAAATGTAAAGGATGGCGAATAATGTCAGATAAAATTATTGTTACAGTTTCAGGTGTGGATAATATTGGTATTGTTGCTAAAGTTACTGCAACAATGGCTAAATATTCAGTTAACATTGAAGATATTAAACAAACACTTATGCAAGGACATTTTGTAATGTTTATGCTTTGCAATATTAGTAATTCTCAATCTTCATTTAAAGAAATTAAAGAAGCTCTAACTCAGTGTGGGGATGAAATGGGAATGGAAATCTGGGTTCAGAAAAAAGAAATTGTAGATAATATGCACAAGATATAAGATAAAAAAGGTGATTTAATAATCACCTTTTTTAATGTGTTTATTGTATTGCCTTGGTATGAAAAATATGATACTATTCTATGCGTAACGTTGGAGTTAATGGAAGAAGAAAAAGGAGAGAATTATGTCAGAAACTCAAGGTAAACAGTTTTTAGTTGCATTGTTATTATGTATTTTCTTAGGTAGTTTAGGTATTCACAGATTTTATGCAGGACATATGAAATCAGGTGCAGGTATGTTAGCTTTATGTCTATTAAGCCCACTAACATTTGGTATTGGTTATATCGGTTTATTCGTATGGTGGGTAATTGATATTGTTAATATCTGTACTGGTAAATTTGTAGCTGCTGATGGTTCAGCTCTTGTAAGATAAAAGATTTTAAAATCAATTTAAGGCTCTGAGAATTTACTCAGAGCCTTTTTTTTAGCAAAAATATTTATATTTTGTTTTATAATGTTTGTACAAGGACAAAGTTTATGAAGATCAATCCCCTAAAATCATATGGTGGAACTGCCATTACAAGACAATATAAAAGAGCAAAACACTTAACCTATTTGGGAGCAGTTGCTACTGGGACTACACTAGGTTTTTCATCATTATTTTATTCAGTTAGTCGAAATCCCGAAGCTTTTGGGCTTGGGGCATTAGGGCTTGTTTTTTTGAAAGATACAGTCGATGTGTATCGTTCATTATTTAAGATAGCCAAACCTTATGACGAGATATGTAAAAGGGCAGCAAAGATATTTAAACGCAAATAAAAAAAGACTTTGAGAAACTCTCAAAGTCTTTTTTTACTATTGGTTTGAATCGACTAAATCAATTCTTTAACTTCAGCTGCAATAGTTTTAGCATCTAATTTGATACCAGGGCCCATTGTAGTTGATAAGTATACTGATTTAACGAAAGTACCTTTTGCTGAAGCAGGTTTTGCTTTTAATACAGCATCAGCTAATGTAGCAAAGTTTTTAACAAGATCTTCTTCAGTGAATTGAACTTTACCGATAGGACAGTGAATCATACCTTGTTTGTCTGCACGGTATTCAACTTTACCAGCTTTAGCATCTTTAACTGCTTTAGCGATATCCATTGTAACTGTACCAGTTTTTGGGTTTGGCATTAAGCCTTTAGGACCTAAAACTCTACCTAATTTACCCAACATACCCATACAATCAGGAGTTGCGATCAATGTGTCGAATTCGAACCAGCCGCCAGAAATTTTATCGATAATTTCTTCTGCACCAGCAAATTCTGCACCAGCTTCAGTAGCTTCAGAAGCTTTTGCACCTTTAGCGATAACACAAACTCTTACTTCTTTACCAAGACCAGCTGGTAAAACTACTGTAGATCTGATTTGTTGATCAGCTTGACGTACGTCAATACCTAAACGCATGTGGCATTCAACTGTTTCATTGAATTTAGAAACTTCTTTTGAAATTTCTTGTAATTTTTTAATTGCATCAACTGCTGAAGATGGTTGTACGAACCCTTCTAGCATTTCTTGCATTTTTCTTTGTTTTTTAGTTAATTTTGACATTTTTTAATTTCCTTTCGTGGTAATAGCGGACTTTCGTCCTTCCATCTAATTATTCTTCTGTTACTGTAACACCCATAGCTCTGCAAGAACCAGCAATCATTTTTACTGCTGCTTCCATAGAAGTTGCGTTCAAATCGTTCATTTTGATTTTTGCGATTTCTTCTAATTGAGCTCTTGTGATTGTAGCAACTTTATCTTTATTTGGTGCTGCTGAACCTTTAGTGATATTTAATGCTTTTTTAATCAATACTGGAGCTGGAGGTGATTTAATGATGAAAGTGAAACTTTTATCTTCGTATACATCAATAACTACTGGGATGATGTATCCAGCTTGTGATTCAGTTCTAGCATTGAACTGTTTGCAGAAATCCATGATGTTTACACCGTGTTGACCTAAAGCAGGACCAACTGGAGGTGCTGGATTTGCTTTACCAGCTTCGATTTGAAGCTTAATTTTTCCTGTTACTTTTTTTGCCATTTTTTTCTCCTTTTGTGGTTCAAACGGGGGCGTCCCTTCCACATTTGTTTGTACTAACTTGTCTATTTTAAAATCCTGAAGCTAGTTCAGGATTACAAATTTATTATAATTTGTTGATTTGTTTGTATTCCAATTCAACTGGAGTTTCACGTCCAAAGATTGAAACGTTTGCTCTAAGTTTAGATTTATCTGGGTAAACTTCGATAATATCAGCATCAAAGTCTGCGAATGGTCCTGAAATAATTCTAACTTTATCACCTGCTTTAACATCAAGTTCGATTTTTTCAACTTGTGATGTTGATCTGTGAAGAATCTTTTTGATTTCACTTTCTCTAGCTGGGATAGGTTTTTTAGCAGAACCAACGAATTTTGTAACACCAGAAGTGTGTCTTACTACGTACCAGCTGTCTTCATCCATAATCATTTCAACAAGTACATAGCCAGGGAAGATTTTTTCTTCTTTTTCCTGTTTTTTACCTGACTTCATTTGAGTTACAGTTTTTTGTGGAACTTCAATTCTGAAAATCTTGTCGCCCATATTCATGTATTCAATACGTTTTTCCAAGTTAACTTTAACTTTGTTTTCGTATCCTGAATATGTGTGAACAATGTACCATCTTTTTTGGTTTTTCTTAGCTTCTTTAGCTTCGTTAGCTTCAGCTTCAAGAGCTTCTGCCTCAGCTTTTTCAGCTAAGATATCTTCGTTTAATTGTTCTTCCATTGTTTTTTCTTTTTTTGCCATAAGCCACCCTTATATTTTGCTTAAAAATTTTACTTAATTAGGCTAAGTAGACCTTTAAAAATTAGATCCATAATGTAAATTGCAACAGTAAATGCGAATGTAATAACGATTACTGCGAATGTTTCAAAAATAACTTGTCTTTTTTCAGGCCAGCTAACTTTGCCCCATTCTGTTTTTACACCCTTGAAATATGTTTTGATTGCTTCTACTGTTGAATTCATTTATTATAATCCTTTGCTTTATTTTTAAAATCGCGCCCTGAAGGACTCGAACCCTCGACATCCGGTTTTGGAGACCGACGTTCTACCAACTGAACTAAGGACGCATCTTGGGGATTTCTCCCCAGAATACTTGTCAGAAAGTGAACTATTTTGTCTCTTTATGTGCAGTGTGTTTTTGACATTTTGGACAATATTTGTTTAGTTCCATTCTTTCTTTGTGATTTTTTTTGTTTTTAGTTGTTGTGTAGTTTCTTTCTTTGCATTCTTCACATGCTAGAACTACCATTCTGTCATTTTTTCCTTTGATACCCATTGTTTTATTTCCTTATCTTAATTTATTTATTTTCCATTTAAAAAGAATGTGGGTTACACATTCTCTTTTTCGGCTTATAACATTATTTTATATCAAACAAAATTAATTGCAACTGAATTGTAAACAAATACTACATTTTTGACAGAAAAAAACACCCGTTTTCACGAGTGCTTTTTTCTTTGATTTAAAATTTGATTAGTGGCGTTGTCCGTATTTGCTGATTGCATCTGTTCTTAGTTGTTCAACATAGATTTGGCAATTTTTTACGCCTTGTTGAAGTTGAGTTAAGTTACCTTCTAAGCTTGTTAAAACTTGTTGAGCATATAATTCTGCATTTTCTCTAATTTTTAATGCTTCATCTGTTGCTTGAAGTCTAACATTTTCTGCATCTTGAAGGGCGATATGCTTGATTTTTTCGCAATCTTCTACAACTTCATTTTTAATTCTGATACCTTCACGTTCAATAGCTTTTAATTGATCTGATTCAGAAAGTTTTCTGTCAGCTTCAGCTTGAGCGTCTTGTAATATTTTGTTTGCTTTTTGTTGAGCTTCATTTTGCAATTCTTCTTTACGTTTTAAGAATAGTCTTGCTTCTTGAACTTCAACAGGCAAAGCTGCATATATTCTATCAATTAAATCTTCAATTTCTCTTTTGTTTACTAATGTCCATTTTCCTAAAGAATAACCGTCATCAACAGCAATTTCTAAACATTTTAGTAAATCGTACACTCCGGTTTGTGGCATGTTAATATCCCTTTTATCCCTACTACATTTTATAATTACATATTACATAAGCAAATTTTAATTGTCAAATAATATTTCTTAATACTGTTAACATGTCTTTACTGTTTATCTAAAATGTCTGCCTCTTTTATTTCTGTTGGTAGAGAACAGTATATTTTGTTAATTAATTTTTCTATTTCTTTAACGTTAACAATAATGTGCGTTGCTATCTGAAAAGGGCTGTCTATATGTGTTTCAAATTCTTTGATATTGTCAAAGATTTTGGATGGTTGGTTTGGGTTAATTTGTTGATTTTTATTTTGGAGGTATATTCTGGCAGCTTTAACATCCTCTGGTAAATTTGCATAAAGTTCATCGATAAGCTTTTCTACTCCCCGTTTGTTAATTGCAACGTATCCTTTGAAAATACTTAAAGAATAGCCAGTTCGAATTTGCTTTTCTAAATCTTTGATAATTTCCAGTGATTTGAATTCCACGAATATTTACCCCTTATTTACCCCTTGTTAAATATTCAAAAACAGGTTCTGGTACAAATTTTGAAATATCTCCGTCATTGTTTAAAATTTCTTTAATTGTACTTGATGAAATGAAGTTATATTTTGGTTTTGTAATTAAGAAAACTGTTTTTATCTCAGGACAAAGTGCACTGTTAGTTTGAGAAAGTTGCATTTCGTATTCGAAATCAGAAACCGCACGCAATCCACGAATTAAAACTTCTGCTCCGTGTTTTTTTGCATACTCAATAGTTAAACCCTCAAATGCATCAACTTCTACATTATCAAAGCCCTTGATACTTTCTTTGATTAACATTACTCGTTCTTCTACTGTCAAAAATCCTTTTTTTTCGCCATTATGAGCTACCGCAATAATAACTTTGTCAAAAATTTCAGATGCGTTTTTTAGAATATCTAAATGTCCTTTTGTTACAGGATCAAAACTTCCTGGATATATCGCAATTTTCATAATAAATCCTCTTTTTCGTTGATTATAATGTACTTTACTTTTTTTTTCAATATCTGTCAAAACCATGTCTAGGCATGCTTTTGAGCATGTTAAGGTTTGTAAACTTTCAATTAAGGTTGGGCAATTTGATATATCAAAAATACTTTATAAGTATATAAGAGATATATAAATCACAAATTTATATACACTACTACCTTCTACTTTCTACCTACTAATCTTTTACACGAGGAATTGTCACAGATTCCAAGGAAGCTTCTTCTTTAGAAGCTTTTTTTTTGTCCTCGGCTGGAGGGGCAGGGGTAAATAATGTGCTATTAATAGCTGGTGTGATTTGTAAGATTAGTATATTCTTTAAGCTTTTCATTATGAATTAAAAGTTTGGCAAAATTTATTAACACAAATTTTAGTTTTCTCTTGAATTTGAGATATGTTCTTGATAAAATTTCTCCAACGTGGATAGTAGAAAGAAGGGATTACAAATGGCTAAAAGAGTATTGCTATGTATTATGGATGGTTGGGGAATATCAACTGGTTCAGAAAAATATGATGCGACTAAATTGGCAAATCCAATTTATGTTCCAAAATTAGAAAAAGAAGAAAAATTTATTCACATTAAAGCTGACGGTGAAAACGTTGGTTTGCCAGAAGGTCAAATGGGTAACTCTGAAGTTGGTCACTTGAATTTGGGTGCTGGTAGAATTGTTTACCAAGATTTGTCAAAAATTAACAATGCAATTAAAGACGGGTCATTTTTCCAAAATGAAAGATTTTTAAATGCTATTGAACATGCGAAGAAAAACAATTCAGCTTTACATATTTATGGTTTAGTTTCAACTGGTGGGGTTCACTCATCATTAGATCATTTAACAGCCCTAATCAAAATGGCTGCTGATAATGGTTTGACTAAGGTTTATGTTCACGCATTCTTGGATGGTCGTGATACACCTCCTGCTAGTGCTTGTGAATATGTTCAAGTTGTTGAAGATGAATTAGCAAAATATAATCTTCCACCTGTTGCAACGGTTATTGGTCGTTATTACATTATGGACAGAGATAATCGTTGGGATAGAGTTGAAAAAGGTTATAATGCTTTACTTCTTGGCGAAGGTGAAAAAGCTGCAACTGCTATTGAAGGTATTAAAAAGTCTTATGAAAAAGGTGAAACTGATGAATTCGTATTGCCAACAGTAATCGGTGGTGAAGAATCAAGAATTCACGATAATGATTCAATCATTTTCTTCAACTATAGACCTGACAGAGCTCGTGAAATCACTAAAGCTATGAACTTTGTTGATTTTGATGGTTTTGATAGAAAGAAAGTTCTTAAAAATATTCTTTATACCACAATGACTAGCTACGAAGCTACTTTCACATATCCAGTAGCTTATCCTAAAGAAAAATTAGTGAACATTTTGGGTGATGTTTTAGAAGCAAATGGAATTAACCAATTTAGAACTGCTGAAACTGAAAAATATGCTCACGTTACATTCTTCTTTAACGGTGGTATTGATGAACCTCAACCTCACGAAACTCGTGTTCTTGTTGCATCACCAAAAGTTGCAACTTATGATTTGCAACCAGAAATGAGTGCTCCAGAAGTTTGCGAAAATGTATTGAAAGCAATTGATGATACAAAATATCAATTTATTTTGGTTAACTTTGCGAACCCAGATATGGTTGGTCATACAGGGGATATTCCTGCTGCTACTAAGGCTTGTAAAGTGGTTGATGAGTGTGTTGGTAAAATTGCTGAGGCTTGTAAAGCTAATGATGTTGTTATGTTATTAACAGCAGACCACGGTAATTCTGAAACAATGGTTGATGAGGAAACTGGTAAGCCTCAAACAGCTCACACAACAAATGAAGTTCCATTTGTATTAATTAATGCTCCAGCTGATATGGAATTAAGAGAAACTGGTGCGTTATGTGATGTTGCTCCAACAGTTCTTCAACTGTTCGGTATTGAGCAACCAAAAGAAATGACTGGTAAGTCATTAATTAAATAATTGTGTAAGGTTAGGCTATTTATGCCTAACCTTTTTACAAAAAATGTATGTACATTATAGTTAGTAAGAGAAATTTATGAGTAACAAGATTGAAGATTTAGATATTGATTTTTCGTTTAAAAAGAATAATGTTGATGAATTGTTTTTTAACTTGAGTGAAAATCCTGAAAACTTTAAAAACAAAGATTTTCGCTATACATTAAGTATGATTTATCAAATTATTGAAGATGAGTTTGCGGGTGTATTTTTAAGTCCTAATGCCCCAACTCGTAATACTAATTTTCATCTAATCAATAAAGCTGGAAAGTTATCATTCTTTGTTACTCCAACAAATAACTTCCAATATTATCTAAAATCAAAAGGTTCGTTATTCCGTTTTAAATCTGAAGTTTTGGGCGATAAAGTTGGTTACTTTATGGCTTGGGATTTGGTAATGGATTATTTTGGTGGGTTTGGAAATATTGTAGATCTTGCTGATTTATCACCAACTTTCATTTATTTGAATAAATTGACTTATTTTGTTATGAAGTTGATTGAAAAATTGTATTTCATCCCAACTGTAAAACGTTATAACCAAATGTTCAGAATTGTTTATGAACCAATTATCAATAATCAGAAAATGGCTAGAATTATTAACCAGTTTGAAGAATGTATGCCAGAAGATTTGTTTATTGAAGGTGAAAAACCAAAAGATTTTGTCTATGAATTTATCTATACATACCTAAATTATGTAATTTATAAATTCTTAGGGATTAAAATGTACAGATTTAAAGATGTTAAATCTGGAACTTATTTATTGAAAGATTTGGAACAACGAGCAGTATTAAAAGGTAAAGATTTAGCAGAAAGTTTTGCAGCTTGGTTTGACGAACTTTATCTTGGTAAATATGATGTTATTCCATTCTTCAAAATAGAAAAAATTGAAGATGAATTATTTAGATTAAAAGTTCATATTAAAAATAGAAAAACTGAAGAAAGTGTATTGATTGATAAATTGTACACTGATGAAGAAGTTTTTGGTGCTAAAGCTAGTGATATTTCAAGAATTGTTGAAAAACAATTGAACTATGCACTTCGTTATATGCCAGAATTAGAAGACTTGTTTGAAGATGAAGACAAGTTAGCTCTTGATTTGAACTTGAACGAGATTTACAAAATTATTACTCAAACTGCATATTATCTTCAAAAAGCTCAAATTGAAGTTATTTTACCAGAAGAACTTGCAAATATTGTAATTCCTCGTGCTTCAATCAATGCTAAAGTAAAAGAAGCAAGATCAGAAGATTTGGCTGATTTGATTAATAATAATGCGTCATCTTCTAAGATTTCATTAGATGATATTCTTGATTTTACATACGAAATTGCTATCGGTAATGAAAAAATTTCGATGGAAGAATATCAAAAACTTGTTGAAAATCACAGCGGTTTAATCAAATACAAAAACAAATATGTATTGATTGACCAAGATGAAAGCAAAAAGATTTTTGAACAAATTGCAAAAGCAAATCTTAAATCTATGTCCAGAATGGAACTTATTCACGCTTCATTATCAGGTCAATTAGATCAATATGATTTTGATTATGATGCAGCGTTTGCAAGAGTTCTTTCTGACTTTACAAAACCTGTTGATATGACATTGCCAAAAGAATTGAAAGGTGAATTAAGACCTTATCAAGAAATCGGTTTGAAATGGTTATGGACAAACGTATCAAAAGGTTTTGGTGCTTGTATGGCTGATGATATGGGTCTTGGTAAAACAATTCAGGTTATTAGTTTAATCTTGAAGATGAAAGAAGAGGGCAAACTTAAAAAGCCTGTTCTTGTTATTTGTCCTACAACATTGATGGGTAACTGGATGAAAGAATTGCAAATGTTTGCTCCAAATCTTGATGCAACAATTTATCATGGTGCAGATAGACAATTAGATGTTAATCACGATGTAATTCTTACAACGTATGCAATTATGAGAATAGATGTTGAAGAATTGAAAAAACACGCTTGGAGTGTGATTATCGTTGATGAAGCTCAGAATATTAAAAACCCAGATACAGCTCAAACACTTGCTATCAAGATGTTAAAATCTGATGTTAAAATTGCAATGACTGGTACTCCTGTTGAAAACAGATTAACTGAGTTGTGGAGTATTTTTGACTTTATTAATAAAGGATACTTAGGTTCTCTAAGAGAATTCCAAAAAAGTTATGCAATTCCAATTGAAAGATTTAAAGAACATTCACGTGCAAACAAATTGAAAATGTCAATTTCGCCATTTGTACTAAGACGTTTGAAAACTGATAAGAACGTAATTTCAGACTTACCAGAAAAGATGGTTCTAAACGAATACTGCTACTTGTCAAAAGTTCAGGCTGTTCTATACGAAAAAACATTAAACGAAATGATGACAAAAATCAGTGGCTTTACTGGTGTCAACAGACGTGGAAATATCTTCAAACTTATTACTGCACTTAAACAAATTTGTAACCACCCATATCAATTCCTTAAATCAGGTGAAATGGGTCGTGAAATGTCAGGTAAGATGGAAAAATGTATCGACCTTGTTCAAAGCATATTGGATAACGGTGAAAAAACACTTATCTTTACTCAATATAAAGAAATGGGTGATATTTTATGTAAGGTTATTGGGCAGGAATGTAATACTGAGCCATTATTCTTCCACGGTAGTTTGACTGTTCCTCAACGTGAAGAATTAATCGAAAAATTCCAAACTACTGATGATTGCAAAGTTATGATTCTTTCATTGAAAGCTGGTGGTACAGGTTTGAACTTAACAAGTGCAACAAATGTTATCCACTATGACTTATGGTGGAACCCTGCAGTTGAAGATCAGGCAACAGATAGAACATATCGTATCGGTCAAGATAAGAATGTAATGGTTCACAGAATGATTACATTAGGTACTTTCGAAGAAAAAATCGATGAAATGCTTAAATCTAAGAAAGAACTTGCTGACTTGGCAGTTTACGAAGGTGAAAAGATTATTACAGAACTTTCAGACGAAGAAATTTACGAAATCTTCACTCTATCTGCGTAATTTTTGTGGAATCCTTAATTTTTCATTAATATTTCATTATTAATATTAATATTTATGTTACACTTTGTGTAATAAGATAAACTTGGAGAGGTATATTAATAATGATAAAAATGCTATTGAAGCTTTTGGGGGATCCTAACGAGAAGAAAGTTAAAGCAATTATGGGTATTGTTGAGCATATTAATGCTTTAGAACCAGAATTTGCTGCGATGTCTGATGAGCAATTAAAAGCAAAAACCCAAGAGTTTAAAGATATATTAGCAAAACGTCCAACTTCGAAAAATTTCAAGGAAGATTTGAAGTTAGAAAAAGAAGCTTTAGATAAACTTTTACCTGAGGCATTTGCTACTGTTAGAGAAGCTGGGAAGCGTGTTTTAAATATGCGTCATTTTGACGTTCAATTGATTGGTGGTTATTTCTTACATAATGGTCACATTGCAGAGATGAGAACTGGTGAAGGTAAAACTTTAGTAGCAACATTACCTGCATATTTAAACGCTTTGACGGGAAAAGGTGTTCACGTTGTTACGGTCAACGATTACCTTGCAAAACGTGATAGTGAGTGGATGGGTAAAATCTACAAATTTTTAGGCTTAACTGTTGGTGTTGTTTTATCTAACGGTGAAGGTGCTAGAGATTTTGATGTGAAACGTGATGCATATAGATGCGATATTACATATGGTACAAATAATGAGTTTGGTTTTGATTATTTGAGAGATAATATGGCTGGCGGAGTTGAAATGTTAGTTCAAAGACCTTTCAACTATGCAATTATTGACGAAGTTGATAGTATTTTGATTGACGAGGCTAGAACTCCATTAATTATTAGTGGTCGTTTGGCTCAATCTGCTGAAACTTATCAAATGATGGCAAGAGTTGCTCCTCAGCTAGAAAAAGAAAAAGATTATACAGTTGATGAGAAAAATAAAAATGTCATTCTAACTGAAGATGGTATTGATCATGCTCAAGAGTTAATTGGTGTAAAAGATTTATTTGATATTCAAACACAGTATGCACATCACTTGTTACAAGCTTTAAAAGCGAAAGAATTGTTTGTAAAAGATACAGATTATGTTGTTCGTAATGGCGAAGTAATGATTGTTGATGAGTTTACTGGACGTTTAATGGAAGGCAGACGTTGGTCTGATGGTTTACACCAAGCAGTTGAGGCCAAAGAAGGTGTTGATATCCAAGATGAAACTCAAACTTTGGCAAGTATTACTTACCAAAACTTGTTTAGATTATATCCAAAACTTTCTGGTATGACAGGTACAGCAATGACAGAAGAGGCTGAATTTGGTAAGATTTATAACCTTGAAGTTACTGCAATTCCAACAAATAAACCTGATATCAGAGTTAATCACCCTGATGTTATTTATAAATCAGAAGTTCAAAAATATTTATCAGTAGTTGATGATATCATTACTCAACACAAATTAGGTAGACCAGTTTTGGTTGGTACAATTAGTATTGAAAAGTCGGAATACGTTTCAGCATTATTGAAACAACGTGGAATCAGACATAATGTGTTGAACGCAAAACATCACGAAAGAGAAGCATATATTATTGCACAAGCTGGCCGTTTGGGTGCAGTTACAATTGCAACAAATATGGCAGGTCGTGGTACTGATATTTTATTAGGTGGTAACGCTGAGTATTTGGCAAAAGCTGAGCTTGATGATAAAGGTATTACCGAAGATCATCCAGATTATGAAAGATTAAAAGATGAGGCTTTAGCTGCAGCAAGAGCTACTACTGAGTATGAGCATGAAAAGGTTGTAGCAGTTGGTGGTTTACACGTAATTGGTACTGAACGTCACGAATCTCGTCGTATTGATAACCAATTAAGAGGTCGTGCGGCTCGTCAAGGTGACCCTGGTTCAACAAGATTTTTCTTGTCTTTAGAAGATAACTTGATGAGAATATTTGGTGGTGAAAAAATCACTCAACTTATGACTATGTTAAATGTGCCTGAAAATATGGCAATTGATTCACCAATGATTACAACCAGAATTGAATCAGCTCAAAAGAAAGTTGAAACTTTCCACTTTGATATGAGAAAATCAGTTCTTGAATATGACGATGTTATGAATATTCAACGTGAAAAATTCTACCGTCAAAGAAGAAGGGTGCTTTCTGGCGAAGGTTTACAAGAAGATATTTATTACATGATGGAGCGAGAAATTGATAGACTTATGAAAAGTTATATTGCTCCAGAGCAAAAGGTTGAAGAGTATGTTTATGAAGATTTAGAGGCAATGATTAGAGAATTGCATTCTATTGTTCCTCAACTTTCTTCTTTTGAAGTTTCAGATATTCAAAATATGCGTTTTGAGCCTATGTATAATAAAATCAAAGATTTCGTTATAGATGCTTACAGAACTCACGAAATTGAAATTATTAATTTCTATAATCAAGTAATTCAAGATTATGGAGCTGATTATGATTTGCAACAACCATTTGATTCTAAAAACCTAGTAAGGCAATTGGAAAAAGATGTATTATTAAAAGTTGTTGATAATAAATGGATTGATCACTTGCATAATATCGATATGCTTAGAGAAGGTATTGGGCTTCGTGCATATGGTCAAAAAGATCCGTTAATTGAATATAAAAAAGAAGCGTATGATTTATTTAACAGAATGATGTATGAAATTCAAAGTGAAACGGTAAAACATTTGTTCAGAACAAGATTTGGTATTCAAGTTTTGAACAGTGATGAAGATGTTGAAGAATAATTATTGCTTAAAGTTTAATAAATTTTCGAATGATATTTTTTAATTTTAGTAATATTTTTGATTCTTTGGATTTTTTTAAAAGATCATCTGTGTGGAGTTCAGTATTTAATGTAGAGATAAATGGAGGAGTCTGTTTATCTCTATTGCTTATATTAAGTTGAATATCTGTTGGAATCATATCAATTAAGTCAAACAAATAAACTTTACCATTGCAATCTATAATGAATTCTCCGCCGTAGTGGTGGATTGCGTTAGCAGGTTTAGTTAAGTTTTCAAGATGATTTTTTGTGATAAATTCAAAATCCTCGGTTGTTGTTTTAATAATTGATTTAAGTCTGCCAATAGGGAATAATCTTTTCTCTGCAATTTCAGCAGTTTTTTCATCAAAGAGTCTAAGATTTTTTTCAATTTCTTCTGGAGTCATGTTAGAAGTATGATATTTTTCTTCTAACTTTTCTCTAATTTCTTTTATCAATTGCCTATGTGCATCGACTTTGTAGTTAGGGTCACAGTCAAAAGGATTTGGTAGTGCCCTATTTAAAATCCTAAATTGATTGTTCTCGAATAATGGTGTGAATGTATAAAAAACATTTGCCATTCTGTCTGTATAAAGATTTCTGTATATTTGAGCTCTTTCAGGATTAGATTTAATATATTCAATATATTTTGCGTTTAGTTTATGAAAAGGATTAAGTGATATATTGAATCCACAAAATTCATTTTCGTTTGCCAATATATATTGAACATATTTTTCTGCACGTTGTTGCATTCTTTTAGATTTAGGGTTCCAGCCAGCAGTGTCAAATAAAACTTTTTTGTTCATATTTGAATGAATATTACGTACGATTTCTGTCATGTCATGTTCAATATTGTTTTTATCTTTTAATATGATTTCCATGCTGTCTGAATCTAAAAATGGAACCAATATTTTTTTTGATTGTATGGCAGGACTTGTTAATCCTAGTCGGCCGTTAAGTTCTTTAAATCCTTTGAGTATGCTTGAAAAATCTTCCCAAGTAAGGGAGCTAATACTTTTTGGATCTTTTGGAAGTTGTATAGGTTTTGCGTCTACATAACAGTGGACACAACCATTAGAACAACCTCGTGAAGTTGTAATCATTCCTAAATGTTTATAGAGAAGATAAATTTGTTTAAAGTTTACTCCATCAAAAACTTCAATACCATGCTGTATGCCTTCAAGTTTTTTTAAATCCCAAGTGTTTAAATCCCAAATTTTACCGCTTTTTTGCAGTTGTTCAGCATATTGTTGTGCTTTTTTATATTGCTGAAGTTTTTGGCTTGGAATGAATTCTTGAGAATTTGCCGTAAAGTTTGGAGTATAACCAAAACTTTTTTTGTTATTAATACATGTACTATAATTAATATTATTAATAGTAATATCCATGCTTTGTATAATGCATGTAAAAAATATTTTTGTTATTTTGCCTAAATTTATATTAATATAAAAATTTGACCTTGCTAAAATCCACTGTATATGTGCAATTTGAAGGGTTTTTAAATATTTTAAAAATTTTTCAAAAAAATGCAAAAAAATACTTGATTTTTATTTTTTTTTGTTTTACACTGAAAAACGTGCACATTGCACATCGAATTTTGAAAATATAAATAGCAAATATTTTTTAAAATTTATCAAAAAAACTACTTGACAATAAAAATTGAAGTAGTAAGATGAGGGAACCGGATTAAAAATAGCCGGTTTGAATATGCCCCGATAGCGAGTCAGCCGAAATTGTGCGTTGAGTGTAGCGTTGGCGGCGAAAATGAAAAGACTAGAACATTGAAAACAGAATAGCTGAAAACGAGTGTGAGCAATATGAGAATATTGTGAAACAGAAAAACTTGTTAATTTCGAAAAATGATTCAAGACAAAAGAACGAAACGCAAACAAAGTTAGCGTAAAAAATGAAGTCGAGCGGATTATTTAGTTAGCCCTAAATAATCGATGGACATAAACTTTCTGACAATGGAGAGTTTGATCCTGGCTCAGGACGAACGCTGGCGGCGTGCTTCATACATGCAAGTCGAACGAGAATCTATCTTCGGATAGAGGAAAGTGGCGGACGGGTGAGTAATGTGTAGAGAATCTGCCCTTGAGAGGGGGACAACAGAGGGAAACTTCTGCTAATACCCCATATGAGCGTAGCTGAAATGCTATTCTTGAAAACTCCGGTGCTCAAGGATGAGTCTGCATCTGATTAGCTAGTTGGTGGTGTAATGGACTACCAAGGCGACGATCAGTAGCTGGTTTGAGAGGATGATC
>JAFXHF010000015.1 GCA_017536545.1 bacterium
GCTATGACAACTTTTATCACTGATAAGTTGTTGCGAGTGTTGAACGCTGAAACCGAGCGAATATAGCCAAAAACAGATGTAGTTTGACCTTCTTTTAGGTTTTTAATCAGTGTACGAGAAGAATAATCGATATGTTTTTTAGGGAAATACATCATCAAATCTTGAGCTGTAAAAATGCCGAGTTTGTTTAATTTGTATGCAACTTTTGGGCCAACACCTTTTATGTACATAACATCAACTTCTGACGGGTGTTTTTGTCGTTGAAGTTGCATAGTTTCTTCTTCTTGTTTTAATTCTTTTTCTTGTTGGAGTTCAGCTTTAATAGTTCGGATTAGTTGTTCGATTGATTTTCTCCGTTCTGGAACTGATGCGTAAGGGTAAACATCGAAAGCCTCGATAAGTACTGCCCAACGTGGGTTTTTCTTGAATTTTTTGTAATTTTTTTGAGCTTCTTGTTTGATGAAACTTGAAAATTTTTGCGTTTTACCGTGAATATCGATATATCGATATTTTGTTTCAATTTCTATGGCAGCTTTGATTTTATCCAAATTTTCAATCATAGTTGTAATTTTACATCAAGATGGAGGATAAAACAATTTGTGTATTTTAGTTTTCTAGAAAAAAGTCTTTACCAAGTGTAGTTTCAAGTTCTGTGATAATTTGGGATAGAGGGACGTTAAGAGCTTCAGCCATACGCCAAATAGTGGTTAATTGCGGATCGCGTCTGCCAGCTTCAACGTTAGACCAGATAGATTTAGTGAGACCAATTTCATCGGAAGTTTTTGTCATTGACAGTTGTAAGTTTTCTCTATACTTTTTGATGATTTTTGCCAATGCGTTTTGGAATTTTAATTTTTTATCTTGCATATTACTTATTATTGTTCTAATATAAGAACTACATGTTCTCAATTGGGAACAATTTATTTGTGGATTATCTATCAATGAGTTTTATGGAATGAAGAATATAGCTTTTGTGATTGATAAGTACGTTGAAATTCCTTGTGGTGGTGAACCTGCAATCAACTTTAACTTAATAAAATATTTATTATCTTTTGGGTATCAAATAGATGTCTATTGTAGACAATGTGATTATGTCTCAGGAAAGTTGCAAATTAATTTATTTTCTGATTTTGAAAAAAATTCTCAAAAATATATTACACAAATTTTAGAAAATAACTATGACCTTATATTTGCTGGAAAATTCATGCTTAAATATCCACAGTTACAAGCGGATATAATTTCACTACATTCTCATTCTGATTATTATCAACAAAAAAAGAAATTTGGAATATTATTTGATATTTTTAGAATAAATAGAAATCGAGTAAATAATGAAATTAAAAATTTAAATAATAATGCAGATGCAATTTTTATTTTTTGTTCTAAACAGTTAAGAAAGGATTATCACTCACTTTCTCCTATTATTAATTCCAAGATTATATATCCATATCCTAACTGGTTACCGCAAGAAGATTACAAAAATAATAACAATGAAATTTTTACATTTGGACTTTCGGCTTTAGGCTTTCAAAATAAAGGTGGATATTTATCTTTGCTGAGTTCTTGTTTATTAAAGTTTTCAGGTAAGAAATTCAAGTTGAAAATCATATACAAGAAAAAGCAAAATCTTTTACAAAAATTCTTAGTTATATTTTTAGGTTTGCGTGATTGTGTAGAATTTTTGCCGATACAAGAAGATATGACTTTATTTTATGAAAGTATTGACTGTTTGTTGTTACCGTCGAAGTTGGAATCTTTTGGGATGGTTGGGAGTGAAGCTATGGCTTTTGGTAAGCCTGTTATATGTAGTTCAACTTGTGGATTTTCTGAGAAAATTCTAGATGGGCAAAATAGTTGGGTTTTCAAAAAGAATAATTTAAGTGTCTATAATTTATACAAAAAAATGTTAGAGGCTTGTGATGGGCAAAAATATTTTCAAATTAGGCAATATATTCAAGAATCCTATGAAAATAATGATGAGGCTTCATATAACAAAGTTGTAGCAGAATTAATTGGTGGTTTATTATGATGTTCGTGTGTGAACTAAATAGTTGTACTGGTTGTGGAGCTTGTTATAATGTGTGCCCACATAATGCAATAAATATGGTAGAAGATTCAGAAGGCTTTTTGTACCCTCAAATTGATCCAAGTTTGTGCAAAAATTGTGGATTGTGTCAAAAAATATGTCCAGTTAATAACCCGAATTACAATAACAATGAAAATCCAGAATGTTACGCCGCGGCGGCTAATGATGAGTTGAGAAAAGATTCATCTTCAGGAGCTTTGTTCCCTGCTATTGCTGAATATATCTTAAATAAAGATGGTTATATCTGTGGTGTTGCGTATGATGAGAATCTTTTATTAGAACACATTATTGTTGATAATAAGAAAGATTTAAATAAGCTAAAAAGCTCTAAATATTTTCAATCAAATACTAAAAACTGTTATAAAGAAATTGAAAAGTTACTCAAAGATTGTAAATTAGTACTGTTTTCAGGAACTCCGTGCCAAGTTGCGGGGCTATACGCTTATTTGAAAAAAGATTATGATAACTTGTTGACTATTGATTTGGTATGTCACGGTGTTCCATCTCCAATGGTTTATAAAAAGTATATTTCAGAGTTGCAGTTGGATTCTGATGAAAAAGTTTTGAATACAAATTTTAGGGATAAAGTTAATGGTTGGAGTTCGTATTTAACTACTACTATTACTACTAAACGTATTTTGTCTAAACCTGCTAGGGAAGATGTATTTATGCAAGCGTTTTTGAGTGATGTTTGTTTAAGAAAAAGCTGTCACGAATGTAGATTTGCAAAGATTCCAAGACAAGCAGATATTACTCTTGGGGATTTTTGGGGCATAAATAGATATAACAGAAGATTGAATGATGGCAAGGGAACGTCTTTAGTTTTAACAAATTCTGAAAAAGGTGAAAATATAATTAATGAAATAAAAAAAGAATTGAAAATATTTAAAAAAGCCCCTTTAAAAATAGCCAAGAAAGGTAATCCTCGCATATATGAATCTAATAAAAAGAATACTGTGAATAGAACAATGTTTTTCAGTTTGATTAAAGAAAAAACTTTGAAAGAAACTGTTGAGATTTGTGCAAATGATAAATGTGATTACTTATTGATTAATTTCTTTTGGAGTGGAAATAATTATGGTGCAGTTTTGACAGCATATGCCTTGCAACAATTTATTGATGAATTTGGGTTTAAATCTAAATTTTTAAATACGGGAGAACATAAACGTTATGAAAATTATGAAACCTCCACTTTTGGCGATTTTGCACATGAATTTTTAAATATTTCGAAGAGCTACAAATTCAAACAAGCCAAAAAATTAAGTCAAAAAGTAAAAGGTGTAATTTTAGGCTCGGATCAGGTATTGCGTCCTGATGCCTTAACTGGTTCCGCATTAAACAAGTACTTATTAAATTTTGTCGATAATAATACGAAAAAAATAGCGTTAAGTGCTAGTTTTGGGTTAGATTTAGACGAATTTAAACAAGATAAAGCTCGTAAATCTGTACAACAGGAAATGGATAAAGCATATAAGAGTTTTGATTATCTATCTTGTCGAGAAGTGTCTGGAGTAGATATTTTTAAAGATGTTTTTGGACTTAATGCTGATTTTATCCTAGACCCAGTTTTTCTTGTTGATAAATCTGCATATGATAGAATACTAAATTTATCAGATGTTGCGTTTGATGGGATTGTAAGTTATGTCTTAGACAAAAATTCAAAATATGATGAGGTTTATAATTATCTTTGTGAAAAATTAAATACTTCTATTGTCAAAATGGATGCTAAGAAAGGTGATATAAGTGTTTCTAATTGGTTAAAATATATTAAAGATTGCAAACTCTTGATTACCGATAGTTTTCATGGTGTTTGTTTTGCGTTAATTTTCAATAAGCCATTTATTTGTTTGAAAAACAAAAAAAGAGGCCAAACACGTTTTGATTCATTTATTGAAACTTTTGAAATAAAAGATAATTTTGTTTCTTCACTTGATGAAATTTATAGTCTGGATTTAGATAATAATATAAACTATGGAGAATTTAATAGAAAGTTAGATGAAGAAGTCTCTCGTTGCAAGGTAATCTTAAAAGAAGTTTTGTGTAATAATTATTCGAATAATGAAAATGCTGTAAATTATAAAAATAAGAATCAACGTATTGGCTTTAATTATTTGTATTTAAAGCATAGCTTAAAATTTTTGTTGTATTCTTTCCTTTATTTAGTAGCATCTAAAAAGAAAAAAGCGAAAGCAAAAGCTAAAATGTTTAAATATAAATCTATTGTTTCTTGGTTTTAAATTTAAACAACATTTACCCCTAGAATAAACTTTGTTGGGTGGTGTCTTTGGTTTTGTAGCCAAGGTGTCTGTATGTTGCAGGTGAGACTTTTCTTCCTCTAGGTGTTCTTTGCAACAATCCTGCTTGTAGTAAAAATGGTTCACAAACATCTTCAATTGTTCGCACATCTTCACCAATTGCTGCAGCTATTGTTTCCACTCCAACTGGGCCACCATCATATTTTTCAATAATTAATTTTAAAAGATTTCGGTCTGTAGTATCTAGTCCAAACTCATCAATTTTTAAAATGTCTAATGATTCATTGGCTACATCTTGTGTGATTTTGCCGTTGTATTTAACTAAAGCATAGTCACTTACTCTTTTTATAAGTCTGTTTGCAATACGTGGTGTTCCACGAGATCTTCGGGCAATTGCGTGAGCACCTTTTGTATCGATCCCAATATCCAAAATCCCCGCAGTACGTTTGATTACCTGAGCAAGTTCTTCTTCTGTATAAAATTCTAATCTATGTATAATCCCAAATCTATCTCTCAATGGCCCAGATAATTCGCCAGCTTTTGTTGTTGCACCAATCAACGTAAATTTAGGCAGTGGAACCCTTAAGGTTTTTACAGTTTGGCTTTTTCCAGTTGTCATATCAAGGTAAAAATCTTCCATCGCTGGGTATAAGATTTCCTCAGCAACTTTATTTAATCTGTGGATTTCATCAATAAATAAGATTTCACCGCCTTGCAATGACATCAAAATCCCAAGAATATCTCTTGGACGTTCCAAAGCTGGGGCTGATGTGATTTTTATATCAACTCCCATTTCCTGAGCAATTACACCAGCCAACGTTGTTTTCCCTAACCCTGGCGGGCCATAAAATAACAAGTGATCTAAAGGTTGTTCACGTTTTTTTGCCGCTTCAATAGTGATTTTTAAAGTATCTTTCAATCCTGATTGACCTATATATGTGTCAAAAGATTTTGGACGAATACAATTTTCAAAGTTTTTGTCCAACTCAATAACTTCTGGTTTTACAACAGGATTTTTCTTTTCTGTCGGTTTAAGATTTTTAAAATCGTTATCGTCAGCAATAATACTCATTCTACCCTCTATCTATTTGTATAATAGCATAAATGGTGAGGTTGTGTAAACAGGTTTTATTTACCCCTTACCCCTACCCTTGTTTTACTTTTTTAAGTAAGAAAACTAAAGGTAGCACGCAAACAACGATTATTGCATAGGTTTTGTATGATGTCATAAATGCACTTAGTGTTGATTGTTGCATAAGTTGTTGGTAAATAGAAATATGTGCCATCTGTTGTGCTGTTCCAAAATCGTGTCCAAGATGCATAAATGTTTCGGTCATAGCCCCGATTTTTGCAGCAAATGATGAGTTTAGGGCGTTTAATCTATCAACCAAATATGTTTGGTGAACTTGTGAAAATCTTGATACAAATACACCAACAGATGATGTTCCAACTGCACAACCTACGTTTTTAATCAAGTTTTGAACACTTGATGCGTTTGTCATTTCTGTATTTTTAACAGTTGAAAAAAGTAAGGTTGTTGTTGGGATAATTACCATTGTTAATCCTGCACCAAGGACAATATTAGGAATAATTACGTTATTAATTGCAATTGCCAAATTAAGTTCTGAGAACATAAAACAACCAATTGCAAAAATAGTTAAGCCTAAAAATGTCTGATATCTTAGGTCCATAATTTTTGTAGTCGCACCTGTGAAAATTACCGCCATAACAGAACCAACCCCCATAGGACCTGCTGCAAGTCCACTTAAGTATGAGGTATAGCCCATAAGTCTTTGTAAGAATTGTGGCAAAATGGCAATTGTTCCATATGCAATTGCAAATGTAATAGTAAGGATTATTGTACCAAATGTGAAGTTCCAGTTTTTGAATATTTTCAAATCAAGTAACGGACTTTTTGTTCTCAATTCCCACCAAACAAGTGCAATAAATGCGATTAAACTTGTTATACCTAATTTGCAAATATAACTTGAATCAAACCAACCATTTTTTTGACCGTTATCAACCATAACTTGGAATGACGCAATCCAAACTATAAGTAAAAGCAATCCAATATGGTCGATTTTGTGAAGTCCAACAACTTTCAAATATGGTGGATCTTCAATAAACATCGAAATTAAAATAAATGCAGCTATACAGAATGGCAAACTTATGAAAAATACGTAGTTCCACGAATAATTTGTAGTTAGCCATCCACCAATAATTGGACCGATAATAGGCGCAATTGTAATTCCTGAAGAAAAAATTGCCATTGCTTTTCCGTGTTCTTCTTTTGGGTAACTTTCTAGCAAAATGGCTTGAGATAGTGGAATGATACATCCTCCACCTAAACCTTGGAAAATTCTACCGATAATCATTACTTCAAAGCTTGGTGCCATACCGCAGACTGCGGCTGAAATCCCAAACATTGCAACGCAAAGTAAGAAGAATTTTTTTCTTCCCATTACTCTACAACACCAATCTGTTGCTGGTAACAATACACTACATGCAATCAAGAATATAGTTACAATCCATAAACTTTCGTCGTCTGAAATTGAATAGCTTCCTGCAATACTTTTGAGGGCAACGTTTGCAATTGATGTGTTTAAAACTTCAACAAATGTCGCAATCATAACAGCAAGTGTAATCATTGTTAGGCTAGCTTTCGGTTTCCATTGTTGTTGAGCTATTGTATTTTCCATAATCTCTTCCTAAGGGTATAATTCAATTTTAAAATTAAAATTTTTTAGCACAAGAAAATAAATAAAAATTTTTACATATAGTTAAGCAAAATTTTATAGAATATCCTCTTTTTGAATTAGTTTAAAATTAACTACCTGTGCTATAATTCGGGTATGGAATGTCCAAAATGCGGAGCAGAGATAAATAAAAATGCGATGGTGTGCCCGAATTGTAAGAAGGTACTCAAAATCGTTTGTCCTGTTTGTAAAACTATAAATACTAAAAATACTTGTAAAAAGTGTGGTGAAATTCTTGTTACAAAATGTGCAAAATGTGGCAAGATTAATTTGATGAAAAATCCAAAATGTATTAAGTGCGGTTATAACAACGAAATTAGTGCAGTTTTGGGTGAATCTAATACTGATAGTTTTGCAATTTTGAGAATAGACTTCCCAAATAGTGATGTTGTAAAGGCTAAGTTGGGTTCTAATAAACTTTATCAAAAATTTAGAGCTAATTTAGATGCTTTAATTGCAACTTATGTTCAGTCATTAAATGTTCGTCGTCAAATTATTGATGGGGATGTTTATGTTATAAGATTTAACAAAGATTATACCTTATCTGCGTCTGCAAATTCGGCGGTATTAGCGACTATTGAACTTTTAAATATAATTACTAAATTAAATGTGAAACTGTTGAAGAAAAAAGGGGTAGGGTTAAAGTGTAACTTTACTATTATGCAACGTGATGCTGATAAAAATCCTTATGATATTGATACAAAATTTCACGCAAATATGGTTTATCAATCATCTTCAAAAGAGATGAAAGCCTTAGATTCATTCCAAGTTATTACAGATGAAAGTTTCTATGATTATTATAATGGTCAGTATAAAATGGAATCTTTAAACTCCGCTTTGGTTGATGGGGTTATGAAAAGATTCTATGAAATGGATTTAAAAGAATTTGTTAATATTGGTGAAATCTTACGTAACGAAGCGTTAAAGGATCAAGAAGATTCAGCTGGTGATGAAATTGAAATTCCAAACTTTGTTCAAACAGCATTGCTAGATCAAGAAAAAGTTACTCAAGAAGCATTGAATAGAGAACACGGGCTTTCTGATGATGAAATTTATGATATTGAAATGATTAATTTTGAAGAAATTAATTGTGCATTTATTAAAACAGAAAGTTTTAATGTTCTTGATTGTGTTGTTCAAACTTTACAACAAGTTCCAAAAGGTGTATTAGCTCTTAAAGCTTCTCCAATGTATCAGCCATATACATTGAAGCTTTTATCTGCAGTTGATGAGATGGGAATTTATGACAATGTTGTTCCTGTAACCTGTCATGATGATATGAAATATTCTCCATATTCATTTTTCAGAGAGTTAATTTCTTCAATTTTTGGTTATACAGTTTCTCAGAAATTATTTGATTCAAATGATTTTTCAATGTTTTCAACTGTTGATAGGGAAGGTTTGATTAAGGATTTAATTAAATTAAGCCAAAGACCTATGCAGAATATGGAAGATACAAGAGAAAATTACTGTAATGTATTTTTATCTATGCTTCAGGCAATTCCTAATACTTTAATTTATATTGAAAATTTTGAGAAAATTGATGCTAGTTCATTATTTGTTTTAGAACAATTGTTTGATCATTTTGATGAGTTGAATATAAGTTATTTAATCTCTTATGACAAAGATTTTTCTTTGCATAAAGGAGCACATTTCTTATTATCAAGACCATATTATACAGAAGTTACACTAACTCAAACTCCGTTTGATGTTATTATAGGTGCTGATGCTAACTTCTACAAAAATATTATGACAGATTTTTATTTCCAAAGAATCGTGAAATATTCTTGTGGAAGTACGTTATTCTTAGATTATGCTATTCAGTATTTGGTGGAATCTGGGGTTTATGAATACACTGAAGATTCTATAGTAATGGTTACTCCAAAGACTATAATTATTCCTTCAGGGTTGGAAAAATTAATCAAACGTCGTATTAATTTGTTGAAAGACGAAGCCGATACAATTAAATTTTTAACAATGATTGTTCTTTTAGGAACAAGAGTAGATGAAAAAACACTAAATTCTTTGGGTATAAAAGACTGGGAAAAAATAGCAGAAAATCTTGCGAATATGGGTTATTTGTATTCGTTTAATAATTGTATTTATTTCCCTAACTATGGAATTTTGAGAAAATGTTTATTAGAAGTTATTAAACCTGAAGATTTACAGGCTGTTGCAAATGATTTATTTAATTTGATTTATGTAGATTCTATGCCAAACCCAGTAAAAGCATATTTGTATGATTTATCAGCAAATACTCAAAAGATTATTTCTGAGTGGGAAAAGCTTGCTAACATAAATTTATCAATGGGTGATTTTACATCTTATTTGAATTGTTCAACAGAAATTTTGAAATCGTTAGATAAATATGCTTCAAGTTGGACAGAAGAAGAGCTTGTTAAGTATAAGTTATCTTTATATGAAAATGTTTCAAATAATATGTTTGAATACGATCCAGATAAGACAAGAGAATTAGCAGAAGAAACATTAGCAAGTTTGCAAAAAAATCATAGGTTAGATAGATATATTGATCTTTGTATGAAAATGATTCAAGGTGCAATTGTGCACGGTGATTATTTATATGCAATGAATTTAACACACGGAGTTTTATCTTCTCTTGATAATGCTTCTATAGATCCAGCTTCTCCAGATTTCGATTTGAATTTCTTATTGATGTCTATAATTTATGTGAAAATTTTATTCAATATTGGGGCATACGAAGATTGCTTAGATATAGGTTATAACGTATTAAATGTTCTTGATAATGAAAAAATAAATTCAATTAATTATACAATTATTACTAGAGATGAATTCAAATATTTGGTTACTGAATGTGTTGGTTACATTGCATTAGTAGATGTAATTACAATGAAAGAAGATGTTAGTGAATTTTTGAGTATTTCAGGGAAATTATTAGATTTTATACCAAATACTTACTCTATTTTCGCTCAATTACAATCTTTAATTTCAGGACAAGGAGCAACTGTTTCTCCTAATATGGCTGGCGATAATCCGTTTTCAGCTATTTTGTATCATATAATAAATGCCTTTGTTTCGTGTAAAAATAATCCAGAAGCATTTGCACAAGAAATTTATAAAGGTAAGTTGATAGCCAAAGCTACAATGATGCATAGTTTTGAGTTATTTGCAGATTTGATGATTGGGTATGCTTATATTCAATTAAAATCATATCGTAAAGCAACTGCAATTCTTTATAAAATTGTGAAACTTGCAAAAGCTAAAGGGATGAATGCAATTGAACATATTGCTTGGTATGTTTTGAGTATTTTAAATATTAACGAAGGTAGATTTGATATTGCTTATGGTGTGTTAAATAATTCAAATATCCAAATGGAAAAAAATGGAACTATTAGTGAATATTTGACAATGTTAAATAAAGTTAACATGTACACAGTTTTAATGTGTACTAAATCTCAAGACCAGGCACAGATTTGTATGAATCAAGCTTCTGCTATTGTTCAAAAATATGGTATTAATTTTAATCTAAATATTGACATTAAGAAAATTCTGTCGGAAAATGCAGTTAACAACAGAGCCGAAAATTCAACCCAAAATATAAGTCCCTCTGTTGCAAGAAGTGAGAGTACAGGAATAAATTCTGGATTTGACGAGAATGATGGTGATGTCGTTAATCCGAATGAATTCTTCTCAGATTAATCTAAACTATCCGTTCAGAAAGAGAGGAAAAATGAAAATATTATTTGCGTCTGCTGAAGTTGCTCCGTTTTCAAAAGCAGGTGGGCTTGCTGATGTTGTTGGCAGTTTACCAAAAGAATTAGAAAAAGATGCTGAAATTGCAATATTTACGCCGCTTCATGGATGTATTGATAAGGAAAAATACGGCATTACAGAAGTTGAAAATTCTGAAATGTGGTTAACTTTTGGTTATCAGCCTCACAAGTTTAATCTTTATATGACTAAACTTCCTGATACAAATATCAATGTATTCTTCATTAAAAATGATTGGTATTTTTCTTGTTTTAGAGAAGTTTATCCAAAATATTTAGATCCTCGTTATGAACACGAAAGATATATTTCATTCTCATTAGCTGTTATGGAATATGCAAAAGCTCTTAATTTTAGAGCTGATGTTATTCACGCAAATGATTGGCATACTGCAATGTTACCTCTTTATTTGCATTCAAATTATAAATTTGATGAATTTTGGAAAGATACAAAATCTGTATTTGAAATTCATAATTTGGCTTATCAAGGAATTTGGTTTAATGATGTGATTGATTTTGCAAATATGAGAAAAGATATTGTTTATAATCAATGGGGTTGTGAACATTATGATAGAGTAAACTGGATGAAAGGTGCAATAAATTATGCAGATAGAGTTGTTGCAGTTTCTCCAACTTATTCACGTGAAATTTTAACTTCAGAATATGGCGAAAATATGGATTACACTTTGCGTGGTATTCAATATAAATTACGTGGTATTTTAAACGGTATTGATTATACAATCTTTGATCCTAAAAAAGATAAAGCTTTGGCTAAAAATTATGATGTAAAATCTCTAGCTAAAAAAGAAGAAAATAAAAAAGCGATTTGCGACTTCTTTGGTCTAGAATACAATCCAGAAAGACCTTTGATTGCTTTGATTTCTCGTTTAGTTGATCAAAAAGGTATTGATTTAATTAGAGATATGCAGTATGAATTACAAAATTTAGAAGCTGATTTTGTATTTATTGGAAGTGGTGATAGTGCTTATGAAAATTTATTTATTTGGCTATCAAATAACACAAAAAATATCCGAGCATATGTTGGTTATGATGCAAAATTAGCAAACTTACTATATGCAGGTAGTGATTTCTTCTTAATGCCATCAAAATTTGAGCCTTGTGGGTTGAGCCAGTTGATTGCAATGCGTTATGGTTCATTGCCAATTGTCAGAGCTACTGGTGGTTTGGAAGATACTGTTACTGGTTATCCATTGGATAATTCAAATGGGTTCAAATTCTGGTCATACAATGGTTGGGATATGCTTAATGCTATTAAGTGTGCCTTGTATGTATATACTGATAAGTATGTATTTGATGCGATGAGAAAATCTGCGATGGAAGCTGATTTCTCTTGGAAACGTAGCTCTCAAGAATATTTGAATATGTATAGAGAAATTACTAATCAGTAAGAGGTAGAAATATATATTTGCCCCTACCACTTGCAAATAAGTCATTTATATTATATTATTAATTCATTGACAAGAAAAGTGAGGTTTTATAAATGGATCAAATAATTAAAGTAGCGTGGGATTTAAACGAAAATACTGATAACAGATATAAATTAGTATATGAAATCGCAGAATTAGCTAAAAAAATCGTTGATGAAAATCAAGCTAGAAAAGCTAGAGAAGATTTCGGTTTTGATGAAATTCACGAAACAACTTATACAAAAGAAAATCCTGTTGAGCACGCTTTGATGGTTAAAGCATCTGAAGCTGATGATAACAGATTAGTTGGTTAATAAGTTTTCAAAAGGCACAAAGACAATTTGTTTTTGTGCCTTATTGTATGTTTATAGGGGGAGTTTATGATAAAAGATACTTTGGATTATATTGAAACTTTTACTGATGGTTTTAAACCAGAAATTGGTATTATTTTAGGTTCAGGTTTAGGGGAATTAGCGGATAGATATAGAGAATTTGCTATTCCTTATAGTAAAATCCCAGGTTTTGCAAGATCAACAATTTCTGGTCATAGAGGTCAATTGGTTTTTGCAGAGATAAACGGGAAAAAAGTAGTAATGATGCAAGGTAGAAATCATTATTACGAAGGTCATTCAATGCAAGATATTACGTATCCTGTAAAAGTTATGAAAAAGTTAGGGGTAAAAACTTTAATCATCACAAATGCTGCTGGTGCTATCAACAAAAGTTTTAGACCTGGAGATTTGATGGTGATTACTGACCATATAAATTTAATGGGTTCAAATCCTTTAATTGGTCCTAATGATGAAACTTTTGGAACAAGATTCCCAGATATGTCTGAAATTTATGATAAAGACCTTGTAAAACTTATTGATGGTGTAGCTCGATCATTGAAAATTGATATTAAACACGGCGTTTATGTTGCATCATCTGGGCCAAGTTATGAAACTCCAGCAGAAATCAAAATGGCAAGATATTTTGGTGGTGATGCTGCGGGGATGTCAACTGTTCCAGAAGCGATTGTAGCAAATTACTGTGGAATGAAAGTAATTGGTATAAGTTGTATTTCTAATTTCGCAAGTGGTGTTTCAACTAAAAAATTATCTCACGATGAAGTAATTGAAACCACTGCAAAAGTTCGAGCTAAGTTTAAAGAGTTGGTGTTAAATATTTTAAAAGTTCTTTAATTTAGGGCAAAAAATATTTTTAGGGGTGTTATAAATACTATGCAAGTTGATCGTACTTATAGTAATTATAATACCCCATTTTTTACGTCATACAAATCAGCTTTAAGTAAAAAGTTTGAAAATGTTATTAGTGGCCAGATGGTCAGTAAAGAAGATGTCGTTGAATTAACAAAAAGTATGGATGAATTTATTAAATCTAACAGAAACCTATCAATAAATTTGGTAGGAGAAGGTTCACATGCAATGGTTTTTCGTTTGGATGATGATTATGTTGTAAAAGTTCCTGTTGGACATAATATCTTTGGGGATTTCAAATTGGTAACAGGAATATTTTCAGATTTGAAATCTTATTATGGAGAAGAAATTGCTACTTTTGGTAAAGTAAAAGTTCTAAAAAATGTTTCAAAATCAAAAGAACATAATCCAGTTGGACTTCCATATAAGAGTGTATTTCATTTATCCAGTTCAGAAGCTACTAAATATTATGAAGATGTATGTTTTCCAAGAATAGCAAAGCTTCCTCAAAAAAGTTTTGATAATCTTGCACAGGATTGTGCGATTTTAAATGAAAAAAAAGGGTATCTGTTCGATTATATGAACCCGAATAATTTTGTACTTGTTGGTAATGAGATAAGAGTAGTAGATTCAATTGTTTGTTCAATCGGGAATGATTCTAATTCGATTACAAATTTGCTGAGACCATTTTTATGGTCTGAAGGTGTCTATAAAGAAGCATCGTTTAGTGAAAAATTATTAGAACCACGTCGAGAAGTTTTCAAAAAAATTGTACTTGCTGGTATGAAGCATGATTTACCCGTATTGGGTATGGGAAGAGAATATGTTTTTGATGAAGTTACGGAGTGGTTATGTCGAGCGAACACGCCGTCCCAAAAAATATCCAAAAGACTTGAACAAATCAAAAATGACTACCACAATATCTCTGAAAGATTGGAGCAAACCAAAATATATTTAGAAACAATTTTTGACAAATCTTAATTAATTTTATTTATTTTTAGTGATATTATTGATTTCTTCGTTTAAGTTTTTGATTTGAACTTCTAGTTGAGTGCGTTCATCAGCAACAGTGTTGAATGCTTTTTCTAAAGTTTTAATTTTTGCTTCTAAGACTTCCACTCTTGAAGCGTTGTTTAGACCTGAAACAGAAGTTCTTTCTAACTCTCTTTGGTACGCTTTTACTTTATCGTTTTGTGCTGATAAGAACATATAAACAATTCCAGCACCTACAAAGATTCCTGCAAATAATGAAATTAGAGTATAAATACCTAAGTTAAATGTCGTAATATTTTGTGATTCAATAACGCTATATATATAGCTTAGATTGATGCTGTTATTCATGTTAATAACTGCAAGATATATGAAGCCTAACAATAATACGATACTTAATACTAAAAATACTCTTCTCATTTTAAACTCTCCTGTTTTTGAAATAGTTTAGAACTTTTGATAATTTTTCATCTGGTTCTATTCCTAATTCAATTATCTCTGATGAAAATGGTTTTGCAAATTTTAAGTAATAAGATTGTAAAACTTGTTCATCAGTTTTGATTTTTCCTTGTCCTGCACCGTACAATGTATCATTGTAGACGGGATGTTTTTTATAGCTTGTGTGGACTCTGATTTGATGAGTTCTACCTGTAACAAGAGTTATGTCAACATAGGTTGATTCTTTAAATCTTTCAATAACATTTAAAATTGTTGTACTTGGTTTTCCTTCTGGATCAACAGTCATTTTGTGAGGTTGAGTTTTATGTCGTCCAATTGGTTCTTCAATAACTTCATTATCCAGTGGATAGTTTCCAACCAGAATTGCACGATATTTTTTTGTTAAGTCGTGATTTTTAATCATTTCATATAAATATTCGTGGGTTTTATTGTTTTTTGCAATCATCAGAAGCCCAGAGGTATTTCTATCTAATCGGTGTACAATTCCACGTCTAAATTCCCCATTGATACCTGATAAATTTTCACCAAACTTGTACAAAAGTGCATTTACCAAAGTTCCTGAAGTTTCAAGTGGAGTTGGGTGTGTAAGCATACCAGACGGTTTGTTTACGACTGCCATATTTTCATCTTCCCAAACAATTTCTAGTGGGATGTTTTCTGGTTCAAATTTGATAATTGTATCTTCGACTAAGTTTTCAAACTCAACTTTATCACCATCTTTAAGAATATAAGATGGTTTTTTCTCTTTGCCATTGACCAAAACTTTACCAGATTTTATTGAATTTTGGATTTTTGAACGAGAAATTCCGTCATATAATTCAGACAAATACAAGTCTAGTCTTATATCTTCGGCGTTTTCGTCAATAGTTAATATCATTTTATCTTCCTTTATAGAAAAGCAAAATACCAACAAGTGCTATTACACCTATTGTAATGAAAATATCTGCAACATTAAATATTGGGAAGTTCATAAAGTTTAAATGAATATAATCTCTAACATATCCAAGAACAATTCTTTCGTGACAGTTGCTCATTATTCCAGCACTAAGAAGTGCAACAAATGATACAGAGATAAGATTTATACTTCTGATATTGTTATGAACAAACATAAATAGGAATGTTGTAGCTACAATCGATACAATAATAAGAAATTCTCTTGCATTTTGTAACAAGCTGAATGCAGCACCAGAATTTTTTAAATAATGCAAGCTAAAAACTGCGTTTGAATAATGATGCCCTGACGTTAGGTTATCTACGATTAGCTTAGATGTGAATAATGCTAAAAACATCCAAAACGCAAAGCTTGCTATAAAAAATAAGTATTTACCGATTGATGTATTCATTTTATTCCTCGATTTCTATAAAATTGTTTATTGGAACTACATTTACTTTTTTCATTAAACATGCAAGACCTGCCATATATATTCTATAATGTTCTTTGCCTAAGTTCTCAACTTTGGAAATAGCCAAAGATGCCACTGCATATTCGTTTAGATTGTCTGAATTTGCTTTGATTAGCCTTTCTAAAGTTTGAGATTGATTTAATGCTCTCAATTCGCTTTTTGGCGTTTTGGGAGGGTATTTGACAGGGTCGTGATCTATTGAACCAATTATGAATGTATCGTCTCCAGCATCAACTTTTAGGCTTATTGTGTATGTTTCGCCAGAAGAAACTTGAGCAGGTGCTGAGATTTCAATATTCATAAATCTTGCATCTCCATATAAAAGTGAAGATTCATCAGAAATTGCAGTTTCTCCTGAGATGTACCATGTTTCGTTTATTTTTACCAGATGATAAATACCATGAGCTTTTGAATGAATTTCTCCAGCTACTGGTGTTGCTTCAATTGTTTCAACAATTGTTCCTGATGCAGTTTCTTCAACGCTTACACTTGCATTATCTCCGTTAATAGTGATTGATAAAATCTTTGTATTGTATGTTAAATCTTCGCAAGCTTCCCAAGTTGAATCAATACTTTTGAAGTATGTAACTTTATTAAATCCGTCATTATTTACGTAATTATCTGCATATAATTGTGCTAAATTCTTAGCATCGTGTTTATTTGCAAATTCGTTGTGTTTTTTGAATAAATTTTTAATCTGTTTAATATCTTGTTTTTGTTCTTTTCTCACTTCCGCTCTGTACGCTCTATCAGAAATGATAGAAGCTTCAGCACCTTGGTTAACAAGTGGAGCCATCAAAGATATTAACAATAAAGCGAATACAATCTTTCTCATATCAACAGTATAGAGTAAAATCAATAAAATTTTAATAGTATAAATAATGGATATTATTGAATTTGAATTAATATTTCTTAAAGTAGTGTAACTTTTACATTAAATACGGGTATAGAACTAGTAGCTGAATATAAATATACTTGCGGAGGATATTAAAGAACATGGAAATTACCCTTAAAAAAGGTGCTGAAGTTGATTTGGTGTCTAAATTACGAGAAATTACTAATATGTGCAGAGTTTCTCGATTGAGCGATATGATGTATGATTTCTTTGATAATATGTCAAATGACAATCCTGTTAATTATATCGGTGAACTTAACAGAAATGATGTAATGCACTAATTTAGTGTAAATAAATTCTAAATAAGTTGTGATATATTGATTGTTCATGCTATCATAATACTGTTATAGTAAAGGATGAAAACATGAGTTTAACAGTATATTTAGGGATAGACGTAGGATCAGTTACCACAAAATTAGCACTAGTTGATGAAACTGGTAAATATGTTGATAGTGTAATGTTGAAAACTGCAGGGAAACCAGTTCTTGCGGTTCAATCAGGTTTGACAAAATTATATGAAAAGAAATTAACAGATTATGATGTGAAAGGTGTAGGTACAACTGGTTCTGGTAGAGCATTGGCGGGTTCTTTAGTTGGTGCTGATGTTGTTAAAAATGAAATTACTGCACACGCAGTTGCTGCTAGTACCAATATCCCTGGTGTTCAAACTATTTTAGAAATCGGCGGTCAAGATAGTAAAATTATTATCTTAAGAGATGGTATTGTTACAGATTTTGCTATGAATACAGTTTGTGCTGCTGGTACTGGAAGTTTCTTAGATCACCAAGCTCAAAGATTGAATGTTCCAATTGAAGAATTTGGTCCAACAGCATTGAAATCTACAAATCCTGCTCGTATTGCAGGTCGTTGTGGTGTATTCGCTGAATCTGATTTAATTCACAAACAGCAACTTGGATATCCTGTTGAAGATTTATTATATGGTCTTTGCCAAGCTCTTGTAAGAAATTATTTGAGTAATTTGGCTTTGGGTAAAGAACTTTTACCGACTGTATCTTTCCAAGGTGGTGTAGCTACTAATACTGGTATGGTAAAAGCGTTTGAAGAAGCTTTAAATACAAAAATTGTTGTCCCAGATAATCACCAAACTATGGGTGCGATTGGTGCAGCATTGTTAGCTATGGAAAATCATCAATACACTGATGCTCCAACTAAGTTTAAAGGTTGGAATGTAGCAGATATGCACTTCTCATCAATTACTTGTACTTGTACTGGTTGTTCAAATAACTGTGAAGTTATCACAATTGTTGAAGGCGTTGATGAGGTTCAACACGTTGAAAAAATCAAAGATGTTAAAGGTAATATCATCGCTCGTTGGGGCGGTACTTGTGGACGTTGGGATATAAGTTAAGGAAATCTAGATGGATAATTTTGGACAAGGGCTTCAAAGAACTTCTATATTACAGGAGTTGTCCGGCGGAAACGCTGAACTAGGGGAAGCGTTTGCTCTAATTCTAGATGATATGATTACTCAAAGCGGTATTCAAAATCCTGATTCTGAACCGTTTGATGTTCTTCCTGATTCTTGGAGAACTTTGGCAAAAAAGCCAGATAAAACTCCTGATGATATTAAAACTTTGGATGAATCTTTAAAATCTGAAATTTATTCTTTAGCTGAGTCATTTTTATTGTATATTGCCCGTGAAACTCGTAATTTGACAGGTAAACTTGAATATCAACAATATGAAGCTTATATGTTAAAACATCGTTTTGGAAGATATGATGTTATGAATAAACCTGAATATTTGAATAAGGTTAAAGTTCAAATACGCAATGCGTTTAATAAATTATCTGCTCATGGTGAACCAGCTGGAGATAATCTAATAGACAAGCATGATATGGCAGCGTTTATTTATGCCTTATCAACTCGCTCTCGCAGAGGAGATAATGGAGAATTTCTTGGGTTTGAAATTAATGGATTTATTAAACCTGAAGAATATGCAGTATCTGAAAATAATCTATTTGATGCAGAAGACAATTTATTTTCTGTAAAATTGCGTGTTGGTTATAAAATGTTGAGCAATATTTAATCTGAGGTTAGTTATGAAAAATTATATATTGGCACTATTGATTGTGTTATCTTTTGGGTTTTTATCACCTGTATATTCTGTTGAAGAAATTTATAGTTTAGATGAAGTTGAACAACCAAAAGTTGAAAAAGCTATGCCGATTGCAAATGTTGAGCCTATAAAAGTTTCAGTAACTTTTGATTGGTTAGATTTGACTGTTGCTCAAAGGGAAGAGAATATTGAAAAATATAAAAATCTGCTATTTGAAAATAATACAAGTAGAATTTATTTTACAAAAAATGAATTTAAAAAGGAATTCGCCCAATATTATAAAGATAGAGAGTTCAAACATCATTACATGCTAACAAATAATGGTGTAACTGAAGATGAAGATGCAAGATATTGTGCTTTCTATTATAAAAAGGATACTCTTGTAATGTATGCAATTCAGTATAAAGATAATCCAACTAAAGCTTTTTATTACTCTGCATTCGGAAAGCTTCACTATACAGATGTAATGTCTGATGAGTATCCAAATTTCCCATATTCATCAATGCAATATAATCGTAAAGGACAACTGAAAAGTGCTATCTATTTTATCTCAAAAGATATTCAATATATGTTTGGTCCAGAGAAAGAATTTCAGGGTATCTGGTACAAAGATAAAATGTATGACACAAATGGAAAGCAAGTTTTAACTCGTTCAAATTGGTAGGGATAAATATAATATTTAAAAGGTGAAGTTGTTAACTTCACCTTTTATGTTTGTATTACTTTGTGACAACAGACATTATGTAGTTATCTGTAAAATATTTATTTGCAACTTCTATAATATCTGCATCAGTGATGCTATTTATTAAATTTTGATAATCTTCTTTGAATTCATAACCCCTAGTAGATGCTTCATACCAACCGATATTTGAAGCTTTATCAAGGTTTGTTTCAAGCCCTAGAATATAATTACCTAAGAGTTTTTCTTTTGCATCTTTAAGTTCTTTATCTCCGACGTATTCAGTTTTTAAACGATTTATTTCTCTAAATAATCCATTCTTTGATTGCTCTAGTTTTTCTGGATTTGTTCCGATATAAAGCATAAAACTTCCACGTAAGATGTTTGGAGAATAACCAGAACCAAGTTGGTATGCTAGTCCTTCTTGTTCTCTTAAGCTTTTAAATAATCTAGAACTCATGCCAGAACCTAGTAAAGAATCAATGATTTGCAATGCTGCATAATCCCTTTTATTTAAAACTCCATCTACTTGCCAACCTAGTAATATCCAAGCTGTTTCTGTTGGCATTTTGATAGTTTTTGAGCGTGGTGAATTTATTCTGCTGATACTTTCTTTGCAGTTGTTGTATTCAAATTTATTTTTAGTTTCTCTTTGTGAAAAGATGTCATTCATTTTTTGAATAGTACTATCTTTATCAATGTTTCCGTTGATGGATATAGTGATATTGTTCGGATTAAATATTTGGTTGTAATATTCTACAATTGAGTTTCTATCAATGTTTGTAATGTTTTTTTCTAACACTTTTGATGAGATTGAGTATGGTGTATTTTGATAAATCAAATCACGATACTCTTCAATTGCAACCTGTAGAGGTACATCTTTATTGCGTTTGATTGAACTTAGTGTATCTGTTTTAACTTTTGAAATTTCGTATTCGTCGAATGTAGCATTATTAATAACTTCATTTAATAGTTCAAGTGTTTTTTCGTATTCATCTTTTGTTGTTAAAACTGTTACAGAAAAAGCGTCAGCACTTGTAGATGGTGCGATTTTAATACCGTTATCTTCAAGGGTTTGAGAAAGTTCTAATGATGTATAATTTTTAGTTCCTTTCATCATTGTTGCAGCTGTCATTTTCGCTGTTCCAGCTATTTTTTCTGTAAGTTGTCCGCCTTGAGCATAAATACTTATAGCCACAATATCGTTTGTTGTGTTTGGAGTATAAAGCATCGTTGCTCCGTTAGATAACTTATATTTTTGAGTATCTTTTATTTGACTTATTAATTCTGCAGAACTTGTGCTTTTTGTAATATTTGCCACTGGGATATCTTTTGAACTCTCAGGGAGCAATATTGAAACTGCACTTTTATTTACCCCTAAATATTTATTTGCGACTTTTTTAACATCAGATTTTGATACGTTTTTGATGTTGTTTAAATAATTATCATAAAATTTGATATCATTTGTTAATGTGGTGGTGTAACCGATTTCGGTTGCAATATTAGTGATAGATTCTCTTGAGTAATAAGTTTCTCTTTCAATAATATTTTTAGCCAAGTTTAATTGTTCATCGGTTATGCCGTTTCTTTGAATATTTTCGATTTCAGAGAAAATTGCATCTTGAACTTGTCTACATTTTTCTGGTTCAAAGTTTGCTGAGATATAGAAAATACCGTCGTCTTTAAATGTTGAATTACCAGCGTCAACAGAAAAAGCAAGACGTTTTTTCTCTTTTAGAACTTGGTACAATACAGAAGAACGTCCGTCACCCAAAATTGTGGCTAATATATCAAGTGCATAAGCATCTTTATCTGTAATAGGGGTTCCTCTAAAACCTATTAGCAAATATCCTGACTCGGTTTTGATATATTCAACTTTTTTGGCCTGTTTTGTTAACGGTTGTTCTTTTGGATAAACCTTTTGAATTTGTTTTTTGTTTTCAGAATTGAAAACTTCTTTTACTCTTTCTAATGTGTAATTTGTATCAACGTCACCGATAACAATTGTAACCATATTTGATGGTGAATAATTTTTGTTATAAAAATCTAAAATATTATCTCTTGTAATAGTTTCAATAACTTCGCTTTTACCAATAACTTTGCGTTTGTATGGGTGATTTGTATATAGCATTGCGTTTAAGTTATCATATAAAATTCTTGATGGATTTGTTAAATCTTTATTTATTTCTTCTAGTACAACTTTTCTTTCTTTTTCTAATTCGTTACGAGGAATTAGAGGATTCATCATCATATCAGCGTGCAGTTCCATTGCTAAATCAAAGTCTTTTGATGGGATTGTTACGTAATAGTGAGTAAAGTCTTTACTTGTTGCAGCATTAGTTATTGCACCTTTAGTTTCAAGGATTTTATCAAATTCGCCTGGCTCACGATTTTTTGTTCCTTTAAAGAAAAGGTGTTCCAAAAAATGTGCTACACCGTTGTTTGAGTCATCTTCGTCTATAGAACCTGTTTTAATCCACGTGTCAATTGTAACTATTGGGTTATTTCTAACTTCTTGAATAATAACAGTTTGCCCGTTATCAAGTTTAAACATTTTAGCATCACTTGCAAAAACGCTGCTTCCATAAATTACGATTGCTGCTAGTATTATAAATTTTTTCATGTACCCCATCCTTTTAAAAAGATTATATTAATAATTAATGAGAAAACATATAACCTAACTGATTATATGTTTACTTCCTGTAAAACGTTTGTTGATTTGAATTTCTTTGGAGATTTAAGAATAATATATTCTTTCAACGCTTCAAAAGTTACTGTGCAAACTTTTTCTGTAGCTTTTGTTTCGTATTCTCCTTTTGTTTCAAAATCATTGATTGCCATTTGTTTGAAGAAATCTCTTAATTTATGCGGGATTTGCTTTTTGTTATAGTGGACGTGTCCTGCACAATTTTTACAAACTATTCCACCTAAGTTAGGGACAAAAAACATTGTTTCTTCTTCCAATGTTTCGTGACAACATAAGCAAGAATCTAATTCTATTGAAAATCCAGATTCAATCATCATCTTTAATTGAAATTTAATAACAGCAATCAGAATTTCTACTTTTGATTCGGCAGAAGATATTGTATTTAGTGTCTTATACAATAAGTCGTAGATAGTCTGAGAGCATGGATCTTCTTCAATTCCAAAATTATGAACAACTTCTGTCACATACATTGAATAACAGATTTTGTCCATATCTTGTCTTGTTTTATAAAACGAATTAACTACTTCAGCTTGGCATATTGTATCAAGATTTCTGCCTTTATGAAGCATTAGGGTATTTGCAACGAGCAAATCCATGCGAGCACCTAACTTACTTTTAGGTTTTTTAACCCCTTTAGCTACTCCCTTAATTAGTCCTTTTTCTTTTGAATACATAACAATAATTTTGTCTGATTCACTCAAGTTGTAGGACTTCAAATTGATTGCGTCTGTTACAAAACTATTTTGCATTATTAATTATTAGATATTATTTTTGTGAACTTGTACCGTGGTAAATACCTCTCATCATCTGTTCAAGTTCTTGTTTGTTATCAGAATATGTAACAGCCATTTCTTGAGTGATTTTACCTTCTTGGTATAACTTGTACAATGACATATTCATTGTAATCATATTGTTGAAAGAACCTTTTTTAACAAGTTCATAGATTTGTTCAAGTTCATCTTTTTGTATAAAGTCTTTAACAGTTGGTGTAACAACAAGAACTTCTGCAGCTGGAGCACGAGATCCACCTTCAGCCATTGGAACAAGTTTTTGAGAAATTGTACCACGAAGTGTTGCTGCAATTTGGCTTCGAACAAAAGGTCTTTCATTCGGGTCGAATAAGTTGATGATACGAGCAACAGTTTGAACAGCATCGTTTGTGTGGATTGTAGATACAACAAGGTGACCTGTTTCAGCTGCTTTTAATGCTGATTCAACAGTTTCTCTATCACGAATCTCACCAATAAAGATAACGTCAGGGTCTTGTCTTAATGCATATTTAACCCCGTCAGAGAACGATGGTGTATCGATAAGTAATTGACGTTGAGATACAATTGATTTTTTATTTGAGAAAATAAACTCAACTGGGTCTTCAATTGTTACGATGTGTTTTGCTGTTGTTGCGTTGATGTAGTCAATCAATGATGCGATTGTAGTTGATTTACCAGAACCAGTAGGACCAGTAACCAATACTAAGCCATTGTTAAAGCCTGCAAATTCAACCAGAGATTCTGGTAATTGCAATTCTGTGAATGATTTAATATAGTAAGGGATTGCACGGATAACCATTGCGGTCTTACCTAATTGACGGCTCATATTTACACGGAATCTTGAACAGCCAGGAATTTCATAAGAAAAGTCGATATCGAAGAATCTTGTGATTCTGTCTTTCAAGTGTTGTGGAGCAACTGTTCTGATAACGAATTCAATATCTTCGCTTGTAAGTGGTGGCAAATTAATTCTCATAATTTGTCCTGATACACGAATCGCAGGTCTTTCACCTTCGCAAATGTGAGCATCAGATGCCCCAACAGATACAGCCTGTCTTAAAAAATCCTCAATATAAAAATCATTGTTACTTGCTTGATTACTACTCATAAAATCTCTTCCTTATTCACAAACAATATAGCATATTTTTTAGTTTTGCACAACTATATTGATGTGGTATCATTCAGTTGTTGGAATTATGATTAAAGACGAACAAATTAGGGATATTATTCAGAATAAGAATTTTGTTATGTTTTTCGCTTCAATCTTGTTTATGTGCGGGATTTTAGCGTGTTTTTACGGCTATTCAATTCTTTTTGCTGGGGTTTTTACAGTCCTTATGATTGTTCTTATGTATGCAAGGCTATTTGAAATTCGAAAAATTTTAATCTTTACTCTAATTTTTTATATTGGATTTTTCTTAACATTTTGTAAAATAAAAAATTACGACGATTTACTGTATCGAGCTCCAGCAGATGTAACTTTGACGGGGAGAATTGTTAGTATCCCAGAGGTTACGGAAAATAAGGCTAAGTTTTTCTTCCAAGTTGAAAAGATTGGTTCTGAAAATGTAAATGCTAAGACTTTTGTTACGGTTTCTCAGGTTTCTAATGAAGAAATTTTTAATGTTGGTAAAAAGTTAAGTTTGAATGGCAGGTTGAGAAAACCCTTTACTTCGACTAACCCGTCTCAATTTGATTACAGTGCTTATTTGAAAAATTTTAATGTTTTTACTGCACTCTATTCTGATGCTGATAGTATTGCGGTTGTGGAAGATAATCCAAGTTTGAAATGGAAATTTTTACAATCGCTAAATGATACAAGGAATAGAATTTTATCTGTTCATTCAAAATATTTAAAAAGTCCAAATTTGGAAATTCTAGGTGGGATTGTGTTTGGGGATGATGCAGTTTCACCGCCTGATTATATTAAAAATTCTTTTATAAATTCAGGATTATTGCATATCTTAGCGGCTTCAGGGATGAATGTTGCGTTTATATTTTCTTTTTGGTTTTTTATTTTGAAATATTTGCGAGTACCTTATCGTCCTCGTGTTATTTCTGGGATGTTACTCGTTATTTTATATACATTTATGACTGGTTTAGGGCCTTCTGTTATTAGAGCCGCTCTGATGTTGCTTTTTGTTTTAGCGGGAAAACTGATTGATAGAGATGCTCATAGTGTCTCGTTACTTTCTTTGGTTGCTGTAATAATGCTTATTTATAATCCTGCTTATATCAATGATGTAAGTTTTCAATTATCGTTCCTGGTAACGTTAGGGCTTTTGACAACAGCAGTTGTAGTAGCTCAAAAATTAGAAAACATTCCGAATTGGATAAAAGTACCAGTTCTGATTCCAATTATTGCACAAATTTGGGTTGCACCTGTTCAAATGTTTTATTTCAACACATTTAGTTTGTATTCTGTATTTGCAAATATCGCTACTGTAAGCTTGTTGAGTGTAATAAGTTTTTGTGGATTTGTTAGTTCGGTTTTTGCAATAGTCCCTCAAATTGCAGATTTTTCCTGTATGATATTTGATTTTATTTTAAATTATTTATTATCCGCTCTTGTTTGGATTTCAAATTTCTTTGCAGGATTGAAATATTCTTTGGTTGAAACTACGCATCCAAATATTATACAAATGCTTCTTTATTATTTAATGCTAGGTGCAGTAACTCTCTTGGTAAAATATGGAAATTATAAAAAAGCTTTTTGTACACTTGTTTGTGTTTCTTTAGTGTTGCTAGGTTTGGCTGTTAAACCAGTATCAAAAGATCTGGAAGTTATCGCATTTGATGTTGGTAACGCTGATTCATTTTTAATAAAAACTCCAGAAAATAAATATTTTATGATTGATACAGGTAAGGCTCCTTACGGTAGTGGAAATTCCCAAGCAAAAATTATAATGCTCAAATATTTAAAAGATAGAGGTATTAAAAATCTTGAAGGTGTGATTGTAACGCATTTTGATAATGATCATGCTGGTGGTGTTCCTGATGTTATTTCAAATATAAAAACTAAAACATTATATTTGAATTCTAAAAATGTAGAAACTCAAACTGCTTACAAAATTTTTGAAACTGTAAGATTAAATAATCAAAACTATAAAATTGTAGAAAATAATACCGAAATTTATACAGAAAAAGATTTAAAACTAAGAGCCTACAAAGCTAATATTGATGGTAAAAATGGTAGCAATGAATCTTCAATAATTTCGTTATTATCTTATAAAAATTTTGATATGATTTTTATGGGTGATGCGGGTGTTGAATCGTTTAATTTATTGCGAAAGGATATTCCTAATAATGTGGAAATTTTGAAAGTTGGTCACCATGGAGGACCAAGGGTTGTTGATAATGGAATGTTGAAACATTTAGGAAATGAAATTTCTTTGATTTCTACAGGGGTAAATTATTTTGGTCATCCAAATAAGGGAACATTAGATTTATTAAGAAATACTGAAATTTTACGTACTGATTTGATGCATTCAATAAAAATTTCATCCAATGGAACAAAATATAAAATTTTTACATATGATATCCATGACAAAAACTACAAATTTTTTGGTAAATATTTTTCAAAATAATTTGGAAAATATTTGGAATTCTTGACAAAATTGCCGTAAATTTTACACTAAATGTAAAGCATTAAAAATCCATTAAGAACGGGCTTTTGGGGGTGTTGTAATTTTTGATAATTTTACCTAAGGGTTGAAATTTTAAATTTTTGTAATAATATGTTCATATAATCGTGTTCGATAAAGACGAAAATCTTATAAAAAAGTAGGAACAAAAAGTAGTCTTTTGAGAATTGTCAATTTACAACTAGAGGATTACATTTTGAAAAAATTATTACTATTCACTATTGCATTAGTGTTTATGTTATTCACACCAGTGCAGGCAGCAAATGTTAATACCGTAAAGGCTGCGATAGTAAAACATTCTATTGAAATGGGCGTAGATCCGGCAATTACTTTAAGTATTGCAAAAACAGAATCAGGTTTTAGACACGAAGCTAGATCATCACGTGGTGCAGTAGGTGTCTTTCAACTTATGCCTTCAACAGCAAGAAGAATGGGCTTAAACCCATATTCTCTTGATGATAATATCAAGGGTGGGGTTATGTATTACAAATCTATGTATAAAATGTTTGGTTCAATGGAATTAGCTTTAGCAGCTTATAATGCTGGTCCAGGTAACGTAAAAAAATACAAAGCAATTCCTCCATTTACAGAAACAAAAAGATTTGTATCTAAGATAATGGCTGATTATAGACATTTTAAGGCTAATCCGGATCCCGCAATGATTGCAGCTCAGTCTGTTCCATCATCAATTAAGGGGGCACAAGTGCTTGCAGCAACCCCAGCAAATGCTCCGTTGCCAATGGTTCAAATCGAACAGTCTAGAAACCTTAATGTAGAATTAGTGAAAGAAATTCCTGTAGAGGTCGAGGTTAAATCGCAATCAGTTGCAATATAATTTTTGGTTATGAAAACATAAAAGCGGGGTAGGAAATCATTCTTATTCCGCTTTTTGTTTATAAAAATAATCTATATTAATATTTGTAAAATTATTCACAAGGACTAGTTAAAAAGTATTATATTTTTTATCCGTTTGTGGTATATATAAATTGTACATAAATGAATTATATTAAGTATAGTTCAGTAGATTGGAGGCTAAAATGTCAGTAGGACAATTCGTTTTTATGTTACACAGTCATTTACCTTATTACAGAAAAGCTGGTATGTGGCCGTTCGGTGAAGAAAACCTTTATGAATGTATGGCAGAAACATATGTTCCACTTTTGAATGCAATTTCCGAATTGTATGATGAAGGTATTAAGGCAAAATTAACTGTCGGCATTACTCCAATTTTGGCTGAACAGTTATATGACGAACACTTAAGACAAGGTTTTGTTGAATATTTGGATTCAAGAATTGAAAGTGTTGCTAAGGATTTAGAAAGATATCCAGATCCTGAAGTTCCACATTCTCAACACTTAAAATATTTGGCAAAATATTATTTTGATTGGTTTAACAATATCAAAAATTCATTTGTGAATAAATACAATATGGATTTAATTTCAGCATTCAAAAAATTCCAAGATTTAGGATGTATCGAAATTACAACTTCAGGTGCTACTCACGGATTTTCTCCATTATTAGCAACTGATAACAACTTAAATGCTCAATTTAAAGTTGGTTCAGATACAACAAAACGATTCTTTGGTAAAAAAGCAATTGGATGTTGGTTACCAGAATGTGCTTATAGACAAGGTTATGAATATGTTGGTAAAGATGGTGAAAAACACTGGAGACCAGCAATTGAATTAACTCTTCAAAATAATGATATTGAGTATTTCTTTACAGAATCTCACGTTATTGAAGGTGGAAACTCAATCGGTTGTCGTCGTGTAGTTGGTGTTTATGGAAACATTGAATACATTCCACTTCCAGAAAGAGAACCAACTGGTTATGATACATATTCAGCATATTGGTTACCTGATGCACAAGTTGCTGTTATGGGTAGAAATGATAGGGCAGGTTACCAAGTATGGTCAGCTGCTGATGGTTACCCAGGTGATGGTTGCTTCAGAGAATTCCACAAAAAAGATGACAAATCAGGTATGAATTACTGGAGAATTACATCTCCAACAACTGATTTGGGCGATAAAATGCTTTATGATCCAGTTATTGCGTTGAACAAAATCAATGAAAACTCTGATCACTATACAACAATGTTGTATCATCAATTAAATGACTATAAAAAAGCTACTGGTAAAGAAGGCTTGATTATGGTTTCATTCGATACTGAATTATTTGGTCACTGGTGGTTTGAAGGTGTAGAATTTATCAAACAAGTTATCAGAAAATTCCACCAATATGTTCCGCAAGTTGATAGAATGACTGCAGGTGAATACTTGCATGCTCACCCACCAACAGAAGCTATTCAAATTCCTGAATCTTCTTGGGGTCAAGGTGGACACTTCTATGTATGGAATAACCACTTAACAGAATGGATGTGGCCAATTATCCACTCTTGTGAAAAACGTATCACAGCAATTGCTGATAGATATCAAGAAATTCCAGAAGATAAATTGCTTCATAGAGCATTAAATCAATTAGCTAGAGAAAACTTGTTGTTACAAAGTTCAGATTGGCCGTTCTTGATTACAACATGGCAAGCTAAGGATTATGCGACTGACAGATTCAATGAACACGTTGAAAGATTTAGCTTTATTGCTGATATGATTGATGCTGGTTCAATTGATGAAGCAAAATTGTCAGAATTAGAATCTATTGATAATTGCTTCTCTGAAATTGATTACAGAGTTTATGTATCAATTGAAGAAGGTGTAATCCCTCAACAATCTAAGAAATTAGCACCTTTGTACGTTGATTAATAAAAAGTTTTTACAATTCAATTTTTGGCCTTAGTCCCCCGACTGAGGCTTTTTTTTGTTTCCTTGCATAAATCCTCTAGATTTGTTTTTGAATATGAATGGATGGTACTTGTCTTTTACTTTTGCCATTGCAAAATCAGAGAGCTCTACAACATACGCAGGTTCGTATTTAAAGACTTCATCAGGGTCAAGTTTGAAAAAGTGAGAAAATTCGTTGCGATAGAACCTTTCCATGTCTTTCGCAAAACCAGCTTTATTAAGCCAAGGGTCAATGAATATAGTATGTTTTGTTGGCTTCCCAGTAAAAATTGAACCATCTTTATTGTACACACATATTAAGTGGTCAAGGTCTGTCCATTCAGTAATTGGTGTTCTTAATAGTCCTTTATTAAGTGAAGCGCAACAAGCGTTTTGAATGCCATTCATTTTTAAAATTAATTCAGCTATCATTGCCATTTCGGAACAATTGCCAAATTTTAGCCTTTCCATCAAATAAAGACTTTCAAATATTTTGTTCCCGCGTCCCATGAGACTTTCTGCACTAAATCTTTTTATTGCATAACGTTCCAAAGTTTCTTTAAAAGATAACAATTGTTTTGCTAATTTTGATGTTTTATCTTTTGGTTTGTAACTTTCAAGAATTTCATATACATCGGTAAGATTTTGTGGAGTTTTTTCATAGTTTATGTTACTTCTATTTTGTTTTAGAAGATTAATTAATCTAACCTGTTGTTTAGATGACGAAAAATGGGGGAAAGTATGATTTATGGTGCGGCAAACCCATTCTGCATCACGAATTTCTGGGCATCGTGCGGTAAAGTTTGGGGTATATTGAGATTGATTTATAGGTGTAATCATATGGTTAATAAAAAGGGTAAAAAATAAATTTGCCAAAAATTTTTAATAAATTTTGAAAAAAGTTGTTGCAATTTATTTTTCAGCAAATATAATAAAGAAGTAACCAAAATTTGTGGGAGCGTAGCTCAGTTTGGTTAGAGCGCATGCCTGTCACGCATGAGGTCGCGAGTTCGAGCCTCGTCGTTCCCGCCATTTAATTAAGAGTCCGTAAGGGCTCTTTTTTAGTATGTGGAATAATAGAGGCGAGAACTACAGAACGAAGTTCTGTCAGTGAGACCCTCGTGACCAATGCTCTTAACGAGCTTGCGAGTTTAGAGCAGAGGTTCCTACTTGGCGTTCCCGCCATTTAACAAAAGTAAAGTCCGCTTGTCGGGCTTATTTTTTTTGTTAAAATATGAGAATAAATAGGTTTTGAGATGAACAAAAAACAGCTTATTAAAAGATGTCTGATTGATGAAGATGCGATTGAAACTTATCCTTTTGCAGATGATAAGTACGAAAACACGCCGATTTTGCGTCATAAATCTAATAACAAATGGTTTGGTGTGGTTTTTGAACAAGACGGCAAACTTTTTATTAATCTTAAAGCAGAACCAGAAACAATTTTCATTTTAAAGGAGCAATATCCAGAGAGCGTTCTTCCTGCTTGGCATATGAATAAAACGCATTGGTGCAAAGTTGATGTGAATAATATTGAGCCTGCCGTTTTAGACGCAATCATCCGAAAAAGCTTTGATATAACCGCACCAAAACGTAAGAAACGAGTTAAAAATATTAAATAAAGGAGTTTATTATGAAAAAAGTTTTGATATTATCAGGTAGCCCTAGAAAAGGCGGAAATTCAGATACACTTTGCGACGAGTTTATGAAAGGCGCTATTGAAGCCGGAAACGAGGTTGAAAAAATATTCGTTGCAGGGAAGAATATCGGCTATTGCAAGGCTTGCTACGCTTGCAAAGATACAAAAGTTTGCGTAATTAAAGACGATATGGCTGAAGTTTTGCAAAAAATGCTTGATGCTGATGTAATTGTGCTTTCAAGCCCTGTTTATTTTTATTCAATTTCTGCACAACTAAAGGCTGTAATCGATAGAACTGTCGCTCGTTGGTTGGAGTTTAGGGATAAAGAATTTTATTATATTATGACTGCGGCAGAGGATGAAAAACACACAATGGATTGCACTTTAGGGTGCTTTAGAGGCTTGGCTGCGTGCCTTGAAGGTTCAAAAGAAATGGGTGTAATTTACGCAAAAGGCGTTTACGAACGTGGCGAAATCGATGACACAAAATTTATAACAGAAGCCTATGAAATGGGCAAAGGTGTTTAAAAAACTTTTAAAAGCAATTTAACAAGCGTTTAAAAGATGTTTAAAAATTATGACAGAAAAATTTTACTACAAGTCACCAATTGGGATATTAGAAATTGAGCTTAGAAACGATACTATTCAAAGGCTTAGAGTTGTTGAAAGCTGCTCAAAAATTTCCGAGCGGACTGGATATTTTGCAGAAGTAGTAAAACAACTTGATGAATATTTTGCAGGGAAAAGAACTAAATTTGAATTAAATATCTATCCAAAAGGAACTGAATTTCAGAAAAAAGTTTGGGCAGAATTACTAAAAATCTCTTATGGAAAAACTAAATCTTATCAAGAAATCGCTGAAGCGATTGGGAAACCTAGTGCACAAAGAGCTGTTGGCTCAGCGTGCAATAAAAATCCAATTTTACTCATAATTCCTTGCCATAGAGTGGTCTCAAAAACCGGCAAATTCACAGGTTTCGCTTGTGGCGTTGATAGAAAAGAACAACTTTTGAAATTGGAAGCTAATCGATGCTTTCAGGATAATTTATAAAAAATGCATTAACTTGGTCTGCATCACGACGAAGATTTTTTACAATTGGTGCGAGGTTATAAAGTTCTTCATATTCCTTTTGTTATGAGCAAAAATAATCAATCACAACTGCTGTGTTGTAGATGTTTTCAGCATATCGTTCTAGTTTTTTAAAATCTTTTCTTTTAATAACAAATCTTTCTTCCATACACAACCTCCTTTTAGGTTGTGTTATTCATCACTCAAAAAAAATAAATAGCAAGTTTTTAGTAAAAATATCTTGCATGATGATTAAGATATTCCGCCAATACCTTTAAATTTATCAATGAATTTAGATATTTTTTTAAATACACTTTGCTTCTTCGTTAAATATAAAGGATTGAGGGGACTCATCTTTGGTAAAATTTCATTTAATTCTGTTCCATTTTCACTGGCATATTCTTTTTTTAAAGAAGACATTATATAACGTTGTGCTGCATCATTATTTAAATTCTCTTCTTGAATTAATGCTTTAATTTCTTCAGTTTGTTTTTGTTGAGCATATTTAAAAAATGCCTGAATAATACTCACTTTATCCTCAATATTATCTAAATTTGTTTCATTTATAAATTCAATAACTAAACTTTCCTTAGCTCTATTGCCAATACTAGAACGTATTAATCTACGAACATCTTCCACTAAAGACTGTTTATCTTTTTTAGTTTTATTAGCTTCAAATATTAGCTCGAGAATATAATCCAAGTTAATTTCTTGCGATTTGAGCAAATCAATTTCAAATACAACATCATTCCAATTAATATCAGATTCGACATCTTCATTATTTCGTTGTTGCCTTCGCCATTCACATATATCATTATATGTTGATTTATAATCTTGTATAATCCTGTCAGAAAGTGGCTTTATTTGTTTCATTGCTTCTATTTGAGCATCATCTAAATAGTATTTTAATTTAAATTCATTAAGAGCTTCTTCATTTGATACGTCTATTTCTTGCATAGCTTTTAAACTTGTAAATTCATCAAAATTTTGTAAAATATTTTCTACACGAAGATATTCTCCAAATAATTTAACAAAATTCTTTTTATCACTTTCTGTTTCAATGGCTTGAGGATTTGGATATGTATTTTCAAGTTCGTTTATTAACTCAATATAACCTTTGCGAGCTCTACCAGTTATTATATCTTTAAAGCCTTGCATATATTCATTATAACTTTTTTCAAGTACCACGTGCTTTGTATTTGAATCTCCAAATAATTTGATTGCATCTATAGTTGGTTTTTCTAAATCTCTAAAAGTTATAATATTTCCAAATGATTTTGTCGCATCATAAATTCTATTAGTTCTAGAATATGCCTGAATAAGACCATGATACCTTAAATTTTTATCAACAAATAATGTGTTTAATGTTTGCGCATCAAATCCTGTCAAAAACATTCCGACGACTATAATTAAATCAATTTCTTGGCTTTTTACTCGTTTAGACAAGTCTCTATAATAGTTTTGAAAAGATTTGCCATCAACACCGTAATTAGTTTTAAATAAAAAATTATAATCATCAATGGCAGATTTTAAAAATTCTTTTGAACTACTATCCAATGCTGTTGGTTCAAATGTTTCATCTTGTATTTCTCCAATTGCATTTTGTTCTTCATTAGGAGCAAAAGAAAAAATTGTAGCAATTTTAATTGGCTTTTCTAAATCTTTTTGTAATTTTTTAAAATATTCATAATATAATTTTGCTGCTTCTACACTACTTACTGCAAACATTGCATTAAATCCTTTGCCTCCAACTTGTTGTCTATGGGTCTTTTTGTTAAAGTTATTTAAAATATATTGCGTAATTTCTTTTATGCGTTCAGGATGTAAAAACGCTTTTTTGTTTTCTGCTGCTGATAATTTTTTTTCGTCCTGTTCTTTTTCATATTTGTGAAATTTTGGACGAACATTATTATAATCTACTTTGAATTTTAATACTTTTTCATCTCTAATTGCGTCAGTAATAACATAAGAATGAAGTTCCCTACCAAAAACACTTGCAGTTGTTTCGCTACCTAGAGCATTTTCTGGGAAAATAGGAGTTCCAGTAAATCCAAATTGATAAAACTTTTTAAATTTTTTCTTTAAATTTTTTTGAGCTTCTCCGAATTGTGAACGATGAGCCTCATCAAATATAAAAACGACTTGTTTGTCATAAATATCTAAATCATTTTCACATTTCATTAAATTATTTAATTTTTGAATTGTTGTTACAACAATTTTATTATCATCTTTTTCTAAATTTCTTTTTAAACCGGCAGTGTTATCTGAACCATTTACACTATCCGGAGAAAATCGTTGATACTCTTTCATCGTTTGAAAATCTAAATCTTTTCTATCAACAACAAATAAAACCTTATCAATAAAATCAAGTTCAGTTGCTAATCTTGCAGCTTTAAAACTGGTTAATGTTTTACCTGAACCTGTAGTATGCCAAATATATCCACCACTTTCAGCTTTGTTCCATTTTTTTGCTTCGTATGAACTTTTTATTTTCCATAAAATACGTTCTGTTGCTGCAATTTGATATGGTCTCATTATTAATAATGTATTATTGGTGTCAAAAACGCAGTATTTTAAAAGAATACTTAATAATGTATTTTTTTGAAAAAATGTTGCAGTAAAATCTTTTAAGTCTTTTATCAAAGAGTTATCAGATTTTGCCCAATTCATTGTAAAATCAAAACTGTTTTTATCACGTTTTGTTGTATTTGCAAAATAACGAGTATTTGTGCCATTTGAAATAACAAACATTTGCAAATATTTGTATAATGAATTTTCTGAATTAAAACTTTCCTTGCTGTATCTATGAATTTGATTAAAAGCTTCGCTAATAGCGACACCTCTCTTTTTTAACTCAATTTGAACTAATGGTAAGCCATTAACAAGAATTGTTACATCATAACGATTAGATTGTGTACCAGTTTGTTCAAACTGGTTGATAACTTGAACTTTATTTCTAATAATATTTTTTTTATCAAACAAATATATATTTTCAATATGACCATCATCAAAAACAAAATCATAAATATAATCATCGTGAACTTTTCGTGTTTTTTCTATTATAGAATCATTTGCTTTATCAATATATTCACTACAAAAACGCATCCATTCATCGTTTGAAAAAGTTGTTTTATTTAAATTTTCAATTTGAGTTCTTAAATTATTCAACATACTTTCTGTTGAATCAATGTCTTTTCTATATTCATATCCTTGATTTATCAAATCGTTTATAAGTTCTTTTTCCAGTTCTGCTTCAGTTTGATATGATTCTGAAGAATTAATAATATTTGTATATTTATCTAATACGATAAAATTATTAGATTCTATAATTGGAGTTATATTATTGGGCATTACTTTCCTCCCTTTGCGTTTTTGAATTATCTGTTATTTTTATATTATAAATTTCATTAACTTTTTTTATTAAATATTCTAAAACTCTTTTATCACTATCATTAATTATATAAGTTTCTTCTGCGGAATGTTTAGAATGGCTTGAAATATTTATAATACGTGATTCATATGGATTTATTTTATTATCCTCATTTTTAGGCAAAAGATCTGTCCAATTTTCTTTACCTAAAAATGTTGATGTTTTTTCTAAAATATTTCTTAAATAATTAAAATGGCATTTATAAATTACTCCTGTCTCAATCGCTTTTTCTATTTCGTTTTTTAAAAATAAATGATAAGAAAATGGGGAGTCATTATTTTGTTCCATCAATTCAAAAGTTCCACTTTCATTTTTATTTAAAATATATTTTTTAAATTTATCTTGTTTAAACTCGTTATATAAAACGTTATAAAATAATGGATTGTGAGTTGTAATTATAAATTTTAATTCTGATTTACTTGATTTTATTAATCTAGCTAAATCAACAGCAAGTTCAATTAAATGATTTTCATCCAATGATGTAACAGGATCATCGATAAAAATGTATTCTAAATCATTAAATTGGTCAGATTCTCTTTCTTCTACTTCTGAAATATTTAATTCCTCAATTACTTGTTCAAATATGCTATAAAATACACACCAAATAAATAGACTTTCCTCTCCCTTTGATATTTTTATATTATTAGAACTTGTATCATCACCTTTTTTATAAGAAAACGTAACTTCATTACCTTCTGGATTAAACAATGGCATTAATTTGTTATTATTGACATAGTGTTGAAATTTTTCAATAATTGCATTCCCTTTTCCTTGGTCTTTTAATATCCAATTTGTAAAATTATTATTTTGTATTTTTAATTTGGGCTCTGCATTATTTTCTATATCATTATCCCAATAGAACAAATCTTCAGTATATGCACTATAATATAAGAACTTTCGTTTTTCTTGTTCCTTATCTTCTGTTTCCTCAGAAGTATTTAAATAATTAGATACCAATTTCTGAAACTCTTTTGAAAGTCTTGTCTTGCCAGTTCCATTAAATGCATATATGAGCTGGATTGTTATTTCATACTCACTTGATTCTTTCCTTTTTGTTTTCCCTTTTTTATCCTTTAAATTTTTTGCAATTTGCTCTAATGTTTCTGACATTAACAAACCTCGCTATTCTTTGATTTAAAAGTTAAAAGTTTATCCATGTAATATTCATATTGTTTCTTACGTGCTTCAATCTCAGCAGGAAGACCGATTGATATGTCATTACATAACGCATCAAACCTGTCTAAGATTGATACAATGCGTTCCTGTTCTGCAAGTGGGGGAACAGGGGCAGAAACTTTTTCTAATCGGCTAACAGCCAATCCTGGCTGTGCCCCATCTGTTTTATACTGACTCAAATCAAGTTTTATAAGTAAATAGTACAGAAATCTTGAATTATAAACTTTATTTGGTTCAACAACTACGGCATGTTCTGTTGCATAGAATTCTCCAGTCGCATAACAAACATTACCACACAATGCACCTTGTCTTCCAACTATAGGATATTCACCATTCCTATTGAAAGTTTCGACATATCCCCTTAAACCATTTCCACCATAACACTTGTATAGGTTTGTATTATATTCAGAAAATATTTTCGTTGCACTAATTGATTTACCTGCTTTCATTACACACGTTTCACCCAATGGTGCGTATTGAATGTTTTCATCAAATGTTAGTAGTTCATCTCTATAATACTCATACTGTTTTTTTCTTGCTGTAAGCTCTGCTGTAAGCTCTGCTGTAAGCTCTGTGAAATTGTCAAGTATCCTGACAATTTCCTCCTGCACCTCCATAGGAGGTACAGGAATAATGACTTTTTCCATTTTCTTCTTTGACACATTAAATCTTGTTACACCACTTGCTGTTCTGATAATTTGCTTTCTAAGACTATCAGACCTAAATAGGAACTTTGAAAAATCGGGTAAAAACATTGATGTATCATTAAATCTGTAACCAAAACAAAAACTGTTCAAATATAATGGTTCTTGTGTTTCTGTTGTCAATACTGATGACATCCCACATTCCTCTGTGTTCTCTGATGAACCAGTAAAAAGAACATCACCTAACTGTACTTTGTTTTGTCGTTCATTGTCTCCAACCTTTACTCGGTCTGGCATGTTTACATCTAATGCTAAATTAGAGTACACATTCATATATGATATAAATTTAGCATTGCCGTCAGTAAAGTCTTCCTTTGATTTTCCTGTCAATCCACCATAGAATGAACCAAGTTCACCTAAGGTCTTATATTCAACCCCGTCAGGACAGAGTGTTTGTATCAGTTCATCAAGTTTACTCATTACAAACCTCTAATTCTTTCAACAAACTACTATTATACTGTGCTTGTTGTTTTAATATCTCATTATGCAGTGATAACAACTTCTGTCGTGTTTTATCAAGCACAAGTCTATTACAAAAACCCTTATCAGTCATAGAGTCATGAGTTTTTCTATCACATGATGCTCTATCATCTAACATAAGGTCTCCTTTATCTGTCAAAGCCACAAATGAATGACACAGGGCATCTCTAAGTCTGCCTAATGTCATATCTGATAAGCTACCGTCTTTGAATTGCACCTTAGTAAATACTTTGTTTATATCAAGTTTAGGAATTTTATAGCATTCGTTTGGTGTATCTAACTGAGAGTTTGTTATATAAGGAATTAACATATACATAGCAATTAATTCTCTTATACCTTTTACATTCAAAGGATTTTCACCCATAAGAAGATTTACAGCTATTTGAGACATTGTAGTAGCATGGCAATTATAACTTAGTATATTTTCAAGTTCTTCTCTATCCATAAACTATGCTCCGACCTCAATTTCAGCTACTATTTTGTCTATTTCAGTTCTTAGCTGAGCTTCTCTTTCAACGATTCTTGCTATCTCTTGATTGAGTTCTGTAATATTAATAACTTCTCTTGTATCTTCCTGCTCAACATAAGTAGATACAGATAAATTATAATCATTTTTGTCTGCGATATAATCATTATCAACTATTTTGGAAACATACTTTACATCTTTTTTCTCCATAAAGTATTTAATAATTGAATCAATATGCTCTGGTTTGAGTACATTATTATTTGTTTCTTTACTATAGAAATTTTCAGAAGTTGCATCTATAAATTGTGTTTTAGTTTCAGTTTTGTGTTTTGATAAAACTAAAATATTTACAGCAATAGATGTCCCATAAAATAAATTAGATGGTAATGCAATAATGGTTTCAACATAATTATTATCTATCAGATATTTTCTAATTTTTTGTTCAGCACCACCCCTATAAAATATACCAGGAAAGCAAACAATAGCAGCACGCCCTTTACTAGATAAATAACTTAAAGAATGTAAGACAAAAGCAAAATCTGCTTTTGATTTTGGTGCCAATACACCAGCAGGAGCATATCTATCGTCATTTATAAGGGTAGGATCATCACTACCAATCCAATTTATTGAATAAGGGGGATTTGAAACAATTGCATCAAAAGGTTTATCATTTTTAAAATATGGATTTAATAAAGTATTACCAAGTGCAATATTAAATTTATCATAATTTATATTATGTAAAAACATATTCATACGAGCCAAATTTTGAGTTGTATTATTTATTTCTTGTCCCCAAAAACCGTCTTCAATAATATGTTCATCAAATTGTTTTTTTGCTTGCAATAATAAAGAACCCGAACCTGCTGCAGGGTCATAAATTTTATTTACCTTTGTTTGACCTTCAATTGCTAATCTTGAAATTAACTTAGAAACTGATTGTGGAGTAAAAAATTCTCCCCCAGATTTACCTGCATTTGCGGCATAATTTGAAATTAAAAATTCATAAGCATCTCCAAATAAATCAATCTCATTATTTTCAAATTTACCAAATTGTAAATCATTAACACCTTTTAATACAGCAGCAAGTCTTGAATTACGTTCCTTTACAGTATTACCCAACCGTCTACTAGTAGTATCAAAATCCGCAAATAACCCTTTTATGGCATCTTGTGAAGGATAACCTTCTGCAGAGCTTTCTATTGAATTAAAAATAGAAGCGATATCTGTATTAAGATTTTCATTTTTATTTGCATTTAACACAATGTTTTCAAAAAGTTGACTTGGATATATAAAATATCCTTTTGTCTTTATTGCATCATCTTTAATTTCATCAGTGATTTTATCGTCAGGGAATTTTGCATAGTTAATAGATTCATCCCCGGCTTCCATATAAGCTTTAAAATTTTCACTAATAAATCTATAGAACAATGTACCAAGTACATATTGCTTGAAATCCCAACCATCAACAGCACCTCTAACTTCATTAGCGATTTGCCAGATTCTACGTTGAAGTTCTCTACGTTGTTCCTCACTAGACATAATAAATTCCTCATTGCATGCAACTTTATACATTTATGGTAAAATACCACCAGTTTATTATATCATGAATATGAGAATCATTTTTTTTTGTAGAAAAATTAATACTACAAATAAAAATTCATATACACTGCATCAATATCTTCTTGTTCGATGCCGATGTAGCGAAGGGTGATTTGGGGTGAAGAATGATTAAAAATCTTTTGCAATAGCACTACATCGTCGTATTTTTGGTAGCAATGGTATCCAAATGTTTTCCTCAGCGTATGTGTGCCTATCCGTCTTGTTATCCCAACAGCCCTTGCTGCTTTGTTTAAAATCTTATACGCCCGACTCCTTTCCATTCGTCTTCCCTTCTGTGTATAAAACAGTGGTTGATCCTCAGGCATTCCTTTAGTAAATTCTTCAATCTCCTTCTTCAACCTATCATTAATCGGAAACATTTTTTGTTTGCCGGTTTTAAGTTCTCTGATTTCAATATACTCTTTGTCCCTAACGTCACCGACATTAAGTGCAAGTATATCAGAAATCCTCAGTCCGCTATTTATCCCAAAGCTGAAAAGCGAAGCGTTCCTTGTTTTTTTTGCCAAGAATTCTTTCATTTTTCTAATATCGTCAAGGCTTTTTATTGGGTCAACAACATTCATCTACAAACCTTTCGAGCAACATACGTCACTCAAAAGTAAGAGAAAGTAAAGTGTGAAAGGGTAAACGAACAAAAACACCTTTTAAATATCTTTTAAAAGGTGTTTTTGTTCTGTTTAAAACACGTCTAAAAAGTGTTTAAATTATGCCTTCAAATAATCAATCACTTCATCAACGTGGCCTTTGACTTTTACTTTGCACCATTCTTTGATAACATTTAAGTTTTCGTCCAGTACAAAAGTTGAGCGTTCAATACCCATATATTTTCTGCCATACATTGATTTTTCGACCCAAACGTTAAACGCTTCAGCTAGTTTGTGCTCAGGGTCTGAAAGTAAAATGAAATTAAGACTTTGTTTTTCTTTAAATTTCAAGTGGCTTTTGATGCTATCAGGACTAACGCCAATTACAGTTGCGAAACTTGTTAGCCTATTTATATTATCTCTAAAATCGCACGCTTCTTGTGTGCAGCCTGAAGTATTATCTTTTGGGTAAAAGTACAAAATAACTTTTTGCCCTCTAAAATCATTTAATGAATATTCTTTTTCTATGCCATCAATATCAATGCCTTGTAGTTTTATTTCTTTCATCACATATATCCTTATGAAAACATTTTAATATTATCTGAACTCCATTTTATTAGCATTTTGTATAAATTTTCAAGTTCAATTGGTTCATTACCATTAATATCATTTCTATTAATGCAGATATTCAAAATATCTCTATCAATTCCATTTAGCATTTCCAAAAGCTGTTTTTGGGTTGAAATATATTTTCCCGATTCATTAAAATATTTTGCCTGCAAAATAAAAAATGTGCTTTTATATAAATTTTTCAAATCTTCAGTACGATTATTAGAATGAATAAAGCTATGAACAGCACTGTGGTACAAGTTTTCTGCACCAATTTTGACTGCTTGTATTGCATCTTCTATAGTTGGAGCTTGAATTAAATCTTGCAAGTTACCAATAAGAGATTTTGTATCATAGAAAAATTGGAACAAATCTGATTTAGACCAATTTTGCAGTTCCTCTCTACTTGAAATAAAACCACAAGATTTATCTTTATCTGGCATACTATCAATTATTGAACGATATCTTTTTAAGTCTTCAAAACTTAAATTTTCTAAAATTACCACAATATCAATATCACTATTTGGGGTTGCTTCACCTCTGTTATAACTACCCTGAAGCCCTACAAATAATAATCTTTGTTCAAATTCGTTTTGTAATTTTTTGATTACGATATCCAGCCAAACATTAATATCAAACACAGCTATACCTCTTTTTTGAATGATAGCACAAAATATTTAACTTAACTATCTGCTAAGTTATCTAGTATTTCCGGACAACTGAAATTTTATATTTCCCCCAAATTAAAAACAAGAGAAAGTAAAGCGTTGTTAATACAACTGAATAAATTTGCTAAATATGTTAATATTAATACAGTTAACAACCAAAAGAGGTGTTTATGAGGATAATTATTATTGGTGGCGGTGCAGCAGGTGCAAGTTGTGCAACAAGATTAAGAAGGCTAAATGAAGACGCTGAAATAATCATTATAGAGCGAACAGGCGAAGTCTCAATCGCTAATTGCGGTCTTCCGTATTACATTTCTGATGTTATTCCAAATAGAGATAGTATCCTTGTATCAACTCCTCAAAAGTTTAAATCTTGGTTTAATATTGATGTCCGATTAGAAACAGAAGTTATTGAAATAAACAAAGAAGAAAAATTTGTTCTTACAAACTCTAATGAAAAACTAAATTATGATTATTTAGTTTTAGCAAACGGTGCAAGCCCTATTGTCCCTAATTTTGCGGGCTTAAATAAAGACAAAACTTTTGTTGTCAGAACTTTAAGCGATGCTGATAAAATCAAAAACCATATTAGAAATAATTCTGTTAAAAAAGTTGCGGTCATTGGTGGCGGTTTTATCGGAATTGAAATTGCTGAAAACCTTATAGAAATGGGGTTGGATACAACTTTAATTGAGCTAAATAATCAAATTTTAGCACCTGTTGATTTTGAAATCGCAAAAATTGCACAAGATGAAATGATTAAAAAAGGCGTAAATCTGATTTTATCTGATGGCGTTCAAAAGTTTAGCGAAAATCAGATTGTTCTAAATTCAAATAACGCAATTGACTATGATTTATGCATTTTAGCAATTGGGGTTAAGCCTGAAACCGATTTAGCACGCAAAGCAGGATTAGAAACAAATCGAGGGATTATTGTTGATGAGTATTTAAAAACTTCAAACGAGTTTATCTACGCTGCGGGCGATAATATTGAAGCAAAAGATTTTGTAAGCGGACAAAACACCCTTTTACCTCTTGCAGGGCCTGCTAATCGTCAAGGTCGAATTGTTGCAGATAATATTTGCGGATTTAATTCGACTTATAAAAACACGCAAGGCACAAGTGTCGTAAAGATTTTTGACTTAACTGTTGCAAGTAGCGGAAATAACGAGAAGCAGTTAAAACAAAAAGAAATTCCTTATTGGAAAACTTACGTTTACGGTCGCTCTCATGCCGGATATTACCCTCATTCAGATATGATTTTGTATAAATTATTATTCGCTAATGACGGTAAAATCTTAGGTATTCAAGGAATTGGCGAAAGCGGAGTTGAAAAAAGAGTCGATGTAATTGCAACAATTATGCGAAATAATGGCACTGTGCAAGATATGATTGATGCTGAATTGTGCTATGCTCCGCCATATTCTAGTGCTAAAGACCCTGTAAATATTTTAGGAATGAGTGCTGATAATATTTTAAAAGGGCTTGTTAAACCTGCTTATTTTGAAGATTTAGAAGATGCGGTTGTTATTGATGTTCGACCTAATATGATTTATAAAATGGGTACAATTGATGGTGCAATAAATATCCCTATCGCTGAAATTAGAAAAAGGCTTGATGAAATTCCTAGAGATAAAAAAGTGATTTTATCTTGTAATACAGGTTACACAAGCTATTGTGCATCAAGAATATTAGCTCAAAAAGGTTTCAATAATGTTTATTCTTTTATGGGCGGATATGAGTTGTATAAGGAATTTGTTAATTACAACGTCAAATCAAATCTAACCTAAAAAGCCAATTTGTGAATATCAAATATTATATCGACTACGTGTATCTTAAATAGGATTAGGCGATAAATTCTTTATTTTTATCATCATCATCGTCATCGTGATCATCATCGAGATCGTCGTCGTCTTTTTCTACTTCTTTAGCTTCAGGGTTCAAAATAGGTTGTATAGCTTTCATTACAGGTGAAACCATTTTTGCAACTACAAGCGGGCATAAAATAGTTAAGATAAGACCACTACCTATCATTTTGATAATTTCCATTCCACCTTTGGCGTGTTGTAATTGCGTAGCTTGTTCTGATGTTGTAGAAATTAGTCCTTTTGAAAATTTGTCATAAACTTTTGTGAAATCTTTTATATTATCGATACCTTTTAGGGCTTCGTAATTTTTGAATTTAGGTAAATTCTTCAATAATTTGTAGCCACCTCTTTGGAATACTGTTGTGATAATTGCAAAATACATTGCCATACTTACAGATTGGAATATGAATTCTTTTGTTGCAGAATATTTTCTAGCTTCAGGACTTGCACTATCATCCATCAATGTAAATACAGGTCTTGCAACAGCTTTTAAAGAGCCTTCTGAAAGAACTTGGAATGCTGAGTCTTGTACCAATTTTGAAGTGGTATTACTTGTTATAAGATTTAATCCAATTCCCATCTGCTAGACCCTCATTCCTGTTGAATAATTGATATAACGATTTCTGAAACTAGTAACAGCTTCATCCCTTCTTAAAATTGTATTGTAAGGTTGTACCACTGGATTCGAATTAAGTGGCTGTTCCACAGGTTTTTTATCTTCAATATCATCAGTTTTTGGACTGAATTTCTTCATTATTGGTGCGATTATAGCGTTACAAAGTGGAGGAATAATCGCAACAGCTAGTATCCATACTGAAAGTTGAGATAAAGCAATTCTTGTGTTGCAAAAAGCCTTCAAAGGTTTTAATACTTCTACTTTTCCAACTTCTTTGGCAACTTTTTCTACACTATCATTAGGTATATTCTTTTTTAATCCAGATACAAATGTTTCTAAAGATTGTTTTAGTGGCTTTTCACTTTCGCCTTCTAGTTTTTCAATGATTTTGTTTAATTTTTCTATATATTGAGAAACTTCTGCTGGTAATTTCTTTCTATTTGGTGAAAGTCTATTCAAATAGTCTTCCCCTGCCATTTTTAGTTTTTTTGCATCAACATTACGCAAAGTATCCAATTCTTCTGGAGTAAGAATTCCTGTTGATTCTAGTTTTTTTGCTTTACTTTTAAAATAGGCTCTGCATATAGGGGCTGTGGCATGCTTTTGAATTTGTCCAGTAACACCAATGTAAGTAATTAATGCCAAACCTTCCATGATAATATCTCGGATAATTGTATAAGTTTTTTGCTCAGGTGAAGCTGTCTTATCTGTTGCGGTTGCAATAGGTAAGAATATCATCTTAAAGCCTGCCAATACTGCAGTTGCGATTTGAGATGAGTTATTTGTTCCTAGTGTTGTTAATATATTATCTATTCTTGACATTATTAGAAAATCTTATTCATTAATTATCCGAATGTTTACATTAAACCCCAACATATTTTTTTTTGCTAGTTATTTTGAAAATAATTTAACATAAATAATGATTACACTCGGTATAATTTTATTAAAATTATACGTCGATACCTTGGGATGTTAGATATGGTTTATAAATTAGTTCTTTCCAAGTATCATTCAAATTATGTTGATCAGCTATATATCTTACAATTGTTTCATCAGGTAATCTGTAGCCGTGTTGAGCAAACATAGCTTTAGCACGTGCAACTGTTTGGTTTAATTTTTCTGGATTAAGCCAAGGGCATGGGTGTTCATCACTACCTACCATATGACAAGGTTTTGGTCTTTGTATGGTCTCACCTTCAGGTGTTGTTAATCCATAATAAATAGAGCATTTATTTGTTTCTGGGTCTTTGTACATACAAATATTAGGTAACTTTGACGTTACAGCCATTGAAGGTTCCTCTTTGAATGTTTTGTTTGTAATTGGTAAAAAGCACTCTGCAGTGTTATCAATTAATGTTGCTAATCTAGTATTTAATTCGTTAATTTTATTCATTAAAGCTGTAATTTTATCAACTGAGGTTGCTTCTTGTAGTTCGCTAATTAGCTCGTTAATTTGTTTGTTAAGCTCCAATGCTCTAACATTTTGAGTATCTAATCCCCAAGAATATACAATTCTTTTAAGAGGTAAAGTTTCTCTGGTTTCAAGATTGGCTTTGAAATATTCTCCCATAAGTCTATCGGTTGCACGTTTTAGCGGCATAGATAGAACTGTTGCATGATCACAACAAGCACCTTTACATAGTTTTGAGCAGATTTCAACTGGAGAATAACCTTTGAAATTGATATTACTATAATAATTGTATGGAGAGATTGTTGAGATATTCATTTTAATCCTTAAATATTTTATTTTAGCCAGAAATATTTACTGTTTAAAATTGAAGAAACTAAATCATAAAAAGGGTGTGCATTACCGTCAGGAATATTAATAGTTTCGAATTTCCCAGTAGTAGTGTTTGTAGCTCTGATTACTGCATCAGATTGAGCAAAACCATTTCCTTTTACATAGTTAAAACCATAGAAAATAGGTTTTTGGTATGTGAATTCAACAGTATGGTCAGGGTGAATTTTTGTTAATTTTTCCATTACCTTTTTGAATGGTTTTCCTGATAAAAACCCCCATAAACCACTATCTAAATCTGATTTATCAATGTCGTGAAGTAGTTTTGTTTCTGGGTTGAATTTAATCTTAGCGTTAAAGGATGGTTGATATTGTTTATTATTTTGAGTCTGATAATTATATGTCTGGGTATTGTATATTTTCATAAAAACTCCTTTTGGGAAATATTAATGTATGTGAAAAATAAATTTGCTAGTTTTAGCAATTTTTTTCTTTTACCTGTTTTATGTGTGGTATGAATAATAACAATATTTCTTTTACCTCACTTATAAAACCTGTTGGGTTTGGCACATTCCATACCATTACCGCACGTATGCCAAAGAGCAGTTATGTTCCATATCCTTGGACATTGAAAGAAGCTGCTCTTGCAACAGATGTATTTACCAAATCTGTGAGTGATTGTAGTGTTTATGTTATATCAGATGGTCAAAAAGCTAAAATGTATCATATTTGCCCAGGGTGTGATGATGCCAAGCAATTTGGACAAATTGAACGGGACATAGAGTCAACTTTTGATTTGTCTAGTGAAAATATAGAAGCTTTTGTTCTTGGTAGTAAACCTCCGTATATTGCAGGGGATGATAGTTATGAATTGTTTGGCAAATTTGAGAACTTTTCAGAAAAACATAATATTCCAACAACAATTTTAAAAGGTGGAAGAGGAGAAAGATTTTTTGCTTATTCTAGCACAACTGATACTTTGTATATTGCCAATACAGAACCTTTTAATCGTAGTTCAGATCCTCTAACTTCGCCTTTAGATATTTTGAGAAATTGGTTTGATAAAGTGGTTATTCACCCAAAAGACAACGTAACTATTTAATTTAGGTGTGTGGATAATTTTCAGTATAAAGCATTCTAAATTCACCATACTCGTCTTTTATTTTTTGTATGTTGAAGTTATGCATATTTCCACCAGTTTCTGTTACTGGGAATTTAGTTTTGCGGTTGTGATATGAGATTACAGAATTTAAAACTGGGCCACCTTTGTTATATTCACGAATTGCAGATTCTTCAAGGTGTTTATTCATATAAAATTTTTCTTTAGTAACTATTTTTTCTTTTAGTGGTCCAGTAAATAAAGTAGTAACTTTTTTCCACAGTCGTCCTAATCCAAATCTAGAATTATACTTTCTAGTGTGACGTTCTGTTCTAGAAATTGAACCATTCGCATGGATAAAAACAAAAACATCATCCTTCATTTGAGGTTTTAAACCGATAGAACCATCTTTGAATACTCTTTGATAAATCGGGATATTTCGCAGTTTGGCATAATCAATGATGTTATTAGCAGTTTTTCCGTTTTTGCGGAAATGGTTAGCTATATATGTGAATCTGTTTACAAGTTTTGTTTTCATACTTACAATAAAGCTCCTAAAAATATTTTTTGCGGGTTGCTTTTTCTGACAAATTTATTTTTTACGTGTTTTGTATAGAATAAAAATAAGGACGATAGGAGAAAGTAATGAAAACATTTGAAATACAATACCCCGCAAATACAAAATATGTAAGTCAAAGAAATACTGAAAATTTGGTAGGAGATAAAGGTAAGACTATAAATTATTCCACTCCAGACGGAGCATTCAGTGTTCATAGAACAGAACAAGGTATGAGTTCTGTATACATAAATAATAAAACTGGTAGAAGTGTTACTCAAGATGTGCGTGGTGATATTGGTGATGTGTTTTCAGCCAAAGTTACTACTGTTAGCAACGGTAAACATAGTTGTCAATCTATTCAAACCTTGATGAAAGATGGTACTTATAAAGTTGAAAGATTAATCGATGGTATGGAAATTGGCGGTTATGTGTATAAACCTGTTGATAGATCTTTCAAAGGTATTAAAGGGTTTTTAGAAAAAGCTATTGTGTATTTTACAACTGATATAAATGGTTGTGAAAAAGCAAAAATCGCACCAATTGCTCGTAGAGTGTTGGCAAAAATCAGACATTTTTAAGGTACAGGCATGAAGATTCAACCAATTTACAATACAAGAATAGCTTTTAAATCTCGTGATTATGAAGATGACGGAATTTTGGGTTATGACGATAAACAATCTCAGGATGTTCGTCAGGCTATTCGAAATTGGCAAGAAATTTATTATACACCTTATCAAAGCCTTTATAAAAAGGAATGTAATTTGTCAGAATATCAAATGAATCAGCTTTTAGGTTCATTGATGCAAGGCCCAAAAGTTGTTGACTATAGCAAAGTCACAGGGATTCCAGCGTATCATGTTAGACCTGTTGAAGGTACAGATGAAACTTGTTATCGTGGTTCAACATTAGTCAATACTCCAGAAGCACTGAAAACTTTGAAAAGTGCTGGAATCGAGCGTGTAATTGACCTTGTTGGGTATTATAATTATGAGAAAAATGTACAAGAAGCAGGGTTGGAATACCATTGTCCTATATTTGGTCGAAACCAATTGGGAGTATGGGAAGAAGATGCTTTTTATAGTAAAGAAGATTTACTAGCAAAAGAATTTAGATATTATACTCCAATTGAGATAATGAAAAACGAGAAATATATAAATCGCAGAGAAAAAGATTATGAACATTATATAAAAAGGTCTGTTAAACGTTTTGTTAAATATATTGAACTTATGCAGAAAGGATATTACTACATTGGTTGTGAGTATGGAACTTATAAAACCGACGACTTTTTACTTTTAAATGAATATTTTAACCCTAAAGTTGAAGCGAATGTTCCTCGTGGTGAAATGTTCAAACTCGATTTGATGAAACAATTATATGAAAATTTAACGCCTGAAGATAAAAAACGCATGGGTTGGACAAAAGAATTTGATGAAAATGTTCCTAAAAGAATTCAAATGGCAATAGATGCAAATATTAGATTTGAAGAAGAGCGTGAACGTTTTTGGTAAATAAAAAAGACCGCTTTTGCGGTCTATGTTCTATTCCTAATTCAAAATTTATCCTAATTCCTTAATTGTTTTTTTCTTTCCTTTTGTTTCCTAATTTCCAACGAGCTAGATTTAACTCTATGCGATGAAGTTTGTTCCGTAACGGTTTGCTCCGTGGAAGAATGATTGTTTCATCATCTGAGTTAAAGTCTTTTTCACAATCTTTTTATCGCTAAATTCAACTTCTTGAAGGGCTTTTGATGTATCTTTATATGCACTTGTAACTGCATCAGAAAATAATAGCATTGTAGCCATAGTTTTGTCCTCTCTTAATTTTGAATCTTACTTAAACTTTTAAACTAATTTTCTTTTTCTTTAATTATCTCTTACATATATATAAAAACTTCCTATAAAAAAATATTGACTTTTTATATTCAAAATATATAAAAGTTGTTACATAACTTTACAATAGGGTAAATTTATTAAAGAAACTGAATAAATAAGCCGATAACAATAGTAATAAGTTATGAAAGGATAATTGTAAGAAATGGGAATTTCAGCATCACAAGCAAGATTATTAACAATTACAGCTAGGCTGACTTCTAATGAGTACGAATCTCAACAAATTTCTAATGCAAAAATGAGATTGGCAACTCAGTCAGAACAAGCTAGTAACGAATATCTTGCAGCATTGAATCAAAGACAATTACAGTTCGTAACTTACGATGCTCAAGGTACTCCTGTTACAGAAAGTTTAACAGCTAATGCATTGTACCAGTATGCTGATATGAAAAATCAATATGCACTAATGAATTCTCATGGTCAGATTATGGTTGCTAATCTTGATGCGAAAAACTTCGAAAAAGCAAATAATTTAACAGAATTTTTAGCTGCATATGGTATTGAAAAAACATATAGAACTGAATCTTTAGCAAAAAATGCTGATCTATTAGAAAATGATGTAGCTCATGGCGGTGTTAAAGATTATTATGATGCTTGGGAAGAAGCTATTAATAATGTAATTCATAGTACATTTGGCGATGGTAGTGGTGGTACAATTTCTTCTGATCAAATGTATCAAATTGAAAAACAAGCTGCATTTACTGAATATAATGAAGCATTAGCAAATTACGAAAAACAAGTTACATTATATAATTCAGGTGTAAATGTTGATTTAGCTACAGCAACTGAGAGATTGTCTACTGCGAAACAAAATTACAGTGATACAATTACTTTTGATAAATGGGCTCAATCTGTAGCAGCATTTACAACAAATGGTGCAGGTGAAAAAATTGAGACTCAAGTATTCAAAGATGTACAAAAATATTATGAAGTATTAGAAGAGTTTTTAGCTGAGGCTGAAGATTTGGGATGTACAAATATTAATGAAACTTATGAATACAACGATGCAACTAAAGCTCAATGGTACACAAATTTATGGTACAAAATGAACGGTGCATCTTCTGATAAGTCAGCTCAAGGTAATAGAGCAGCAAGCTATACTGTTCTTGATCCAAAACTTGCAGCAAGTAAAGATTGGATTCAAGATGCTTTAGAGCAAGGTATAGTTTCAATTGAAGTTGCTTCTTATCAAGATGCTTCAAACTTGATTGAAAATGAAAGCAGACCTTTAACAGTAACATTACAAGGTATCACTTGGGCACCAACTGAATACGGTTCTTGTATTGATTTTACTGAAGTTGATGATGATAAAGCTGTAGCTAAAGCTGAAGCTGAATACCAAAAGAAAAATAACGAAATTTCTGCAAAAGATAAACGTTATGAAAGCAAAATTAAAACTTTAGATACAGAACACAACGCATTACAAACACAATATGAGTCTGTAAAATCTGCAATGACAAAAAATATTGACAGATCATTCAAAACATTCTCAGGTTAATAAGATTTATAACTTTATTTTTCCCCTACAAATTTTTTATTTTCCCTCCACTTTATAGTATAATTAAGCTATTAGATGGAGGTTTTTATTATGCGTACAATAACATTGATTAACGGTGATGGTATCGGGCCAGAAATTTCAAATAGCGTTGTGGAAATTATCAAGGCTAGTGGATTAGACATTGATTGGGATATTCAAACAGCGGGTGAAGATGTTATTGCTACAGAAGGTGTTCCGCTACCTAATAGAGTTTTAGAGTCAATCAAAAAAAATAAAATTGCACTTAAAGCTCCTGTTACAACACCGATTGGTAAAGGTTTCAGATCTGTTAATGTGCAATTGAGAAAAGATTTGGATTTGTACGCAAATTTACGTCCTTGCAAAAATCTTCCTGGGGTTGCAACTAGATTTGATAATGTGGATTTGGTGGTAGTTAGAGAAAATACAGAAGATTTATACGCTGGTGTTGAAGAGCAAATTGATGAAAACACAGCTCATAGTATCAAAATTATTACAAGAAAAGCATCTGAACGTATCTGTAAATTTGCTTTTGACTACGCTGTGAAAAATAACAGGCATGAAGTTTGTGTCGTTACAAAAGCTAATATTATGAAACTTTCTGATGGTTTGTTCTTAGATACATTTAGACAAGTTGCACAGAATTATCCGCAGATTAAAGCTAGAGAAATTTTGGTTGATAACCTTTGTATGCAACTAGTTCAAGACCCAACAAGATTTGATGTTTTAGTTTTACCAAACCTTTATGGTGATATAGTTTCAGATTTGACTGCAGGCTTGATTGGTGGATTGGGTGTTGCTCAAGGTGCTAATATCGGTCTTGAATGTGCAGTGTTTGAGCCTGTTCATGGTTCAGCTCCTGATATTAAAGGGCAAAACAAAGCTAATCCTACTGCGTTATTGTTATCAGCTATCGAAATGCTTAAATATATTGGTGAAAACGGGCATGCTGATAAGATTGAAAAAGCATTATTTCAGACCTTAGCTGACGGAAATAAAACTGCTGATTTAGGTGGAAGCTTATCAACAACTGAATTTACTGCAAAAATTATTGCGAATTTATAGGGGGTATAATGAGTAAGAATAATTTGAAAAGGTTTATAAATAAAATATTCTATCGCCCAGTTATAAAAATTTCGGGGGGGGGGGGTAACCTTATTGCAATCCCTGACAGTGTTTCCGCCCGTCGGGTAAGTATCGAAATTTATGGTAGTAACAATAAAATTATTGTTGGTGAGGGGGCGTATTTACATAACACTCGCATTCGTGTAGGTTTTTCTAATTGTCCAGTTGAAAACTGTATTGTTAAGATAGGAGATAGTACAAGTTTTAATGAAGTGTTGATTCAACTGGGCGAATCTGATAGTGTGGTTGAAGTTGGGTCAGGTTGTATGTGTTCTCATGGTATTGAGTTGAATTGCACTGACCACCATACAATTTTTAATGCTGATGGTGAAGTTATAAATGTTGGTAAATCCATAAAAATAGGTTCAAAGGTTTGGATTTGTAAAAATGTTAAAGTCATGAAGAATACTAATGTTCCTGATGGTTGTGTGCTCGCACAAAATTCAATCATAACAAAGAACTTTACGCAGGAGAACTGTATAATTGCGGGTAATCCTGGGCGTGTTGTAAAAGAAAATATTAGATGGGATAGATTAAGACCTCAAAATGCTTTGAGAGGGCTAAAAGCTAATCCTTAGTGTTTTTCTGATAATTGTTTCGTGTCCCGTTCGTCTTACTCATCGCAAGCCGGTACCGACACTTCACATCGGCCGAGGACTTCCGCCTCGCATTAAACGGCACCGCTCACACTTGCAACGAAAACTCAACGTTTACGTTGACGCGTGTTCGTCTCTCTCTTCGTTCGTGCCTCTGCTCGGCGGAGGCAGTGGTATAGATTTTGCTACAAAATTTTCAAATAGCCCTGCGGAGCACGTTTATTTTACAAGTCTTATTAGCCGTTAGTGGCATGGTGCCCCGTCCGGCCGAGGACAAAAAAAGACGCTTGAAATTACCAAGCGTCACATTACCTCTTTAATACAATGTAAAATATATCCTTACAGTTCGAACAAGCTATGTAGTCTTGCTCTAATATCTTCTTCTTCTAATTCTTCTGTAATTCTGTTTAAGTCGATTGCCATTTGATAATAATTTGCGGCATCGTTAGTAAAGCCCATTTCTTGGCTTGCACGACCTGCGTTGAAGTATGCAAGTGTGTAATTAGGGTTTAGTGCAATTGCTTCTTCAAAGTATTCTAAAGCTTCTTCAGCATCCATCAAACCGTCAAGGTAAAGAATACCTAAGTTGTTTTGTGCAAATTCGTTTTCTGGGTTGATTTCAACAGCTTTGTGGTAAGCTACAAGTGCTTCTTCTAGATAATCTTTTTCCCATAATGCGATACCAACTTTGGAGTAAGCTCTAAAATCTTCTGGGTTAAGGGTGATTGCATCACAATATGAACGAATTGCTTTATCCAAGTCATAATCTGCCATGTGAATATCACCTAAGGCGATGTATAAATCATAGTTTTTAGGGTCTAGGATTATACCTGCTTGATAAGTAGAAACTGCGGCTTCAACGTTACCTTTGTGTTCTGCATAAATTGAACCTAATGCTTGGCAAACAATTGAAGTCCATTCAGCATCTGGATTAATGGCAATTGCTTTTTGATAGTGTTCAATTGCATCGTCATACAATTCTGCTTTCGCATAAGCATAGCCTAGAGAATTGTTAAAAAATGGGTTTTCAGGTTCTCTATCAACGGCTAATTTGAATGCACTGATTGAATTTAATTTATCTTCTTTTGACATGTATAAATGACCCAATTCGTAGTAGATTTGAGCTGTATCAATGTCGAATTCTAAAAGTCTCTCGTAGCAATCGATAGCTTCTTCAGTGTTTTCAGGGAAGTATGATTGCAAGATTGTAGCTAATTTAACAAGAATTTCACGATTCATTGGGTTAGCTTCTAGGACTTTTTTGTAGCATTCAACTGTTCTATCAATATCTTTACTTCTAAGTGCTAAATCGCCCATCTTATTGTAAAAATATTCGCTATGAATAGTATTGTCGATTGCCTGCTGGTATAATTTTTCAGCTGAATCGTACATCTTGAATTTTTCAAAGAATTTTCCAACAGTGTTGTAAGTGAAGATAGACGCATCATTTGTCATGTTTTTATAAAACATTTTCATTGTTGGTCTATCCCAAGCAAGCATGACACTACCTGTTAGGAAATAGTACAAGAATCCCACATAATCTTTGTAAGTGCCGTTTTGAGAATTGATTTTCTGCAATAATGATTGAGATAAAATCATTCTTGGACGGCCTGAAGTTAGTGGATTCATTGAGATTGCAGTTTTGAATTCTTTTTCGGCTGAAGTATAATCTTCTGCTAACTGCATGAAATAACCTGTGTAAAGTCTGGCATCTTTATTGTTAGGGGATAGTGAAATAGCTGTTTTACATTGTTCAATAGCGGTATTAACACTGATTTGTCCTTGCTCCCACATTAAAGTCGCTAAACGGTAATAAGTTTCTGGAATAGTAGGGTCATATTTAACCGCATCAACATAATGCTCCATAGCTTCTTGAAGATCATTGTTACGTTGACCGATTAGATATTTTTCATGAGCTAATCTGGCTTTTTCTAATGAATCTTTTGCTCTTTCTTTATTTTCGATATTGTCTGTGCCAATCATTGGCATTAGTACTTGTTCTGACATCTTTCTGCCCCACTACAATAATAGATTTACTTATAGTGACGGGTAAAACTTTAATTTCTTTAGTAACTTTCACAAAATATCCTCCAAATAGAGGAGGGGCAAATGTAGTCCATAAAAAATGAGTACCTGTAAAACACAGATACTCGTTTTTTATTGTTTTTTTATTTTAATCTCTGCTTTGTAATTTCATTAAAAGATTAAGGATTTCGATATACATCCAAACAATAGTTACCATTAATGAAAATCCAAAGTACCATTCCAAGTGTTTATCAACATTTCCTGCATATCTTTCAATATTATCAAAATCTACAATAAGATTGAATGTTGCAATTGCAACTACAATAAGGCTAAATCCTATTCCTATTGGGCTATTAGAAAATATATGTGGAATAGTGATATTGAAGAAACTCAAAATTAACTGAGCTACATATATCCAAAAAATGGCAAATGTAGCGTTAAAAATCACCATTCTAAATTTATCAGTGCATTTTACTAGTCCAGTTTTGTAGAAAAAGAACATGCCAAATAATGCTAAGAATGTTCCTAATGCGGCTTGAGTTGCAACCCCTGGGTAGTATTTGTTTGCGATTGCTGAAATGAATCCTAACAATAAACCTTCGCAAAGTGCGTATAATGGGGTTGTTAGAATTAAGAATTTATTTTTAGGTGCAAAATAAATTAGTACGACTAAAGCTAAAGCACCAAACATGCCGAATTTTGCAAGCATGATAGCCTTATCTGCAAATCCTGTTAAAATTAAATACCAAGTGTATGAAAATGTTGCCATTGCCATTAAGCCAAGCACACATGTTTTCAAGATAGTTCCGTTTATGGTCATAGCATGTTCGCCATTAAGTGTATGGAATGAGTCGTTTTTCAAAACGCCTTCTTGTAAAGTTGGGTTTGCCATACTGAAAACTCCTTTCTAAAATACCTCTCTAATCAACTATATTTTACCATATTTTAGTAAAATCTCAATTATCCAAAAGAAAATCAAAAAAAGTACTTTACAATAAATTTTTTTTGTTATAGACTAAAGACATAATCCTCAGTAGCTCAATGGCGGAGCATTCGACTGTTAATCGAAGGGTTGCTGGTTCGAGTCCAGCCTGGGGAGTTTTTTTATGCCCAAAATTGGTTGAAAGTGTTTAATTGTCTAAAACTCCACAGGCGTCCTCTCACCGAGGTTGTTTTTCGTGTTGCTCAAAACAACCCTGGTTCTACCCACAAGGGGTACCCTCATCTGCAAGGCTCGTGTTGCTCGCCTGCATTTGAGCTGAAGTCCAGCAAAAAATCAAGAATGGGAGTTTTTTTATGGAAAAAATATGACAGACCTTATGTCTGTTATTTTTTTTGTAAAACTCACAAGGCTAGGATGAGAACCGCAATTGCTGGTGAGAAGTCCAGCGAGCAGCGAGCAGAGGGCGAAGCCTATTTTGCTTGTGGCTGTTGCGTGTTGGGCAACAAAAACAGGATGACTACGCATTGGGGTTTGTTTGCCGTCGTTCACAGGTTCTGCCAGAGCAACTCTATCCCTAATAAAGTCACAGGCATGAGAATAAATTGTATCAATACCTTTGTCCTTGATATATTCAAGTTCTTTTGCCCGAAGTTTAAATCTGCTCCTGAATTTTGATTTCGCTAACCTGTCTATAATATCCATAGTAATATCCTTTAATCCTGTGAGGTTTCACTATAAACAACTTCCGATGACAATTCATATCTCCCTGGAATAGTAGACATCTTTTTTACAGTTGTAATTCCCTGTGATTTGGCAATCTTAATTAATTTTTGTTCATCTTTTTTATCTATACATTTGCCAAGATATAAACAACAGGGTTTGTTTTTCATTGTATATTTACCAGATTTTTTGCCAAAGAATCTATACTCTTCTTCATATGCCCAAGTATTACACTTACTTGTTGCAAAGATAGTTTGAGATATTGTAATCTCCATTCCTACTAATTCCGGTTTAAAAATTGGTGCGGATAAATAAATAATAGGATATAAATAATGTTTAAATTCCAAATCCTTACTTATATCATATTCTACGCAAAAGCCTTTGTTCCAGTTTGCATAATGTGACCACATTAAAATATTATCCATTTTATTTGAAAAACAAGTTGCCCAGCAGCTTATTTTCATTGGTTTCTCTTTATGAGGATTGCTATATTCTTTGAATTTTTCATAATATTCTTTATATGTAGTTATATCCTTTAATGGATTTAGGATTTCATTGATACGACAATACTTTTCAGATGTTAGGGTTGATGTAAATATATCAAAGTCTAATCCTGTCATAACTTTATGTATTAAATCAAATATAATTTTTGTCTCTGACTCGGATAAATCATAGTGTTTAAAAACATTATTTATTACCCATAAATCTGAATTTATATTAACTTTGCAATCATGAAGGTCATTAAATTCATCTGGATTGCTCAACCAAATGTAATTATTTTTGAGTGCATCAATATTTTTATTACTGCATTTTTGATAACGATAGATTTTATTTGGTAAAATAGAATCTTTAAAAGCATAAAAGTCTAGAACTGCTTGTTTGCTGTCCTTACATTTATATATTAAATTTAAATAATTGTCTTGTTCGAGAGTATTCATATCTTTACCGTGATTTTATATTATCATAAACGAGGGCTATCTCAGAAACGAACATAATCATTTAATACTTAATTTTTTATTAATAAATAAGTATTTAATAATATTTTCGTTTATAATAGCAGTATTAAAAACAAAAAGAGGTCAAAATTCGCATGAAAAAAGGAATGTTTACATTTTTGACAATATGGTTTTTCGTAATTTTTGCTACATTATTACTATATTGCATATTTAATTGGCAGGAAGTAACAAATTTTAAGCCATTTAGCGGAAACTCTGCAATGTTATGTATGCTAATTATATGGACGTTTATACCTTTTTTAGCAAAATTTAAATTTGGAGATTTTGAATGGGAGATAAATAATCCGCTATATGCAAATATGGAACAAGCAAAACAAAATTTAGATGAAGCCGCAAATAAAGCTCAAAACATAAACATTGATTTTAATATCCAAAATAAATACAACGAAGAATTGAATACTGTTATGAAGAAGAAGGGAGGCAAAAATGTTTAGTTATAGCCAACCTCATTCTGCTTATAGTTATATGCAGAGAAGAAACGAAAGTTCTAACTTGTTAGCTGATGCTGCACAAAAGGGAATAGCATTGCTTAATAAACAAATAGATTATCAACTTTTAAATGCTTTTCAAAATTATATTATTTCTGTTTTAAATATCGTTTCACAAAAAATGGGAATTGATTATATTTCTTTTTATAATCAATTTAATTTGTCAATCAGTAATTTATTACCATACGACCAAGTAAAAAGAACAATTGAATTCATTTTAAATATCGCAAAAAGAATATAGTGTTATAGATGATTTTGTCAAAAGTTGATAAAAATACATCATAATAAAACTTTGATGTTGTTTCAATTATGCTTAGAGAAAGTCAATTTAAACTAAGTTACTTTTGCTGTAACTGTTTAATACCAAATAGCTTGACTGTGCTGTTCTGCAAGAATATTGTTTATGTCTTCGCGTAAGATTTTGTCTAAATCTTCGGTTGATTTAATTGGGTGGTTTTCTCCATAAAGTTTATTTACAACGGATTGGATATTCGCAAAGGTCCAGTTGTTGCAAGTGAATTCGTTCATTGGTTGCTGAACTTTGCTTGAAAAAATTATATCGATAAATCCAGCATCGGAAAATAATTCTCGGATGGCTAGATGAAATTCTTTTAATTCTTTTGAACATTCACCTAAAGAATCCAAAACATACAAATAATTATCTTTTGTAACTAATCCAATTGTATGTACCCCTCCTAAAGGATTTGTGCCAAATATTTGATCTACAAATGTGATTTTTGCTGCTCCTTGTGTTTTTATTTCATCAATTAATGTCCAAGGATGACCGTTGACTCCGATTCTTTCGCCCTTATGTAGAAAACTTTTCTCTGCATTAAGGTTTGTTAATGACATTGTTCCTAAGTTTACAATCTGGCCAGATGAATAATTGCTTGTTCGCCAAGATGTATTTGCATTATTTAATTTTTCGTGGTGTTTAATCTTTTTGAGAACATTTTCAGAACTATCAACTCCAAAATACTTGCAAGCGTCGCTAGTTTTATTTAACTGTTGTCCAACGTTTTTAGGTGTCATTTGTTGAATAGGCGGAGCTAAGCGTAAATTGGTTAAATCCGTTGGGGGGTTCCATTTCCTAACTCCAAGTCCGATACAATTATGTGTTATGTTGTTTAGGGTCTTTGTATGCATCATTTTACTTTGAAAAAACTTCTACATTTATATAAAGTATTTTATTTTGTAAAAATTGCTCTATGATAGTGCGTAGGTTGGGTGAAGCCCAACAACATACTTAGCTAAAAGTATAATTATAATCGATTTCGGTGATGCCATCTTCAATTAAATATGGCATTTCTTCGTGTAAATCATAATCTTTAGCGATTTTTTCAATGGGTAGTTTTAAAAATGTTGCAAGACCTTCAGCGTAAACTGTACCGTCTTTATCAATAATTTTGGTGCAAGTCTTGAACATTCTTGATTTGTCTTCAACAATAATTCCACTACCAATTACTTCAATATCATATGGTACAGGTTTTTTATATTTAACTTCAAAGCTTGTTGTTACGCCTAATTGGTAATCACCATTTACCCAATAAGCACGGCAAGCTAGTTCATCTAAAAGGGTTACAAGTAAACCTCCGTGTACTCTTTGAGGAAAACTTTGGTGGTGTTGTCTATATGTAATTGGAGAAATTACACTACCATCTTCCATATTATAAAAATGTGCTTTCAAACTGTGAGGATTGTCTAATCCGCATACAAAGCACATTTTAGCGTTTTTCTGTTTGCTAATAACTTTCATAACCCACCTAAATTTAACCTTATAATCAAGTACAAAATCTCATAAAAACAAGGTTAAGTCAATTTGAGATAATGTTAGCAAATTTTTTATTTAGGAGTGTTATAGTGAATATAATTTTCGCAGTTTTTATAATTAAGATTCTGTTGTTTTTAATAATAAAAAGGATTTTTTATTGATTACACCGATTAGTAAAAATAATGATATTAACAAGCCATTTATAACGTTTAAAGCTCATCCTGATTTTGAAAAATTGGCAAAGCGTTATGAAATTACTGCGTCAAGTTTTTTTAGACGTGGTCAATTTTATGGTTCTACGTGTGATGAATTTGTAGAAGTTGCGAATACTTTGAACAAAATTTTCTTGCCATTTAATAAGTCTAAATCAATGCTTATTGCTGGGATTGGGGACTCTCAAGAACCTTTCTCTTATTTGGCTGTTATCAAGGCTCTTCTTAGGGATACTCCATTAGGTAAAGTTGTAGATTTGTATACTGTAGATATGCAATCTAAACCAACTACGCAAAAACTTCGAGCAGATTCATTTTTTCATTCTTCTTGTGAACCAGAATTTGCAAGATGTAGTTTTGTGAAAGATGATCCAAAATTATATGGAGCATATACTTATCAAAAATGGAGAGTATTAAATGAAATCTTTGAATACTTGAATGCTGTTTATAATAATGTCAAACGTAGTGTTTGGGACACAAGGATTCAAGATGCCATAAAAAAATATCCAGATGAGAATTTTGATGTGGTTTCAATTAATAATACTTTAGGGTATATCGAATCCCAAAATGAGATAGTTTCAACATGTGAACATGTGATAAGGACATTGAAACCAAACGGTATTTTTATTACTGATCCATATAAACTAAAAGCTGTTGAGGAGTCTGGAGTTTTAGATAATATGACAGAACTATATAAAGGGATTTACCAAAAGAAATAATCTTTTTTATATTTCTACTGGAGTTCTGCAAATTAGCGATAGTGCTTCGTCAATATTATGGTATAGCGTGTGATAATATTGGTGTTCGTATTTGTCTTGTGAAATGTCCATACCAGTTTTTGCGATAAGTTTCATTTGTTTTAATAAATCTGCCGTCATTGTGATTTCTTTGAATACACTACCTTCGTTTTTAATGCTTTTACCAATATTACCATGGTAAAGTTGTTTCCAGTTTTCAACAGAATCTTCGTTTTCATTGAATTACAAGAACAGAGAAAAAATCTTGGGATTTCTCAAAATGATATTGAACTAGGTATGGAAAACTTCTCAATTGATGTTGACTTGTAGTTTGTAAAATCCAAACTTGTCAAATGTAGTTTGACCTACTGGCTATGCATTAATAATTCTAGTTTTAGGATTTACTGTTGCTATTATATTCTCTCTTGTTCCACATTTTAAAATCCCATTTTCTAAAATCGCAACGCAGTTATCTATGTCAGGGAAATTAGCAAAATTTAGTTTTGCTTCTGGAGCATGTTTTTTTACCATATTAACTAAAAAATCTATTGTCGTATCCGTTTCTTTGTAAGAACCTGGGACGATTGTTATATCTAAGTTTTTTGGATTACTATGAGAAAATATATATTTTAGTAAGGATTCATTCCCTCCAATTGTCGGGCAACAATGAACCAGAGTTTGAAGGTTCTGCGTTCTATCTACAATTGCCATAGCTGAGCATTGCAATAACCCTGAAGTTGATAGGGTTTCGTCCAATTTTGCAGGAATTGCAATTGTCCCATATGGGAAATCAAAATTAGATGCATCTAAAGTTCTTCTAAGCCCAACAACAGGTTTTAAAGTTCTGGGATTATATTCAGGTTTGATTGTTATATGTTCAGCATAAGATTCTACATCATTAATATATTTATCTAAAAATTCTGGAAATTTATCTTTCCCTGGAGCTTCTCTAAAGCTTTTGGGTTCTATGTTACGTGTAATTGGTTTAGTTATCGTGGTTTTAATCAGGGGGTGTTTTAATAAATAAACTGTAACACCAGCTACTAATATCCCAAAAGCAGTTTTTATGAGCCCTTTTTTGTTGTGGCTATTCTCTTTAGAATTAACTTCTGAATTTTTATTAGAAATAGTTAATTCATCAACATTGATTTTAGTATTATTGTTTTCAAATATTTCAATGTTTTCTTTGGAATATGGTTTTATTACTAATGGAGTTTTTGCATTAGGAACAAAATCTAAGCTATCAATTTTTGTCATTAATTTAGTCCTATAATATTCCCCTATATACTTCTATAAAGTATTTCAACTTTTAGAAATTGCCCTTTTCTCAAATTTGTAACAAAAGCTATCCTTTATGTGAGATTTGTGATAGTATAAATATCCCAAAAGAAAGGATTTTTATGCCACTTACAGTTAAACAGATTGAAAGAGTTCGTCAATTACGTTCGTCAATGGTTTATGACGCTATTCTTGGTAATTACAAGGCTTATAAAGAAGCAAGAAAAGAATATGCTTCATTAGCTATTCAAGATTTTGACACTGTAAGACAGATGAAAGCTCCAAAAGCAACTGCTCCATTACTTTCAAAATATGGATTTAATATGTTGCTTGTTTATGTGAGAGATTTATTTAGAATTAAAACTCCAGAAGAAAAATTATTCAAGAAAATGGGTCAAGAGGCAATAAGACAGCATAATATCAACAAAATTAACACTCAAGTTTAATTGTTTGCAAATTTTGAATTGATCTCCTATAATACCTCTAGTAGGAGGTGTTATGAAGAAATTTTTATTACTTTTAGGTTTGTTGGCTATAGGCTCGTGTGTTTTTGCTGTATCAATTGGTGTTGAGCCTCCTGCAGAATTTATGGCCGCTTTAGAAACATGTGCTAATGGTACATACAAAACGCAATATAAAGGAATGATTTCATTTTATACAATCAAAGGAAAAACTCCAACGGGAAGATGTATAGTTGAGTATTCTGATTATACAGACTTCTCTCATAAAGAAACTTATGATTTTTATATTGGTATGATGAAATCTTTTGGGGGTGGCATGGTTAGACCATCTGATATACCAACTCAAGAGCAAATGATTGAACGAGGTTTAAAAGAAAAAACTATTACTACTTGTAAGTTCAACTCTAAAGAACGAAAAATGCTTTATGCAGCTTACAAAAAACATGATGGAATCCCTTTAAGTTTATTAAATAAAATACCATTAGGTACCATTCCCGAAGGTTATTCTGACAAAAGGAGTTCTTATGATTTACTTATGATGAAGTTCTCTCACGGTCCTTGTACTACGACTTCTGCTAATAATCCGCAAGACCATAAAGGTAGTATTTATGCGTGTGAATATGCAGATCGAACTTGTTATGTAACTAAATATTCAAATACAAGTTGGGCCGTTAGTTGTAATCCAAGTATAGAAGGACGTACACCTTGGGATACATTAAAGAAACACGTAAATCAAGGTATGTGTGAAAAGATATAATCTTTTTTATATTTCTACTGGAGTTCTGCAAATTAGCGATAGTGCTTCATCAATATTATGGTATAGCGTGTGATAATATTGGTGTTCGTATTTGTCTTGTGAAATGTCCATACCAGTTTTTGCAATAAGTTTCATTTGTTTTAATAAATCTGCCGTCATTGTGATTTCTTTGAATATACTACCTTCGTTTTTAATGCTTTTACCAATATTACCATGGTAAAGTTGTTTCCAGTTTTCAACAGAATCTTCGTTTTCAGCATTCAGTGCAGCCCATTCATATAAATGTTTTGTCACTTTTGTATCTAGTTCAGATTCCCTGTATTCTGGGTCGTATTTTTGTATATCCATATTGAATTTTTGAAGACCTTTATCAAACTCTCTGATAAATTGCGTAATCTTATTGTTTTCGTGGTAGAAAACAGGTTTTTTCACTTCTTCTTTTGCAAATGGGTTTATGAATTTCGGTTGAATATTTGCCATTGTTCCTACGGCTGCAACAAGTTCAACAGGGTTAAGATTAGCCAGTTTTTTCTCGTAAATAGCATTGATGATAGGAATTTGCTCGTATCCATTTAATTTAGCAAGAAGTTCTCCTTTTGGTGTTAGTTGGTGATTAGATTTGATGAAATCCATTTTTCTCAAAGTTAATCTTCTGCTAGAGAAAATACCTTTCATTTCTTGAGTTTTCTTAGCTTTAATTTGTGGGTTATTATCGTAAGAATAGAAAGATTTTTCTAAAAGTTCGTTGATAATTTCGTCGTTTTTGCAAGTTGCATAATAACCAGCAACAAATGAAAAGTCTGGTCTGAATGCACTTTCCAAATCGTTTGGAGGTGATTCGATTAAGCGTTCGAAGTTTTCAGCTTGTTTTTTGTTAACTGCCATTGTAATACAGTAACCTTGAGTATCAATTCCACGACGGCCAGCTCGTCCTGCCATTTGGTGGAATTTGTTAGGTGTAAGTTCACCAGTTGGAGTTCTATCTGATGTGATTACAGTTGTTCTTGCTGGCATGTTGATACCTGCAGAAAGTGTTTCTGTTGCGATAACAACTTTTACAAGCTTTTTGTTAAATAGTTCTTCGATAAGTTCTTTTTGTGCTGGTAGAAGTCCTGCATTATGAATTGCATAACCTTTGTTTAAAGCACTATAATTCAGTGATTCGCCTAAGTATTTACCTTCTTCTTTGTACCTTTCGATAATTTCAGAAATTTGATTGATTTCATCTTCTGAATTTAGTCTTTCTCCGAATTTAGCTAGGAAACTAAGTATTTCATTACTTTGACGTTTGCTAAACACAAAGAAAATTGCAGGGATTTTGTCTTCATTTTTAAGTTTGCGTACCATATTTTGGTAACTAATCATATTAGGTGTAGGGAAACGTTTAGGTGGAGTTTGAGCCTTTTTAATTTTTCCTTTTTTGCCTTTGTTTGTTTTTGATTGACCTTCAGCCATACATTCGATGATTTCAAAATCTAGTGGTACATGGCGATTTTCTGATGGAACATCGATTAAAACTGTATGGACAGGTGCATTGTTCTGAGCTCTATATGTTTCCATATTGCGGTTTTTACCTGCAACAACTTCGGCTTTTGTGTGTCCTTTGCTATCAGCCATCCAGTTAGCAACTTTAGTATTATTTCCAATAGTTGCAGAAAGTGAAAGCAGTTGTGTGTTAGGGTCACTCAAAATAATTGATTGTTCCCAAATTCCGCCTCTGTCAGCATCTCCAAGATAATGAAGTTCATCGAAAATCACTGTTTTTAAGTTATCTAAGATAGGATTATCTTTATTAAATCTATCTGATAAAACCATATTTCGATAAACTTCAGTTGTCATAATAACAATTGGAGCATCTGTGTTTATTTTAGTGTCGCCTGTTAATAATCCTACGTTTTCTTTTCCGTAAAGTTTTTGGAAGCTTCTAAATTTCTCATTACTTAGAGCTTTTAATGGTGTTGTATAGAATGTTTTTACACCCTCTTCCATATTTTTTGAAATTGCATAAAGTGCGATTGCAGTTTTGCCTGTTCCAGTTGGGGCTGTTACGATTACATCATTATCTTTTAGAATATTCATTGCAGCAGCTTTTTGAAATACATCTGGGGTTGCATTTGGTGGTAATTGGAAATAATTATTTTCCAAAGTTTGATAGAATTCACGAGCAGTGAAGTTTATTAAGCTCAAATTGGTTGTGTTGTTTGAAATGTAGTTATATTGAGGATATTGAGCTTGTTTGATTTGTTGTTTTTTATTTTCTAGTTGAATTGGCTGTGCAAATTTTATATTAGAAATTTTTGTAATCATATTTACCTTTTTATTTGTTTTCAATGTATCTTAAAACAGGGTCTTGATCTAAAGTTAGCTTAACTGTGTCTGATTTTTTCTCATATAATGGTCCAAAAATGTCATCTTCAAAACGTTCAAAATCAGGGTCAACCATTTTGAATTTAGAATCTAGTTTTGCGATTTTTTCAATAAATGTATCGTATTGATTAATCATCACATCTTCGTATTTTGCGATATTGAATAATTTTACTATTTTTTGAGCAATTTGTTTTGGTGTAAGTTTATCTAATTCCTTTGCACCTTGTTCGCTCATTTGAAATATCCTGTCGTGGTTTATAACAGCACTTTCAAAAAGGTCTTTCCCATCTAGGTCGATTGAGATTGTACCATCTGGATCAGATTTTGTTTTTGCTTCTACGATTTTTGCAACTTCTGCCCAAGTACCTTTTTGGGTTTTTCCACCGTCATAATTGAATTTTACTTTAGCTCCAAAAGCTGGATTATAATTGTTGTTAATTCCTAAATTCATGTATAACTCCTTTTTATTGTGTTGTTTAAATGCTTGAAAATAAAAATTTTTGCGTAAATATTCACATTTTGTAATATATTTAGCAATTAATTTTCTTCACAGGTTTTATAGAGGCAAACCAAGAAATAGAAAGGAAAAATGCAATGCAAGTAAACAATTCTCAACCAAGTTTCGGTTCAACCCTATTAAAACTAACACCAGATACACCTATAGTAAATAAGTATTTAAATACAGTATCTCAGTATTTTGAATTAAAAGGTTTTGCGGGCGATAAATTAATTATGAAGCCTCAATTAGCTGCAGACCAAATTGATTTTTCTCAAGCTGCAGTAATCCCTAAGGGCAATGATTCAATGTTAATTGTCGGTAAAGATGGTGGACCAGGTGGAGCTGATACATTTATTGGTAGAATATTAAAAGAAACATTCCCTAATGATAAAGCAATTGTTTATACAGATGACATTGCACCTGTAAAACTTGAAGGTCCAGTAATTGATATGGATTTTTAAATATAGATAACAAACCTAAAAAGAAGGAAGCTAATTAGCTTCCTTCTTTTATGCTTCGTAAAAGACAATTGTGTCGTTTAGTTTTATTTCTGTATTTCCGTGAGGAACAATATATTCATCGTTTCGTTTGATTAGAGCAATCAGGAAGTTATGTGGAAATTCGATTTCACAAACTTTTTTATCTAGCCAATAGTGTCCTTCATCAATATTCGTTTCTGTTAGTTTTATATCTTCAGGTGTTTTTTCATAAGTTTGGCCAAGCAGAATTTCATCGTTTGTTTGAAGTTTAGTGTGTCCGTTTGGAATAATTTTTTCACCATTTCTTGTAACTGTCAAAATCAGTGCGTTTTTGCTGATTTTGATATCTTTTAGCATTGAGTTATTCCAAGGGTGGTTTTCTTCAATTGTAAGTTTGTTTAGTGAAATTGCTGCTTCTTGTTGGTAGTCATTAAACGTTTTTCTTACATCGTAAAATCTATCAATCATACCAGATTTTTTTGCTAAAAATGGAAGTAGTGAACCTTGCAAAGTTACGGATAGTAACGCTACAACAAATACAATATGAAATAAGTCATACACTAATGCTTCACTTTCTGCTACAACTAAGATTGCAAATACGATGGATGCAGCCCCTCTCAAACCCGCACTTGAGATGAAAAATATTTGATTCCAAGTAGCTTTAAACGGAAGCATAATTAAACTAACCGCAAGTGGTCTTGCTATAAATGTTAAAAACGCAGTTATCAAAATTGCTGGTAGTAAAATTTCTGGAATTTTATGTGGGAATGATAAGAATCCAATCAAGAAGAATATGATAACTTGAGATAATGCCGTTATGCCGTCAAAAAAGTGCATCATAGTTATTTTGTTTTTGATTTCGCAGTTCCCTAAAATAATCCCTGTAATATAAACGCTTAAATATCCGTTACCGCCTAATAAGTCTGGTATTGCAAAAGAAGCTAGTGCTATTGCAACCATAAAGATTGTATCTGTACCTTCTGATAGCAATCTTGTTTTCTTGAATATGAAATTAGCTGCAAGAGCTATTACCACCCCAAATAAAATTCCATAGATAATTTGTTTGAAAAGCAATGGTGTTAAAGTTAAGGCTTGTCCACCTTTTAAAAGTACGATACCAAGCATTGTTAAAATATATGCAAAAGGGTCGTTACTACCACTTTCCATTTCTAGAATTGGTGCGGTGTTGTATTTCAGATTGAGTCTTTTGGAACGTAAGATTGAAAATACTGAGGCTGCGTCTGTTGAACTTATAATTGCACCGATTAAAAAACTTTCTACAAATGGAATTTTTAAAACATAATAACAGAATAAAGCGGTAAATCCTGCTGTAAAAACTGTTCCAAGAGAGGATAGACAAACTGCTTGAGCTGTAACCTTATTGTTATCTGGTTTTTTGGTGCAAAATCCACCATAAAAGATTATGAATAATAGTCCGATTGAGCAAAGTTTTGAGGTTAGGTCGTAATCGTCAAATGATATTTTTAGGATTCCGTCAGAACCAAATAGTACACCTAAGAACATAAAAAATATCAAAGCAGGCATTCCAAGTTTGTTTGAAAACTTGTTTGTAACGATGCAAGATAAAATTACGATTGCACAAAATAAGATTAAAATTGACATAAAAACCTCACTACACTCGTGTTTTACAATTATAACATATTAGTTATAAAATTTGAACCTTTTTAAAAACAAGTCGTTACTATATATGTAGTGTTATGAGGTGAATGAATGAAAAAGTTAATTGTTTGTATTATGGCATTTGCGTTTTTATTAACTACAACAGCTCCTGCTTTGGCAAAAGGTGGTCACGGTGGTGGTAAATCTGCAAGTGGTCATAGTTCAAGCTATAGCGGTGGAGGTAAAGGACACTCTGGAGGTGGAAAAGGTCATAGTGGAGGTCACGGACATGGGCACGGCAAAGGTTCTGGCGGACCAAGTCGAGGTCATGGTGGACATAGAGGTGGTGGACATTATCACTCTTCAAGTTCTACCTCTGTTTATCTAGTTGGACGTGAAGTTATTCCAAACGTTCATACTTTCCCTGATTGTAATCAACATTCGGCAACATCAGAAACCTTTGTAAGCTACTATTCAAACGGAACAAGCAATTCTTATACTTATTACACAGTTTTGGATGCTAAAGGAAATGTTTTAGCAACAGATTGTACAGATGTAAAACACACAATTTATGATAATGTTCACTATTTACTTCTTAGAAAAGGGGGTAAATATGGAATATATTCTCACGATGGACAATTGATTAGTAATAGAAGTTATACAACTATGTATGAAATCGCACCAAACAGATTACTTGTAAAAGCTAACAAAATGTATGGTGTGATAGATTTGTTAGAAAATACTGTTGTCCCAATTAAATATAAAGAATTTAAAAGTGTTGGAAAAGATTTATATATTACAAAATTAAACGGTTATTACGGTATGGTTAATAGCTCTAATTATATGTTCTTCCCACCTGAGTATGACAAAATTACACAACTTTATGACACTTTTGTTCTAAAACAATATGGCAAATATGGTTTGGCAGATGCTTATGGACGTTTAATTTTAGAGCCAGTATATGACAAAATCAAAAAACAAGGTGAATATATTGTTGTTAAAAAAGACAAGCGTTGGGGTGTTTTTGATTCATCTGGACGAATGCTAAGTGAAGTTGGTTATGAAAAAATCAAAATTAACCGCAACCATCTTGAAGGTAAAATTAACGGTATGTGGATAGAGATACCTGTCCCGTTAATTTAATGGCAAAAAATATTATTTAGAGGTTTTACTGATTGCAAGGAGTAAAAATGTATATTTCTGCAGTAAATCCTCTTACCCTAAGAAATGATTTTCAAATAAAATCTAGTAAAAATAGTTCATCATTTAGCCCAAAGGTTTGTGATGATGTTTCGTTTGGTGGTAATGTTTTTGGAAAATTTCAAAAAACTTTATATCGTGCTATTGGGAAAAGTGAATTAGATGAATTATTGAAACCAGATGGTTTTATTTATGGTCAAAAATATACAACTGGTAATCCAATGGGATGGGGGGCAAGAGATTGGGCTTCTGGGTTTAAACATGGACAATCTGATCATTATTTTGTTGAATTTAAGCCAAATAACTTTGATTATACTCAAATAATGGATGCGTCTGATTATAACTCAGATTCAAGATTTGTAATTACAAGAGGGTATTCGTTAAATGATGTCCGAGTGATTAGAGAAGGTACAAATTCCCATGGTAAAATAATTTGGGCAGATTCTGTTGATGTAAAAATTGAGGATGCTAGTAAAAAAGCAACTTCTATTTTTCATTTATTGAAACAAATTACTTCTACAAAGAATCCCGAAGTTTTGGATGATGCAATGGTAGAGTTATCATCTTATGCAAAAGAATTTCCACAAGTTATAACAGCTCTTTTGCCAAGAGCTGTTGCAGATAAGGATTTTGCACATAAATTAACTTATCTGATAGCTAAGGCTGACGATGAATCTTATGTAGATTTTGTTCGGGGGTATTATAAAGACTTCTTGAAAAATCCTGATGAGATGAAAATTCATGAAATGTCATTACATTATATTGCAAAACATGGTTCTAATGAGGATTTGGATTTAATACTTTCAGTTATGCAAAAAGATAAAGATATTATGTATCATACTTACGGGGTGCCTGTATATGCCTTATCTGAAGAAAAGGATATTCCAAAACTCTTAGACTTAATAAAAACTTCTACTCCTGGGGTTCAAAATGGTATTTTAAATGGTTTTATGTGTGGGACTGATGACAAATTGACATCAGATATCGTTAGAGGAATTCTTAATCAATATTCAGGACTAGAGCCAAATGTAGTTAAGCGTGATAATGATTTAAAATCACTTTTAGCAACTTGTGTTGAATGTATGTTTAAGTGTGGCGAAAAGCGGGATATTCCATTGTTCAAGAAATTCACCAATTTAGGGATTTATACAGATGTTGATTTTAAAGCTTTAATAAAAGCTTTAGAAGAGTAATTATTTCCAATCAGGGTAATAATATATTACAATTTCATCTTTTGCTTTAATTCTTGCGTGTCCACCTTTGATGAAGTTTGTCAAAGATCCAACAAACGGAATAATTGTTAGTGCCCATTTTATTGGGTAAACTATGTAGCAACGGTTTTGACCTTTTTTGGTATAAGTGTCAACAAGTTGGGATGGTTTTGTTCCTGGAATTTCAAAATTCCCAAGAATTATTTCTGCAGGAAATCCATTCATTCCACTAGAAATCAATGTTTCAATTTTTGCATTTACAATAGTTCCTTTTTTTAAGAATGTTTTGCGTCTGCAGTATGTATCTTGTAGAACTTTGAATTGAAGAGTTTGACCTTCGTACAAGGTTTCACCTTTTGTGGTAATAGGTTCAACAATCCCAAGTTTAATTGGAACTTTGTATGTGCTTTCATAATTGTATGGTAATTCTTTAACTTCTTCAGTAACCACTTCTTCTGTTTCTATTGCTTCCACTTCAGGAATTGGCGCCATTTCAATTCCATATGTAGGCAAAGTTAAAAATGCTAAAGATAAGAGTGTGGCGATGAATTTATTCATAATCAACATCCTTTGTTGATTTGGTTCTTATTTTCTTTTCAAGTTTTTTACGGTTTTCAACTGAAGTTAATAAGAAATTTTGGTAATATTCATTGTTGATATATTCATTATTTTCTAGATATTGAGGGTATTTGAATGTAATGTATTCATATACTCTAGCAAGTCTTTTTGAAGTTAAATTGTGTCTTGAAAAAGTATCATGACGTTTTTGCGGGCATGTTTTGTTTATAAAAATAATCACTGCAAGAGGGTTGTATCCTGCATTTACCAAATAATCAACGGCACGTTTATCAGAAACAGTTTCGAATTTCTTAGAGCCAAGTGCAACTTGTGCTGAATCTATCCAACCACCAAATGAACCATCGTAAGACTTCATTGCTGTAGCTATTTCTCTAGCCATCATTGCGGCCAATTCATCGTCAGTTTGAATGTGTTGGTACAAACCATCATAAATAATAATTTGTCGTTTAGTTAAAGCTTTATCTGTTGATAACGCTTTTTTCTTTGCTCGCTTATCATAAGCAAATATTATTCTTTTTGTAATTTTATTGTTGTTTAGTAATTTTACAGCAACTGAATCTATTCTTGTTTGAATTTCAGTTTCCTTTGTAATGTCAGAACTTGTTGTTGCTGCGAAAACTGGTGTTGTGCATAATAATAACACCAAGAAAGTAATTATTTTTTTCATTTTAACCCTCTAGACTTATCATAAGTTATTATATTCAAAATTTTACATAATCTCAATATTTTTAGAAAATCTTTATATGAAATCTTTATTGTATGTAAATTACCCAAGTGGCTATGTTTTTTTAATATGGTTGATTATTATGAATTTTATTTATAAAATATCTCTATCAGAATTAGGAGTTGAGAAAATGAAAAAATTAGTGTTGTTATTCTCGTTATTGTTATTGTCTAGTAGTCTTGCGGAAGCTTCTTATTTGGATCAACAATTAAATGAATTAGATAAAAATGTTATTTATCAAACTCCTCAACAACATACTAAAAATTATGAGCAAAATAAAGAATATAGTGTAGAAATTGCTGAGGGGGTAAAAGATCCAAAGTTGTTGGAGTTTGCAAAGTATACTCCGATTGATGAGAAACTTTATCAACAAAAGCTTTCCAAGGATGCAATAAAATATGAAAAATTAATAATCCCAGCATTAAAGAAGAAAACTCAGACTATAAATATGGAGCCTGAGGCTGTGGATTTTTATAATGTTTATAGAATTACTGAGCGTTTAATTCGTGCAAATAATTTGGATTATATAAATTGGCGTGTTGCAATTAGAAAAACTCCCGTTTCTAATGCCGCAGCATTTGATGGTAATTACATAGTCATAAATACAGGTTTGTATGACTCAGTTTATGAAAGTGAAGATGCTTTAGCGTATGTTATTGCTCATGAGATGGCTCATCATATTCTGGGGCATATTCAACGTACTCAGGAATTAAATTATACTTTAGATTATTTTGACAAACTAATTACGGCAAATAACAGGTCTAATAGTAGTAACGCAGGGCTTAATAAACTTGTTGTTGAAAGTCGTAGGCTTGGTATTTATAAAGAGTTTAGAAAAATGGAATATATGGCAGATACTCAGGCTTTAGAATTGATTACAAGAGCTGGATATTCACCTTATAAAGGCCTTGAAACTTTAAACTTTTTGAATACTTTTAATAATCTTTCAACTATTGTATCAACTCACCCTTCTACTGCAGAACGAATTGCTAGTTATAATGAGAATATAGCTGTGCTAGATCCGAATTGGAAATTTGTTGGTAGAGAAAATATTTATAATAGTGATGTTTTAAATTGTAAGAAATCATCTGATAGGGTTTCTATTGTGATTTCAAAATCGAAAAAAGCTAAACAATTTTATCAAGTTGAAACAAAAGAACAACGTTTAACAAGGCTTGCTCATGTTAAATATCTTCGAGGTGAAATGAAAGATGCAGTTAAATACTTTGCTCAGTTAGCCGAAATACAAGAAGATAATTATATTCCTTATGTTTATATTTCATTGGCAAATGAATATACATTTAATAAAACTGGGAAGAAAAAATTTATGAAATGGGCTAAAAAAGCAATTGTAAAAGCTGCAGAATTAAAGCCAGATGCTCCTCAAGTTCTTTCGCAGTTGGAGAATTTAGGTTTGATAGGAGAAAATAAAAAACAAAAATTATAAAAATTAAAGTCAGGTTGATAGCCTGACTTTTTAGTTATATCAAGATATAAAGTTTATATTAATGCATAAAAAGCTAGTGTTATAATAAGTTTATAACAGTTCGGTAGGATAGAAAAGGAGATTTATATTATGATTCCAATTTTTGATTCAAAACGTCAATACGCACAAATTGGTGCAGAAGCTGAAAAAGCTGTTTGTGAAGTTATGAGATCTGGTTGCTACATTCTTGGTCCAAACGTAAAAGCATTAGAAAGTGAATTGGCAAGCTATATTGGTTGCAATTACACTGTTGCATTAAACTCTGGTACTGATGCTCTTCATATCGCATTAAGAGCTTTAGATATTGGTGAAGGTGATGAAGTTATCACAACTGCATTTACATTTGTAGCTACAGCAGAAGCTATTGGTATGGTAAATGCGAAACCTGTATTTGTTGATATCGATCCAGATACATTTAATATTGACCCTAAAAAAATTGAAGAAGCAATTACTCCAAAAACAAAAGCTATTATCCCTGTTCACCTATATGGTCAAGCATGTGATATGGATGCGATTATGGACATTGCAAAACGTCATAATTTAAGAGTTATCGAAGACTGTTGCCAAGCAATTGGTGCAACATACAAAGGTAAAATGGTTGGTACATTCGGTGAAATCGGATGTTTCAGCTTCTACCCAACTAAAAACCTAGGTACAATGGGTGATGGTGGTTTATGTTCAGTAAACGATGAAAAACTAAGAGATAGATTGATTTCTTTAAGAAACCACGGTTCATTAGTTCGTTATCATAATGATGAATTGGGTGTAAATTCTCGTTTAGATGAAATTCAAGCAGCAATCTTGAGAATTAAAGCTAGACATATCGATGAATGGAACTCTCTAAGAAGAGAAAAAGCTGCATACTACAATGAGTTATTTGCTAGTTGTGCAGATGTTGTAACACCAAAAGAATTAGATGATACTTATTGTGTATATCACCAATACACAGTAAAAATCCCTAACAGAGATGAAGTTCACAAAATGCTTGGTGAAAATGGTATTGGTGCTATGTTGTATTATCCAATTCCACTTCACTTCCAAAAAGTTAATGCTTGGTTAGGCATGGGTAAAGGTTCATTACCTATCACTGAAGATAATACAGATGTGGTTATTTCATTACCAATGTTCCCAGAATTAACTAAAGAAGAACAAGAAACTGTTGCATCTACATTGATTTCTTGCATCGAAAAATCAAAATCAGTTGCAGCTGTATAAATAAAAACTAAATAAAGAAACCCCTCTCTTAGGACTTTAGAGAGGGGTTCTTTTTTTTATACTCGGATCACTTTACTTTTTCTATGCTTGGGTGAATACTTTATGGTTACCTTTATCTACATTTGGTTGTAGTCCAGTTTGTATAAAGTAGTCGTTTTTATTATAACTTGCGATATTGTCAGTTTGTTTTCCTTGGAAGACAACTTGAATAAGGTTGTACAAAGGGTTGTTTGTAAGTGTTGTGTTATTGGTCAATCCTGTATCAGGTAGATTGTATTGAGTTGCGAAATCTACGCCTGGTTTGCTATTTAGTTGTATACCATTTAAGCTAGACATCTTATAATCAATCTCCGTTTACGCCATTGTTTGCATTGAGAAGCAACCACCTGAAGGGTTACCCATTTCGTTGTATGGTCTAAGGTTACCAACCCCTGGGTGGTGATAGAATTTCTTTCCATTTACTTCAACGCATCTGTTAGGGTCATTCATTGTGTTTTCGTATGCTATGTTAACGTTTGGATCTAAACCAACTGAATACCATAATGCTTCCAAGTTGTTTTTAATCATGCCAAATGTTGAACTAATAACGTTTTTTGTTTCTTCGTCAGTTCTTTTGATACCCAAATCAGCTCTAACGTAGGTTTCTGTTGTAGCTACATTTCGGTTAACTTTGTCTATTGCGATTCTTTCTTCGCCGAATGCCATGATAATAATCCTTTTTACTCTGCTCTTGTATATATAAAGTATATATTGAGTAAATAATTGCCTTTTTGTGAAAAATAATGTTAACAATCTGTAACATAAAAACGCATGCGTCAGAAATATGAATAAAAGGCATATATTAAGTTTTGTAAAGTGTAAAATGTACACTATTACTATGTTTTCACCCCTCGAAAAAATTAATAAAAACATATTGTTGACATATAAAATTAGTTATGCAATAATAATTACATAAGATTTAAGTGTAGTCGAAACACTAAATATAAATAGTTCATTAACCCCAAAAACATATAAACTCCTAAATAATAAACACTAAAAGAGACCATTAGGATGCAGAAAACGACCCACTCACTTGTGAGTGGTTTTTTTTTGCTTTAGTAAAATTATTGTTCGACTTGTTCTGAATCTTGAAGAAGTTCTTCTTTTTGAGGTAATGTTTGTGAATAATCTTCTATGATTGGTTCATCTATTTGTTCAAGTTCAGGAGAATTAGCTTGTAATTGCATTTCAATTTCTCTAGCTTTACGTTCTTTGTAGCCGTTTAAAAATCTATTCATTCTCTCTTCGTTATCAGCTGCTTTTTCTTCTTTTTGAATATCAGTTAGAATGTTTTGTAATTCTGATTTGTATTGAGCAGCTTTTTTGCAAGTTCCGTAGTTATCAATCATATTATATAGCCCTCTTACGTTACCAGCGGCTACACTTTTTTTAGTATCATCCATATCTAGTTTGCGATTTGTAAGTCTATATAGTTCAATAGCGTTATGGTGTGCGTAATCTAAGTACACGCAAGAAGAATTTTTAATTGCTAAATTTTTGTTTTTGTTAAGTTTTTGATTTAAAAAATCTGCAATAGTTATGTATTTATAATATTTTTCAGAGGAAGACAGCTCATTGTTATCGTCAATTAGTTCAAAATCAATTTTTTGGCTAAGTTCTTTTACTTCCAAATAAGTTGAAAAGGAATAAGATCCAAGTACTAAGCCAAGTATAAGTATTCCTGAACCAAGCATTATTAGTTCGTTGTTTGTGTTGTTATTCATTGCTTCTCTTCCTTAATTTAAAAGAATTATAATGTATTTATTATAATACATTATTTAACTTTATGAAATACCATTCAAAAGTATTATTTGAAAATACTGAAAATATTATATAATTAACCTAAGAAGGTTGGTGAATTATGAAAAAATTTTATTTAATAGGTTTGGTGGCTATATTATTAGTGGGAACACACGCTTTTGCGGATGTTGTAACCACAACAAGACGAATTAAACCTAGTACAGAAACTTCTCAACAGAAAAAAGAAGTAAAAAGCTCTACTGCTAGTAAAATAAAAAGTACTAAACAACAGCAAGCTCCGCAGACGACTGATACAAAGCTTTCTTCAAGTGTAAAAAATTGCAAGAGATACTCTGAAACTCTTGATTCGACAATAAGTGGTGTTGATTTTAATTTTAAGATATCTATTTTAGGTTGGCATAATAATAAATGTAGAGTGGACTTTGTTGCGAAATCAACTGGTATAAATGAGATATTCTCATCTCTTCATGGTATGGATCCATCAATGGCTACAATCTCTATATTTGAACCAAATGTTAGATGTGAATTTACTAAACAACAGTTATTGAGAGTTGGGGATTCAATTCTTCAAGAGGAAGAGAGAGCTTCTAATAGTGGAAGAAAAATGTTAAAAGATCCATCATTGATTACGATTAAATCTGTTTCTGAATTATCTGGTTCAGATGCAGCATTGATGGATGTTATCTTAAGAGAAAGAGCGTGTACGATATTGAATGCTCCTGATTCAGATGCTATGTTTGATTCGTTATTAAATTACTAATATAAAGGGGAATTAAGACTATGAACAAAATGAAATTATTGGTTTTAGCAACAGCTTTAATTGTAGGTATTCCAAGTATTGCAGGTGCTCTTCAAACAAGTAATGTTGAAGTTGCAAAAGATGTTAATCAGGATACTGCAGTTCAGGTTCGTGAAGTTGGAGCTGCTGCAGTTGATAGCGTAACAGAGTTAATGGATCGCTATATGACAAACTTCCGTACTTGTGAACCTCTTCACATAAGTCAGTCTATTGATATTTTCGGTTTGAAAGCATTTTATCAGTTTGATATTAATGGATGGGTTGATAACAAATGCTCTTATTATATGACTGGTAACATTGGTGGCTTAGGTAAAGATATTAGAGATGTTTTTAAGATAAAAGCTACTGATGAAGATATTGCAAAAATTAAACCAATTGTTCAATGTAATTTTAATCAAGAACAGTTAGATATCCTTGTAGATGGTTTTATTGCCGCACAAGAAAGAAAATTGAACGAAAAAGTTATGCCAATTAGTGAAAAATCTTCAACTAAGAAAAAGTTATCTCCAGCTGAAGAAAAAATGATGGAAATGCTTATGGGTGGTCAAGTTTGTACTGTACCAAACCAAGAACAATTGATGCAAGATTTTTCAAAATTGATGGGCTTACCTTCACCAATGGCAGCTCCTTCATGTGATAGTCCAGAAACTCAAGCTCCTGAAGCGGTAGATGAACCAGCTGTGGAAGTATCTGAACCACAAGCTCCAGTTCAGGAAGTTGTAGAAGAAGTTGCGCCACAGGCTCCAGAGGTTGTAGAACCAGTTACTGAACCTGCTGCTGAAGTGGAAAAGCCTGTATTAAGAAAAGAGCAAGGGCCTAAAATGAATATGCCACAAGCTCCTAAATTCTAATAATAATTCTAATATATTAAAATCACTATGGCTTAATTTTAGTTATAGTGATTTTTTTATGATGTTCATGATAGAATTGTTGCACGGGATTATATTTATGAAAAAGGTTTTATTAACAATTTTATGTATAATTTTGTTTACGCCGATTGCAGCTTATTCTGAAGTCGTTCACGTTTCGTTGGATGAAGCTGTTAGTTTAGCTTTAGAAAAGAATTTGGATATCAAATCTAAACGTAAAAAGGCTGAAGAGTTAAAACAAGATATTAAAATTGCTAATGCTCTGAAAAATCCTCAATTCCAGTCTAATTTCTTGATAGGAAAAGTTACTCGAGGTAACTCAAGCCAATTTGGGATGGCTGTTCCTGTAGAAGTTGCGAAACGTGGAATTCGTAAAAAGATTGCTCAGATTAATTTAAAAATAGCAGAAAATGAAATTAGAGCTTCTGAGCACGAGTTAAAAATTCGTGTAATGAGAGCTTATTTTAATATTTTATATATGAAATCTGTTGTTAAAATTTTGCAAGAACGTGAAAAAATGTTCCGAAGTATGAAATCTATTGCAGATAATCACGAACGTTATGAGCTTCACACAAGTATTGATATCATGCAAAATGATATGAAATACAAGAAACAGCTTGTATTCTTGAATAAGGCTAAAGCAAATCTTTTAGGTGCTCAATTTGCATTGAATGATGTAATGAATATTGAAGGTTCAAAAGTTATGTATGATACCGTGGAGAGTTCATTATTTTCAAAGAATTTGTCGATATTGAATATTAATATTCCAGAATATCAAGTTATTGAAGATACTGCAATGGAATATAGTTATGCTTTATCAATTGCAGAGCAGAATATAGAAAGACGTTCTGCTGAAGTTTCTCAAGCGAAAAGAAAGCGTATTCCTGATGTTACTGTTGCAGGAGGTTATGCTTATCAAACAGCACATCAAACCAGAGCTGCAGCGTTGCCAGGTGCTTTTGTTGGGGCAACTGTAGATGTTCCAATTTTGTATAGTTTTACTCCTGATGTAAAAAAGGCAAAAATTATATTAAATCGTGCGGAAATCGATAAAGCTTCTTTTGAAAATCATTTAAAATTTGCTTTAAAGCAAGACTACAATGATTTTAAATATGCAAAAGAAAATATTGAGCATTACAAGATTATATTAGAAGAATCAAGTGAAGTTTTGGATAATTATAAGCGACGCTACGAAAAAGGGCAGGTAATGTTGTTACACCTTTTGCAAGTTGAGACTGCACACCAAGAAAACGTTAGAGAGTATATTAATGCAGTTCAAGTTTATTATGATGCATATTTAAGTTTGATGCAAAATGTTGGGCATGATATCCTTCTAGAGGATGAAATATAGTTTACACAAGTGATAATGTTAAATTCTTATTTTTAACTTGTCTTAATTTTTCGACTCTTTGTAAAATTTTGTTTGCATTTTCAGCATCAGGTTGAGCAGATAAAAATTTTCTATAATATCTTTTTGCTTCTGTTTGTTTGCCTAATTTGTCAAAGCATAAGCCAATCTCAGAATATACATTTGTGTAATTAGGGTTAATTTTTAATACATTTAAGTATAAGCTAAGTGCCTGTTTATATAAGTCCATCTTCATAAATAATGTAGATTTTCTTAAGTATGCATTGATGTATGAAGGAGAGTTTTCAATTAATTTTTGATAAATCATTAGAGCCATATCTTGCTCATCGCAAAGTTCGTGAGCTCTACCAAGTTGATAAATTGCTTCAGGATTTTCTGGTTGAATTTCAACAGCACGAATAAAGCATTTGATAGCTTTGCAAGGGACCTCTTCTTTCAAGTGACAAAGTCCTAATTCATAGAAAGTTTCAAATTTGTTAGGGTCGAGCATAGCCGCTTTTTCTAAAGATTCAATGGCTTTGCTTGTTTTGTTCATGTTTTTGTAGCAAATACCAAGCCCGAAGTAAGTTTCGGCATTATTTCTATCAAGCAAAATTGAGTTTAAATAAGTGCTTGCAGCTTCTTTGAATGAATCATTTGCTCTTAAATGGTCGGCCTTTTCTAGTAAGTTTTCTTGTAATTTCTTACTAAGAACAGGGGTACTCATATAACGGGATTTTGTATTTTCACTACTCAACTCTTTTGTCCTCTTCCTTAACTATTCTAAAATTTTTTCATGACTGGAAGAACCTCCAAAAGATGTAAACATTAATCAATCAATGGATTTATTATCTTGGTTGTGCTATAAATAAATTATGAGAAAGCTGTTAATTTTATTAGGGATAATTGGGGTATTTTCTTGTAATCAGGTTTTAGCAAATGAGCCTGAAGAGGTTCAATTAGGTGAAATTAAGCAAACTAAAATTGAATTGCCAAAAGTTGATTATAAGGATAAGGAATCTCTTGTAATTAGTGACAAAGAGATTATGGATGAGATTATTAAGCTTCAAAAAGAAAAAGATTTGGAAGATATCGAACGCCTTTGGAAAGGTACTGTTGAAAATAATCAAGTAATTGGTTTTGCATTGAAAAAATTAGCAACGCCAGAGAGTCAACGAAGAATCCATTCGTCCTTAATGGCTAAAACTCTTTCAGCAATTGTTACAGGTGCTGCGTTAGCTCCGTGTTTGATTGGTGCTGACTATATGGTTCAATCAGGCTCTTATGCAGCAGGTCGAATTGCTAATAATTTGTTAAATAGAAAAAATGTTCCTCAAGAAATTCCATTAACTGATACAGAGCTTATAGAGTTGGCTGGATTGGTTGAAAATTTACAAGATAAAATTATAAATGCTTATTATAATTATAAAAGTGCACTTACTCAATTAAAAGAAGTTCGTTCAAGACAGCTTTTGTATAGTAAAAACTACGTTAAAGCTATGGATGAAGAAGACTTTTTAGAAATTGCAATTTCTTCTGCTCTTTATAAAGATATGGAGATTGAAGAATTTAAATATACTCAGTTGGCAAAAAAATATCATCTTGAGCTGCAAAGATTAGCAGGGAAAAAAGTTGTTAATGGCCTGAATTTATATCAGTATAACTATGATACAGCTTTGATAGGAGGTGTGAATGCTCCTAAAAAATAAAATGATGCTTTTATCGTTATTATTTGGGCTTTCTGCTCTTCCTGTTATGAGTGCGGAAGTGTTGTATGATGTTGAATTTCCAAAATCACCAGCATATAGAGTTGGAATTTCAGAACTTCCAGAAAAACAGTATGTTCAAGCATTACAAGAAAAGGTAAAATCAGATAATAAGGTTGATAAGTTGGGGGATACAGAAGATGTAAATTTTGCAGATTTAACTTATGCTGATTTAACAATTAAAAGATTATCCAAAGAGATTGCTCAGGAACTTGAGTATGAAGAACAAGATATGCTTGCTGATTTATCTTTATTATGGCAAGGTGCTGCGATGCAGAGTGATACAATTAATTTTGCATTGTACAAATTAGCAAATCCAGATGCAGATAAACCAGATGAAAAATCTGTGAGAAATGTTTTGAAAACTATCGCAAGTATGTCTACTCTTGTTGGTGCAAGTATGGGTAGCCCATTAATCGCGGGTTCATCTTTGATTGGGGGCAATATTTTTGGAATTATGTCGCAAGATACAAAAGCTCTTAATTATAAATATACTCGTGTAAATGATGCGGATATGATTATCCTTATTCGTAAAGTTGAGGATTTGCAGCAGAAAGCTGTTGATTTATATTACGATTATATGAGTGCAAAAAAACAGTTAGAGTTTGCAAATGATTTAGTAGAAGATAGACAACGTAAGTTTGAACTTGCTCAGAAAAATAATGCAGCAAGAGAGTTGGTTGTAATTACTGATGCATATTATCGTACAGCTTTAGATAAACAAAGAACAGCAAAGTCTGAATTCTTCTCAAAACGGGCAGCTTTAGAACAGTTTGTTGGTCGTGAAACTTTCTTACAATTTGAGGCTGAACTTGCAGCAAGAGAACGAGGAGAAACAACAAAAACTCTGCCAGAACAAAAAACAGAAGACGAAATTAAAGTTCAAGAAATTGAATATAACAAAACCGTAGAGGATGTTAAAACTTTTACTGAAGGTGTTGTTCCCAAAAATGTTGAGGAAATTCAAGTAGCAGATCCTGAAGTTAAAGAAGTTGAAGAAGATTCTGTAGAACAAAAATCTGATGTCAAAAAATTAAAATTCTGGGAAAAGAAAGATAAAACTGATAAAAATAAAGAGAATAAAGTTGATGTAAAACAGGAAGTTTTGCCGATTGAATTACCTACAACTGAAGAATATCAGAATGCAGTTTATGAATTGGAAAATGAAAATAATAGCACGTATGATTATTCTGATTCTTCACCTAGGTTGAAGTACTTTGATGATCCTATGTACGAAGGTGTTACAGGTTTGGCTGCAAATACTGAAGAACCAGTTAAAAAATCTTTTCTCCAAAGATTTAAAAAAGATAAAGCAAGTAATGATGTGAAACCTGTAAAAGAAAAGAAAGAAAAAGTTAAAAAAGAAAAAGTTGACCCAAAATCAACAAAAAATCTTATCTTTTTGCATGGTGAAGATAAACAAACTGCTAAAAATAGACTAAACTTCAATGTGAACGGAAAAGAAATTGAACCAAGTTTTATAGATGAAAAACCAAATAAGAAAAAAGAGAACGTTGAACAACAAAATAAAAGTGAATTTGAATTCTTACCACTTGATGAAATCAGAACACCAGATTTGACCCGTGAAGGATATTCTATTCATTCTGAGTATATGTATTAAGGAGATTTGTAATGAGATTTATTCCATTTGCTACATATGATGGTCAAAAAAATATGGATATTGACGCAGCTTTGTTAGATGAAGCAATTGAAAAAGGCTTAACTGAGCCGATTTTTAGATTATATGCTTGGGAGCCTGCTTGCATATCATTGGGTAGAAATCAAGATGATAGTTTCTTGGATAGAGAGTTCTTAAAAAAGCATAATATTGATGTTGTAAGACGTTTGACAGGAGGAAGGGCATTACTTCATGATAATGAAATTACGTATAGTTTTATTTGCCCAATTTCGTATCTTGAACATGGGGAGCATGTGGTTTCTTCATATAAAGAAATTTGCCAAATTCTGATTGATAGATTTAAAAAACTTGGTATTGAATTAGATTTTGGTGGTAAAAAACCTGTTAATACGGCATTTGATTATTGTATGTTGATTTCAACTGGAGCTGACTTATGCTATAACAATAAAAAGCTTATTGGTTCTGCTCAATGTCGTAAAAATGGTTACATATTGCAACATGGTGGTATTTTGTATGATTGTGATACGGCGTTATTAGAGACTATTTTTGGGGAACCTGTTAGTGCAGATGAGATTACAACAATCAAAGAAATTAATCCAGATTTGACAAAAGAACAAATAATTGAGATACTAAGTGTGTAGAAATTTTGGAGTTTGTGAGTTTATGAAGTTTAAAAAATCAGATGCAATTACACCTTGTCAAACAATGTTAATTTTAGGTGTTGTATTTTTAGCACTTTTGGCAATTTTCGGAGCACCTTTATATAATACTTGCAAGCAAAAAATGGCGATTGCAAAATTAAGAACTTTATATTCGCAATTGGTAGATGCAAGTTATAGACATTTTACAAGTTCTATGACAAATATGAACGAATTTGATACAACTTTACCAGTTGATAAATTTGCTCAGACTTATTTTACATCTCAACTTCCTGTTGAAGAATATTGTACAGATTCGCAAGATGCTTGTTGGAACTCAAAACAGTTTGTAGATTTACAGAAAAATGCTATATCTGATAAAATTTCATATAGTGTTATTCTAAAAGGTGGTACAGTTTTAGGATTTACTAAAAGTAAAGAAAATCAAATAACTTTAATTGCTGATATAGATGGTAAATTAGGTGATAATAAATTAGGTCGAGATATTTTTGTTTTTTATATTTATAATAACGACCAACGCCCTAACATTTGTGAAGATACTGAATATGAAAAATATTATATAACAAATGGTCTTCATTTTGGAGGCTTTGACAAATGTGGTATCCCGCACGATGTCTATTCTTATTTAGAATTATTTGGTGAAAATCTTGAAGACGGTTGTAATAAAAAGGCTCCTAAAAACCCTATAGGTGTTGGGGTTGGGGCGGCTTGCTCAGCTTTAATTAAAACTGCCGATTGGACTATTGATAAAATTTATCCTTGGTAGTACAATGAGCAAAAAGGGATATATCACTTATGAAATATAAAATTAAAGCAATGGTAATGGCAGCTGGAATGGGGTCTCGTTTAGAACCGTTAACTTTGATGTTCCCAAAACCTTTAATTCCAGTAATGAATAGACCATTGATGGATATTATACTATCTCAATTGCATTCTATTGGTGTTGATGAAGTTATTTCAAATACTTACTATTTAGCTGATCAAATTATTGATAGATATAGTAAAAATGATTTAGGAGTAAAATTTAGTTATATCAAAGAAACTGAACTATCAGGTACTGCTGGTGGGGTTAAAAAATGTCAGTTTTTCTTTGATGAAGGTGAAGATTTTATTGTAATGTCTGGTGATGTTTTGACAACAGCAGATATTAAAGCAGGTATTGAAGTTCATAAAAAATCAGGAGCGATTGCAACTATTGGTGTAAAACAAGTTCCTCACGAGTTAGTTTCACATTTTGGAGTTGTGGTTACTGATGAAAATGGCTATATTACTGAGTTCCAAGAAAAACCTCCTGTAGAGGAAGCAAAAAGTGATTTAATTAATACTGGTATCTATATTTTTAATTATAAAATATTTGATTATATTCCTGAAAATACTTTCTATGATTTTGCGAAAAATGTATTTCCTAAGTTGTTAGAAGAAGGACAAATAAATACATTTACAGTAGATGCATATTGGAATGATATCGGTACAATTTCTCAATATAAACAGTCAATTCAAGATGTCTTTAATGGTATTTGTAAAATTGAGCATGCAAAGATTGTTGACACAAACCTAGGTAGTTATACTGCAGGAAAAACAAAAATCCCATCAACAGTACGTTTCGTAGGTAATAATGTTGTAGGTAGTAATTGCAAGCTTGGTGAATATATTAAATTGGAAAATTGTGTTGTATTAGATAATTCCGTTATCCATACAGGTTCAGAATTATCAAATTGTGTAATTTTACCTTCAAAACACGTACAGAAGTCTTCAGTGAAAGTTTCTGCAAAAGAAATTTTAACAGTTTAGTTGACTTGATTTTTTCGTATATTGATGATATTCTTGGACTACACAAGAAAAGTTTTTGTGTCAGGACTATGGCACTCTGCCGAGAGCATGGGACTATGGCACTCTGCCGACGAGGATATGACTAAATGTCATATCGGAGGAGAGGAAAGGTAGCGCAACCGAATGGAATGAGGTCAAGCTACCGCAAGCAAATCCCAAAACAATTAAATAGAATGCTATCGTGGGACTATGGCGCAGCGGTAGCGCAGGGGACTCATAATCCCTTGGTCGTGGGTTCGAATCCCTCTGGTCCCAAATAAAAAAGACTTCCAACAAGGAGGTCTTTTTTATTGCATTTAGCCCAGGGTTTCGAACCCAGGTTTGTTATCTCTCGTTGTCGATAACAAACGGGTAAGCCTACGGCATACGAGTTGTAGTTGTTCGCATTTCCTATACTCACAAACAACTCTAGCAGAATCCCTCTGGTCCCAAATAAAAAAGACTTCCAACAAGGAGGTCTTTTTTATTGCATTTAGCCCAGGGTTTCGAACCCAGGTTTGCTATCTCTCGTTGTCGATAACAAACGGGTAAGCCTACGGCATACGAGTTGTAGTTGTTCGCATTTCCTATGCTCACAAACAACTCTAGCAGAATCCCTCTGGTCCCAAATAAAAAAGACTTCCAACAAGGAGGTCTTTTTTATTACTTAACAATACGCTCCATAGCATAATCGTTCATGTCTTTTACTAGCTCCAAGATGATTTTGCGTGCATCTTCACTTGGATAATCATCTTTTCGCCAGAAGTAATCATCACTTAAGACTTCAACTAATTCATTTTTTATCTGCTGTTTTTGTTGTTTTGTTCCACGTCTAGATAAATCATCAATACCATACACCAAACTTCTAAAATGGTCGTATAAGTCTGGAAGATATTTTTCATATGGAGAATCTCCTAGTCCATCGCTTAAATAGTTAAGGTCAGAGATTCTTCTCAAAAATGGTATCAATTCTTGCAACCTTTCTTCTGGTAATTTAAAGAAGGCTCCAAGTGGTTCTGTTGCCCCAATATCTTGTTCGTAACGTGCAAATTCTACCACTGCAAGTCTATCTTCAGCACTACGTCCAGCATTTAGTTTTAAAAGTTTTTGAATAAATTGTCGTGAAATCGGTTCTCCTGCAGCGTTGAACATATCAACTTTAATCCCAGGGCCTGGAATAGCTTCATCCCAAGTCATCGCCATTACTTCTTTAATAATGTTTGGTCTTTCTTCTTCGCAAAGTTCTTGTTCTAAAGATTGTAGGATCTTTTTAGATTCAGATGGAGTGAAAAGTTTGTATTTTCCGTTGCGTATGTTTTGCAAAAGTTCAATACATTCGTTTTCGATTTTTGTTGAGCTTCTTGACCATATCCCGCAGAACGGAACTTGTACCCCTTTTTGATTATATATTGATGTTTCGATAGAATTTTCGCAAGATAATGTTTCAGGCTGATTATTAGTGATTTTAGCCTTAAGTTGGGATTGTTTATTTACCTTGTTACTTGTAACTTTGTCTAATTGCATAATTTACCCAAGAAAATTCTACCATTAATTATAAGTTAAAATTCTGATAGTTATTGCTAAATTATTCTTTTTTGTAAATCAATGTTAAAGGATTTCTGCTGCGGTACAGTGAATACCACCCATAAATTTGAAAAGTCGTTCAGTTAATCTTTCGTCAATAAAATGTATATTTTCTGGTTTTATGTATGGGCTAACGCTATCAACAAACATTTTCCTTGTACTAAAACCTGTTAATTCTTCAATTTCTGGTGTTATACCTAACTTTTTATCAAGTAGTGATGCGTTTGTAACATAAACAAGTTCACCATTTTGGTTTCTAGTTACGATTGCGTTGATAAAATTGTTTTCGTATATGTTTTCTAGTTCTACTCCAATATTTTGATTTTGAGAAACTTCAAATGTTTTTAACTTGATGTATTGATTTACTTTTTGTTGAATATCAGGTGTATGATTTTGGGCAAGTTCGTTTAAATCTTGCATATTTTTTGCAAAGTTTTCTAAACGTTCTTGTTCTAATTCTGGGTTTTTAATCCCATCAAGGTAATAATGAGTTCCAGGAATTGGAATTGGGTTAAATCCATTATCAGATAAAGTGGTTATTATTTGCATTGTTCTTTCTTGAGGTTTGTATCGTGCAAATTGTTCAGTGATATCCCACTTTGCAATTTCAGTTTCAAGTTTATCAATAATTTCATCTAACTGAGCTTTTTGTTCTGATGTAATATCGTTTCTTTTTGCATGTTGCCTAAGAATATCTAATCCTCTGTTTAAACCTTCTTTTGTTTTTATGTAATCTGCAACTAAAACATTACCGTTATCAAGTGGCCTTACGAATAAATCTAAGTGCCAATCAAGGCGAGGAAGTGGGCAGATTTCATCAACGCCAAATATCTTCTTGAACAAGTCTTGAGGGTAAATACCAGCTTTATTATCACCAACTAAGAGTTTTTTTACACCATTAACATCACAGATAAAGAAGTTGCCACCTCTTAAATGGGGTTCAGATTTTATTGTTGGGAGTTTAAGAGCTTTGCTAAGTCCGTCAGCAGATGCTCTGAGTACACGCTTAAGATGTTCTCGCGTTGAGTCAAATAGTATTGCTCTATTATCCATTACAGTTATGTAATCTTGAGCCCAAATGAATTTGTTTTGAGTTGAAACTTCAGCTAGTTCTTTTCGTATGGATTTAGATGCAATACTTGGGGTAAATATGTCAACATCCATTGCCCCTGATAGCTTTTGTAAAGCCTCAGCACATCGTTTATCACTAACAAATAAACCTTTTAGCTTTCTTGCATCATATCCTGTGAAGTTTTGTGTAGTATATTTTATTTCCATGTGATTATCTTTCTTTACGATGTATAATACTTGTGAAAGCAAAATTTTGCTATTAAATTATTAACTAATGTAAATAACAACCCCACAAATTGTCAAAAATAAATATTTAGAGGTTTTTGACGGAGCATATATTTAGACTCTAATACAAGTAAACAAAAAAGGAAATTTTATTATGATTAACAATGTTACATTTACCGGTATGCAAAGATTTATGACAGCTGCAGCTCACGAATATTTACCAGCAGGCAAAATCTTTAATAAAGCTGAATTAGAAGCTGCAGAAAAGGCAGCAAGAGAAGCCGCAGAAAATATTTCAGAAGAAGCTAAGGCATTAGCAGAAGCTGCAAAAAAAGCTAAAGAAGTTGAGTTCTTCAACCACAGAGGCAATAACATTATTGATAATTCAGTTGCTCAATTACAAGATGCTGCAGCAGCTGAAAGTTATGCTAGATCACATGGTATTGAAGTTGCAGAATCTGTGTTAAAAACAAACGCATAATTTATGTTAAAATATAAAATGGGGGCTTGAAAAAGTCCTCATTTTTAATAGGTGATAAATGCAAATAAACGCTAATAACTATTCGCCGTCATTTAGTGGATTGACTAAAATATATGCGATGACGGATTCCCATCAAGAAACACGTAAAACAAGTGCTTTTTTATCGAGAATTCTTGCTGAAGCTAGAAAAGATAAGAATGTGCTATTTTTGAATTGTGGTGATATGTTTAAAGGTATTTACTCTCAGCCTTTAGAACGTGATTGTTATTTAGCAATGAAAGCAGCCAAGCCTGATACAGAAATGGTTTTTACTATTGGGAATAATGATTTTGGTTTTTTGAAAGAAAATTTGGATTTTTTAATTGATACAATCACTCAATTTACAAAAAAAGGTATACATACAGTTTGTGCAAATATTTTCGAATCAACAGGTAAACGTCCTGCTTGGTTGAAGCCTTATACTGTTGTTGAACTAGATGGTGATAGAACTTTTGTTACTGGTTTTTGTATTGATAATATAAATACTGCAAAATTTGGAATTGTTGCTAAAAATCAATCAGAAGTTTTGGATGAAATTACAGAAGCTATTGTAAAAGAAAAACCTGATAATGTTGTCATTTTGAACCACGATTTTATGCCATCAAGTTCATCCATTGTCAAAGCTTTAAAAGAAAGAGGCGTAAGTGTTGATGTTACAATTGGTGGTCATGCTCATGATTTTGTTCCTGCCAACAAAGAGTTGCGTATTTACTATCCTGAGGCATTCAGCGATACAATGTATAAAATGAGTTTAGAAAATTCAGGTAGTGGCAAACGCTTTTCTTTTGATGAAGTTGTAAAAAATGAAGGTTTGAAACTCAATGAAGTTTTTGCTCCAGCGGTAGAGGCTTATGAAAAAGAAACAGGTTTATTGGATGAAATTGCTCCATATACATTAAATCTAAGAAAAAACTATTCTTATCCTTGTTCATTGGGTAGTTTTTTAGCAGATGAGATGAGAAAAGTAGCTGGAGCTGATGTTGGATTCTTTTCGACAGGTTTTATTATGCAACCAATGGAGTATCGCCCTAATCAAGTTATTACTAAATATTTATTCAAACGTACTATGAGTGCAGAAAAACCTATTAAAATGGTCGAACTTACGATTCAAGAATTAAAAGAGGTTTTTGAACATGCATTTAATCAGTTTAATTTTACAGGTTCAAATTCTAGATTTTTACAGTGTTCAAATAATATGAAATTTGTTGGTTCCATGAATTATTCAACAAATAGTTGGGATCTTAAACAAATATATATTGATGGCGAACCTTTATTGGATAAAGAGTTACGTCCTTTAGATAGCAGTAGGAAGTTTAAATGTGCTATTGATTATTTTATTGCAGATGGTGGACAGGGTTTTAAAACAATTCAAGCTGCTGAAAAATCAGATATCGTAGTTGATGGTAAAGTTGCTAGGATGGATGAGGTTCTAATGAATGCACTAAGGGAGGCTCCAAGTAAATATGATCCAGGTTCTGAATATCCGTCATTTAAAATAGCTTTTGCTTAATTTTTCTGTTATAATTAGTTCAAAACACAAGGGAGATAATTATGAGAGATGAATTATTATCAATAATTGAAAAAAATAGCAGAATTGATTTTAGTGAATTGGCCGTGTTATTGGGCCAGCCTGAAGAAAAAGTTTTAGAAGAACTTTCTAACTTGGAAACAGAAGGCATAATTTGTGGTTATCACACATTGATTAACTGGGAAAAAACTTCTATTTCGAAAGTTACAGCTTTAATCGAGGTTAAAGTTACTCCTCAACGTGGTACTGGTTTTGATAGTATAGCTGAAAGAATTTATAACTATCCTGAAGTTAAAGATGTGTATCTGATTTCTGGGGGTTATGATTTGATGGTAATTTTAGAAGAAAAATCATTAAAAGAAATTGCAAACTTTGTTTCTTATAAATTATCAACTTTAGAAAATATTTTCAGTGTAGCGACTCATTTTATTTTAAAAAAATACAAAGATCACGGCACTATAATTAACAAGAAAAATAAAGATGAAAGAGAGATTATTACCCCATGAGAAAGTATTTATCAGATGCAGTAGTAAATATTAAACCATCAGGTATTAGAAAATTTTTCGATATAGTAAGTGAGATGAAAGATGCTATTTCACTTGGTGTTGGTGAACCTGATTTTGATACTCCTTGGCATATCAGAGATGAAGGGATTTATGCCTTTGAACGTGGTAAAACTTTCTACACATCAAATGCAGGTTTAAAAGATTTGCGTATTGAAATTGCAAATTATTTAAAACGTACTCAGAATTTAGAATACAATTCCGATAACGAAATTATTGTAACTGTTGGTGGCTCAGAAGCTATCGATATTGGTTTAAGAGCTATTATTAACCCTGGGGATGAAGTTATTATTCCTCAGCCATCATATGTTTCATATGAGCCTTGTGCAGTTTTAGCTGGAGCAAAACCTGTAATTATCAATTTAAAAGCCGAAAATGAATTTCGTCTAACCGCTGAAGAATTAAGAGCTGCAATTACTGACAAAACAAAAATTTTAATTCTTCCGTTTCCTAATAATCCAACAGGTGCGATTATGGAGCGTAGGGATTTGGAAGCTATTGCAAAAGTTTGTATTGAAAAAGATATTCTTGTAATGTCAGATGAAATTTATGCAGCTTTAACTTATAAGGATAAACACGTTTCTATTGCTGAAATTGAGGGTATGAAAGAACGTACAATTCTTATTAATGGTTTTTCCAAAGCATATGCAATGACTGGTTGGCGTCTGGGTTATGCTTGTGCACCAAAAGAATTGATTAAGCAGATGACAAAAATTCATCAATTTGCGATTATGTGTGCTCCAACAATTAGCCAATATGCAGCAGTGGAAGCTTTAAAAAATGGTGATAAAGATGTTGAAGAAATGCGTCAAGCATACAACCAACGCAGAAGATTTTTGATGGATTCTTTTAAGAAAATGGGTCTTGATTGTTTTGAACCATTTGGAGCGTTTTATGTCTTCCCTTGTATTAAAGAATTTGGTATGACAAGTGAAGAATTTGCGACAAAATTCTTGCAAGAAGAAAAAGTTGCGATTGTTCCTGGAACTGCTTTTGGTGATTGCGGTGAGGGATTTTTGAGAATATCTTATGCTTATTCTTTAGAAAATCTAAAAGAAGCAATTGGGCGATTGGAAAGATTTATTACAAAATTAAGAAATCAAAAATAAAAGTAGCAAAAAATTTAACCTTCATGTTTTAGATAAAATATGAAGGTTTATTTTAATAATTTTTTAAATAGTGTTAGTCCTGTGAGTTTTAAATCTGACGGTGTTTCAAATCAAAACAAAGTCGATATGTCAGCACCTCAAGATACATTTGTGCGTTCAGCAAAAACTCAAGATGTTTACACTCAAAAACTTAACGCATTATTCCCAAATGGAGCATTAGATAAGATTTATGCTCAAATTGGTAAAGAATTAGGTATTGATGTTTTACCTACGTTGAAATTCTATGGGCCATCAGATAATGTTATGGCTGGTGGTTTTACGTTTAGCAAAAATGAAATAGCACTAAGCCTAGGTGAAATTTTTAATTTTGATAAAAAAGTTGTTATGGTTAAAAATGGCAGATATTTGACTTTAGTTGCTCCTCAAATAGGTATGCCAATGTTTGCAGATAAGGCAAGTTGTGAAATGGTTGCTAATGCCAACCGTCAAAATGTTAAGGCATTTGCTGATGATGTAATAGTTGTTTCAATGACAGATGATGATTATAGAAAATTTGTTATTCATAAACTTTACCACGAACTTATTCACGCTCAACAACATATGATTATGAGAGCAACTGAAGGTATTGGCGAAAAAGAAATTACAAAGGCTTGGACTCATATAAAACCTAAAAATGTTACCGAAGAAAAGAAATTAGCTGAACTTACAGAAAATCTTCATAAGGATTCGTATTGGGCAGATAAAACTCCGACAGCTCAAAAACATAGCAAAGATTCTGAGATAGGAAAACTTGCATACACTTTCTTGGAAGCGGTAAGAAACTATCCGCCAGTAGGATCTCCTGAATATCATAGTAATGCTCTTGAAGCGGATGCTTACAAACGTTCTTATGAATATTTGACTAAAAATTTTGGTTCATACTAAATTAACCAATTAGATTGTCGTTTTGTCTAATTTTTAAATAATAAGTTCCCGATAGTATTTTATTATTGGAGAATTTGCTATGAAAAAATTATTATTGTTTTTGTTTGTGATATTAGGATTGAATTTATCAGTGTTTGCTGAAAATATCCATTTTAATGATTTAATTTATAAGTTGAAAACTGTTGATAATGATAACTCAAAAATAGAAAACGAATATTATATTGATGGAGAGAATGACGAATCTTGGACAAGTAGAGTTGATATAACTTATTTACCAGAGCTTTCAAATCCTTTGAAATATGCATCAGAGGTTGATAAAAAAGTTTCAACAGATGAAAAGAAATTGTTATTGAAATTTGTTCAAAACAAAAAGCTAGATATCGCTGTATTGAGTTATTTAGAAAACGAGATTAGTGGTGATTGTGCATGTTTTATATATCAGGTTCTAAAGTTTGAAAAGCATCCAGATAAAGGTATTATGGTTCTTAGATTTGCAAAAAAATATAAAGTTAATACAAATGATGATATTCAAAAAGTTGCAAACGAAATAAAAGCCATAAATGATGATTATATGGAGCGAATAATAATTTCACCAATTCCGCCGATAGTAAAAGAAAAGGCACTTCAGTAGAAGTGCCGTGCGATTATTTAGGATAAATGTACCTGTACGCTATGAGTATCAGAACGTACAGTTTAAACTAATGAATATTTTTCTTTGTATTCATCGTAAGTCTTGCTAAAATCTTTGTTATTATAAGATTTTAATTGTTTTAAAAATTCGTGTTTATCGATGGTTAAATCGTTAGCTTTTAATATTGATGCTCCGATATTTGAACAATGGTCAGAAATTCTTTCAAAATCGTTGAATAATTCAGAGATTAAAAAGTCTAATTCGATTGGGCATTCTCCATATTGAATACGTTTAATGTGGCGATTTTTAGCTTTTAGAACCAGCCTATCGATTACCTGTTCAAGAGGTTCAATTCTTAGTGCTAATTCGTTTGAATTTTTTGAAAAAGCGTGAGTTGTTAACGTTACAACTTCTAGAATTGCACCAACTATTGTTCTAATGTCTTCAATAAGTTCTGGAGGAAATTCCATTTCTTTATTTTTCTTTTCTTCAGCGATATTCAAAATGTTTATTGCATGATCACCAATTCTTTCATAATCACCGATGATAAGTAGCAATCTGGCAATTGAATTGCTTGTTTCTTGAGCAAGTTCTTTATTTGAAGCTTTTACCAAATAATTTTCCATTTTATCTTCAAATAAGTCGATTAGCTGTTCGTTTTTATTGATAACATCAGCTTTTCTTGGTTGAAAATTTTTAAGTTGCTTTGTTGCGTAAAGAACATTGTTTTTTACAAGTTTAGCCATTTCGATTACTTTTTGGTTAACTTCAATTGTTGCAAGTTCTGGAGATAGTAATAATCTTTCATCCAAGAATACAACTTCTTCTTTTTTTGTTTTTGTGTCTTTAACAAGGAAGTTTGCAATATTTTCCAATTGTTTAATAAATGGGAATAACATTATTGTTGTTGCAATGTTAAATGTTGAGTGTAAAATCGCAACCCCTGCTGGGTTTATGTTTTGATTTAAGATTGGAATATTGAATAATAATTTGCCAAGTTCAAAAATACATAAAAAGATTGCAGTACCAATAATGTTAAATGTAACGTGTACTACTGCAACTTTTTTAGCATTAGAGTTTACCCCAACACTAGAAATAATAGCAGTGATACAAGTCCCGATATTTTGCCCCATAATAATAGGTAATGCCATTGAGTATGTCATATCAACTTTCATAACAAGTGCTTGTAGCATACCAACTGATGCTGCTGAACTTTGGATAATTGCAGTAATTACTGTGCCTACAAGAACACCAAAAATTGGATTGTTGAATAGCGTCATTAAATTAATAAACTTTTCAGAATGAGATAGGGGTTCCATTGATGTACTCATAAAAATCATACCAGTCATCAATATTGAAAAGCCTAAAAATACGCTACCAACATTTTTATTTTTGTTAGATTTTGCTGCAAAAATCATAAGAACCCCAACTAAAGCAAGAATTGGAGTGAATGATTCTGGTTTGAACATTCTAACAACAACGTTTGTACTTTGGATACCAGACAAACTTAAAATCCAAGCAGTGATAGTGGTACCTATGTTTGAACCCATAATTACACCGATAGCTTGTGATAGTTTCATAATCCCTGAGTTTACAAGACCAACAAGCATAACAGTTACTGCTGAAGAACTTTGAATAATCGCAGTTATTGCGGCACCTAATACAAGACCTTTCGTTGGGTTTGAGGTCATTGTTTTTAAAATCTTTTCTAATTTCCCGCCTGCAATTTTTTCAAGTCCAGCTGACATAACATAAATCCCGTATAGGAAAAATGCTAGTCCGCCTAATAATTGAAGTATGCAAAATATATCAAATTTTTCCATAATCTTTTTCCTTTAAGTTAAAAAGGGCAGATAAAATCTGCCCAAAATATTTAGCTTCCTTTGAAATGTGCCAAAATAACCATTCCAATAGTTACAAGAATTACAAAAATTATTGTACTAAGTGCTCCAGTTCCTTTACTTTCTGAGTAATGGCTTCTATTTAGAGCTGGCCCGTTATTTTGTTCTTTATTTATATTATCTGTCATAATCTTTCTCCTATTTTAGAAATCTCAAATAGACATAAGCTGTGCTTATAACAAGTGAGATAGTTACAATGCACACCCCATATTTCAAAAATCTCATAAATGAAATTGGGTGTCCTTCTTTGCTTGCGTTTTCAGAAACTATAACGTTAGCGGCTGCACCGATAATTGTCATGTTTCCTCCTAAACAAGCTCCTAAAGATAGTGCCCACCATAATGGGTATGTGTATGTTGCTCCCATAGTTTTTTGAATTTCAACAAGCATTGGTGCCATAGTTGCTGTGTATGGAATATTATCAATAATTCCTGAGATAATACCTGATGCCCAAAGAATTAACATTGAAGTTGCAGTTTGGCTACCCTGAGTAACTTTTAATATCCATTCTGCCATCAATTTAATCCCGCCAGAAGCTTCTAAGCCACCAATGATGATAAATAATCCGATGAAGAAGAAAATAGTATTCCATTCAACATCTCTAAGAATTTCAGTTGGTTTTTCAAATAATAACAAGAAGCTGGCACCTAACATAGCAACAACACAAGTTTCTAAATGAGTAATATCATGTGTCATAAATCCTAGAATTACTAATGATAAAATGATTGTAGATCTAATCATTAGTTTTTTATCTGTAATTGAATTACTGTTATCTATGTTTGCAACTTCTGCCATTTTTTCAGGGCTAGCAACAAGTTTCTTTTTAAATGCAAGTGCTAATGCAATAACTACAACCGCTAAAATTATTGCAACAACTGGAGTTAATTCTTTCACAAAATCCATAAAAGATAAGTTACCAGCCGAACCAATAATAATATTTGGAGGGTCACCAATCAGAGTTGCTGTACCACCAATGTTTGACGCAAAGATTTCTGTCAAAAGATAAGGGATTGGATCGATATCCAATTTCTTTGCGATAGCAAACGTAATAGGCATAATTAAAATAACTGTTGTTACGTTATCTAAGAATGCACTTGTTACCGCAGTAAAAATACCTAAAGCAAATAAAACTTTAATTGGATGACCTTTTGTTAATTTCAACAATTCATTAGCTAGCCAATTGAAAACACCACTTTTTGTTGTGATTGCAACAATAATCATCATTGCAACAAGTAAGAAAACTACATTAAAATCTACAAAATTAATAAAGTAATGTGGATTTAATGCTTCACCTATATTTTTTGATTGGCTAACTAAACCTAAAACAATAGTTATTGCTGCACCTAAAAGTGCAATTGTAACTTTTGGTATTCTTTCTAGAGCGATAAATATATAAGCTAGGATTAATAGACCTGCTGATATAGCAACACTATGAGCTGAAATAAATTCTGCTAGCATTTTTTACCTCCTTTAAGTGCTGCAACGGCACAGGCAATTGCTAGAGCAATTTCAGAGTCATTGTTTGTTGTTGATTTTTTCTTAGCTGTAGTTTGCTCTTCTTCCACTGCTTCTGGGAAATATTTACCCAAAAAACTAATGATTTTAGCGTTTATGTTCATAACACAAATCATTATTGCTAGGAAAAAGAATACAAAACCCATACCAATAACCATTAGAAGGAGTCCATCCTTCCATAATTCGATATTCATTTTTCTCTCCTATTAAATTGTAAATGTATAAACTAAATTTGATTTATACAAGGAGATTAAGGGGCTCTTGTACAAATCTCATTTTTTAAATGTGGAGATATTTTATGAGATTTGCTGAATAATGTTTTATTATAATTTGATGTAAAAATTTGTTGTAATAGTTTATTTTGAGCGGAGGTTCTTTCGATAGCTCCACTATTATAAGTATCTCTTCTTGAAGATGATGTACTAATTTCGTGTCTTTGACTGTTTGATGCTGCAATTGAATTTTCGCTAACATCATCAGACAATGTCAATTCAGGCTCATCTGGAATTGATACGCTATCTAAAATAATTTCTTGTTGTGAAAAATTAGAATTTAAAAGTGAAAAATCCATTTCTCTTGCATTTGCACTAAGGGAAATGAAAAAACAAACTACTATAAAAAATATTTTAATAAAATTTTTCACGCCTATATTTTATCATAAAGATATTATTATTTCTCTTTATATATCTGGATAATTTTATATTTCTATATATTTGAACAAAATACCATGCCTTATCGTTAACTACATGTGATGCTTTGTGATGTCGAAAGGAGAATTGTAGTATGAAAAAGATAATTTGTTTAATAGCATTAGCAGTAGCTTTTGTTGGTGTACCTTGTTTTGCGGCTCCTGGAGGACATCACGGAGGTGGCCATGGAGGTCATCATGGCGGAGGGATGAGGGGCCCAGGTGGACATGGTGGAGGAAGACCTGCAATGCATGGGCATGTTTCTCATGGGCACAGACCTGGAGGACCTTCAATGGGACACAGACCACCTATGCATGCTGGAGGGGGGCATAGACCTCCTCATCATCACGTAGGTCATCATCACAGGCCACTACCACCGCCAATTTACAGACCATACAGACCTTATATAAGACCTTATTATCCTTATTACTATTCTTCTGTGTATCCATATTACACGTCTTATTCTTATTATCCAGCAACAACTTATGTTTATGATCCAATTTTAACAACTCCAGTTGTGACAACACCTGTTTCCACTGCTGTAAATGGAGTTGTTGTTACAGATCCATATTTAAAAGTTAATACTGCAGCAAACGTTATCAATGCGGCAGCTAATGTTGCTACAATGGTTCGCTACTGGACTTGGTAGGTCCTCGGCCGGACGGTGCAATATGCCACTAACGGCTGGTAAAAATTTTAAGGCAAACGTGCTCCGCAGGGTTTTTACTCGGCCGGACGTGGCAGGGGTAAATATTATGCATCTAAATCTCATCTATTTAGATGAGATTTTTAGTGTTTTGCTAAAGAAAAATTTTTACTTGTCGATACAGAGAATATAGATATGAAAAACGAAAGTTTTTCATACCTCCTCCCCAAGTCTGGTAGCCGTTCTTTTTGAAACGGCTTTTTTTTATGTCAAAAATTTATCGTAATAAAAAACTCTGAGATATTTTCTCAGAGTTTTTTTATTATATATTTACTGTTTATCCCTAGCCTACTTGCATTTCTTTTTCAAAACCGAACAATGAACTTACAGATTCATCATCGTGAATTCTTGAAATTGCTTGAGCAAGTAATGGAGCAACTGAAACCTGTTTAATATTTGATGGCATTTTGCTCATATCAAGTGGAATTGTGTTAGTAACGATACATTGAGTGATAGGAGCTGAACCTAATCTTTCAACTGCTGGGCCAGAGAATACTGGGTGAGTTGCACCAACGTAAATTTCTTTTGCACCTTTTGATTTTAGAAGTTTAGCCGCTTCACAAATTGTACCAGCTGTATCAATGATATCGTCAAACATCAAACAAACTTTGCCTTCAACATCCCCGATAACGTTAGTTGCGATAGCTTCATTGTGTTTATCACGTCTTTTATCAATAATTGCGATAGGACAATCAAGTTTTTTCGCAAAGTGGCGGGTTCTATTTGCACCACCCATATCAGGTGAAACTGCAACCATATCGTCTGGATCAATGTTTAAACTTTTAATATAATTTACGATAACGTTTGTTGCAAAGATGTGGTCTACTAGTATATTAAAGAAACCTTGAATTTGACCTGTGTGTAAATCCATAGCAAGTACTCTGTCAGCACCTGCAGTTGTTAATAGGTCTGCAACAAGTTTTGCTGTAATTGCTTCACGACCAGATGTTTTTCTATCTTGTCTAGCGTAACCATAGTAAGGTATTACGGCAGTGATAGTTTTAGCACTTGCACGTTTAAACGCATCGATAATAATTAATAATTCCATTAAGTTTTCGTTTACAGGATTACATACAGGTTGGATGATAAATACATCATCACCACGAACACTTTCTTTTACTTGAACATAAAGTTCACCATCTGCAAAATTTTTAATGACCATTGGACCAACTGTTGTACCTAAATAATCTGCGATTTCTTGAGCTAGTTTAGGGTTTGAACGGCCTGAGAATAGCTTGATATCGTGAGTTGGGTTAATTGCTCTTTCTAGTTGGGTATAAGTCATTTCTTCGATTGCAGTCATATTCTTAATCCTTTCTACGTAAAAGTCAGCATGGTCTATTATAAATCTGATTGATTTTAACCACAATATTTTTTTAAGTTTTGTTATAATAAAACTCCTAAAAAAATAATTTGTTAGTAAAAAAGATGGACTTAATATTAAATCCATCTTTTCCCTTTCTTTAAATAAAAACTTACTAGTCTTCTTTAACAACAAGTTTATATGTTAAAGCAGCAAGTGCTCCTGCAACCAAGTTTGTTGCAATAGTGATGAGGATAGAACCTAGGCATGCTGATTTTAGCATCCATAGTCCTAATGCAACTGCAGGGTTAAATGCACCAAAGCAAAGAACTCCGCCTGCAACAAACGCACCAACCATTACAGTTGAACCGATAGCTAAACCGTAATAAGAATTTCCAGCTGTTGCTTTTGATGTTGCAGTCATAAGTACAACATAGCACAGAGCGTAAGTGAATAAGAATTCACCAATAATTAAAGCCATTAAACCAAATGGGCAACCAGCTTCAACTTCAGGGCTTGCAGTGAAATACATTACAAGACCAGCTGCTGCTGCACCGCCCAAGAATTGTGCAATCCAGTATTGTGCGATTTGAGACCAAGACAATGCACCACGAACTGCTGCAGCTAGAGATACTGCTGGGTTGTAGTGTCCTCCAGAAACAAAACCACCTGCATAAACCATTACCATCAATACAAAACCGATAGCTACTTTGTGTGCTGGTAATGCAACTGGTGCAAATGCAGTTAAACCTACAGTGAACACTAGGAAAAATGTTCCAATAAATTCAACTAAATACTTTCTAAGATGTTCCATAATACATAACCTCCTATATAAACACCGAACTAATATTAGCATAATATAAACTTCAATTCAATCTGTAAATTGTTTTGTTGGATAATATTTATTAATTGTATTTTTTATTTACATTTACTCCCCGCAAATTTATTTTTGTTCGGTTTTATATTATATTAAGGAATAATATTAAAGGAGTCGAAATGAAATTAAATAGTATTACCCCATCTATAACAAAAGATGTTAGTTTAGATACTCTAGCCAAAAAAGCTCAAGAAATAGCAGACTCTGTTGTGCAAGATTATGTTGGCGTTCGAACAACTCCAAAAGTGTCTGCAGCTCGAGTTAACTTAGAATTAAATGCTGAAAGTATGTCCCCAAATGAATACATTGCTGCAAGAAGTTATATTGCAGGGTTAGAAATGGAGGAACTTATAGCTTCAGAAATGAAGATGTTTAAGTAATTATTTATAAATAAAAGGGGCGGTTTCAATTTTTGAAACCGCCCCTTTTGCTTTTGTTAATTATTCATTTACCTTTTCTTCTGCACGAGTAGGGATTCTCATACCGTAGAAAGATCTAATAACAAAGATTAACGCAATTACTAGGAACACTGCACCAACGATTGGAGCAATTTTTCTAAATGATTCGTTGATTGCAATTTCCATTGCTAACAAACCAAATAGAGTTGTGAACTTAATAATTGGGTTCATTGCAACTGAAGAAGTATCTTTGAATGGGTCACCAACAGTATCACCAACAACTGTTGCTTCATGAAGAGGTGTACCTTTTTCTTTCAAGTCAACTTCGACAATTTTCTTAGCGTTATCCCAGCATCCGCCAGCGTTAGCCATAAATACAGCTTGGAATAAACCAAATACTGCAATAGCAATCAAGTAGCTTACGAAGAATGATACAGCTAATTGAGATTTTTCGCCTGGAGCTGATAAACAAGCTAGAGCTAATGCAAATGTAAATAATGCGATAAAGATATTTACCATACCTTTTTGAGCATATTGAGTACAAATTTTTACAACTTCTTTTGAATTTGCAACGTTTGCACTTTTTTCATCTGCATCACCTAATTTGATATTTTCTTTAATATATTCAACAGCTTGGTATGCACCTGTTGTTACAGCTTGCATAGAAGCACCAGAGAACCAGTAAATTACTGCACCACCAGTTAGTAAACCTAACAATGTGTATGGGTTAAGTAAGTTCAAGATTGATTCTGGTTGAATACCTAAAGTGTTTTGGATAACCAAGATTAGTGAGAAAATCATAGTTGTAGCACCAACAACTGCTGTACCAATAAGAACTGGTTTAGAAGTTGCTTTGAATGTGTTACCTGCACCATCATTTTCTTCTAAGTATTGTTTAGCATTATCAAAGTCAGCATCGAAGCCGTATTGTTCTTTGATTTGACCTTTAACATCTGGGATTTCTTCAATTAAAGATAATTCATATACTGATTGAGCGTTATCTGTAACTGGACCATATGAGTCAACAGCAATTGTTACAGGACCCATACCTAAGAAACCGAAAGCTACCAAGCCGAAAGCGAATACTGACGGATAAATCATTAAGCCTTCTTCTCCAGATGGGATGAAAGTACTTGCAACATAAGCTAACGCCATAAGTAATACGATTACCATGCCAATCCAGAAACCAGAGTAGTTACCAGATACAATACCTGATAGAATTGTTAAAGATGAACCACCTTCTCTAGAGGCAGTAACAACTTCTTCTGTGTGTTTAGCTTTTGGTGAAGTGAATATCTTAGTAAATTCTGGGATTAGGGCAGCACCTAAAGTACCGCAAGAAATGATACAAGATAATACTAGCCAAATATTATTACCCATATCGCTTAATAACCAGTAGCTTACGCCAAATGTCATAGCGATAGATAGGATAGATGTAATCCATACAAGTCTTGTTAATGGAGCTTCAAAGTCAAATTTTTCTACACGTGGAGCGTATACAAATCTGTCCCAAAGTCCGTTAATCCAGTATGCAACTACTGAAGTTACAATCATTAAGAATCTCATAACGAAAATCCAAGCTAATAATTGAACTTGATTTTCTTGACCCATAACAGCCAATAAAATGAAACTAACTAAAGCAACACCAGTTACACCATAAGTTTCAAAACCATCAGCAGTTGGCCCGATAGAGTCGCCTGCGTTATCACCAGTACAGTCAGCGATTACACCTGGGTTACGAGGATCGTCTTCTTTAATACCAAATTGGATTTTCATTAAGTCTGAACCGATATCAGCGATTTTTGTGAAGATACCACCAGCTACACGAAGAGCTGAAGCACCTAAAGATTCACCGATTGCAAAACCAATGAAGCATGCTCCTGCAATTTCACCAGGAACGAATAAAAGGATTGTAAGCATCATGATAAGTTCAACTGATACTAACAATACACCAATACTCATACCAGCTTTTAGAGGAATGTTCATTGTATTTAATGGGTTACCTTTTAATGCTGCGAATGCAGTTCTAGAGTTTGCTAGAGTATTCATTCTGATACCAAACCAAGCAACAGCATAAGAACCTAAAATACCGATTACAGACCAAGCTAAAATTGTTAATACACCTTTAGCTCCCATGTGGTTTAGGTATCCAAAGTAAAATGCGATACATAAACCGATTAAAACTTCTAAAACTAAAAGGAATTTACCTTGTTGTACCAAGTAAGTTTTACAAGTTTCAAAAATTGTATTACCAACATTGTTCATTACTTCATGAACATCTAATTTTTTGATTTTTAAGAACTCAACAAGTCCAAAAATCAAGCCAGCTACAGAAATTCCAAGTCCAATTAAAAGTAGCGTATAGCTATCTTTGGAAATCGATTGGATGCTAGGAACAACTAAGTCAGCCTCACTTGCAAAAGCAGGTGAAATACCAAGAATCATTATTGCAAATATTGCTAATAATGTCATTGGTGAAACAAACTTTTTAATCATATTTTTTGCTCTCCTTTACCAAAAGTTTTTCACACTCTTTTATTCTACTAAATATTAGGCTTTAAGACAATTTATTTACATTTTGTCATGAAAAAGTTTTGGCATGTTATTTACTATTTATTTTAAATTTGTTATCCTATAGTTATGCGGATAAATGAGATTATAAAAAATTTCTTTTTAGTGTTAATAGCCTTTACTATATTAGGTTTGCTTTCAATGGCTCCTGTGGGTAAATATCAAAGGGCGTATAATAAACAACGTATGAAATATCGTAATGCTCCTCAAGTACATGTTGATGCTACAGAACGATATGTAGAAGCAATCATGGAAGGAGAAGAAGATACATCTAAGGGTATTAAGGCAAGAGCTCCTAAAAAATATTATTTGCCTTTCTTTAATCAAGATAAAAGTGCTCAAAAACAGCCAAAATCAAAAATAAGAAAATATGATAAACCTCTCTATGTGAGGGATAAGAATAATCCTAAGATATTAAGACCATATAGATAAATTATTTTTAGTAGCATGGTTTCTCATGCTTTTTTCTATTTATCTACCCTGAATACTTTAATAGGTTGAGAAAGTTTTCATCCTTTTAAATGATGTTTAAATTGTTGAATATTATAGAATAGAAATGTAGAAAAACGAAGTAGAAGAATTGGGTAGGTTAATGGAACAAGGTTTTGATTTTTCTTCATATAACAACATAAAGCGTATGTCGGAAGATGAGCTTGTTGCTTTGTGGGAAAAATATCTTGCAGACAAATCAAATAAACAAGCAAGAGATGCTTTGATTGTTCAATATATTTATCTTGTAAGATATGCTGTTGGACGTGTTAAGGTTTCATTACCTGTGACAATTTCTATTGAAGATATTGCGGGTTATGGTGTTGAAGGTTTGATAAACGCTATTGAACGTTTCTCACCTCAAAAAAATACTAGATTTGAAACATACGCTCTTATTAGAGTTCGTGGTGCAATATTAGACAGAATTCGTTCTGAAGATTTCTTACCAAGAAGTGTAAGAAAGAAAATTAAAGATATTAAACAAGCTGCTGAGTTTCTAAAACAAGAATATGGCAGAACTCCTACAACTACAGAAATTGCTAATTATCTAGAAATGGATCCAGATAAAGTAAATCAAATCATGTCAGAAGACGTAGTTGTAACATCGATTTATGAAAAACGTGGATCATCTGAAGATAGTATGGAAATTATTGATACTATTGAGGATTCAAATAAATTAAATCCACAAGAACAGATGGAAGAAAAGAATGTTAAATCAGATTTGCAACGAGCATTACAACGCCTTCCTGAGCGTGAAAGAGTTTTGATGGTCTTGTACTATCAAGAAAACATGACAATGAAAGAAATTGGCGAAACATTATCAATGTCAGAATCAAGAGTTTGTCAGTTACATGCTCAGGCGATTATGAAGCTTAAAAACATTCTTAACGAAAATCGTTCATCACGACTTCAACAAGCTATTGTTTAGTTATACTTTAGGAGAGGGTAAATAATGTTGAAACGCAAGGATAGTCGAGTCTTTTTGGGGTTCTCTAAAAGATTTTTTAGATTTGGTTTTACATTGGCGGAAGTATTAATTACCCTAGGGATTATTGGTGTTGTTGCAGCAATGACTATTCCGAATTTGATTGCGAATACTAAAGCACATACTTATCGTTCTCAGTTTAAGAAAACAATATCTACTCTATCTCAAGCTGCACGTCTTTCTCAGGCACAGTATGGTTTTGATTATGCAGGTGTTGATTTTAAATGCGGAACAAATCCTCCAAAGGATCATCCAGAATCAAATATGACGGTATGTGCATTGCTAAATGGTTCACTAACTGGAGCGACATATTTTGCAAATCTTTCTGATATAAAAGACAAGAATGGTAAGAAATACTCTGTTACCCCTGGGTATTTTATGCAAGCGGGGCCAGGAAGAACTGTAGATGCTCTTCAGGCTTATTTACTGGCTGATGGTACAATTGTTGCAATTTCAAAGCGTTTAGGTATTCAAGGAATCTGCTCTCTTCCTGTTGGTTATTCACTTCAGGAACGTGGTTATGATGATCTGCCTGAAATGTATATGTCTGATTGTTGGGGTTTGATAGATGTTAATGGAGCATCTTTACCAAATAAAGAGGTAACTTGTTCTTCTGGTTCACAAGAAATTACATCTACAAATTGTATTGTAAAAAATGATGCAAAACATATGACAGATGTTTTTCCTGTGAGATTTCATGATGGAATTGTAGAGCCAGCCTCTGCCGCTGCTCGATATGTTCTAAAAACTGCAAAATAAAAAATAAGTTAATCTAAAAGTTCGTACAATGTAGAAGATTCTTGTATGCTAACGTTTCCTGTTGGAACTTTGAGGATTTTTGCTTTTACAGTTCTATTTGCGTATTCAATCGTAATGATGTCGTTTTCTTTGACTTGTTTTGCAGCTTTTGCTGGATTGCCATTAATAAGTACTCTACCCATATCAGAAACTTCATTGGCAACAGTTCTGCGTTTTATAAGTCTTGAAACTTTTAAAAATTTGTCTAATCTCATAGTCTTTATTTTAGCACATATTTGAATTTTATGTTATAATTTCCTCAAGGGAGATGTATCTAATATGAAAAAGTTTATATTATCACTTTTTGTTTTATTAGCTTTTACTTGTGTAAGTGCTTTTGCTGCAAGTGCTAAAACTATTAAATTTGTACAGGTTACAGATGCTCACTTGTCTGCATCGTCTGAGTATTCTGTAAAAGTTTTAAAAAGTGCAGTAGAAGATATTAATTCCTTACAAGATGTGTCATTTGTTGTATTTACAGGTGATAATATTAACAACCCATCCGAAGAAAATTTAAAGCTTTTCTTAAAAACAGTGAAAAAATTAAAAGTTCCATATTATATAGCTTTAGGAGATCATGATGTTTACAAAGCTAATGGGTTATCTAAAGTTAGATATTTTGATATGATTCACGAACGTAACTGGGGAATGTTTAGACATCAACCTAATTACAAATTCACTAAAAAGGGTTTTGTATTCCTTATAGTAGATGGTGCGAAAGAAATTATTCCTGGGTCAGTTGGATATTATAGAGCTGATACTTTAGAATGGCTTGATAAACAATTGGAAAAAAATAGCAAAAAAGATGTAATTATTTTTCAGCATTTTCCTGTAGTATACCCAGACAATGCTGAATCTAGTGTAAAAACACATAAAACATACAAAGTTGAACAATATCAGGAGTTAATTGCAAAGCATAATAATTTATTAGCAATTGTATCTGGGCATTTCCACGCAAATTCTGAGAATATGGAAAATGGAGTGTATCACATTTCTACACCATCGTTGTTGACATTGCCTCAATCTTACAAAGTTATTGATATTGTTACAACAAAAGAGTTTTCACCGATAATTTATACTCAGTTACGTGAGTTTACGGTGAAACAGGAGGCTTTTTAAAGATATTTGAAACGAATTTCCAGATATCTTTCCTGAATATTACTCCTAATGCAACAGCTCCTGCACCTAAAACGATTTTTAAAACGGTTGGGAATTTTCGTCTATCGGGGGCTTTGACGTGTTTTTGTGTTTCGTAAATATCAGACTGTAGCTGATTATACCTTTTTTGAGCCTCATAATCAGAATATAAATATCTTTTTGGTAAAAATCCTGGAGCGTCAATAGTTTTTACAACGGGTGTATCGCCGTTGTGCATATGTTTGTTTGCAGGATTATCTACTTGAACTACCATATATTAATTAAAACCGTTTTTATCAAAAAATTGCTAGTTGTTTGTAAATAAATATTACCTTTCCTTTTTATAGCTTGATTTTTGAATATGTTTAATATATATTGGTAACATAGCCGCAGACAATTAGCAGGCGAAAGCCTTTAAAACACTAGCTAATCGAGGTTACACAAGGTGCCGAAACAAGGGCCGAGAATAAAGGCAGATGACTGAATAAGGTAATGCTTTTATCCAAGGGAAATAACAAAACTTGTTAAGCCCAATAAATTTGAAAAGATTTGTGTGTAAGATTTTGCGGTAAAAACTAGAAAAGCAAAATCTTTTTTAGTTTTTAGTACAGGTCGATAACAAATAGATTGTGAATAACAATCACAGTAAACAAAGGAGCAAAAATGGCAACAAAAGCATTTAAATCAGAAAAAATAGATGCTATTAAATCAAAACTAGAAAAAGCTCAAGTTGCAATTATCACTGAGTACCAAGGTTTGAGCGTTGAAGATATTACAAAACTTAGACGTGAAATCCAAAAAGGTGGCGGCGACTACATGGTAACTAAAAATACTTTAGTTAAAATCGCTGTTCAAGGTACTGAATATGAAGCATTAGCTGAAAAAATGACAGGACCTATTGCATTAGCTTTCGGTTTTGAAGATCCAGTTAGCCCTGCAAAAGCAGTAGCAAAATTTATCAAAGACTCTAAAAAAGGTACTATGATTGGTGCTGTATTAGATGGTAAATTGCTATCTGAAGCTGAAACAAAAGCTTTGGCAGAACTTCCAACAAAAGAAGAACTATTTGCAAAAATGCTTGGATCTATCAACTCACCAGCATCTGGTATCGTTGGTTGCGTGAACGGTGTTATGTCAGCACTTACAAGAGCAATGGCAGCAGTTCGCGATCAAAAAGCTGCGTAGTTTCGCAGTTGTCACTTAGACTAGTTAGTCTATATTAAGTATTAGTACACAATAAAAATTAAAATAAAGGAGAAAATCATGAGTGTAGAATCAATTTTAGAATCAATTGAAAAATTAACATTATTAGAAGCAGCTGAATTAGTAAAAGCTATGGAAGAAAAATTCGGTGTATCTGCAGCAGCTCCAGTAGCAGTTGCAGCAGCTCCTGCAGCAGCAGCTCCAGCTGAAGATGCTGACGCTGAAGTTTCTGTTATCTTAGCTTCTGTACCAGCTGATAAGAAAATCGCTGTATTAAAAGAAGTTAGAACTTTAACAGGTTTAGGCTTAAAAGAAGCTAAAGATCTTGTTGAAGCAGCTCCTAAAGCAGTTAAAGAAAACATTAAAAAAGACGAAGCTGCAGCTATCAAGAAAACTCTTGAAGAAGCTGGTGCTGTTGTTGAAATCAAATAGTTTGATTAAAATGACAAGTTGCTTAAAAGAGGTAATCCATTGTGATTACCTCTTTTTTTGTTTGATTTTTTGAGAAAAATATGCTATATTTATGTCAAGAATTTAGTAAGAAGGAGTACTTTTTATGATAGATATGCCTTTTTTGTATGCCGCGATTGTTATTATGTTAATCTTAATTGCAAGAGAATTTTTAAAACGTAAGTTTAATTTTGATATGGATAATGTCGATAGTACAAAATTAAAGGCGTTGTTTGCTTCTAAAAAAGGTTCTATTAAAAAAGCAACTGGTGATAAATCTTTGGTTTTGATTAGTGCTGGTGACAATAAAGCAACTGTAATGGCAACATTAAGACAAATTACTGGTATTGATTATAATGAAGCAAAAAAACTTGTTGATTCTGCTCCGTCTGTGTTGATGTCAAATATTTCAGAAGCAGAAGCTGATTTGAATAAAAAAGCTTTGGAATTTGTTGGGGCTAAGTTAGAAATTAAATAAATTAGTTTCTAGTAAATATATTGTCCTATTTTTTTTTAATTTTGCTATGACAAAAGTTTCTCATAGTTTGGATGTGCAAATATAAGTTATCAGTTGTGAATTTAAGGTTTAATTATAGATAACACGTATTTGTCGTTGAAGTATTTTTGAGCACAAGCTAAAACTTGTTCTGCTGTAACTTCTTTTACTAATTCTTTCATTTTTTCTGTGTATTCAAAACCAAAGCCAAGGGCTTCATATTTAGCATATGAACATGCTTGTTGAACGTTTGTTTCATCAAGGAATGCACATTTACCGATAAGGTTATTTTTAGCATCGTTAAGTTCCTTTTCTGAAACTGGTATTGTTCTAATTTTTTCTATTTCTTCGTCAAAACCTTTTAGTGAGACTTCTATATTTTTAGCTTCTGTTGCGATATAAATCATGAAGTTTCCAACAAGTTTATAAGTTTCGTATGAACTTCTAACAACGTAAGCCAAACCTTTTTTATCACGAAGTTCCATAAATAATCTTGAAGATAATCCACAAGCACCTAGCATAATATTTAATAAAATCAAAGCTGGATAATCTTCTTCACCATATGTTTGAACTTGCCATCCTTTGATGATGTGTGCTTGGTTTAGGTCAGATTTTATATTAGTAACTTCTTTTTTCTCAGTCAAAACTGGTTTTTCGATATTAAAGTTGTTATCTGTTGATGCTGGTAATGTACCAAGAGTTTCTTCAATTTGAGGAAGAATATCATTTTTTTCTAGAGCACCAACAATAGCAAGAGCTTTTTTGCTATTGTTCAATATGTTATCATAAGCCTCAACAACATCTTCTTTAGTAATAGAATCAATATTTTCTAAAATTGTTGTCATTGAATTGCCATAATAATGGTTTTCAAACATTGCTCTTGCATATGAGTCCATTGCTCGAACACGTGGAGAATCAAGTTCTGCTGTTACTTCCCCTTGAATTTTGATTTTTTCTTTTTCAAATTCTTCAAATGTAGAATTTGTGATAACTTCGTGCATTAGTTCAATTGCTTTTGAAAAATCTTCATTAAGACAAACAAATTTCAATCGTAAGTAATTTGGGAACAAATCGCTTGAAAAGTCGATTGCGTATTTTTCGAATTCGTTTGCAAGTTCTTCTGAGTTATAATTTTTTGTACCTTGTAGTAAAAGTCTTGCTACAAGTGAGTATATCCCAGGTTTCTTCTCAGCGTCATTTACTGACAAATTTAGGCAAACTGCCATTCTTGGGGTGTTGTCGTTCTTTTTATAAATATAACTAATATTATTGTTTAATTTAGAAATTTCTTTTATCATTGTTATCTCTCCACTGTTTTGATTTTATCATAGTTTAATTTAAAAGACAAATTAAATGAGTTATGATATACTAACTTTATGGTAAACAGAGTTAAGACGGCAACGGTAATTGGTTTGAATGCATACGAAGTTTCAGTTGAAACTGACGTAACTAATTCTTTGCCTGGAATGTCGGTTGTTGGTTTGCCTGACACTTCAGTTACAGAAGCAAGAGATAGGGTAAAGTCTGCGATTAAGAATTCAGGTTATTCTTTCCCGTCTAAAAAAGTTGTTGTAAACCTTGCTCCTGCTGATTTAAAAAAAGTTGGAACAAATTTTGATTTGCCAATGGCGATTGGTATTTTAATCGAAGAAGAAGTTTTAGATTCTGAGAAAGTTAAAGATTACGCTTTCATTGGTGAGTTGTCTTTAGATGGTACAATTCGTGGTGTGAGTGGGGTTTTACCTTTGGTTCTAGGACTAAAAGATGCTGGTATTAAAAATGTTATTGTACCTTTAGAAAACGCTAAAGAAGCGGCTTTGAATGGTGAAGTAAATATTTTTGGTGCAGGGCACTTGGTCGATGTTGTAAATCATTTTATTGAAACAAAAATTCAGCCGACAGTTGTTGATGTGAAAGAATATTTAGCAAAACAAATTCAACAAGATTATACTTTTGATTTTAAAGATGTAAAAGGTCAACAAAAGGCTAAAAAAGCATTAGAAATTGCAGCCGCAGGTGGTCATAATATTTTAATGGTAGGATCTCCAGGGTCGGGTAAAACTCTGATGGCAAAGTGTTTTGCATCTATCTTGCCACCGCTGGAGTTATCAGAAGCGTTGGAATTAACAAAGATTTATAGTATTTGTGGACTTCTATCTCCAGATGAACCGTTGATGACTAAACGACCATTTAGACCTGTTCACCATACAGCATCAGCTAACGGTATCATTGGTGGTGGTACAAATCCAAAACCAGGTGAGATTACTTTAGCAAATCGTGGGGTTTTATTCTTAGATGAAATGGTAGAATTTCCAAGAAATGTTTTAGAGGTTCTTCGTCAGCCGTTAGAAGATGGTGAAATTGTAATTTCAAGAGCTCAGCATTCTATAAAATATCCTGCTAATTTTATGTTGTTAGGAGCTATGAATCCTTGTCCTTGTGGGTTTTTAGGAGATAAAGAGAAACAATGTACTTGTTCAGATTTTCAGGTAAGCAGATATTTGGCAAGGCTTTCTGGTCCATTATTAGATAGAATTGATATCCAAATAGATGTTCCAAGATTAACGCCATCTGAACTGTTGGCGACAAAAGATGCCGAAGAAGATTCAGCAATGATAAGGCAACGAGTTGTAAAAGCTAGAGCAATTCAATTTGAACGTTATAAAGATGAAAATATTCTTACAAATTCAGAATTAACTTCTGAACTTATCAAAAAATATTGCCAAATTGATGAAAAATCTCAAGAAATTCTAAAAGTTGCAATTGTGAAATATCAATTATCTGGTCGTCGTTACGATAGAATTTTAAAACTTGCTAGAACTATTGCGGATTTAGATGGAAGTGAAAATATTACTCAAATTCATTTGATGCAGGCTCTTCAATATAAGGGATTGAACCTTACTAATAGTTAATTATTTGTATAAAAGTCTACTTAGAAATTCTTTTAGTAATTGGATTTTCTCTGAGCCAATGGCAGAAAATGAAGTTTGTCCATTGTTTAATTTTAGATAAAATTTTGCTTCATAATAGCAAACCATACTATTATTCATAAAAAATACAACTGCAGGCTTTTTTTCTTCTACTCTAAAATCTTTGATTTGTGAAAATGGGATTAGTTGATTGTTTATATTTATCCCATTATCTACAATTTTTATAATATCTTTATGTGCTAATTTTTTTATTATAAGTAGCCTAGGTAGATAAATTAGTGTAAATACTATTACACTATAGATTGTTGGAATTAGGGTTGTTCTATGCAAGAAAAATAAGTATAAAATAAATCCTACAACAAGAAGATAAAGGGCAAGTATCCCCATTACTATCATTATTGGTCTTTCATCTGTTGTTGGTTTAAATATTTCTTTCATACTTCCTATAATTTATCTTATTTAGAATACTCTTTTACATTGTACTTATCCATAAGGTCATTTTTCTTGTGAGATGAAACCGCAGTTCCGATTAGCCAACCTGTAAGAATACCTAATGGAATTCCAATGATTGCGTGCTTAATAGAATGTTTTACCATAGCCATAATAGCACCAATTCCACCTAAAAGGCTACTTGTTATCATTGTGAAATTAAAAAGTTTTTTCTCTTGAGAATTATATTTGCGTACAAATTCATCGGCTTTCGATTTTTCAATCTGATAGCTTGGAGTATTCTTAGGTTTATCTGGACTGTTTCTAAAGTCCAAACGCACTCTATTATTATCAATACTTTGACCAACTTGTAATCTCATATGTAATAAATCTAACTCTTCTTATAAAAATTTTAAATTGTCTTATTTTCTGCAAAATCTTGCTGACAATCTATTAAACAATTCTCCAGCATATTCCATTTTGAATAGTAAATTCATTGGAACATAAACACCCAGACAGATAATTGCTATTAAAATTATTTTTATGACTTCAAACGGAATCATAGGGAGTTGTACTAATTTGTCGTATTGTACTGCACAAATCCAACAAACTACAAATGTTATTGTACCTGAAACAAGCATTTTAAACAAGTTTACAAACAGTGATTTGTAGTCCATTTTTATTTTTCTGGAAATTAAAATCCCTAAAACAACAGCGTTGAATAAAGTTACTAATGAAGTTGAAAGTGTGATACCACCAATTCCAAATCCAAGTTTTGTGATTAAAACCCAGTTAAGGATAAGTTTTAAAATTATTGAAGAAAAGGCTACTGCAAATGGTGTTGCTGAGTCATTAAATGAATAATAAACTCTAGTGATTGAATCTCTAAATACATAAGGAATAATTGAAGCAGATAAGAACCAAAGTGCTTCAGATACCATAAATGTTGCGGTTGTATCGAATGCACCACGTTCATAAACAAGCCTTACCCCATCTTGTCCTACTGTAATTATTCCGATAATAATTGGGATTGCGGCAAAAAATAGTACGCCAACTCCTTTATTAAAATATTTTTTTATATCTTCAATTTTATTATCGGCCGCTAGTCTTGCAAAAATAGGGAATAGCGGAACTAAAAATGCTGTTACTAAAATTCCAACTGGGAATTGGAAAATTCTATTAGCATAACCAATAGCAGTCCAAGCTCCTTCTGAAATCGAAGATGTGAAAAACATATCAACGTAGATATGAATTTGTCCAACTGTGGAACTTAAAACTGCAGGGAATAAAAGCTCTCCAATTGCTTTGAAGTTTGGATTTGCTACAACATCTAAACAAGGCTTTAATCTATATCCAAGTTTTCTGATATTCGGATATTGTGTTATTAGTTGTAAAATCGCACCAACTGTTGTTGCCCAAGCAAGTACATAACCTTTTTGATCGCTTGGAGCCGCAATTACTGCCACAATTATTGCAGCACTAACAAGCATTGGTGAAAGATTAGGCAACATAAAATGTTTATAAATAATCAAAATCCCATAATAAATCCCGACAATTCCACCAATTAAAAGAATAGGTGTCATTATTTTTAAGTGTTCAGCAGCAAGTGTTACAAGTTCTGTTGAGCCACTAGAGATGATTAGTTTCATTATCGGTTCAGCGAAAAAGAAAATAAAAACACTTAACGCTAAGAAAAATATAATCGTAGAATTCATAAATGTTGAATATAAACGATTAACTTCTTCAGATGGTTTTTCTTTTAGGTTTGGAATTAGTTTCGAAAATACTGCAACAGTTGCACTATGAAATGGTCCCCCAACTCCACCTAATAAAATTAATGATAATGATGGAATTTGGTAAGCGTAATAATAAGCGTCAGAGACTAAAGATGCACCATAGTAGTTTGCAATGATAATATCTCGAGCAAATCCGATTAATTTACTCACGATTGTTACTACTGCAATTAACCAAGCTGCTTTTAAAACGCTTGAAGTATGGTCTTTATTTTTCGCTAATGTTTCTGTCATCTTCACCAACTAATTCTACGTATAATCTTATTCCACCTTTGTTCTCAGGATAGTAAAATTTTATTGTGTTTTTGCCACAGTTTAAATCTTCTGACAAATCTATTTGATTATACCTTTCTGATTTATCAAATTCAATTCTTTTGTCAATATTATTTATATTTACATCAATGTATTTTGATTTGTATTTGTTATCAACTACTAAAATAGCTTTGCCATTTTTTGAATAAAATGTTTGTACTGCTCGGGTTTGATCATCATCTGCTGATAATATTACAGGCTCTGTCGCAAGGGTTATATTTGAATAATAGTGTTTTAAAATCTGGTCATATGTCATTTTTAATTCTGTTCCCATATAACCTGCACCGTATTGGCTTAAACCCACACCGTGTCCGTAACCACCACCATATGCTTTGACATAAATCAACTGGCCTTCATTATTGTATTCTTGTTCAAAAACAACATTAGCACTTGGTAGGGCTTTGCCTTTGTTTGTTAAAAGACGTCTTATCACAAGTTCTTTCTGTACAATGTAATTTTGGTTTTCTGTTTCAATTTCAAGCTCCATAATTTTTCCAGAAAGTCCACGTTTTTTCACGTTTAGAGCTTTAATTATTCCGATAGTATCACCTTTTTCAACCGCTGGAGTTATAAATCCTGTTGTACTTTGAGCTGCGATATTTGCTTGTACTGCATCTTGAATATCTTGTCCGCTCCATTCTCTTTCCCAACGGAAGTATGGTGAATTTACATCAAAAGATTTTGGTTTTGATTTGTAAAATTCAGCTACTTTTTCTTCGCTATCAAGTGGCTCAAACTCATCATAATCAGGTTTTGCGATTAGATAAGGTTTTGATTCTGATGGAAATGCTTTTGTTTTAACATCAGAGAATGTGTTTTCAAAACTTTCACTCCAACCACCAGCAGTTGACGAATATTGAGCTAAAATTAAATCCCAACCGTAAAGTGCAACTATACCTTCGGTTTCTTTAACTGCTTGGTTTGATAATTCTTTTTCTGTATTTGCACCAAAATAAACTTGGCTTGCAACTGAATCTACAACATCATAATTGGGGTTAAGTTTTATTCTTGGTGAAAGAACATAGTTTCTTGCCGCAACACTTTGAGCTTTTAGTGCTTCTAGTCCAAATCTAACAGGCATTTCGTTTGGTACAACACCTTTTAGGTATTGTTCAACTTCGATTTCGTTAACGATATGAAATTGATTTTCTTTCACGCAAGGTACAATTTCGATTTCTCCACGATAAACCGCATTCTGTCCTGCTCTTTTTAAATCTTTAATTCCAATATTTCCGAAATTTGATTTAAAAGAAATTGGGTTCGTTGTGTTTAGAATTTCTTCATTTTTCTCATTAGTTAGGATAAAATTTTGTCCTTTTCGAGTTATTTTTATTGTTTCATCAGGAGTTAAAGTGTCAACAAAATTTGTACCTTCAAAAAGTTCGTAATCGTCGGTGGCATAGATGGTTGCTTCTTGCCAAAAATATGACGTGAAATTATTTGTTCCAATTCCAACTCTAATAAGTTTTGATTTTGGTTCGTTTTGCTCAATAATTTGTGTTATTTGTTCTTTTAGATCAGCCGATAAAGGTGATGCCATAGGAATATCACCTAAGACATTAGCTTTTGCAATTGGACAAAATAACAACACGTTTAAAAATAATAAAATTCCCAACTTCTTCATATAAATATTATATGACAAAAATCCCGAAACTTTTAAGTCTCGGGATTTTGAATTTATTTAAGTTCTAAAGTTGTTCCTTCTTTTGTATCTTTAACGATGATACCTGATTCATCGAGCGCAATTCTTATCTTGTCTGCGATGTCCCAGTTTTTCTCAGCTCTTGCTTGTTTTCTTAGTTCAAGAACTTCATCCATAGAATTAAATGTTTGTCCTAGAACTTCTGATACGTGAGCTGCCGCTTTTGCTAAATCTTCATCAGAAACAGAAGCTTTTTCAAAAGTGAAACCTAATGCAGTTCCTAATTTGTATAAAATAGTGAACGCATCTTTTTCATCTTTATTCGCTCTTGTAGCAAGGTCAAATAAAATTGCAAGTGCTTTTGAAGTGTTTAAGTCTTCATCCATAGCTTCAACAAACGCTTTGTATTCATCTGTTGTTGTGATGTCTAAGTTTTCGTTAATTGGTGTTTGTTTAGCGTTAACTAGACGTTTTGCACCTGCTTGAGCTGCAGTTAGAGCTTCATCTGAAAATTCAACTGGCATTCTGTAGTGGTTTGTCAAAATGAATAATCTTAATGTGTTTGCGTCATAATTTTTCAACATATCATCAATAGTTAAGAAATTACCTAAAGATTTAGACATTTTTTCTTTGTTAATAGTTACAAAACCATTGTGTAACCAGTAATTAACGAATTTACATCCGTTTGCACATTCAGATTGTGCAATTTCGTTTTCGTGGTGAGGGAAGATTAAATCTGCACCACCAGCGTGAATATCGATAGTCTTACCTAAATATTTTCTACTCATTGCAGAACATTCGATGTGCCAACCAGGACGGCCAACGCCCCAAGGTGAGTTGTAGCCAAATTTTTCATCACGTTTCCATAATGCAAAATCTAGTGGATCTTCTTTTAAATCGCCAACTTCAATTCTTGCACCACTTTCTAATTGGTCAATAGGTTGTTTTGAAAGATAACCGTATTGAGGGAATTTTTTAACTCTGAAATAAACATCTCCATCAGCTTCATAAGCGTATCCGTTTGCAATTAAATCTTTTACGATTGAAATCATTTCGCCTAAAGTTTTTGTTGCAAAAGGCTCAATATCTGGTTTTAAATTATTTAATTTATTCATTGAGTTTTCAAATTGTTTGTACCAATATTGTGAAACTTCAGTTGGTGTTTTCCCTTCTTTTTCTGCTTTTTTAAGGATTTTGTCATCAACGTCAGTTACGTTACGGCAATATGTAACGTCATATCCTTTAAACTTTAAATATCTATATAGAACGTCCCAAGTGATGTAACATCTTGCGTGTCCTAGGTGAGCATAATCATATACTGTTGGACCACAAACGTACATTTTAACTTTGTTTCCGTCCATTGGTTTAAATTCTTCTACTGTATTTGTGTAAGAGTTAAATAATTTCATATAGTCCCTCGTTTCTAGATTTAGGGTATCACAAAGAGGTTAAGATTTCTACTTAGTACCCTTTTAATTCTTCAAATATCTCAAACATTTTTGGGTAAATGGTTTCTAGTGGAACTTCTTCGTCAAGTTCAAGAGTTATTGTCGGAATATTTCTTTCAACTCCACAATACGTACCAAAACTTCCAGGTGTAGGATAGCCGATACTTCCTTCAGCTGGATAGTCAATAATTTCTGAAATTTTTTCTGCTATTTCTTTTGCAGGGCCATCGTAATTTACAACCTTGTATGGTGCATGAATTGTTAGGATTAGTTTTGGTGAATATTTTTCAATAACGTTAATTACAAATTGTGTTTCAATCTCGCTAGCTGGATGTTTCCCCCCGTAATAAGCAGTTGTACAATCATCGCAAGTTGCGTTCTCTCCTTCATTTTTTCCCCAATTTTTAGTTGGGAAATTTCTGTTTAAGTCAACACCGTTTGAATTTGTTCTAATGTTTTTACTAAGTCCATCAGGGTTTAAACAAGGGATAAAAAGTAGGTTGCTTGGTGAGTGTGTTTTTAGATATTCTTCTATCAAGTGTTTCCCTTGTGGTTCGTCGCCGTGAAAAACTCCGATAATAAGAACGTTATTATCGATACTTTCTCCAACTAATTCGATATTATTACCAAGTTTAGTTTTAATGCTCTCCAAAATATTCATGAGTTTATCCCTCAAATAGAGCGTTTATAAAATCGTCAGTATCAAAAGCTTTTAAATCTGTCATTTTTTCGCCAACTCCAACAAGTTTTACTGGTAATTTCATTTCTTTGGCAATAGCAATAATTATTGCTCCTTTTGCACTTCCATCAAGTTTTGTTAGTGCAACTGAAGTCAAATTTACAGCTTCCGTGAATACTTTTGCTTGTTGTAATCCGTTTTGACCTGTGTTTGCGTCAATTACCAAAATACTTTCTCTGAGTGCTTCAGGAGCTTGTTTATCGATTACAGTTTTAATCTTTTTAAGTTCTTCCATTAGGTTGAATTTGTTTTGAAGTCTTCCAGCAGTGTCAATTAAAATTACATCATAATTTTCATTCCTAGCTTTTTGTACAGCTTCATAAACAACAGATGCTGGGTCTGCTTTATCTCTTCGAACAATGTCAGCTCCTGCTCTTTCAGACCAAATATTTAGTTGTTCTTCTGCGGCAGCTCTGAATGTATCGCCAGCAGCGACAAGAACTTTTTTACCTTGTTGTTTAAATTGGTAAGCCATTTTTGCAATCAGTGTGGTTTTACCAGCACCATTAACACCTGCGATAAAATAAATATTTAATTCATTATCGTTGTATTTTAATTCTGTTGAACCTGCTTCAGATAGGGTTTTTCTAAATTCATCTTTTAAGTAATTTTTTAATTCAGACGGTTTTGCGTTTTTCTTAGAACGGAGATTATCAACTAACTCTGCAGCGTAATTAACGCCTAAATCAGCACTGATAAGAGTATCTTCAATATCATCAAGGGCAAATTCTGAATATTCTTCTTCAGTTTCATCAACATTTGACAAAACATTTCCAACAAGATTTTGGGCTGTGTTTGATACAGCATTTTTTAGGTTTTCAAATTTATCCTTAAAAAATCCGAACAATTTAATTGCTCCCTCACCCTATCCCTCTCCCCCTAAATGTGGCGAGGGTATTAGTTCCCTATTTTAAGCCGTTGTCAACGATAACTTTTGCTAATACACCGTTAATAAATGATGAGCTATCATCTGTTGAATATTTTTTAGCTAATTCAACAGCTTCATCAACAACAACTTTCATTGGAGTTTCTTTGATATATAGAAGTTCTGAAAGTGCTATTCTTAGGATATCTTTATCCATTTTTACAAGTCTTTCAAAGTCCCAGCCTGTTGAATATTTTTTGATGATAGAATCGATTTCATCGTGATTTTTTTGGAAAGTTTCAGCAATTTGGATTGCGTAATTTTTAACTTCGCCTTGAGATTCAAGTGTTGTAAATTCTGCAATTTCAAGAGCTAATAACGCTTTTTCTGCAACTTCAATCATTTCTTCTACTCTTGCTGACATATCTGATGTCATTGGTAGAGGAACTGCAATGTTTGCTGCATCAAGTGGTCTATTTAAGTTGATTTCGTGTTCAGCTTCGTAATCATCAATTTTATTTTTCATATCGATTAAAGCACCCAATGATGTTTTTAAATCATCACTTGCACTGCTTGAAAGAATTCTAACAGACTTAACGATAATATCGTCTAAGTTTTCTTTAGAATAGTTTGTAATTGTTTTATCAAATTGTGAAAATAAAATGAATGCTAATTCTCTTGATGCTCTACGGGCTTGCATAATTTACCTCTTAATTTTTCATATCTTATATCTTGCCCTAAGAATATCATGAAAAATTTTCTACGACAAGAAATATTGTTCTTATTTTACATATCGAATACCATATTTTTTATATTTTTTGTAGCCACTTCTAATATTAGGTTCTTTTTGTTTTACATCTTTAGCAAGTTGTTTGAAACAAGCTTTTGTTTTAGACAATTTTTTATGTTCATATCCTGCTCCATATAATTTAGCGTTTGGTTTGTAGTAAAAAGAACATATTCTTCCGTCGGTGTGTTTTAATTCTGCTATTGTATGGTTTATTTCGCACTGACCTTGGTTTACTAAATCTATGAGTTCATTGTATTTTTCAACTTGTTTTTCATAATTCTGTTCAAAGCTTTTTTTAAATTCACTTGAAATATCTTCTGGAATGTTTTTTTCTGGAGTTCTGTTTGGATTGAACTCAATGAATTGGATACCTTTGCCGTTGTTAATCGGTTTTTTACAACGATATACTTTTTCAAAAGTTGTGTTGTTTACTTTTTCGACTTTGTAATCATTTATTGTTTTTATTTTTGGACTTGTTACTTTTTTATTTTCGGTAATAGAATCAATTACTTTTATTTCTGGGTATTTTGCTTCAATTTCTATCGCTAGTTTCTCTAAACAACCATTATCAATAGCCACAGGATAATTATCATAACCATACATTTTTGTGTATGTGATAGACATTTTTTCAGAAACTTCTTTTGTGTTTAAATCAAAATCTATAAAGCAAGTACTTTTTCCATATTCTTTGCTAACTCTAATCTTTGTCGTTTTTGTACATTTACCAGAATTGAGTAATTGTAAGCTATATTTATTGCTATTTTGGAGTCTTTCTATACATTTTAATTGAGATTTCTCATTTGGATAGAGTAATGGGTTTTTACAAAAATATTCTTGATAAACATTTCCAGGAATAATGACCTCTTTTTGGCCTTTATCTTCGCAAGTATAAAATTCCTCAAATGTAGCAGTTGCAAATGCTGGTAAAATTATTCCAATTACTATAAGAGTGGTCAAAATTACTTTTTTCATACAAGATCTCCTATCTTGTATGAAATTATAACATTTTAAATACCCTTCGTAATCCTATTTATGTGTGAATTTATCAACAATTTTTTGTTTTGCTCCAACAAATAAATTTTTATAAAACTCATAAAAATCTCTCACGTAGAATTTTATAATTTCAAGTCGGGATGCTTTTTCTGGACATTGGTTGATTTTGTCTGGTAAGGTTCCAAAATCTCTACAAATTGGTGGTCGTTTTTCATAAACGTTACATCTTCCAAAATCTGTTAAAAACGGACAATAATTTCTATAATTTTTAGCATCTTCAATAAGTGCCTTAACCTGTTCCATACTTTTTATTTCTAATTCTTCCATAACTTTTTGAGGAATACCCATAATTTTATTCCCATATTGGTCAAAACCAACAAGCTGGACAGGATTTGGTGTTGTGTTATAAATTACAGAATTATATGTATCTCTAGGGTCATTTCTACCAATATTTACAGCAGAATAAATACTGCGTCTTAACTCTTGAGGATATTTTGGTAAAAAATCCTCAGGAAGTGGTGCGTCTTGGCAACATCTTGCTTTACATTTAGCTATAAAGCATTTACTTGGTTCTGTAAGGTATGTGGTTATTTTTTGTTTGATTTTCATAACTATTATAAATTAGAACATAATTAATTTTGCTAAAAAAAAAGAGATAAGCTATAAGCTTATCTCTTTTTGATGACATCTGAATATAAAACTATTCAGCAACTTCTTCTTTGTTGATGTCTTTAACGCTTAAAGCGATTCTGTGTTCTTGAGGAGTGAATTTTTTGATTAACACTTCAACACTGTCACCAACTTTGAATTTGTTGAATGGGTTAACATTTTCTTCAGCCATTTCAGAAACTGGTAATAATGCTTCAACGCCTGGGAAGATGTTGATGAATGCACCAAAACCTGTAACTTTGTTTACAGTACCTGTAATTACTTGGCCTTCAGAGAATTGACCTTCGATTTGTTGCCATGGATCTTCGCCCATTCTTTTTAGAGATAATGAAATACGTTTTAGTTCGCTATCAATTTTAATGATTTTAACTTCTAAAGTTTCACCTAGAGAAATAACATCTGATGGATGTTTAATTCTTTGCCATGAAATTTCAGAAATTGGAAGTAAACCATCGATACCGTTGATATCAACGAAAGCACCGAAGTCAGCGATTCTAACAACTTCACCTTTAACGATTTGATCTTCAGCAAGTTCTGAAAGAATGTTATCAACAACTTGATCTCTTTGTTCAGCAACAGCTTGTCTTTGAGAAAGGATAAGTTTGTTTTTCTTAGGATCAGCTTCAAGAACTTTAACTTCGATTTTTTGATCTAATAGACCGTCAAATGGAGTGCCAGTTCTTAATTGAGATGATGGGATGAAACCTTTAAGATCAGCTACATCAACTAATACACCACCTTTAACAACTGAAACAACTTTTGCAAGGATTGTATCGCCTTGAACTTTAGCATCGTTAAGTTGAGCCCAAGCTTGAGCGAATGCAAGTCTTTTAAGTGATAATAACATACCATCTTCATCGTGTTCTTCTTTTAATACGTAAAATTCTTTTACGTCGCCGATTTCTAATGGAGCTGCTTCTTCAGCTGAAGAAATTTCTTTGTTTGGTAAATAAGCTTCAGTTTTAGCACCACGAACGCTGATTAGGTAACCATCTTGGTCTTTTCTTAAAACAGTACCTTCAACGATGTCTGCTACTGAATGTCCGTTTGAAAAACTTTCTTCTAATAGTTTTTCGAATTCATCTAACATTACTTGTGTCATTTTTTTATTCTCCTTTTCTTTGTATATTTTCAATGACTTTGTTTATCAAGTTTTGAGGGGTTGATGCTCCTGCAGTGATTGAAATTCTTTGAGATTTTTCAATCAAATCTTCGTATCCATCTAACTCTTCACTAGTTTCAATATGAATTGTTGATGTTATATCTTTTAAAATTTCTGCTAAATGTGTTGTGTTTGCACTTTTTTTAGAGCCAACAACAATCATTAAATCACTTTCTTTTGCTAATTCTTTTGCTTCAGCTTGGCGTTTTGCGGTGCTTTGGCAAATAGTATTAGCAATATGTAGTTCTTTTGAGATAGGTGTTAAGTAAGCAACAATTTCGTTTAAATTCGAAATCATTTGAGTTGTTTGGACAACAACACCAATTTTCTTATGGTTTTTAAGTTCTTCTTCATAAACTTTTAACTGTTCAGAAGAATCTGCAACAAGAACATTTTTGCTGAATTGTTCCGCATTTGCTTTAATTGCAACAACTTCTGGATGTTGAGCTTTTCCAACAATTACAACGTAAAAGTCATTTTGTGCAAATTCAATAGCTTTTTGCTGAACTTTTTTTACATCAGGGCAAGTTAAATCGTAAACTTCGTAGCCAGCTTTTTCAATTGATTCAAAGACTTCAGGACTTTCGCCATGACTTCTTACAACACAAATTCCATCACCTTTTTCTGGTAATTCACTTAAAGATTTGATGCCAAGAGCGTCTAATTCTTCAATTACGTGTGAATTGTGAATAAGTTCACCAAGCACACAAATATTACGCTCAGGGTTTTCAGCTTTTAAGTTTTTTACAGTATCAACGGCTCTTTTTACGCCGTAACAAAAGCCTGCAAATTTTGCTAATTTAATATCTTTCGGCAATTTGTAATTGTCTTCTTTCTATAGAACTCGCAAGAAAAATCTTGCTGTAAGGCCATTACAACATAAAAGCATTTAATTGTCAATGAATTAAATGCTTTTAGCCTCTGATATTAAATCCGTTAGGGTTGTATTTTTTCTTTATTGGCTGTCCGATTTTTACTCTGTTTGAGCCGAAGTTTAAACCGTCATCTTCAGCTTGTTCTTCTAGGGCTGCCATTGTAAATGCTACTTTTGGTGCTTGTTTATTGTATTTCATCAACCATTCTTGTGAACCAGGAACAAGAACTTCATCGTTCATACCAATTGGAGCACCAGTTTTGTCTTTTTTAGGTTTAGGATCAACAACTCTAAAGCCTTCTTCAACGTTGTTGCTGATTCCTGCAAATGTTGTGCCTTGGCTTGTGATTACTCTACCGTCGTTAAGAACTTTTGTAGTTTCACCAGCTTTGAATTTAGTTTGAGGATTGTCAACAGGTTCGCTATCAGCTTTTTGACTTGTTTTATTTTGAGTTTGTTGTTGAGCTTGTTGTGGTTGAAGTTGCTGAGATTGTTGTACTGGATTTTGAGCAAAACCAAAACCTTGAGTAGTACCTGTTTGAATTTGATCTTGAGCGATAGGGTTTGTATGAACTGATTGTTCTTCTACATCAACTTTTGTAGTTTCAACTTCAGGTTTAATACCCATTGCTTTATTTCTCATCTCAATAAGTTTTTCTCTTTCGTCAAACGGTAAGTATTTTAAGAAGTTTGCGAAATTAGTTTGAGTCATTGAGTATATGTTTTTAGAAACATATGTGAAAATGATTTCGTGATCAACGCTTTCAAGAGTAGTGATTAAGTTTTTGTCTAACAATTCAAGAACATCAGAAGCTGGTAGCATACCAATTAACTCGTTTTTAAGAGTTGTACTTGTTGTGCGTAATAAAATTTGTTTGATTACGTCTGTATTGCCAGCTTTGCTGTTTAAGAATGCTCTGATATTTCCAGTTGAACCACCTCTAGCTAGGTTGTCAATGAATTTTTGGTGAACTTTTGAACCCAAAGCAGAAAGTAAGATGTCATAAACTTCGCTAATTGAATCAGCATTAGAAAGTTTTGTTAATACTTCTTCTCTTTTAGTTGGGTTAGCTTCCATATATTCTTCTAAAGCTTCAGATGCAGCGATTTCTTTTAATTCGCTGATAACTTCATCTGTTAATTTTAATTCTTGTTTAAGCTCCCATTCTGCGATAGATTCATCAATTTTAGCTTTTACTTCAGCAACATTTTCTAACGCAAGGTCTTTCATTTGTTGACTTGCTGCAACTTGAGCTTGCTGAGCTTGTTCTTTGATTTTTGAAGTATCTACGCTTGGTGTAGATGTAGTTTTTGAAATAGGTTCAGATGTTGTAGTGTGACGTAAACCATTTTCAATTATTGATTGAGTAATATCAAGGTTGCTTGATGTATAAGTTCTACCTACAACTGGAGTTGTATAATCAACAGTTGAGCTTGTAGATGCTTGATATACATTATTGTATGTTTCTTGAGTTGTAGTAGTAGTTGTTGTTGAACTTGTAGTTGTAGTAGTTGTTGTTGAATTTGTTTGGTGGTAAGTGTTACTACTATTAGATGAAGTTGTTGGAGTGTATGTATCAGCTTCAGGGTAGTAAGAATTTGAAGCTGGAGCTGAGCTGTTTCTTGTTTGTTCAGAAATTTGACCAGTAGTTAAAGCTGCTTGGATAGTTTGTTGAACTTCTGGTGGGTAATTTTGAGCAGCTTCAGTGATTGCAGAATTGTATTGATTTCTCAAGTTTTGATCAGTAATAGATTGTCCACCTGCAGCAGCACCTTCTGTCAATGCAGCATTACCAAGACTTGCTAAGCCTTTACCTAATTCTATTTTGTCTTCATCATTTTCGGTATAAGTGGTTAACCTTTGACCATATTCACTAATGCTTTTTTGATTGATATCATCTCTTTCGGTTAAAGCTTTAGCAATAGTTGTGTTTTCTTCTACTGAATAGTGGGTTGCGTTACCTTTAGCTACAGTATCTTTATCCGCATCGCTACCTGTAGCCAAAGTGTTTCCTGTAATTTCTGCACCTGTGTCTACGTTGATGTCATCCCATTTTTGGTAACTTTGTAAGACCCAAGTTCTAATCTCTGGGTTAGTGCAGGCTTGGATTGTCTCTGGTAAAGTTTCATTATTAGCTCTTGTTAAATTGTCAACTTGAACCTCTGCTGATTGTATAATTTTGCTGTTAAACCACTCATCATCATAGCCCAAAGCTAGTGCAACTCGTCGAGCTACGTCTTGTTGGCATCTTCTAATCTTTTCATCAGCAGTTCCATTTGCTTCTTGGTAATCGTTTTTTAACTGGATCTCAAGCTCTTCAGGAGATAGTTTTCTATAGTCGTCGAGATCAACTTTTTGAAACATTTCTTCAACAATCTCTTGACGACTTTGAACAGCAGAAATTTGATGGTTGAATATTTGTTCGACACCTTTACTAATTCCGTTATATGCATTATCAATGCCTACAGGACTGTCTAAACGTTTTGAAAGTCTTAATTTTTCCTTTTCTAAAGTTTCATTTAGAGTGTGTCCTTCTGCTTCATATCTTAGAATTGCGTTATAAACGTCTCTACCTGTATCGAATCTTGCATCTGGATATTCTCTATAAAGAGCATTCATATCTGTAGCTATTTGATATTGTTGTTGAATTAGCTCTCTATCTGCAGAACTTAAATTTGGATCTTCAAGTCTATTTCTTGCTTGTTCGAGAATGATATCATTTTTTGTTCTATTGCTAATCTTAAATTTACCATTAGTTAAATCTTTGTTTAATTGTTCTGGTTTTTCATCTGCATAGTGTTCCAATATTAATGTAGCTCTAATTGATAGGTCATCGAACTGTTTTTCTGAAGTTTTAGCATTTATTCGTATACCTGTTGTTTGATAGATTACATGAGTCGTAAATTCTTCAATTTTCTTGTCCTTTTCTTCGTCAGAAAGGCCAGTAAGTTCTCCTGTTTCTATTAAATAATTTTGACATATTGATGTCAATTTGTATGAGTAGTCAACTTCAGTATTGTCTTGTTTATTAAATGAACCTAAAATATTTAATAAAATTTCGTTATCTTGCTCTTTTAAAACTTCATTTAATCTTTCAGGAGACATTTCGATTAACTCATCAATAGAGATATTGTGTTTATTTGCATATTGCAAAAGACGACGCATTTGTTCGGTTACTCTAGGACGCTTTTCATTTTTTTTAGTCCCTAGTGTATCCATAGCTAGTTTTGATAATGAGTCTTGTAATTCTTCAATTCTTTGGTTTTGTTTTCTGTTTTTTAAATTTCCAAAATCAGGATCATTTTTTTCTAAGAATTCTCTAATCAATTCTTCTTGTTTCTCGTTTTGAATTGATTTTTTTTCATCATCTGATCGTTTAATGTTTCTAAATATATCTGTGTCATTGTCAGTGCTTGTCTCAGCTTGCTCTTTAGGTTTACCTGCTCTCATTTCACTAGTTGTTATTTGTAGTTCTCTTATTTGTTCTTCTAGTTCAGTAAGTTTTTCTCCATAAGTAAATTTTTTTAATATGTCAGATATTAGTATGTCAGGGTCTACATCATTTTGGTTGGTTTGTTTTGCATATTCTGATATTGCGGCTTCTAATTCTTTTTCTTTAGCTTGAAGTTTTTCGTCAAGAGTTGGTTCATGTTCTAATTGAGGAACTTCTGTGTTTTCTGAAGTTTTAGCTACTTCTGTATTGTTGTTAGCGTTGTATAGATTTAAAATTTGTTGTTCTTCTTCAGTTAGTTGAGTGTTTTCAACTTGTTTTGATTTGATGTGAGAAATAATTTCATCAATGCTTGCTCCAAGTTTATTTTTCTCAGCATATTGTAGTGCCAAAGTTTCTAAATCTTGGCTATTAGTATCGTTTGTAGCTGCTTCTTCTGGTGTAGCTTCAGTAGTTTGTTCAACTGTAGCTGACTCACTAGCAGTTTTTAATTCAGTGTTTAGTGTGTTTTCATCTATTGTTTTAGCAAGTGTTTGGGTAACTTCAGCTTGTTCTTCTGCAGGTAGAGTATTTATAGCTTCTGCAAAATATTTAGCTAAGTCTTTTTCTGGCAAACCAGCTAAGTCAGGGAATTGCTGTTTTAATAATTCTAATTTTTGGTCATCTGGACATTTTTTGAATTCTCCAGATTTTATGAATTCAAGCACTTTAGCTTGTTTTTCTTCTGGAGTCATTGTACCAGTTTTCATATCAATAGGTTGGCTAGAAGAAGACGCAGAAGTACCAGCTGCTGGATTGTTTCCAGTTGCTTGTACTTGTTCTTGTTGTCTTAGTTTACTTACGTCTAAAGCCATAATTGTTCCTAATTAATAGTTCACTACTCGTTTTATCGGACTTTTTCTATCATGACTTTAATTATTGTTACAAAACTTAATCGATTATACTTATAACTTTAAATTCTTCCAATGCAGAACTTGTTGTTTCTGAAAATTTAATATTAGTACTATTGCCCCATTTTGTATCTTCTGCAAGTAAGTCAATAATAAGTTGGGCTGATGTATCATCAATACGATGTTCTGCGGATGTTAGTACAAGTTTTCCTTCTTTGTTATAAAAACTTTCAAGAATTTTAATGCCACAAAATTCTTTTCCTGCACCTAAATCATGATAAATAAGTTTGTTGATTACTGGTGGATCATCATCAGGTTTTAAATTTTCGCCAACTATTTTTATTGAATGAACATTATTAAAGGTATTGTTTTTATCTATTGAAGTAAATACAAAATAAACATTACGTCCGCCCATTTTACCTTTATGGATGTGGTGAATTTTTTCGTCTCTAAGGTCCTTATTGTTTCGTAAAGCAAGGTCTAACTTAGAGTTATCGTGTTGTACTGTTTGTGAATAAGCATACGCTTTTGGTGCAACAGAATTTGCTTGTGCAAGAACTTCTGTTAAATGTTCGCTATCAATTGGAACAAATTGTGCTGGTTGTTTGCCCTCTACCATTGGTGCCATTGTAAGCATAACGATTACTGGAACGCTTGCTAACGGATTTGCTTTATGTGAATTCTTATCTTTTTTACCTGTGAATGTGTATTGGTTAGCGTTTACGCTAACACCGTTAATAGGTAATACTGCCATACTAACACCCCTTTTTTGTATTCAAATTTATTGGGTTAACCCCTTAACCCCAAGTCTAACTCTTTTCGCTACGATTATAGCAGTTTTTTTTATCCTTGTAAAGATAGTTGAAAACTCTACCGCTACCTCGATTACATATTATAAAATTGCTCAAAAAATTTTTTGCTAGTTTATGAATAAATTTTAAATTTCATCCGTATGAGAAGCGATTCCAAGTGTCTTATTATTGTCGATTTCAATGACGTGCTTAATTAGGGTATGAGCCATCAAAAGCAAATACGGGTTGATTTCTGTTGTTTGTGACATATTTACATTAGCGGATTGTTTTGAGTCAGCTTGTTCTTTCTGTTTATTTTCACTAAAAGATACAACCGAATCCATTGAATAGAATTTTTGTTCCTTTGAAATTCTTGTTTTTAATTCATTCTTAGGGAATTTTTCAGAAGCTTCAATTGTTACCTGTACAGAATTTGAAGATTCCAGTACTAAAGTTGCTTTTATTATCCCATAATTTATTGTTGAAATTGTGATTTGTAAAATGCTGTCGCTTTCCTCTTTATTATCGCTTTTTTGCTGAATTTCTAGGTCAAACCCAACACCATCTTCCAGTGGTAACCAAGGAAGGTAAAGCATTAAAAGAAGTTTTAGTGTCTTTTGAGGATTATTTTCAGACGCAATTGAAATGCTTGCGTTAATTAATTTTGCCATTTCTTTCATTTGTGAAAGGTCTGAGATTCCAGCCTTTGACGCTTCAGTCATTGACATAATGAGCTTTGTTATCGCATCTTTACCGTTTGTTTGTAGAAGTTGAGAAATTTGGCTTAAGTTAATCATTCCACCTGATAGGATTTCAAGATTTTTTAGTGAGCCTTGAACTTGGCTTGCCAGCTGGATATTAACCATTTCTTTTGCAGTTGATGTCGAAAGTCCTTGTAACTGAGCAAGAATTTGTGCTTGAAGTTGAGAAAGTGAATTCCTTTGTGCTGCAAGTTGGTTGGCAAACATTTGATTAAACTGGGTTTGAGTCATTCCTCGTTGAAGCATATAGATAAATTCGTTTACGTTTTTCGGAAACCCTAAAACTTCTTTAGCATAAACTGCTCTATCCATACTTTGTAAGGTGTTTAGTTGTAAGTTTTGTGTTGAAGCTGCCAAGTTTTGGCTAACATTTTGAGCAATGTTTGCACTTTGTACAGGAACTTCTGGAGCTTTTGCTACTTGTGGGGTATTAATTGCAGGCATATTTGGCGTTGCTTTTGTTTGTAACGCTTGTTGATTGTTGTAATTCTGAGTGAAATTATTCAGAAATTTTCTGATATTGATGCCAGCCATACAACTAATTTAACTGATTTTTTATAAAAAGTCTAGTTTTCAATAGGCATATATGATTGAGGGTAACTATAATCTTCTAGGAAACCAAGGTTTTTGTATAATCTCAACGCTTGAAGATTGTTAGTTTCAGTTGTTGTATTGATTTCAATAATTGGAGTATCGTATTTTTCAACGGCATTGATTACGTAATCCATTGAATGTTTTAGCATAATTGTTGATAACCCTTTGCCTTGGTGTTCTTCTTTGATGCCAACAAGTGGAATATTTACTATTGTTCCGCCAGTAAGGTTCATAAATGCAAAGCCAACAGGTTTGCCTTTGTATAATAAAACACTTGAAGAATTTGGCATAAATTCAGCATAAACATCTTTTACAACTTTTGTGATGATATCTCTTGTGCCTTCTTCAGTTGTGAATCTTGGGTCAAATAATGCGTCAGAACTTTCTTTAAATGATTCATTGATAACTTCAATAGCATCTTCAAAATATCTGTCGTGCCAAGATACAACTTCATAATCTTCTGGTAGTTGTACCACTCTTGCTCTATTAAAAATCTCTCTTGAAGCATTAGAGTCAAATCTAAATCTTAAAACCTCAATTCCAACGAATTTAAAACCTAATTTTGCTATTACGCTGATTAAACTTTTTTGTTCCCCTAACATAGGGTAGCAAACGATTTTTTCACGACGTAGCGGTTTTGTTACGTCTAAAAATTTTGTCAAAAGTTCTCTTGCTCTAACGCTAAAGTCTTCACGAGTTGCACTGTGAATAATATTCAATTCGATAGCTTCAGAAATTGCAGTTGTATAAACCAAAAATGCAACAGGAGTATTTTCTTCATATAACACAATACATTTGATAAGATCTTTATCAATTGCATCCAAAAATCCATCATAATCTAATGGTTCTAATTCAAAATTATATTCTGTGCCAGCTTTTTTACGAAAATCTTCGTATAGATTTTCAAAAGTTCCAAAATCCTCAGCTGTTAAAATTCTTGTGTTATACATTCTTCAATTCCTTATAAGTAATGGTGCATTTTCTCTTTTTTAGTATCAATATATCTTTGATTGTAAGGCGTAATTTCTGATGATACTTTAATAATATCATTTACTGTTAATCCGTAACCCTCTAAACCTACGATTTTTTTAGGGTTATTGGTTATTAAATTGAATGTTGTATAACCTAAATCTACTAAAATTTGAGCACCTGTACCATAATCTCTTAAATCAGACTTAAATCCAAGTGAAATATTTGCCTCAATTGTATCCTGTCCCTGTTCTTGGAGTTTGTAAGCTTTGATTTTATTGCAAAGTCCAATACCTCTACCTTCATGGTCTGTAAGATAAACAACAGCACCTTTGCCGTAATTATTGATGTATTCCATTGCATTATTTAATTGTGAATTGCAATCGCATTTTAAGCTGTGGAAAACATCGCCAGTTAAACACATACTATGGACTCTAACCGCTGGGATTTTATCTGAGCCATCGTCTTTAACTAATGCAACGTGTTCTGTTCCATTGATTTGGTTTCTATATGCATAAAGTTGAAATTCTCCATATGGAGTTGGAAGGGTTGTTTCAGCTTCACGGGTAACAAGTTTTTCTGAACGTAGTCTGTATGCGATAAGTTCTGATACTGTGATAAATTTCATTCCGTGCTTGTCTGCAAATTGTCTTAGGTAATCACGTCTTGCCATATGTCCATCTGGTGCCATAACTTCACACATAACCCCAGCTGGTCTATGTCCACAAAGTTTAGCTAAATCAACAACGGCTTCAGTATGGCCTGTTCTTTCAAGAACTCCGCCACGTCTTGCAACACAAGGGAATAGATGCCCAGGACGTCTTAAATCAGAAGGTTGTGCATCACGAGCTACGGCAACTTCAATAGTTTTGGCTCTATCGTATGCTGAAATTCCAGTGGTAACACCATATTTTTCAGCAGCGTCAATACTAATTGTGAATGCTGTTTTCATTCCTTCTGAGTTTTGTTCAACCATTTGCGGTAAATCTAATTGTTTTGCGATATCTTCTGAAATTGCTAAACAGATTAAACCTTTTACTTCTGATGCTAAAAAGTTAATTATTTCCGGAGTAACTTTTTCTGCAGAAACTATTACATCCCCTTCATTTTCTCTATCTTCATCATCTGCTACGATGATTGGTTTTCCTACTTTATAATCTTCAAGTGCTTCTTCTATGCTGTCAAATCTGAATTTTTCTTCCATTATACAAATCCATTCTCTTGTAAAAAAGTCATACTAATCTTACTGTTATTATCTTTTGCGGATAACATTTTTTCAACATATTTGCCTAAAATATCAGTTTCAATATTCACATTATCGCCAACATTTAAGGCTTTTAAATTTGTGTTTTCAAATGTGTGCGGAATTATTGCAACTTTAAATCTGTTTTGGTTGATTTCTGCAACAGTCAAGCTGATTCCGTTTATTGTGATTGATCCTTTATGAACAACGTATTTTGTTTGTTCTTGAGGGATTTCAAATTCTAAATTATAAAAGTCTGTTAGTTTTTCAATTTTTGTGAATTTACCCTTACAATCAACGTGTCCTGATACGATATGCCCACCGAGTCTTGAATTTAAGGTTAAAGCTCTTTCAAGGTTTACAATATCACCTGATTTGAGATTTTCAAATGTAGTAACTTTTAGTGTTTCATCGCTTACCCTTGCTTTGAATGAGTTTGAAGATAGTTCAATTACAGTCTGGCAAACACCATTTATGGCAATACTATCACCTAATTTTGTATCTTCAAGCACAAGAGAACATTCAACTTCAATAGTTGCACCATTTGTATCTTTTTTGAAAGATTTTATTTTCCCTATTTCTTCAATAATCCCTGTGAACATAATTTCAGTCTAACACACTTATTTTTTCTTTTAAATAAAGATGAAAAAAGCGTTACAATTATTGAACATAAGCAGGGTCGGTTAATTTTATTTCGAAAGTACTTCCTGCAGGAATCGAAATATTTTTGCCTTTAGTTCCAATAGCTGTAATCGGTGAGAGAATTGTGCAAATGGTACTTCCAACCATACCAACAGTGGTTGGTAATGGAGAAAGGATGGCAGTTATTGGGTTGCTAGACATTTTACTTGCAATGTTGCGAGTTTTTCTATAGAAGGTTTCCCCTTTATTGATGTGTGCACCTACATTTTTCCAATACTGGCGTTTCCCTTTTATATTATTGAAAAATACTTTTTTTGAATTTGCTTTTGTTATTTTTCCTTCAGCTTGGTAAGTTTTGCCATTATATGTAATACTTGTAATATCTATTTCTACTAGCCCACCATTGCCAGTAATTTGAGGTCGATGAGAATCAGCAATAACCCCATAAAGTTTTGTTCCTGCTGGGATTGTAATGTTTTTTTTGAAACTAGCTTCTGATGTTGTGAATGAAACAATAGCTCCTTCTTGCGACCAATCAGAGATTGTTTGGTTAGAACGGGCTTTAAGTTTTGTTCCAGATGAAATTTTAATTCCAGTATTTTTATCAAGTTTTGTTATATTTGGAATTGTTGAAACATATGTAGGTGTTGATTTTGGGGATGTTGAAGGTGTTGCAGATTTTGGTAAATTAGGTAATACCTCATATTCCAATTTCGAAGAATCATATTTCTTTTTAATCTCTTCATCTACAGACAAATCCAACTGCAATGCATAACAAGGCATTACAGTTGTAATAAATGCTATAAATAGTATAAAAAGTTTATTCAGCATTTTTTCGCACTTTATTTTGAGCAACAAGTTTACCTTTTTTGAGTAGTAAAATAACAGAAATTATTAGTGATATCGCACCCCAAATGTATTTGACAACGGGAATAAACGTTGTTGCTATATTGGCAATCCATATAGCAGTAGCGTAGAAAATGGCGTTAGCTTTATCGCCTAGCAAATCCCATAATCTTTTAGTATAGTTTACCCAAGTCACTGTTATTACAGGTATAAGGAAAATCGCCCAAAGTATAACAAATAATATCAAATTATATTTATTAACTGTTACAAATGCATGGAATAGCCCCAGTACTATACATGCTACAAAACTGTAAACAGATAAAAACACTATTGTCATAAGGTATTTTTTGCGACCAATAGGTCCATCTAGTTTAAAAAATTGTTTACCTTCTTTCATAAAGCCCCCAGTTTAAATTAGCAAAAGGGTTGAATACCCTTTTGCTAAAAATATCTTATTTTAATAATTCGTTGATCGCTTTTGCAGCTTTTTTACCTGCACCCATTGCATTGATTGCGTTAGATGCACCAACTGGTGCAACGTCACCACCTGCATATACTGTAGGTAAGTTAGTTGAACGGTTTTCTGCATCAACTTCAATATAACCCTTTGAATCTGTGATGATTTCTAGGCCTTCGGCTTGAGCCGAAGTTTGAATAATTGGGTTAGGTCCAGTACCTAAAGCAACAATTACAGTATCAACATCTTCGATTACATATTTGCCAGTGCCTACAGGTTTGCATCTACCTGATGCATCAGGTTCACCAAGTTCCATAATTTCAAATTTCATACCTGCAACATATCCTTCGTTTTCAAGGATTTCAACAGGTGCGTGTAAGAATTTGAATTGAACGCCTTCTTCTTTAGCGTGTCTAATTTCTTCTAGACGAGCAGGGAGTTCTTTTTCTGTACGTCTGTATAGAATTGAAACTTCTTCGAATCCAACACGAACTGCAGTTCTTGCTGCATCCATTGCAACATTACCGCCACCGATAACTGCAACTTTTTTACCTATTTTTAAAGGTGTTACACATTCTCCTCTACCTGCACCCATAAGGTTAACACGAGTTAAGAATTCGTTAGCAGAGAATACTCCGTTCAAGTTTTCTCCAGGAATTCTCATCATTTTTGGTAAACCAGCACCTGAACAAATGAAAATTGCATCGAATCCATCATCTTTTAATTGTTTTAAAGTAATAGATTTACCAACAATTACGTTAGTATGGAATTGTACACCCATAGCTTTAAGGTTTGTGATTTCTCTATCTAAAATAGTTCTAGGAAGTCTGAATGGAGGGATACCATAACGAAGAACGCCACCAAGTTTATGTAGAGCTTCAAATACCACTACTTCATGGCCAGCTTTTCTTAAGTCAGCTGCTGCAGTAATCCCTGCACATCCTGAACCAACAACGGCAACTTTTTTGCCAGAAGGTTTAATTTCAGGCATGTCTGCTGCAGTATTGTCCCCAACATATCTTTCTAATGCTCCGATAGCAACTGGTTCCCCTTTAATTCCTAAAACACAGTTACCTTCACATTGTCTTTCTTGAGGACATACACGACCACAAACTGATGGTAGCATGCTTGTTTCTCTAATTACTCTGCCAGCTTCTTCTAGATTATCTTCTTTTAATGCTTTTATAAATTCTGGAATTTGAATATTTACAGGGCATCCTTGTACGCAGCGAGGATTTTTACAATTTAAGCATCTTGATGCTTCTAGTTTTACTTGTTCTGGGGTTAAATTACTTTCAACCGGGTCAAAATTAGAACGTCTTTCAATTTTGTCTTGTTCTAAAACTCTTTGTCTTTCTATAGCCATAGTCTATCCCTTCTTAAAAATGAAAATCAATTAATGACATTTTAATTAAAAAATACTTTATGTGCAAGAGTTTTTATTTTTGATAAGGCGTTATTCTTTACGAATATTACGAGTTGTGCTATTATAAATCGTGAGAATATTGATAATGAAGGTTAGGGGAATATGGTATTAGAAATAACTATTTTGATGTTGTCTATTTTGATTACAGCTCTTGCAGTTTGGCTTTTTGCCTCACGATTTTATGGGAATCAAATGGTAGCATTGAGAGAAGAAAATTTGCAACTTAAAAGTCAGGTGGGTTTAAATGAAAATATAGTGAATGAGGTGAAAGTTGCATTTTCTCAAATTGCTCAAGAATCATTAAAATCTCAACAAGAAGCTCTTTTGTCAGAACATGCAAACGATCTAAAATCAAAAATGGATTTATTTAAAGCTGAAGAATTAACACCAGTTAATCGTTTACTCAAGGAGTTTAAAGAAAGTATTGATAATTACCAAAATTCTCATAAGAATGAATCTTTAGAAATAAAAAATGCTATTGCAACGGCCGAAAAATATGCAAGAGCATTGACAATGAATCAAAATTCAAAAGGGGAATTTGGAGAAGAATGGTTAGAACAAATTTTCAAATTTGCTAATTTGGAAGAAAATGTTCATTATACAAAACAGTTTACTTCAGAAGGTGTTAAACCAGATTTTGTTGTAAATCTTCCAAACGGTAAAAATATTATTATAGATTCAAAAGTTATTTTGAAAAATTATATTGAATATCAACAATCAGAAGATAATGAGATTTTGAAAAAGGCATTTATTACAGATTTGACCAATTGTATTACTAGTTTAGCCAAGAAAAATTATGAAGAAATTGACTCTTTACATCAGCCAGGATTTATTCTGATGTATGTTCCTGTTGAAACTTGTATAAATATGATTTATACAGATTATGATTTTAGAAAGGTTTTAGAACTTGCTAATTCAAGAAATATAATCATTGTTGGTACAGCATCGATGCTTGTTACTTTGCGTTTAGTGAATCAACTTTGGGCATCTCAGGTTCAGTATGATAATGTGAAAAATATCATTACAGTTGGTGAAAATTTATATAATAATATTGCGTCACATGCTCAAAATTTGATGAATATTCAAGATACTATCAACAAAGCAGCAAAAGCGGTTACTACGGAAGTTAATCGTTTCACTGCAAGAAAAAATGGTAGTATATTTAAAGAAGCAGAAAAATTAAAGCAATTTGGTATCTCTTCAAAAGAAATAAAAACAGGAAAGAAGATTGTAGAAAATGATATTCCGCAATTCTTTTTAGAAGATAATGCTGTAGAATCTGTTGAAGATATTGAAACACAAGAAGTACAAGAAATAAGTATCTAGGAGTAGTGTATGAATTATTTTGATGAAAATAAAAACTTTTTCGGTGTAAAAGGGGTTTTAGGTAGAAGAGATTTTATTGTTAATTGTCTTATTGTTGAGTTGATAGAAGCTTTGGTATTTATGACTCCTCTTCTATTCGCTGTTATGTTTAATTCAGATGTTCGTACAGCTATTGTAGATGGGGCAAAACCTTTATGGCTTTTAATAATGCAGTGTGTAGTTGGTCTTACATCATCAGCGTTATATTTTCCAAGTATTGTAAGACGTGTAAGAGATATTATTGGCGAAGAAGATGATAATAGAATCTTTCTTGTTGCATCAGTTATAGTCGTTATTATTTTTATGGGTTATACTCCAGTAGCGTCAAGCTTTTTTGGTGGATGGTTACTGCTCTTTACTTTATTTTCATTATTTTTTATGAGAGGTAGGATTACTGGACAAAATCCAAAAAGTGAAATTATAAAATTTAACTGGGGTGCTTTTTGGGGTACATGGATTTGGGGTTTGTGTAATAAAATTCCTAGAACTCTAATTGTATTACCTTTATTTTTAACTTGTGCGTGGTTCCCTTTTGTCTTAATTTGCGGGATGAAGGGTAATGAATGGTTGTATAACAAAAATCAAGATAAAATTAATGATATTAATTTGTTTCATAATAAACAACAAAATCAAGCAATTTTGTTTGGAATTTTAGCTCCTGTAATTGTTGTGATAATTTCATTTATGCTAACTGTTGTTGCTATTTTCTCATTTAGGTTATATTCAAAATCTAACCCTGAATTTGTTGATAATCTACAGGCTTCTATTCAACAAATGCAATTGGATTCTGTTGAATCAGGTTTTGAAAGGGTTGAATTAAAAGATGGGGTGTATCGTTTTTATATGGATCCAGAAGATTGGGCGTTGTCTGCTTCTAAACCAATTTTTAAACAATCGATTATTTCGGCTGCTATAAATTATGTTTTACTAAAAGATGGTAAAAATTCAATTTATTTGAAAGATAGATTAGAGTCTGTGAATAAATTAAACACAATCAAGGTCTATAGTACTTTCAATGAAGAAGTGTTAGGAGAATTCTATATGGATCCAAATCAAGCAAAAGAGTATCTGAAAGATATAGAAGATCCTGAGAAAATACCTGAAATTAGAAAAGCAATTATTGACTCTTATAAATATAATAATAATCCGGCAATTCCATAGGGACAATAATTAAAAAAGGTGGTTTGTTAACCACCTTTTTTTAGTATAAATTTATCAATAATTTTGCAAGTATCTGCTATTAATTCTTCGCAAGGTCTTTTTTCGTAATATTCTGCTGTTCGTTTTGACGGAATTGGATTGTCATCTGCGTCAACTCCCAAAAGTTCTCTGCAAATAATTGTCCCATTTTTCTTTTTAAATTCGTTTGCTAAATTTTGAATTCTTGTGTAGTGTTCGGCTTTAATTTCATCATTATTATTTTCTGTATAGCCGTTTTCTAATCCTGCAATCATAAACATTGCACTAACTGCACCGCAAACTTCTCGCATTCTGCCCATTCCACCGCCAAAAGAAGAAGATAATTTTAGAGCAGTTGCTTTGTCAAATCCATATTTTTCGGCATATGTTAGAAATACGGATTGAGCACAATTGTATCCACTTGTAAAATATTCTCTTGCGGTTTGTTCATTAGTTTTCATATTCGCCTCTTATACAAACAATTCATATAAAATTACAGAAACCGAAGTTGCCAAATTTAAGGATTCAACAGTTTTTGCCATTTCTATTTTTACTGATGTGGTTGAAAATTTTATTAAATCTTCGGACAATCCATTTGCTTCAGAACCAAACATTACAAGGCAAGGTTGTTTTGCCACAAATGTTTTTAACAAGTTATTTGTTCTCGGTAGTGTTGCAATTCTTTCAAAATCTTTAAAATTTTCTTCTAAGTCTTCGATTGTTGTTAAATGAATAATTGGAAGTTTCCAAAGATTGCCAACGGAAGCTCTAACACATTTTGGGTTGTAAATATCAACACTTTCTCCATACAACACAATCGCATCAGCACCAAATGCAACAGATGATCGGATAATTGTACCAAGATTTCCTAAATCTTTAATATCTTCTAAAAGAACAACTTTTTTGGTGTTTTTTAGTAGGTTCTTATCATAATTTTTTTGAAAACCAATAGCGATTGCTTCAGGTGCGGATTCTGTTGTTGTAAGTTTTTTTAATACTGGTTCTGTGGTTTCTATGATTAAATCTTTTGCAAATTCGTATTCTTTTAGGTGGCTTTTTTCAACAAAAATTTTATCTATTTTTATTCCACAATCAAAGGCTTCTTTAATCGCTTTGTAACCTTCAAGTAAAAATTTACCGCTTTGTGTGCGGTATTTTTTTTGTTGAAGTTTAGCACTTTCTTTGACAAGTTCGTTGTTTACACTTGTAATTTCCATTATCTAACCTCGAATTCTTGAAGCCATTGTTTTTCTTGTTCATCTAACATATCAAAATTGATAAGTTTTTGTTCGTAATTCATATGAACAAAAGAATGAATTTGATTATCTTTATAGTAGCATGAATTTTCTAAACGAACCCCGAAATATCCCTCTTTGTATAAACCAGGTTCAATTGAAAAACACATTCCATCTTTGAATGGAGTTTTTGCAATCTCAGATGGGCTTAAATTTGGGGGGTATTCGTGGACATTAATTCCAATTCCGTGTCCTAAACCGTGATTAAATACAAAACCATCTAAATCTTGAGTTGAGAAAAATTCTCTTACAGATTTATCAATTTCAAATCCGTTTAGTGGATTAAAAGTCTTGTAAGCTCTTAAGAAGGCTTTTAATACTAGTGTATAAATCTTTTTATGAAGTTCAGATGGTTGGCCTTTAACAAAAACTCTTGTAATATCTGTTGCTAAACCGCCCTCAAAATATCCTCCGCAGTCTATTAAAACAAGACTTCCATCAGTGATAATTTCATCTTTTGAAGATTTTGAATAATGTGCAAGAGCTGAATTTTTATCTTTTGCAACAATAGAACTAAAGCTTAAGCCCAGTGCTCCTTGATTTCTAAATTCTTTTGCAAGTTGTACTGCAATATCAAATTCTGAAATATTATTATTGTTTTCAATAAATTCTCTAATTGCTCGGACTGCGTTGTCAGTTCGGCTAAAAGCGTCTTTTAAATGTTCTAATTCGGTATCATTTTTTTGAGCTTTCATAATTTGAACAGGATTTTCACGTAATTCAACCGCTTTTTCTCCTAAAATTTTGTAGTCAAAAGCGTTGATTGTATTTTTATCCACATAGACTTCTTTGTCTAAAGATTTTAAAAAATCTTCCAAATCTTGTAATTTATCTTGAGTGAATAATACTGCATTATCTTTAAAAATTATGGCTTTTGCTTTAATTTTTGCAGAATAAACTTGTGAGAAGTTTCGCATATTAAATAGGTATGAAACCTCATCTAGATCTGTTATATACAGTGCTTCATTGGGTGATAAATTTTGTGAAATTTTTGAAATTTTTTCTTCACTAGTTTTGCCAGTAAGTTCTTGAGGTAATAAGATATTTTCTGAAAATTTAGCATTTGAATTGTTATCTAAGGGGTCAAAATCTAATAGCTTAATTTGTCTTTTTTCTTTTAAATTTTCGTATTTTTTTTGAGAATTTTTCTTTGAAAAAATACCAAGTATTTCATTCTCAGGGATTCGAGTAATTAACTCATCAAGGTATTTTTGACCTTGTTGCAGTTTTACTACAGTAACAATTTCATGGTTAACCTCTTGGTCTGCTTGAATATGATATCTGCCATCAACAAAAAGATAAACTTTATCAGGAGTAACAAGAGCTTCTCCTGTTGAACCAGAAAATTTTGTCAATTTAAAACGAGAGTTTTCTTCAAGTGTGTTATACTCAACTAAAAACTCATTTGTTGCATTAACCAATAGATAATTTAATCCTTGGTTAACCATGAAATTCCTAATTACTGCAATGTTTTCCATAGATTTTTCGCTTAGTTTTTACCAGTAAGTTGGATTAAGTGCCAGCCAAATTGAGTTTGAACTGGTTGAGAAATTTCACCAACTTCAAGTTCAAATGCTGCATCTTCAAAAGGTTTAACCATCATACCTTTTCCGAAGAAACCTAAGTCGCCACCATTTCTGCCTGATGGGCACATAGAATTTTCAGCAGCTAAATCTGCAAAAGATGCACCATTTTTAATTTCGTTGTATAAATCCATAGCTTCTTGTTCTGTTTTAACAAGAATGTGGCTTGCTCTTACTTCAGTTGTCATAATTCTAACTCCTATCTTTTCTACAGGAGTGATTATAAAATAAAAAGGTTTGTCTTGCAATATATTACAACACAAACCGGAAGTTATAAAACATGAAAAATTTTCTGATGTAAGCGTAAGTTCAAAGTGTTTTAAACCAAACCGCAAAAAGAAAAATCTTGTCGCAACCCCGAAAAAGTGCTTGGACATTTTGAACTTACATTAATATAATAATCTGTCATGTCCAATTATTGCACCATTCGTCAGAATAAATTTTTATAAAATTTTATTAGTAAATTTTACTAGTTAAAAAGAATTACTTTTAAGGGCTAGAAATTTATCTTGATTTTCAAAAATGTTTATTGTAATATTTACTTGTACAGATTAAATATTTGTGCGGAAGTAGCTCAGTTGGTAGAGTATCTGCCTTCCAAGCAGACTGTCGCGAGTTCGAGTCTCGTCTTCCGCTAATAAAGAAGAGTCCTTAAAGGACTCTTCTTTATTAGCATAGAACATGAGACTAATTTTGCGAAGCAAAAAGGCTCGTTGCTATGGCTCTAGGCGAAGATTGAGCCGTAGAGACATAGTACCTACTTGGCTTCCGCTCCATAAAAAAGCCTTAGAACAAAAGTTCAAGGCTTTTTTATTATGAAGAGAAAGACATCCTCTCGCTCGGGGTTGTTGTTCGTGTTGCTCACAACAACCAGAGTTCAACCGAATAAATTCGGTATCCGTCGCAGTAAGACTCGTGTTGCTCGTCAACTGCGACTGGAGAGTCTCGTCTAAAATATTTACCCCCGCTCCATAAAAAAGCCTTAGAACAAAAGTTCAAGGCTTTTTTATCATGAAGAGAAAGACATCCTCTCGCTCGAGGTTGTTATTTTGAAATGATTATACCCTATTTATAACGTTAGAAAGAGCACGACTATCTTCTAGTAACATGTCAATATTTTCAAGTACATAAGTAACTGTCAAATTCTTTTCTTTTAATAGCGTTTTGACAACTGAACACATTTTGTCGTCTAATTTTCCATCTTTTTTGAGTTTTTGTAATAGTTCGATGTCGTTTTCGGTTAATGGAGTTGCTTTATCAACATACTTTTTATTTCTTTGGTAAGTTGATTCATTATCAATATCGCCATACCTAAACTCTTGAGCTTCTAAATTTTGAGCGGACTTACGACGTAATAATGTAACTATTTCGCATAGTTCTTGGCTACCACGTAGTATTCCATTATCGTCAATTTTGCATAAGTTTAGGGCTTTTTTAATTTCTTTTTCATCATTAAAATAATGTCTATGAAGTGTTCTATAATAATTTGCGGTTGTTTTATCAAAAAATTCGTTGTTTCCACTTTTTGTTACCACTAATGGTCTTAGATTTGGGTATTCAACTAGAAATCGGAATAGTTCGATTTCAGCGCGTTTTTTGCCCTTATTCTCCCTAAGACAAGATTTTTCCATTGCTCTAATTATACTTGCTCTTGGGTATCCATCTTCTTCATAAATAGACGCCCAACTTGAAAAATCATCAAAAACGACAAAATCTATATTTGTAGTGTATTTTAATGCTTGTGGAACAATGTTTTCGAAATAATTGATTTTATTAAGTGTTCTTTTTCCTTTAATACTTATATCTGTATCAATTGTAGCATTTACATCAGCTAGGTCGTTCAAACCTACTCTTCTTCTGTAGTTTGAAGTTGATACTGGAACATCATCAATACTGTAATCAATTGTGATATTTGGAGATTCTGCGATGATATGGTTAGATAATGATTGTTGTGGATAACCTTTTGGAGGAATATATTCATCTATGTATTGAGCATCTCTCCACATGTTGTCTTCATCTTCCTCAAACGACATTTTTTCAAAGCAATCTTCAAAAGGTGTTGGGTAAGCTAGTCCATATCTTGGAGCTGTTAATGGGTTTCCTTCATCAACCGGTACAGCAACTAAGTTTTCATAACTATTAAAACGTCTAATTCTCTCAGCGAGTGAATTCTTATTATGTGTTTGTCCTTTAAATGTTATATTTGTAATGCTTAAATTCATATTTTATTTTCCTTTGTTATTTCAAGGGGTATACCAGGGCATGTATTTGAACATATTGTATAATATCTCTAAATCTAAAATTTTGCTATGTAAATACAAAAAACCTTAGATTTTTGATCTAAGGTTTTTTATTGTTTCAAGCTAATTTTATTTTGAAAATTTATCTAATAAGTTTTCTATCCAAGTTGGTTTGATTCCCATTGCTTCTTCAAATTCTTTTTCGTTAGGAAGTTTTGATGCCATTTGGAATGAATCAAATTCTTTCTCGTCATCAAAAACGCTGCTGAATGGGTTAAAATCTTTCTTGCGTCTTCCTCGTCCCATAAAACCAGTATTACCACCGCTACCGCCATCGTTATTCATGTTAGCGGCTGCCTTAATCATAGGTTGTGGTCTTCCAACGTTTACATCGAAACTCATTGTCCCAATTCCTTATAGTTTTTCCCTTATATATATAAACGTATTTTTTTATAACGTTTTGTTACATGTATAGTAAAAATGTTACATTTTTTAATAAAATTTTTCTCGAGAAAGTGCGTGTTTATTACACTTTTGAGGTTTATTACTTTTTGTTACGAAAAATAAATGTATTGAAATTATATAAATAAATATACGTTAATATATATAAGAGAGATTTTAAGGACTAACTATGTCAATAGTAATTAACACAGATTTAGAATATTTACGAAACAGGTTGAGAATACCTGAATCTCGTATGGCCTTATACGAGTCTAAGTCTGTTGACGAAATTTTAAAAGCTGAAGCTGCTGCAGGTAACCAAGAAGCAATTCAAATGGCTGCAGATATGTTTACTGACGTAAATCAGCTTATTGAGCTTTTCCAATTGGCAGATCCTGAAAACAAGTTAGTTATTATGAAGCAAATGACATCTTCACAAATGGAAAAATTAGTTCCAATGTTAGAACAAGATGATTTGATTCAAGGTTTGAATTTCTTTACCCAAGATAGTTTATTGGACTTATTAAAAGATATTCCGAAAGAAGAAATGTTGAAAACGGTGTTTGAGTTATTCTCTCAAACTCAGGTTATTGAATATTTACCAGAAAAACAATTAGATAAACTTTTAACTGATTCTGATTTAGATAAGGAAATGTTGTTGCAAAGCTTGAAATTTATTCCTGAAATGTATTTGCAGCAGATTGTTGAAAGCGTTACAGGAGAAGAGGCTCAGGGTAATTCAACAGCATTGATAGCTCAGATTGGTCAATTTGGTGATCAAGATTACAAGAATGCAATCACTAATTTTGAACCTAGTCAGAAAAAGGCGTTAACTTATATTTTAGTTAACCAAGAAACAAAATTGTTCCAAAAATTTGATACTGATGCCTATACTCATATGATAAATCGTGAAAGAGATAAAGATGAGTTAATTAAGGCTATGGGTGTTATTAAACCTGAACATTTACATAAAATGATTAATGAATTACCTCAAGATTTGCTATCAATTGTTACCACACAAATTGATACTGAAAAATTTGCAGATTCTTTAATAAATAAATTCCCAGAATTGTTAGCTCAATTAGTTGCAGGGGGGTAAATGTAAATTTACCACTGTTAATTCTAGCAGATGCGATTATCCTCTAATAGAGAAATCGCAAGTTTTAGAGCTTGGTTTGCAAACTCTTCTTTCATTTGAATTCGTGGTAAATCTGGTGAAAGTCGAATTTCTTTTACTGTTGTAATTCCATTATATTTTGCAGAGATATAAACAAGTCCAACGGGTTTGTCTGCAGTTCCACCTGTTGGGCCAGCAATTCCTGTTGTGCAAAGAGCGATATCACAATTTGTTTTTGCGTGAAGTCCGTCTGCCATTGCTTCAGCACATTGTTCACTTACTGCTCCAAAATTGTTTAATATATCCCAACTTACACTGAGAATTTTATTTTTAGCTTCGTTTGCATAGGTTACAAAATTAAGCTTAATGTAATCAGAACTTCCTGATACATCTGTTAATTTAGAGCTCAAAAGTCCGCCAGTACAAGATTCTGCAGTGGCGATTGTTAAATGTTTTTCTATTAAAAGTTTTCCAAGTTGTTCTTCTAATTTCATAATTATACAGGTGTGATGCAAGCTGTGATTGCGTCGATTAAGCGTTTAACTGGTACTATTTCGATTTTTTCGTTTTCAATGTTGCGATTAGCATATGGAATGATGGCTTTTTTAAATCCTGATGTAACGGCTTCATTTAAACGTTTTTCGATGTTACTTACTGGGTGGATTTCACCTGACAAACCGATTTCACCGATAATTACGGTTTGTGGGTCAACTACAACATCTCTAGCACAAGTTGCGATTGCTAATGCTATACCCAAGTCAGCACTAGGTTCATCAATCTCGATGCCACCCATTACATTTATATATACATCTTGTTTAGATAAATTTAATCCTACTCGTTTTTCTAAAACGGCTAATATTTGTAATAATCTACTATTGTCAACACCATTTGTAACTCTACGTGGAGTTGGATACGGAGTTGTGCCAACTAGTGCTTGAATTTCAACTAAAAGTGGACGAGTTCCTTCGTTAGTTACAATAATTGCACTTCCAGGAATTGAGTCTTGAGAGCGTTCGTTTAGGAATAGTTCGTTTGGATTTTTTACTTCAACAAGTCCTTTTGTTTGCATTTCAAAAATGCCAACTTCAGAAGTGTTTCCAAATCTATTTTTCATTGAACGTAACATCCTGTATGATTTATATTTGTCGCCTTCAAAGGAAATAACAGTATCAACCATATGTTCTAAAATTTTAGGGCCTGCAATATTACCGTCTTTTGTAACGTGTCCGATTACAATAATTGTGATATTTTGAGTTTTTGCGATTTGCATTAAAATATTACAACATTCTCTTATTTGAGAGACACTTCCAGCAGAACTTGAAATTGTTTGAGAGTATATTGCCTGAATACTGTCAATTACAATTGTATCAGGTTGAAGTTCTGTAATTTGTTGACGAATACTTTCCAAATTTGTTTGAGGGTAGATATATAGTTTGTCTGAGTTTATACCCAAACGGTTTGCCCTTAATTTTAGTTGGCTAGCTGATTCTTCGGCAGAAACATATAGTATTTTTTGTCCGTTGTTGCAAAGTTCTCCGCTTGTTTGCAAAAGAATTGTCGATTTTCCAATCCCTGGGTCGCCAGCGATTAGTACGAGTGAACCTTGAACAAGTCCGCCACCAAGAATTCTATCAAATTCGGATATATTTGTGCTTACTCTAACTTCTTCTCCAATGTGAATGTCATTGATAAGTGATGGTTTTGTGTCGTTTGCAATGCCTTGTGGTGAAATGTTTTGTGGTTTTAAGTTGTTCTGAACCTCTTCTACAAAACTAGTCCACGCACCACATTCTGGACATTTACCTAAATATCCTGCTGATTCATAACCACATTGCTGACATATCCATTTTGATTTTACTTTAGCCATAGGTTTATTATAAAAAAAGGTTGAACTTTTGTCCAACCTTTTTTGAAAAATTTTATTTTTTACCTGTTTTGTTTATTGCATCTATATCGCTAACTTTCATTGCATAATAAGGTGTGCGTTTTCCTTTTTCAGCTAAGAATAAAACAAAATTGTCTGTGAATAAGAAACTTCTACCTCGTGAAGGTGGTACAAGTGAACATTTTGCAATGATTGCAGCTTCACTTTTTAATTTTACGCCTTCATTATCCATTTTAAAGTCAATTGTTTCGATAGTAGCATCGATTATGTAATCAGAACCTTTAATTGGACGACCTTCAAGTTCTGGAAAGCTTGTTTTTTGATATAAGTTAATGTTTGGAACTTTTAGTTTATCTTCTTTTTCAAATTTACGGTTTTTGAAATAGAATTGCGATTTTCTTCTCATATCTGAGTAATATTTGTCAAAAGTTTTATCGTCATTTGTTCTATAAAGCATCACAACGTCATTATCTTTTGTGAATAGTTTAACTGCAAAATCTTCATTTGAGTTGTAAAACATAACTTCAACGTTTTTGTATAATTTTGCATCGCTATCTTCATTTATACCAAAATATTCAACTTCAGTTTTTGTGTTTTTGCCAAAATATTGAGGTGTTAACTTATCAAAGGCTTCTAAAAATTTAAAATCTTTTTTTAGCATTGCGTAGATGATTGTATTTTTTGAGTTTTTAGTCCAACTAAACAAATCCAAAATGTCACTTGTTTCATTGAATTTTTTAGCAATAGAATCCTCGATTTCTGCTTTTGTCTGAGGTGTCATATAACCATATTTTGTATAATAAGCGTTTTCGCTAATATCTGATTTTTTGAAATCCTTTCTGTTTAAATCCTTAGCCATTTGAGATTTGTAGTTAACAAATTCGATTGGTCTTTTTACAATATTTGCAACAAATTCATTCCAAACAATTTGGAATGTTCCAACCCAAACTCTATTAGGTGCTAGGCTTTCAGATTTCATTGTTGGAATAACTTCAATTTTAGAATCATTTGCATAGCAAGATAATCCTGATAAAGTTGTTAATAATATTGCTAATGTTATGAATAATTTTTTCATCTATTTCTCCTTGTTAAATCCTACGTTAAGGTTTCTCCAAAAGCTTTTGAAAAAGCCTTGAGTGTTGTCTTTGTGAAGAATTGGTGCAGTATCATAGTATTTTTTATAATTTGCTATGATGTTGCTTGGTAAATCTTCACCTCTATCTAAAATATAAGACAAAAATTCTATATAATCATCTTGTTCTTCTTTGTAAAGGGGGTCTCTTCGTCTTAAGTCTTCATCGGCTTCATAATGAATAAGGGCATGATAAGCTGCAACAAGACTTTCGTCTGTTGTATCTTTTGGGTATAAAAGCATCGCTTCTCTCACGCTGCAATTTCCAAGACGAACACTTCGCAATAAATTTGCGACAGTTTTTCTATCTGTAATAAAATCTGGCATATTATTTTACTAAAATTTCAGACATTTCTCTTTCAACAAAACGCATCATTTCAGCGTGGTTACCATTGAAGAAATTATGAGTAAACTCATTTAGCATATCTAATGCCATCTCACGCTTATCCATAGTTGCTTTGTAGAAGAATTTTTTACCAACTTTGTATCTTACTAAAATACTTTTTGTAACAAGTCTGTCCATTACAGTTTTGATAGTTGTATATGCACGTTCTGTGCCGTTTTTGGATAATTCGTCAACTACATCTTGAATAGAAATATCAATATCTTCATTACTTGATGTTAAGTTCCAAAATGTGTTTAAAATTTCAATTTCGAGTGATCCGCAAACCATATATTCCTCCTGTTAGTTTTATATTACTATCATTGTAATATAAAATAAAATTTTGACAAGTATATTTATAAGAAATCTTTACAAATGGGGGCTTTGCGTTTTGTTTTTTTACATTTACCCCTAAAAATCCATATCCATAAAATCTTCTTCTTTTTTGAAGTTAGTTCTTTTGGTTCTAGTTTTTTCGTTTTTCTTTTTAGTTTTTTGAGAGAGTCCTCTGTAAGCATTATCAACGGAAATTTTTGTTATGACCTGTTTATCTTTTCTGTCATAAAATGTTAACCAGAATTTTCTGTTAATGTTGTCAACCGCAAAAGAAACTTCTCCAACAAGTTTGTCGCCTGGTTTGATTTGGCGAAACATTAATTTTGTATCTCCAAATATAGATGGGCTAAATTTTGCATTATAATCATTAACTAGTGCCATCTCAAATCCTGAAAGGGTTTTGTCTGACATATTTGAAATCAGTAAAGACAATGTGATTGTGTTAACTTCTCCAAATGGATCCTTTTCGTGTTTAACATCATTAATATTTATTGTTAATCCTTCATATAGAACTTCTTCTTGTTTTAACGCTTCTTCTTTATAAAC
>JAFXHF010000016.1 GCA_017536545.1 bacterium
CCTGTTGCTATTGATTTCTGTTTCTTTAGAGATAATAGACCAGAAGTTGTTGTAGATTTTGGTGAACGTATTGAAGTTACAAACGTGGAAGCCGAGATTGATAGAAAAGAATACACTAACTTCTTGGCTGCAAAATTAACTGAAACTTGTGATAAACAATTTATGAAAATTTCACAAGGTCAGGTTGAGGATTATGAATTCTTATTTAAACCAAAATTAAAATGGTACAGACGTATTGAACAACGTCTAAAACGTATTGATATCCCTGAATCTGGCGTATAATTGTTGCTATATGTAAATTTTGGGCTCAAGATGGGCAAAAATCTTTTTTAGAGGATTTTATAACCTTGAAAAGGAGAATTTATCTATGCAAATTTCAGCGATTACCCCAAATTATAACTATTCAGTAAATAACAATATGAAAAGAAATAATGTTTCTCAACCATCATTCCAAGGTGGTTTAAATAAGCTTGAAATGGACGTTGTATTACAACGTTTGGCAAAAGTTAATGATGAAGTTTTTGAAAGTTTCAGTATGCCAAAATTAAGAGAAGTTATTGATTACCTTGTTAAAAGATATGAGTGTTTGGGTACTCGTTCTTGTGGTATTCAGGTTGTAGGTAATGATGATTTACCAAAATTATTAGGTAAAGATGCGGCTGTGAAATATGATTTGAAAGATAAAATTGGTCTATGCGTAGCAGTTGGTGATAAATATGGTCCGATTGAGAAAATGACAAACATTTATCAGGCAAAAACATTCTTGCTACACCCAAAAGAATTGGAAAAAATGAATCAAGCGGTTTCTTAAAAACCGCTTTTTTAGTGTTGTTTTCTAAAAATGTTTAGTGCTCTATCTAAAATGCCTAAGCAATATGAGATTGTGATTCCGTAGTTTGTTATAGGAACTTGTTTCTGGCTTGAAATCAGAATTCTTGAAAGAATTTCTCTACGGTTTGTCATACAAGCTCCGCAGTGTATGATTAAACTATATTGACTAATTTCAGGAAAGTCGTGTCCTGAATAATGTTCAATAACAAGTTCTTTCTCTGTTTTTTGTTTCAAAAGTCTAGGAATTTTAACTTTCCCAATATCATCTTCAATTGCGTGGTGTGTGCAACTTTCAAGGATTAGAACTTTATCTCCGTCTTTTAAATTTTCAATAGCTTTTGCACCTTTTTCAAACTCGGATAAATCACCTTTTAATCTTGCAAAAAGAATTGAAAAAGATGTTAGTGGAATTTCTTTTGGGACGATTGCATCAACTGTTTTAAATGCTTGAGAATCAGTTATAACAAGACTTGGTGGATTTTTAAGATTATCTAACGTATCTTGTAATTCAGATTCTTTAACTACGATTGTTATACAGTTTGAATCAAGTAAATCTCTAATTGTCTGAACTTGAGGTAAAATAAGTCTGCCTTTTGGTGCTTCTTTATCGATTGGTGTAACTAAAATTACTGTACTTTTTTCTGGAATTAAATCCCCTGCAATTTTTGGTGAATTTACGAATTCTTCAGGTAATAATTTTACTAAAACCTCTTTAAATCTATGAGTTAAATTATCATCAGTTTTTGTTGATGTAATTAAAATATGAGGACAAATATTGTTTAATTCAGCTAAAGTATTATCATTTATCCCTTGGAGATCTGTTTTATTAACCACAATTATAAATGGTATTTTTAATTCATTAAATTTCTCAATTAACCCGTGTTCAAAATCATCTATGCCATTGTAGTCGCAGATAATTATGGCAACATCTGTCCTGTTTAGAACTTTTAGAGTTTTTTCCACACGATCTTTACCCAAATCTGAAAAATCGTTTATCCCTGCAGTATCTAAAAATGTCACAGGGCCAATAGGCAAAAGTTCCATTGATTTTTCAACAACATCTGTAGTTGTTCCTGCGATATCTGACACAATAGAAATATCTTGATTAGTAATTCTATTTAGAAAAGATGATTTACCAACATTTGTTTTTCCAAAAATACCTATATGAAGACGCATAGATTTTAATGATTTCATAACACCCCTCTTATTGAAAAAGACCGACCTTGTAAGGTCGGTCTTTCAAAAGTTCTATCAGATTAACCTCTGATACCTAATTTTTTAATCAATTCTCTGTATTCGTCAAGGTTTTGAGATTTGATGTAAGCAAGTAATCTTTTTCTTTTACCTACCATCATCAAAAGACCTCTTTTTGTAGCGAAATCTTTTTTGTTTGATTTTAAGTGTTCTGTAAGTTCGCTGATTTTTTGAGTCATCATAGCTACTTGAACTGCTGATGAACCAGTGTCTTTTTCATTCTTGCCGAATTTTTTAACAAGTTCTTGTTTGTTTTTTAAGTTAATTGACATATTAGTTTTTCCTTTTCTTGTTGAGTGATTATTGGCGTAAGCACTCTACAAGTTGAATAATAATATGAGCATGCTAAAAAATCAAGTGGGTTGTAATAAACCCGAAACCTTTCGTAATCATGCTTTACATGATTTCCCAAAAGAAACCTCCGACTCTTGGTCGGAGGTTATAAGATTACTACACTACTTTTCTAACCTACTTTAATCTTTCACATATATATTGAGGAATTTAATTATTTCTTTTTAGTATTTGAAGTCCGCTGTATTGTACGGTTGGCCTTCAGCTTCAGCTATGATTTTGATGATGTTGTCATAGTTTTTAGCTACGTCGTTGTCAACCCAGAACCAACTTCTCATTTCTTTATCGATTTCAGCGAAGTCTGCTCTACATTTATCTAGAACTCCAAGTTCTCTAGCTTTAATCATTAAGGCATTTTTGATTTGTTTACCGTATTTGATTTTTTGATCTCTATCGGCATCCCACATAAATGCTGTCATAAATGATTCGCCTTTTTCACTGCCGTGTGTATCTTTCCAAGCTAACATTACATCAATTACGTTGTCTTGGTTGATTTCCTCGCAGATTGCGTTGAATTCTTCGTCTTCAGTACCCCAGCAGTATGTTGCATTATAGAATCTGTCTGCCATAACGAATGCTTCATCCGAGTATGTAGCGTGGTCGCCAATGCCGTCACCATCTTCGTCATCAGCTGGTTCAACGTCGTCGTCATCATCGTTTAGGTCGTCAACATCAACGCCGTCATTTCCATCAGCTCCTGAGCTTCCAGATGAGCCATTAGCTTTACCAATTTTACCAGCTTCAGTTACAATAGCTCTTACGCTTTTTTCAATAGCTGCTGCTTTTTTGTATACTTCTGAACCAGACAATTCTGTCTCAGCTGCTAGATCATTTAACTTAGCTTCTTGTTCGTCTAATTTTTCTAATAATTTTTCAATTTGTTTTTTCTGTTTATCTGAGTAGTTACCTTGGAGTAACATTGCATTCAATCTATTTTTAGTCATCGCAATTGTTGCCAAGCAAGAGTTAATAGTTTGGATACCCATATTACCTGTTACTTGTTCAATTTGCTGTTCCATCCCACCGATGAATGGATTAGTGTTGCCTAAGCTAACACCCCAGTTATTATATAATGTTGGAGCTTGTCCTTGGATAGCTGCCAAACCTTGTCCGTTTAATGTACATCCAATTTGTGATGATGCATAATCCGGTATAGTAAATACTTGTGTGTCTCCACCAAAATTTGTTACACCCATTGGCAAGTATGGCCAATAAGGTATGTTTCCTAATGATACTGCGTCAATTCCCATAATTTTATTCCCCGTGTTGTGTGTAAATTGTATTCTTTTAAGTGTGTGTAAATTTTGATGTATCTGCTGGCAAATAAAACCAACAAGGTATATCAGCTAATGATGTCAAAACCAATTGCCATTATTCTTTTTCCCTGTATAAGTTTTTATTCCCCGTACCTATATAAACAATTTTCGTTTTCAAAAATTGCATGTTCGACTTGATTTGACATGCTTTTTCGACTTTTTGAGTTGCTGAAAAACACACAATATCTGTATTTTAGCCTTTGTAACATTTCTTAATAATTAGGAGGTTTTAGAGTTTATGCTATGATATTTTTATGAAAACATTGGCAAGATTTATACAAATAAAAAGAGAAGAGTTAGGTTTAACTCAAAAGGGGCTTGCTATTGCGGCAAATATACCTGTTTTTATTGTTGAAGAAGTTGAGGCTGGAAAAGAATTATTTTTGGCGGTAACTGTAAGGCAGGCTTTGGCTAAAGTTTTGAAATGTGAGCCTGATGAGATTAAAGTTTTAGAAAAAGATATAGTAAACGATATTGTGTCGCCAGAGATTATTGAGAGTTTAAAACAGCTTATCTTAAATGGTGCTGGGGGCTTGAAATGTCCAAAATGTGGGGCATTATTAGATACAAGAATTGCTAGAATGTATGATTTGGAAGATAATTTAGTATTACACCCAAAGGCTCATTGTACAAAATGTCCATTCCAAATTCTTTCATAATAGGAGTAAATTGTGAAAATCGGTGTTGTTGGTTTAGGTTTAATAGGTGGCTCAATATTTAAGGACTTAGTTTCACTTGGATATGAGGTTATTGCTGTTTCTAATTCTCAAGATGGTGAAAATATTTATAAAAATTACGAAGTTCTAAAAGATTGTAATTTGGTATTTGTTTGTTCTGCAATGAACAAAACTTTAGAAATATTGGATAGTTTGGAAGAAATCTTACCAACAGAAACGGTTGTTACAGATGTTTGTTCATTGAAACAATTTGTTTGTCAAAAGAAACGTCCATATAAGTTTGTACCATCTCATCCTATGGCTGGGACTGAACATAAAGGTTTTGAAAACTCTTTTGAGGGTTTGTTTAAAGGTGCAAAATGGGTGATTACGCCTGTATTTGGAGAATCTGTTGAGCTTGTAGAAATTATTGAAAAACTAGGTGCAAAGCCTGTAATTACAACTCCAGAAAAGCATGATGAAGCAGTTGCCTTGATTTCTCATATGCCTATGGTTGTTGCTCAAGCTATTTTTAAAACTGCACAAGATAACGATTTGGCTTTGAAAATTGCAGCATCAGGTTTCCGTGATATGACAAGACTTGCCATGTCTAATACAGAAATGGCAAATGATATGGTTCAGATGAATGCAGATAATATCCAAATGAGTTTGTTAAAATTATATAAATCAATTGGCGATCTAACTAACTCAGATTATCTTGCTCAGATAGAAGAGATTAAGTCAAATCGCCAATCGATGTTTTTATAAATTTAGTTTAGCTTATGGAGTTGGAGTTGCTGGAGCTTTTTTGAAGAAGTTTTTAACTGTTGTCCAAGCATTGCCTGCGAATTTTTTAACTGCTTCGAAGCCATTTTTAACACCATCAGTTACAGTTTTTACGATAGGTGCATTTTTAAGAACTCTAAATTTTTCAAGTGCCCAAGCTTTAGTATTTCTTAATGCTGGTATTACTGTATTCTTAACAAATGGAATTTTTGCAATTTTACCACGGAATACGAATGCTAAAGCGGCTGCTGCAATTGTTGCACCTAATGCGATTAAACCGCCTTTACCTTTTTTCTCAGTTTTTTCTGGATCATAAATACCAGGTTTAATAGTTGTTAATTCACCTGTTCTTGGATCAATGAAAACAGAATCTTTATGAGGATTAATTTTTCTATCACTTGTAAATGTTGTTGCTGGAGCATACGCTGTTGAATAACCATAACCTACTGGAGCTGCAAATAATGTCATAATACACTTTTCCTTTCTAACCTTATAAAAATAAATACAAAAATTTAACCTACACCTATATAAAGTTTTTTTGAAAAAGAAATTTGCATGAAAATTTTAATTTGTTACAAAAAATACCCAAAATCCTGTGATAATGGGTATTTTCCTTGTTTACATTTTGTAACAATTAAATTATTCTACATCAGAAACTGTTGAACTTTTTTCTAAATGAAGAGTATCAATTAATGAGTTCAATCTTGTAAATACTTCTTTAAATTGTGGGATTGAAAGACTTTGTTTACCATCACTAAGTGCTTTTGATGGGTTGTGATGAACTTCCACCATAACACCATCTGCACCAACTACCAAACCTGCTTTTGCCATAGGTTCGATTAAATATCTTTGACCTGTGCCGTGGCTTGGGTCAACAATTATTGGTAAGTGTGAGTATTTTTTAATTACTGGCACTGCAGAAATATCAAGCAAGTTTCTGGTGAATGCACTGTCAAAACTTTTTAATCCACGTTCGCAAAGAATAACATTTTCGTTTCCGTTATACATAATGTGTTCTGCTGCAAGTAGAAATTCTCTAATAGTACTTGATGCTCCACGTTTAAGAATAACAGGCTTATTACATTGTCCAACAGCTTTTAAAAGTTTAAAGTTTTGCATATTTCTTGCTCCGATTTGGATAACATCGGCGTATTTGCAAACTAGTTCTAAGTCTGTTGAATCCATTAATTCTGTAACAACCAAAAGGCCAGTTTCTTCTTTAGCCTGTGCTAAATATTGTAAGCCTTTTTCTCCTAAGCCATCAAAATCATATGGAGAGGTTCTTGGTTTGAAAGCTCCACCACGCAAGAATTGGCAGCCAAGTTCTTTTGCTGCAAATGCAACCTGTCTTAATCCTTCATAATCGTCTTCTACTGAACAAGGGCCAACCATAGCAACTGGACGATTTGCACCACCAATTTTTACACCGTTTTCAAATTCAATTACTGTATCTTCTGATTTTCTATCACGAGAAGCTAGTCGGAATGGTTCACGGATGAATTTAATCTGTTTTACACCTTCCATTGCATCAATTCGATTTGGGGAAAGTGTTGTTTTATCGCCTAAAGCGTCAATTACTGTGTGAACATCCCCTTCTTTTACTAAAACTTGAAAGCCGTGTTCTTGTAATAAATCTCGGACTGCTTGAACGTTTTCTAACGTTGCATCACGTTCCATAATTATAATCATTGTATTTTCCTCTTATATATTAATTCTAATTTGATTATAGAAAATCTATTTTAAATAATCAATAATTTCTTTAGGGATATTTATAATTATTTGTGCATTGTTTTTTATTAAAAATTCTTTATCTCTAAACCCCCAAGCTACACTGATACATGGCATATTTGAGTTCTTGGCTGTTAAAATATCAACATCTGAATCGCCAACATAAATAGCTTGATCGGGTGTTAATTCTAGTTGATTTAGGGCTAATTTTACTGTGTCTGGAGCAGGTTTTTTCTTTATTCCTGCCGCTTCATTTTCTCCGATTGCAATGTCAATTAAATTTGGGAAATATTTCTGACATAAATCTTTTACAGCTAAGTCAAATTTATTTGAAACAACTGCAATTTTGTAATTTTTTTCTTTTAATTCTATTAATAGATTAATTATATCATTATAAGGTGCAGTCTTATTATATTTATTAATAGAGTAATGTTGTTTAAAGATTTCAAGACATTTATTGAAATTTGGATTATTTTTCCCATCTGGAATTGCTCGTTCGATAAGTTTTGCAACGCCATTTCCAACAAATGTACGGATTTCTTCTTTACTTCTTGTTGGATAATTAAATTCTGACAGTGCAAAGTTTGTACTATCTGCCAAATCATCTAATGTATTCAATAATGTTCCGTCTAAATCAAAAATTATAACTTTAATATCCATATTAATATTATATTGCCAAAACGAAAAAATATTTGTATAATAATTTTAGTTAGGACTGCTGTAGAGAGGGTAAAAATGGGAAAAGATAGATATAGCTTCAATTTCGGGGGGGGGGCAACCGCTTAAAGGCTCTCCAAGCGTAAATAAGCGAGGTTTTACATTAGCAGAAGTTTTGATTACCCTTGGGATTATCGGTGTTGTTGCTGCAATGACTATTCCGAATTTGATTTCTGGGTATCAAAAGAAAGCCACAGTGACCAAGCTTCAAAAAGCTATTTCAACTTTAAACCAAGCTTATAAATTGTCATATGACGAATATGGTGATCCTGAGGATGCATTCTCTTTAGGTGCTAAGGAATATTTTAAACAATATTGGGCTCCTTTTATTAAAGTATTAACTTATTGTTCTACTCCTGAAGTTTGTGGTTATTCCTCTAATACTCCTTTTACATTTATTGATGGTTCTAAAATTACAACAGTGTTGGTTTCTCCAACTGCTCGTACTACTTTCCTTACTCCAGATGGATTTTTGTACATAATATTTACTGGTGGTGGTGATGCTAATGGTAATATGATCGCAAATAAAAGTGTTTATGTTGATATAAATGGTGGCGAGAAGCCAAATATGATGGGAAAAGATTTGTTTATATTAACTCGTGTTGAGGATAAGGGAATTTTACCTTACGGGTATAGTTACTCAGATAATGTGAATAAACAAGGATGTTCAAGAAGTAATGGTTATCATTGTGCAGAAAGAATAAAACGTGCTGGTTGGCAAATTGACAAGTCGTATCCTTGGAAATAGTAGTTTTTAAAATTTAAAATTTTGTGAAAATTTTAAAAAGGATATCCTATTAGATATCGTACAGCACAATGCTTTTGGATTTATTTTTTGTGAAAATTATCACAAAAATTTTTGATAATTTCTTAAATTTTGCCGATTTTTTCCTAAAATCACAAAAAATTATGAAAAAATCCACCATTTTGATGAATTTTTATTTATAATTTTGTATATAATTTAATTATAGTTTAGAAATGTTAAGAATTGAAACCCCACATATAAAAGGCTTTCGGGATATTTCTAAAAAAAGTTATTCCATTAATTTTAAAAAAGTAGTATTATAATTTTGTGATAAAAGGAGGTTACAAACATGTTTACATCTAGCAAAAAAGAACAAAAAGAAATGCAAGTACAAATTATTGAATCAGCAGGTAAAATCTACAATTACCTATCTGACAAAGGTGAAGTTACTATCAACAAATTAAGAAAAGATATGGATTTAGATGATAATTTCACTTACATGGGTCTAGGATGGTTATCAAGAGAAGATAAAATTTCTTACACTCAAAAACCAAAATCAATTACAGTTAAATTAGTTTAATTGTTAGAAAGATTTAGAAGACCGAACTTTTTATAAAGTTCGGTCTTTTCTAATTTCTTAAATAGTGCTATAATTTGCACATAAAAGGAGTAAGTATGAATAAAAATATTTTTAGCCCAAAAGGTAAAATCAATCAATCTTTTTTTATAATTTATTATGTCTTGTTGATGACAGTTTATATTATTGGTGGAATTGCTTTGATGGTGGTTGTTTATAAGAACAATTTGAATTCGCTGTATTTTATGTGGCCATTGTTGTTAATCAAAATTCTACTATTATTTAATTACAAGAAAAGATTGTTAGATATCATTGGTAATTTACCTTGGGCGATTGTTTTGGCGTTTTTATTAACTTTTGATGCAGAAGGATTAGCAGCTTGTCAGTTGATTAAGGATCCTCAAATTTCAATGATTACGTTTTTTGCTGCAGCATTATTTATTTTATTTGTTCAGCCAGCAATCATTGCAGTAATCCCATCAAAAGAGATAAAAGAATAATTATAATTTTAAAGGAGAAAGAGTAATGGATTTAAAAGGAACAAAAACAGAACAAAACTTAATGACAGCTTTTGCAGGCGAATCTCAAGCAAGAAATAAATATACTTATTATGCTTCGCAAGCAAAAAAAGATGGTTATGTGCAAATCAGTAAAATCTTTGAAGAAACTGCAAATAATGAAAAAGAACATGCTAAGTTATGGTTCAAATATCTACATGGTGGTAAAATTTCTTCAACTATTGAAAATCTAAAAGATGCTGCAGATGGTGAAAATTATGAATGGACCGATATGTATGCAACATTTGCAAAAGAAGCTAAAGAAGAAGGCTTTGATGAATTAGCAGCATTATTTGAAATGGTTGCTAAAATTGAAAAAGAACACGAAGATAGATATAGAAAATTATTGGCAAATATTGAAAATGGTGAAGTGTTTGTAAAATCTGAACCAAATACTTGGGAATGTGGAAACTGTGGTCATGTACATGTTGGAGAAGGTGCTCCAGAATTATGTCCAGTATGCAAACACCCTCAATCTTATTTCTTTGTGAAAGCAAAAAATTATTAATATTTTAGAAAATTTTCTAGGGCGAAACTTAAAAAAGTTTCGCCTTTTTTACGCAAAAAATATTTTTACAGGGTTTAATACTTACAGATAGGAAAAAATAATGGAAATAAGAAATATAAATAATACCCCAAAATTTACTGGAATATACAGGTTTCCAAATGTTGATGCAAAAACCGTTGCAAATATTTCGGAGCATATGACTTTTTTTGCAGGTGTTACAAGAAGTCCTGTGTATATGTTTGCGGGAAAGCATCCACTGGAAGCAAAAGTTGTAGAAGTTATCACAGAAACAGTTCCAGAATGTAAACAATATTCTTATGATTGGCTTGTTCAAAATGCGAAAAATTTTGGCTTAACTTTACCTACTTCTGGTAATGTTGATGCGTGGGTTTTTACTAATAAAGAGGTTTCTCTTATAAAAGAATGTTGTGAAAAATTTGATTCAATTTTAAAAGGGAAAAAGTCTTTTTGGAGTTCTTTGAAAAGCTTATTTGTTGTTTCAGATACTCCTAAAAAGAGATTACCAAGTCATTTGAAAGAATTGGAAGAGTTAGTGAGCACGAATGAGAAAATGGTTGAAATTTTCCAACAAGTAATTCAAGACAAAAAAGTTGTGAAAGTTGATAGTCTTCATAATTTAATTTTTTCAGTATCTACAAAAGGTTAAGGGGTATAAGTGTAATCTAAAGACCCTGGGGTATCAGGTACGAACCCTTGTTTTTCATAAAAACCAGTGGCATCTTTATCTGAGTATAGTTTGATAATTTTTCCACGGTACTGCTCTTTAATTTCATCAACCATACTTTTTCCTATTTCAGAATATCTGCGAAATTCTGCAACATCATAGCTATGAAAAGGATTTGTTTGTAGCACTTCAAGTTGAACATTGTTGGTGTTTTTTTTATTCCAAACCATAAATTGTCCTAAGATTTCATCAGGATTTAGATTTTCAAATCCGTATTGTTGATTTGTTAAAAAGAAAATTTTGCGAGATTTTTGTGGTCTTTTTAATCCATGAAGCCAATTAGCAACATCTCTAATTATTTCAACAAAACAGTTGCCGAAAATTTTCCACTCATTGCATGTATCTCTGATAACTTGTATATCAAGTGGATTGTTAGCGTCAAACTGCACAAGTGAAACTTCATGAGGAACAAACTCACCGTTTGCGGCAAGTTTTTTGATTGTTATTGGTTTTATATATGTTCCGGTAAATGATACTTGTTGCATATTTATCTTTCAGGGTAATTATAACGAAATTTGGGTATTATTGAATTCTGTAATATCAAAGATGTCTTCTACATCATCTGCAGATTTAACCCCTTTTAATTCTGGGAAAATAATTTCAGTTCCTTGAGAATTGCCTCTGATATAAATTCTTTCGGTAGTATTTATTCTATCACCAACAAGGATAGATGTATCAATATCTGGTCTGTCGCAAATTACTTCTGCAATTCTATTGGTAGTTATAGTTGTTTTGGCATCATTTGGTTTACCACCAATAATCCAAGCTGTTAGTTTTTCTTGGGTAGATGCTTTTAGTTGATTAACTTTTTCTTCTAATTCATACAAAAGCTCATCAATTTTTCGACTAGGAGCATAGCGTTGAATAACCCCTTCATTATCACCTCTGACAAAAACAATAACTGGCATTGTTTCCATATCTACGCCAAAAGTTCTTTTTGTAAGAAATTGATTTGTTGCAAATGAACACTTTCTGCGTTCAGTAGTCACTCGTTGGGCTAAATCATTAAATCTTGAATTTGAAAAAACTAAATTACTTCTACCTTGGAAACTAATATTTTGCATCTTATTATCTACCTTTCGATTAGATAAAGTCCCCTAAAAAATAGAATTGCTTAAATTTTTGTATAATGTAAAATTTCGTAAAGAATTAGTGTTTTATTTTTAGTTTTAATAACAGAGCACTCATAGTTGCACCGACAATCATGCCGACTGCAGAACTTATTGATTGCATAAATAATGGTTTAATATCATTATTAATCACTTTTTCTCGTTTTTCAGCTTTTTGCTTGATATTTTTTACTGCACTTGCTGAGAATTTTAAAGATTTAATTTCGTCACCAATTATTTGAGCTTTAAGCCCATTATCTTCAAGAACCATTGTTAGTAGATCTTTTAATATTGGATCTTTTGGGATTTTTGTGTTTGGTAATGTTATATCAACCTCATCATTGCCAATTCTTCCTTTTACGTGGAAATAATCAGGTCGGAATGTTTTTCCGCAGATTTTTTCATTGAAGAAGTTAGATAGTTTTGATGGCTCGTTATAATCTATTGCTAATACGAATTCTTTATTATCATATTTGCCATCATATACTTTATCTTTGCAATGCATCAGCATATATTTTTTATTAAGAGTTCCTTCAAACCAAGTTTCATCTTCATTGTTAGTTACAACTTTAAAAAATGCAGGTCTTTTATTTACATGACCCTCTACAACTGTACCAATTGCAGCTTTTTCCTTATTTAGTTGTAAATCAGCAACCAAATCACGATAAATTACAACAGTATCTTTTTGAGTTTCTGTTGTAACTTGTTTTTCTACTTGTTTGTATTTGTCTAGCAAGTTCGTTGAAGATACTTCTGTACTTGCTTTGAAACTGATTTGTGGACTGAAATCCATTTAGTTTACTCCGAGTATTATTTTTCCTTATATCTAATAAAAACATTTTGCCTGTGAAAATTGCCATGATATTTTTATTTTGATTTGGTTTATAATTGTTCTATGGAAAAAAGTAAAAGATTATTTTATATTGAAATTCTGCAAGCGTTTGGTATTTTGTGTGTATTTTTAGGACACGCATTGAGGATTTATCACGATGGTGGTTGGTATTTTCATAAAACACAAACAATTTTGGCATTTGATATAATCGACAAATTTATTTATTCATTCCATATGCCATTGTTTATGTTTTTGTCTGGTTTTCTGTTTTATCTGAATAAAGATAAAATCCAAAATGCTTGGGAATATGTTTTAAAGCGTGTTAAAAGGTTACTTTTACCATTTTATCTAGCTGGATTTTTGTATGTTTTACCAATGATTTGTTTTATAAATCCGCTAGATAAATCTATTGGATTTTATTATACAAGTTTTCTAACATTGGATTATACGTGGCATTTGTGGTTTTTGATTGACTTATTTATTATAACTTTGTTTTTTGTTTTGTATTATTTCAAGTTTAATAAAATAAATAAGTATGTATTATTGGTAGTTTTGATTGGATTTAATTTATTAGCAACAATTGGTCCAAGTTCGTGTTTGGCAAGAATACCTAAGTTTGCAATATTTTTCTATCTAGGATGTTTATTTGTAGAACATAAAGATTTTATCGAAAAAACTTTAGCAAGATATATTTGGGTAATTTTATCGATATTTGCGGGGGCAGAGATTTTGCTATACTTTGCATACAAAAATGTTTTGATAGATTTGTCTGGGGCAGTTTTGGCAATATTATCCTTCTACTTGTTAGCACTAAAACTTTCTCAAAAAACAAATGGACAAAATAAAGTTGTATCGTTTTTATCTGTTAATTTATTGTCCTTATATATAATTCACGAACCAATAATGGCATTGATTTTGAAATATTTCAAATGGGGAAATGATGGAAATCCTTTTGTGGTTTCTGGATTGATGTTTTTTGTATCGTTGTTGTGCAGTATATTATTTATTAAAGTCAAAGATTTTATATTAAACAAGACAAAATAAAAAAGATAGGAACAAGTCCTATCTTTTTTATTTAGCAAGGGAGAGACTCGAACTCTCGACCTCTCGGGTATGAGCCGAACGCTCTAGCCAGCTGAGCTACCTTGCCATATCCTTTTTCCTATTCATTTTTCAACGGCTTTCGACCGCATAAATCTATCTTACATGAAGAAAAAATTTTTTCAAGTATTTTTTTTGATATAATTAAATCTATGATTAAGGATTTAACACGAGGCGAGCCATTAAAGTTAATTGTACTGTTTTCTATCCCACTTTTGATAGGAAATATTTTTCAGCAATTGTATAATATTGCAGATATTGTGATTGTTGGAAGGACTCTTGGCGTTGATGCTTTGGCTGCTGTTGGTGCTACTGCACCGTTATTTTTCTTGATTATGTTTGCTGTTGTGGGGATGAACAATGGATTTGCGGTAATCACTGGACAAAGATTCGGAGCAAAAGATTTTGATGGAGTTAGGCGTTCTGCAACTGTTTCAACAATTCTGAGTACCGCTTTTACTTTGTTTTTCTCAATTCTATTTGCAATTTGTATGAAGCCAATTCTTTTTATGATGAATGTCCCAACAGAAATTTTGCATGACGCTTATTGGTATATTCAAATCTGTACTTTTGGGCTTGTGTTGGTGAATTTTTATAATCTTTTGGCTAGTATTGTAAGAGCTTTGGGTGATAGTAAAACCCCGTTATACTTCCTGATTTTGGCATCAGTTTTAAACATATTTTTGGCTTTGTTATTTATTCTTAAGTTTCATTGGGGAGTTTCTGGAGCAGCTGTAGCAGTTGTTTTATCTCAAGGTTTTTCAGCGTTATTGTGTTTGATTTTTGTAAAATTAAAATTTCCTATTCTACATACAAAAAAATCTGATTGGATTTTTGATTTTATACATAATCAAGATGACAGAGAATTTGCAAAAGAGCACTTGAGGGTAGGTATTCCTGCAGCGTTACAATTTTCGGTTTTAGGAATTGGGATTTTAATAATCCAAAGTGTTTGCAATTCGTTTGGTGCTAATGTAATTGCAGCATTCACTGCAGCATTGAGAGTAGAGCAAATTGCGACTTTACCTATGATTTCATTTGGTATTGCTTTAGCATCGTTTGTTGCACAAAATTTTGGAGCAAAAGAAGTTGGAAGAATTAAAGAAGGGGTCATAAAATCATCTTTAATAAACATTGGATTAAGCCTTTTGATGGCATTTGTGATGAGGTTTTGGGGGCCAGAGATTATTGAGGCGTTTATCGGAAAAGCAAATCCTGATGTAATTAAAATAGCTCACGAATATTTGTGGATAAGTACTTTATTCTATTGTTTCTTAGGACAAATTTTTATATTCAGAAACGCTTTACAGGGTATGGGAAGACCATTAATCCCACTAACATCTTCTTGTGCAGAGCTTATGGTTAGAGCTTACGCTGCAGGATTTTTAGCTGTTGAATTTGGATATTTTGGAATCTTCTATGCTGGCCCGATTGCTTGGATTACGGCTGCTGTAATTGTTACGATTGGATATTTTATAAATATAAGAAAGGTTGAAAGAAAGTTTGCAAAATAAAAGGAACTTTTGAAAGTTCCTTTTTGTGTGTTATCTTTTATCTGTTGTTTTTATTATGTGCCAACCAAATTTTGTACCAACTGGATCAGAAATTTCTCCAATTTTAAGGTCAAACGCAGTATCTGCGAATGATTGAACCATTTGTTTTCTGTTAAAGTATCCTAAATCCCCGCCACGTCTTCCTGATGGGCATTGAGAATATCTTAGTGCAGCATCTTCAAATGTTATTTCACCATTTTTGATTTCTTTTTTAAGTTGAAGTGCTTCTTTTCTGCTACTAACTAAAATATGGCTTGCTCTAACTTCCCTAATATCTAGGTTTGGATTGAAGAAACCACCTGCTGCGAATACATTTAATCCGCTAAATACGATTGCTATTGATAAAAATAATTTTATTAAATTTTTCATAAGTTTCCCCTTTTTATTAAATGTAATATAAAATTTTTATTTTACACGCTACAGTTGTATAGTTCTTAGTACAAAATAATAGCGGTAGTTACCCCAATAAACGATTATTGAAATAAAATTGTTCTCTAAATCTGACGCTTCTAAATATGTGTCAGGGATTGGATCACGTTTAGAACTCTTGAAATGTTTACCAACAAACTTTAAAGTTTTTTCTCTGATAAGTTGAATTTTTGTCATTTTAATTTGTGGTAAGTGGTTCTTATAAAAATCAACTGGAACGATTTCTTTTTTATAACAAGGAATTATATATTTAACTTTTCCTTGTTGTTTGAATAATATGTACCATGAGCCTTTGTGCTCTCTTGGAGTCAAAAGATAATATCCAGGTTCGATTGCTATTGATTTGAAAAATAGTGGAGTTGTAAGTCTGAATAGTGGATATGGTGACCAAGTTGAATACATTGTGTCTTGGTATTCTCCAGGATCGATGTTGTGCATATATTTGAATTCTGGCACAGGCATATCTCGATACATTTGCTCGATATCAATAGCTTCAGTGTACTCATCATCAGCAATTTCCTGTGCGTTTACATCGTCAGGATATGTTGTTTCTTGTTGTTCCTCCGCAAGTGTCGGTGTAACAAGCATGAAAAAGCCAAATAAAATTATAAATAAACCCAGAAAAAATTTTTTCATACTTAAATTTTAATATTTTTTTGATGAAAATCAATCATTCTAATAATTGATAGTGAAAAATATTATAGACCAGATTTCAACATTGTGATAAAATAGGTTTATGGATAGACAAGAATTTATAAATGCAAAACGTATTGTAGTTAAACTAGGGACAAATGTTTTAAGAAATGATGAAGGTTATGTATCACTACCTAGGGTGTATACATTTATTGAAGATATTGCAAACCTTGTGAAATCAGGCAAGCAGGTGATTGTTATCACATCTGGTGCTGTTGGTTTAGGTAAGAAGCGTTTAGGTTTAGAAGATACTCAAGGTACTGCTTTAAAACAAGCTTGTGCAGCGATTGGACAAGGTAAATTGATGTCAATTTACGAAAACGGCTTCGAAACTTATGGTTTGATTGCGGCTCAAATTCTTTTGACAGAAGATGACTTTTCTGTTCGTGAAAGATATTTAAGTTTAAGAACAACATTGAACAAACTTTTGGAGCTTGGTGTAATTCCTGTTATTAACCAAAATGACACGGTGTCAACTCTTGATGTTGCTTTGCGTTATGTTAAAGAGGACTTGCAAGTTTGTTTTTCAGATAACGACAAATTGTCAGCACTTGTTGCAAGTGAACTAGATGCAGATTTATTGATTATCTTATCAGATATTGATGGTTTGTATAGTGACAACCCTAAAACTAATCCAAATGCTGAACATATCAAAGAGGTTAATAAAGTTGATGAAAATATATTGGCATTAGCATCAGGTGTTTCTGATGGTGGTCGTGGCGGTATGGAAACTAAATTAAAAGCTGCAAAACTTGTTACTCGTTTTGGAGGTAAGGTTCTTATCGCAAATGGGAAACAGCCATTTATTATCAAAAGAATTTTCGATGGTGAAGATTTGGGTACGATGTTTTTACCATCTGATGAAAACCTTTCTGATAAAAAACGTTGGATTGGTTATGCAACAAACATCATTGGGAAAATTGTTGTTAATGCAGGTGCAAAAGAAGCTCTATTTGCAGAAAAAAGTTTGTTGCCAATAGGTGTTGTGGAAGTTATAAACACATTCAAGAAGGGTGATGTAATTTCTATTTTAGATGAAGATAAAAATGAAATTGCTCGTGGTATTGTTAATTATGATTCAGAATCTTGTAAAAAGGTTATTGGATCACATTCTGACAATATTGCAGAAATTCTTGGATTTAAAAATTATGATGCGATTATAACTAGAGATAATATTACTATTCTTTAATTTGGAGAAATTATGAGTAAAGATTTTAGAAAAATTGCTAAAGCTGCGAAACAAGCATCTTTAGAGATTGCAGATATATCTACTAAATTGAAAAATGAAGCATTAAACAAAATTGCTGAAATGTTTGAGCTTCATAAAGAAGAGATTTTTGATGCTAATAGAACAGATTTAGAAGAAGCAGAAGAATTATTGGCAAAAGGTGAGATTACAAAATCAACCTTTAACAGACTCCGACTAGATGAGTTTAAGATGCGTGATATGATTCAAGGTGTTCGTGATATTGCATCTTTGGAAGATCCTGTGGGGAAAAAATTACTAGAAAGAGAATTGGATAAAGATTTAACCTTGTGCAAAGTATCTTGTCCAATAGGGGTTTTGGGAATAATTTTTGAAGCAAGGCCAGATGTGATTTCTCAAATTTCAGCGTTAGCAATCAAATCTTCAAATGCGGTTATTTTAAAAGGTGGTAAAGAATCTAAAAATACTAATCAAAAGATTATGGAAGTTATAAATTTTGCACTTGATATGGTGCCAAACTTCCCTCATAATGTGGTTCAACAAGTATTTTCTCGTGATGATGTAAAAGAAATGCTTGAATGCGATGAATATATCAATTTGATTATTCCTCGTGGCGGAAACAAGTTAGTAAAATATATCAAAGAAAATACGAATATCCCAGTATTAGGGCATGCTAGTGGTATTTGTCACGTATTTGTTGATAAATTTGCAGATATAGATATGGCATCAAAAATTGTTATTGATGCTAAAACCCAATATCCAAGTGCTTGTAATGCGGTGGAAACTCTTTTAATTCACAATAGCTTCCAAAGAGCACCTGAACTTTTGGCATCATTACAATTAGCGGAAATTAAATTAGAAAAAAATCCAGAAGCTTGGGATATTGAATATGGTGAAAAAACATTAGCGTATAAGTTTGTTAATTCTATTGATGAAGCAATTGAACATATCAACACTTACGGTTCTGGTCATACTGATAGTATTGTTACATCAAATGTAGAAAGAGCTGAATTGTTTATGAATAAAGTAGATTCAGCAGGTGTTTATTTCAACGCTTCAACTCGTTTTGCGGATGGCTTTAGATATGGATTTGGAGCAGAAGTTGGAATTTCTACAAACAAAACCCACGCTCGTGGCCCTGTTGGTTTAGAGGGTTTGACAATTTATAAGTACAAACTTGTTGGTAACGGCCATATTGTTGAGGATTATGCAAAAGGTAAAAAACAATTTCATCATAAAGATATAGTTTAATTTCGACCAAAACCCTTGACAAATTCTCATGTATCTGCTACAATAGTAGCAACAAGTAGGAATGTGTAGGGGAATGTTATGAACGCAATATCTAAACAGGAATTGATTACAAGAAATTATAATCATATCTATGCTCATGAAATGGCTCATAAGATGGCTGGCGGTAGCTTTGCTGGGAATATTGTTATTGAACGTAATTCTGAAGGTATTCCTGTAGCTGGTCATGTACCAATCAAAATGCCTGTTTTAGATAAAAGAGATCCTCAAAGTACAATTGATCACGCAAATGTTGTTATTCGTGCAGCGTTAGCTCCTGGTGAACCATCAGCTCAAGATTTTAGAGTTGCGGCTCAAGCTGAGAGAATTAAAATGCAAGCACTTGCTTTTAAAGGCAAACACCAAGGTAATAAATTAGATATCCAAGGATAATAATAGATTTATTATTTTCAGTTATTCTTCCTCTTGCAAAGTATTATTACAAAATGTATAAATACATGAATTTTGGCGTTTTTTGTATATAATATTATTAAAAACGTAGGAGGTTCAATGGAAAATATCGTTTCAAGTTTTGGAAATAATAATGAAAGATCAAGTATAAACCCTACACGCATCAAAGTTATTGGTGTTGGTGGCGGTGGCGGAAACGCTGTTAATAGAATGGTTAAAGCTAAACTTGCTGGTGTTGAATTCTGGCAAATGAATACAGATTTACAAGTTTTGACATTCAGTGAAGTTCAAAATAAATTACAATTAGGTACATCAACAACTAAAGGTCTTGGTTCTGGTGGCGACCCAGCTACTGGTGAAAAAGCTGCTATGGAAGCGAAGGAAGAAATTACAAGAGCTTTAGAAGGTGCTGATATGGTGTTCATCACTGCTGGTATGGGTGGTGGAACTGGTACTGGTGCAGCTCCTGTTGTAGCTCAAATTGCTAAAGATTTAGGTATTTTGACAATCGCATTCGTTACAAAACCTTTCCGTTGGGAAGGTAAGAAAAGAATGGCTCAAGCTGAAGCTGGTATTGAAAAATTGAAAAAATACACAGATTCAATTTTGGTTGTTCCAAACGATAAATTACTTCAAGTTGTTGAAAGACAAATGGGCTTAAGAGAAGCATTCTGTGTAACAGATGAAGTTCTTTATAGAGGTATCCAAGGTATTTCTGACATCATCACAATCCCTGGTATGATTAACATCGACTTTGCTGATGTTAGAAAAGTTGTTAAAGATTCTGGTACAGCATTGATGGGTATTGGTAGAGCTCAAGGTGAAGGTAGAGCAATTAAAGCTGCTGAAATGGCTATTAATTCTCAACTCCTTGAATCTTCAATTGATGGTGCTCGTGGTATTATCGTTAACATTACTGGTAGCTCAAATATGACATTATATGAAATTACTGATGCTACAAATATTATCAATAATGTTGTAAGAGATGATGCTGATGTAATCATTGGTACTGCAATTAACGAAGCATTCCAAAATGAAATTCAAATTACAGTTATTGCAACTGGGTTTGCTGAAAAATCTCAAAATTCAATTAATACTCCACAATTATCAGCTGCAGAGTATTTTCAAGGGAAAACAACAACTTCATCATCTTCAACAGGTGATTTGAGTTTTCCTAAAATGCCATCTATGAGCTTGGATGTTCCAGATTTCTTAAAAAGATAGGTGGTAATTAGATATAAAAAAGAGGAAGTTTTTACTTCCTCTTTTTTTATTAAAATTCAGCATCATAATCGTCAGAACTTTTGGTGTGAAATTCTAACTCGTCATAGTGTCGACCTGTATATTTTGTTGCGAAATCTTCAACTTTTTGAATTTCTGCCAGATATTTTTCTCTTAATTCAATAGCTGGTGAATTTGGAGGTATTTGAAGTTGTTTAATCAAGTCGATGTATCTTTGATAGCCTTTTAATGCCGAATTTAGCTTATTAACGTCTGCTTTCGCAAGATACTCTATACCAGATTTTAAATTTTCCATATGTAAATATAATAGAGCTGTTTTTGGATGTTGTGGGTGTTTTTCGATTTCGTCTAACAAATCGTTAAATGAAGCATCAACTAATTTGTCAATTTTTCTATAATTTGTATTGTGAACTCGACGTTTAAGAGTTTGTCTTAAATCTTCTAGTTTTTGTGCCCAGTCTGGGTCATTGTCGATGTTTCCAAGTTTTGTAATCTCTTTTTTAACTGCTTTTAGTTGAGTGTTAGCTGATGTAAATATGCTATCAATACGTTTAATGAATTTGCACATTCTCTTCGTATTTATATTTTTGGCATATAGTTCGATTACTCGTTCTGATAGACCAAGTTGTTCTATGAAAAGAAGTGCAGTTTTTTCATCTGTACCATGAATTAGTGGAGTTAAGATTATATTGAGAGCTTCATCTGAATCTAGTGAAACAGTTCTTCCATCTTTCAATTGAAGTTGTGAATTTCTAAATTCATCCCTTACAATATTTAGGTTACCTTCTTTTGCACATTCCATAATGATATATTGCATATCTAGAATATTTGCAATTTCTAGGGCACCTTGAATATTGTGTCTATATACCTCTTTAACATCTTGTAATTGAACTTTTTCTTGTTCAGAATATTTTCGTTTATCATCATCTGAAGGTTTTGCAAGAAGTAGCATATATTCGTTTAGCATTTCTTCAGGTCTTTTAAGAATTCGATGTTTCTTTGTAAATTCTTCAAAATCGGCAAAAATTTCTGGAGCATTATCTTTATTTTTTACTCTAGCTTTGATGTATTTATCTAATAATTCGTATGCTCTATTTTGGTGTTTTGGAGCAAAAACATTCATCACAAATGCTCGTTTGCGAGTTTCAATTTCTTTAATTTCTTCTTTAGCAGAATCCAACATTGTTTTACCGTCAAGTGTAGTTGCATACATACTCATTTCGTTAAACATTGTTGTAATAAGTTCTTGTAGTTTTGCATAATTTACATTATCTTCAAGTGCAAGTATGTCTTGGCCAGCCTTGATTGTGTCTGCAATTGACTCATCTTCACCAAATATTTCAAGAATACTATAAATTTTATCGTTTACATATTTTCTATCTTTTGCACTTGGAATATCTTCTGGAGATTTTTCCCATAAGAATTTATAAACTTCAGTTATTGTGTTGTACGCAGTATCTTTTTCTTTATAATCTTCAATATCTTCCATTGATTCATTGATACCATTGAAAAGATTTCTGATTAGAACTTCTTCTTCTTTGGCTTCTTCCATATCAATTTTCGGATAAGCAAAATAAACATTATACTTGTCAAATAGAGTTTGTTGTAATGGTTTATATCTTTTATTAGGTAGAGAAAGAAGCATTAGCGAATAATAATAATCTAGATATAGGTCATCCAAGGTTCGTTTATTTTTATAAGTTGCACCACGGAGAACTTTGCCAAATTTGTTAAAATCATAAATTGGGGTAGTTTCACCCATTTTTACGTTATATTCATAATCTTGATAATAAAGCATAGAAAATAGCATATTCTCAGTTTTTTCATCCATTGCAAGGAATTGTTTTAGGATGTCATAGCCTGTGATTGGTTTAATTCCAAGTGCTTGATCATCAATTGTAGAATTATATTTTTGTTCAAATTCTTTAGTTGTCATATTTTGCATTTCAGTAAAAATTTGAACAAATTCTTCATCTGAATATGGAGAAGCTACATTATCAATCCAATTGATAATATGTTTAGGTAGTTTCTTTTTAACAGATGAAGAATCGTCCAAATCGGCCAACGTGAATCCTAAATTAGTACGTAACATATCCCGTACTTGGTTAGCCAAATCTGTAATTTGTTTATCTTTATTTTCTGCTTTTGGAAGTTTAGTAGTTAATGTTTGCGTAAAGTTAGCTATCATCAAATCAATTGTTTTGTTTAAGCTACCATCGAACTCTGCTTTGTTAATTCCTTTTAGAGAGTTAATCAAATTAGTAATTTGTTTTTTGGTAATTCTGATGTTATTTTCTTTAGCAAATTTTTCTAATAGTTTTGTAACATCTTCTCTTACGCTTTCTGTTCCATATTGTGTGATTTCTGGGTTTTTACCAAAAGCGTAGTTAAAGTTTTTACGTGCATCTAATCTGATTAATTCTTTGTTTCTTTTCAAATCTTCCATTGTTGTATGCTTAAAGAAGATTTTTTCATCAGGTAGTTCGCTGTATGATTTTAGTAGTGCAATTTTTTCAAATAGAACTTTTAATTGGTCGCTATCTGGTAATTTGTCGTAAGCTTCTTTTGTTTGTATTCCTTTATCAAATGGTTGGTTACCAAAGACTCTGCGTTGAATTCTTAAGAAATCATTGTAAGCATATTCACCGATGAATTTTGTTTTATTGATAATATCTCGAACTTCAGTTTGAGTTTTTTCAGATGTTAGTTTTTCAAAGTGTTTAAAATCTCTTACAGGGTTAATCAATGTATTTTGTCTAATTCTTCTAACTTGCATATCTGCAAGTGGAGACTTACCTGCTATTGTAGTATCTTCGTGCATAGCAAAACGATACTCTTCAGTTTCAGCTAGTTTTGTTTTGCCGATTTCATTTTGAAGGTTTTCTACAAGTTTACCATTTAGGTATTTGCTATCAGTGATGTATCCTAATTCACCGCCAAATCTTCTTCTATAATCGGTTCTGGTTAATTCAGCTTCATCAACCCAAGTGTTTGCGTGCTCTGTTGGCCCCCAAGAGTTATCATGGAATAGAGCTTCTTTTGTTTCAAATCCATTTTCAGTTCTTATCATTACATCTCTAATATCTGCTACATATTGAGCGTGCATAGCTGGGTGTCTATGGTTAACGGATGTACCTGTTACACCTGAATATGGTGAAGATTTGATTTTCGCAATCGCAAGTGGACCATTTGTTTCAGCATAATATGGTCTATCTGTCATGTGTTCAAAAATTCTTACTTGTTGGCTTGCATCAAGTCCAGATTTTCCTTCACTCATATATTCATGACCCTTTTTAAACCCAACTTCTCTGTGTAGTTCGTTAAGTTCTTCTTGGATATCTTTATGTTGGTATTTTAGGGATCTTGTTACTGATGAGTACCATTGATTAATTTTTTTCTCAATTTGGTCTAGGACTTCTTTTTCGTGTTTTGAGAAAGTAAATAATTCGATTGGTAAATCTTTTAATTCTAGTTCTACGCCATTATGATTTGTTAAGGCGTTTGAAATTTGAGAAAATCTTTCTTGTAACATTCTCAAATCTTTTTCAGGGATGATAGTACCAGAATTTTCAAGTTTTTTCATAATGATAGGTTTTGCCATTACGGTATTTAGAATTGTGCCATCATCATCGCGAACTTCTAGTATTTTTTGGAATATGGTAGTAATTTTTGCAGTTTCGTTAAAGTTATTACCGATATACTGCATTATTTGTCCAATTTCATCCATAGTTGCTTCAGGTGGAAGGTTATGAAGGGTTTTAAATTTGGTAATTATTTCTTCTCTTGGTGGGTTTTCTAAAAATACTTCGTTTAATTCTTCATATTTTTCTTTAAAGTCTTGCATAAGACTTTTATTCCCAATAGAGTTGAAAATTTGGATATATTGTTCTTCAGTACAATCCTTACTTTGTAGAATTTTTGTGTATCTATCAAGAACATCAAGAACTTTACGCTTATCTTCTTTTACGTCTAAATTAGATGCCATCATTCCTAGAACTATAGGTTTATTTGCTTTGATAGCTTTTCTAGCGACATCAATATCGTTGATTAATGCATCTTTTCTACTACCAAGTAGAATATTTTCATAAAAACTATCCATAACATCTGTCATTATATAGATGAATGATTCTTTATTTGTTTTTAGAGCTTCGATTAGAAATTCTGGGTCATTTTCTGTTCCAAGGTTTCTTGCTAAACCTTCTTGAATTTTTGGATTTAGTTTACCATCTTCTAATTTTTTGATTAACATATCGATATTCTTGATAATACGAGTTTCTCTATCTGGAATTTTGTGAACGATAGTTAAATCTTCAAGGACTTCAGGGATTTCTAACCCCCATTTGTATTGTGTTCTATATGTCGCAGCAGCTTCATATAAACCTTTGGCTCTGCTATAAACTCTTGCTTGATAACTTCTTGATTGACCTTCACTTAGATTATTGATAGATTGAACTAATTCTAGAATTTCTGGAGTTCTTTGTTCTAATTTTTCTAGGTTTTTGTTAGGTAAACTGATAGATAAAAACGCATTGATTTTTTCTCGTTTTGCTCTTTCAGTTTCGTTTGGTAAGAATACAAAATCACGGGTGTAGTCTTTAACCTTGTCGGCTTTGCTCGAATTGCGTACTTCAAGTCGCAATAAGTCTGTAAAGACGGTTCTAAGTGTTTGCGAGTCAGTATCAGGTGCGATTTCAGCTAAGATACTTCTCAATGTTGAATTTAGTTTAACTACTGCCTTAATATTACCTCTTGCTTTTTGTACATCATTTTCTTTTTGTGCTTTTTCCATTCGTTTTTTATAGCTACCAATAGCATCTTTAGCTTTTAATAAGGTTCTATAATAATCCTGTTTTGCTTCTAATTCTTTTGTTGGTAAATTAGGCATCAAATGGCAATCGTGGAATGTGTCAAAGTCTTCTTTGTCAAAAGTGCTATACATCCCAATAAATTCATTACCTGAACCTGTTGTGTTTGCAATATGCATCCAGTAAAGGGCAGAAGTATCAATAATTCTATAACCTTTTGATAGGGCATAATCAAAATCTAAACGAGTTTTTGAAATAGGAACTTTTGTTCCTGAGCCAAGTTTATTTATATCGTAAACCATAAGAACTGGAGAGTCATCAAGTTCAGACATAATAATATCAACAAAATTTACCTTGTCTTCGTAAGCAAGAGCTTTTCGACAAATGGAAATAGCAGCACACATACCGTGTTCTAGCTGGTTAATAGCTTTGATATTTGGGATTTTTGATTCAGGAGTATCAACTGTGATGTCATTGATAATCTCAGCTAGAGCTTGAGTTTTTTTGTTCGCAAGTTGGGGATTAATTTTATACTCAGGACTCATAAAATAGTTTAATTGCTTCAAGATGTATAATTTTTGAGCAGTTGAAACTTCTGATGAAATGATAAAATAATCAAGATTTCTGCCCAATTGTTTAATATTTTCACTTTCAATTTTCTCAAGCTGTTTAGGGTCAACTTTCGAAATGATTGCTGAGCGAAGTTCTAGAAGTTGTTTTTCTTCTTCTGATAGGGGTTTTGACTTGCGTAATTGTTCTAATCTTGGGGTTAATCTTTCCTGCACTTCTGGTGATGATTTTGCTAGGGATTTTCTGATTGCATCATCAAGTTTTACTTGCCAATCGTTGAATTGGCTTTTTCCTAAATCGATACGAGTTTGATATCTTAAATTTTCTGCAACATCAAGTAAAAATTCGGCATTTTCCTGCCCTGATACTTCTGAAAGACTTTCTATTGCGTTGTTAATACGTCTTTGGTTAATCGTGTTTAAACTATAAGGATTGTTTTCTTTTAGCTGAGCTACGGCTTTTCTATCTTCTCTTTTGCCCTTAAAATTTTGAGCAAATGGATTTATGTTATATATTTTCATTATTTTTCCCTATCAAAATCGTATGTCGGATAAACGTTGATGAATAATATTTTTTGCCATGTATTTTTGCTAATATTTACATTTGTAATAATTTTTGAAACATTAAATAAAAGTTAAAAATCTGGGTTAAAAGATAAAAACGTGTTAGAGTATTATTAGAAGATTTAATGAGGTAATTAAAATGAATAATCAACCTGAAGTTATACAATATCAGACATCTGGAACTTGTTGTCAGGTGATGCAGGTGGCAATTCTTGATGGAAAGATATTAGAAGCAGAATTTTATGGCGGATGTCATGGAAATTTGCAAGGAATTAAAAGTCTGATTAAAGGGATGTCTGTTGATGAAGTGATTGAAAAATTACAAGGGATTAAATGTGGTCCAAAATCAACAAGTTGTCCTGATCAATTAGCACAATGTTTAATTGAATATAAACAAAAAAGTCTTACACAATCAAAGTAGAGGTGAAATTATGAAAATAGCAGTAACATACGATAATGGCGAAGTTTTTCAACATTTTGGTCATGCAGAGCAATTCAAAATTTATCAAGTAGAAGACGGCACAATTACATCTTCTGAAGTTGTTTCAACAAATGGTTCTGGGCATAGTGCAATTGCTCAATTCTTAGTTGATAATTCTGTTGACACATTGATTTGTGGCGGTATTGGTGGCTGTGCTCAAAGAGCTTTAGCAGAAGGCAATATCAAACTTTATGGTGGTGTTGTTGGTAGTGCAGATGAAGCTGTTTCGGCATTGTTATCAAATTCACTAGTGTTTGACCCTAATGCGAAATGTTCACATCACGAGCATTCTCATTCTGAAGGTGAACACCATCACGCTTGTGGTGGACATTGTCATCACTAATTTAATAAGAGATTTAAAAGGCGGGATTTATAACTAAATCCCGCCTTTTTTTTTTTCCTTTTCTTTAAATTATAATCTCCAGTTCATACCACCTTGGAAAATTACACCAAGACGTCCAACATTTCTAATGGTTGCTTGACCGTACATATTAAATTTGTCAGAGAATGATCTTGTGAAACCGAAGCCATATTGTAGATATCCATTTTTCATTTCTATGTCGGATAATCCAACATTTCCAGCTTCTCCGCCCATTCCTGGGATAAAGTTCCAAGCATAAGCCACTGTTGCGTATGTACTCCAATCTTCGTGGTCAATTACGAAATTCACTCCAGGAGCAATATTAAAGCCATTCAAGAATCCTGCGGTCATACTCATTTGACCGAAATTACTATGCCAGTTTTGTTGACCGAATAAGTTATAAGCAAGAGTCAAGTTTGGTTGAACTTTGAAGTGTGATTTAGTTATCCAATCATAAGATGATTTTGTTGCCACACCTAAGAAATAGTTGAATGCATCTTCTGAGTATCCTGCAACATCAATATTTGCTCCGTATACACCAACATAAGCAAGTGCTGAGTGCATAGCTTTATCTTTCATAAATGTTCCCATAAAGCCTGTTTGAGCACCGTTTTGCCACATTCCAACTCTATCATAAGTTTGGCGTCCACCATTGTATGCCAAGTAAGCTGTTGGCATCCAACTCCAACCATTTTTAAGATCTCTTAGTCCGAAATCTCCACCAACAATGAAGCCCCAAGCGTTATTTCTAACTTTATCTACACCAGCATTAACTCTAAGTGTTTCCATGTTGCCATAGACTTCAGTCCAAATTTGACCATCACGAAGAGTTCTTTCATAGCTTGCATTTCCGTCAAGAACTGCTGTCTTATTCTTAAACATCTGATTGCCATTTGATGCAAAGTGTCTGATGTGTGCACGGTTGAACATTGTGTCATTAAACGCAAGTTGGTTCATATATGATGCTAAGTTAGAAACTTGACCACGATATACTTCTGGGTTAAATCTAGCTAAATCGAAAGTATAACTACCATCATTTGCTGATGAAGGATTCAATTTATAGTAACCGATTGGTGTAAACACTTCTTTATCAGTTGCGGCAAAAGTTACTTCTTTTCCTAAATCATCGGTTTGGAATATTTTGCCCAATCTAATACTTTTATCAATTGGAGCATCATATCCGAAGATATCTCCACCCAAATTGTAATCTGAAATTCTAATTGTACCTTCTGTGTCGCTTGTTGCAACTCGGATTGAATTTGCAGTAATTGTATCAGTTGATGCCTGAGCATTGCTTCTTGCGTTGATGTCTATTGCAAAATTCGCAACTCCACCACCATATTCGCCATTATTGATTGTTAAATTATTGATTACACTATTGGTTCTAACTCTGTTTGCCATATTGATTAAACCAGATGTATCAATATTGATTTGATTTCCACCAGTAACTTGGATTAGTCCTTGCTCCGCAAGATAATTCATAACTGATGTGTCATCAATTATAACATTTCCACCTTGATAAGCTGGGCTATTCGTTGAAAATGTTAGTGTAGAACCTTCTTTTAAGCTCAAGTTTCCGCCAGTAATTGCACTGTTAGTGTCTGAAAGAACTAATGTTGAATTATTTAAGAATGTGTTACCGCCAGTTTGCACAAATGTACCAACATCTGTTGTAACTTTTGTTAGGTCATCTGAAATGTATAAATTACCACTTGTAACTTCTATATGACCATTTGTTTTATCATTTTTAGTCAAGTTTACTTCTGTGGTATTGCCGTTTAATTTAAGTTTTGAACCTGCTTCGATTTCTACAACAGAATCTTTATCCACAACACCGTCTGTTGTTGTGTATGTGCTATTGTTTTTAATTGTGAAATTACTACCTGTTACGTTTAATGCTGAAGAATTATTTTGACCATTCAATATGCTCAATTTACTTCCTTCAGTGACATTAACTGTTCCGCCTGTGATAGTACTACCTGACTCATTTAGTGTTAGTGATGAGTTGCCAGAAATGTTTGCGATACCACCAGATTGAACATAAATTCCAGTAGCAGATGTTGTTTTTTCGATACCATTTTTAAGGTTTAATGTTCCATTTGCAAGTGCTAAATGTCCGTCAAATGTGTCATTAGCTCCATCAAGTGTTACATTTGTATTTTCTCCACTAAGTATGAATGTTGAACCACTTGATAAGTTAACTTTTGAAGCTTCGTCAATAGTTCCATTTGTAGTTGTGTATTTACTTCCTGTACATAATGAGAAAGTTCCGCCTGTTGAATTAAGTTCGGAAGTATTGTCTGAAGCGTTATTAACATTAAGTTCACCAGTAGAAGTGATATTTACTGTTCCACCTGTAATTTTGCTATTTGCATTATCTAATGATAATTTTGAATCATCAATGTTAGTAATACCGCCAGTTTGATTAAACTTAGCAGAACTTGTAGTTCTTATGTTTGTTTTATTAGCAACTAAGTTTAATGTTCCGTTAGAAACTTTGATTTCGCCATCCCAACGGTCATCAGCGTCAATATTTGTAGTACCACCCTTAATGTCTAAAGTACCATTTTGAGTAATATCAATATTAGCATTTGTTTCAATTATGCCGTTTTGAATTTCTAGTGTGCCAGTATCAGTTGCTGTACCAATATTAACATTACCGCCTGAAATTGCGTCTTTAGAATTATTTAAAACGTTTGTGTTTGTAACTGTTAAATTACCGCCAGTTTGTTTAAATGTGCCTGAAGGATTTTTAGTAATACCTGCAAGATTTAGTGAACCATTTGCAAGGTTTACACTACCGTCCCAGATATCTGCACTGTCTAGAGTTACGTTGCCACCAGTGATATTGATTGAGCTATCTAAGGCAAGATTAGTTGTTACATTTCTATCTATTGCACCTTTGGAAACATTCAAAGTTGCGGCTGCTGAATTAGTTCCAATATTAAGAGTTCCACCACTTAATAAGTCATTTGTATTGTTTAATTCAAAAGTGGTATCACTAATAGTTGTTGTGCCAGCAGTTTGTTTTAAGATTGCATCATTTGATTTTGTAATCCCAATAAGTGCAAGGCTTCCACCTGATACATTTACATTTCCATTCCAAGTATCTTTATTGTCAAGAGTAACATTACCACCTGAGATATTAAGTGTAGCATTTGAGTTTACGTTTGTTGTTGCTCCAGATAGAATTGTACCTTGAGATACCCCAACTGTAGTTAAAGTTGTTCCGTTGCCGATATTAAAGGTTCCACCTGATACGTTATCAGATGCGTTATTTAAGTTAAAACCTGTACCCGTAACTGTTGTAATTCCGTCATTTTGTGCGAAAGTTCCAGTTGCATTTTTAGTTGCATTATCAATAGTTAGAGTTCCACTTGAAACATTAACTGCACCATTCCAATTAGTGTAATTTCCTAGTGCAACTGTGCCCCCTGAAACATTTAATGCTCCTAAATTGTTGATTTCAACTGTTGTATTTCCACCGATAGAACCTTTTGAAACATTTAGGCTTGAGTTTTCTGTTCCATTTCCGATTTTTAATGTTCCGCCAGTTATACTATCAGATGCATTATTCAAATCAAGGCCTGTTTTTGTAACTGTTGTTGTTCCACTAGTTTGTGTAAAAATACCACCCTTATTTGTAATTCCAACAAGAGCCAAGCTTCCGCCATTAACGTTGATATTTCCACTCCATGTATCGGTGTTATCAAATGCAACTGAACCACCTGAAATATTCATAGCAGTACTTTTGTTTAGTTTTACTGTTGCTCCACTACCAATCGATCCATCTGAAACATTTATGGTTGTTCCATTTTTGATATCAAGTGTTCCACCAGAAATATTATCGGCAGAATTGTTGAGATTAAATTGAACCGCTTGTATTGAAGTATAACCACCTGATTGAGTGAATTTTGCATTTGTTTTTTTATCTAAGTTGTTTATTGATAATGTTCCGTCTGTAATGTTTAAATCACCGTTCCAAGTGTCGCCACTATCAAGTTCAACTTCTCCACCTGTAACACTTAATTTTCCGTTTCTGTTAATATTAACAGTTGCTGCGGATTCGATATATCCTTGAGAAACACTTACTTCAGTGTTGGTAGTTTTGTTTCCAACATTAAATACACCACCAGAGATAATATCATCGCCGTTATCTAGGTCAAAACCAGATCCTACAACAGTTGTTTTACCGCCAGTTTGAGTAAAGTTTGCAGTTAAGTCTTTTGAAACATTGTTAAGAGTTAGTTCACCACTAGAAACATTAATTGTTCCGTCCCAATCAGAAGTTGAATCAAGGTCAACAAATCCACCATTAACATTTAATGTTGAACGATTGTTAATATCTACTGCAGTATTGGTAATTGCACCTTTTGATACGGACATTTTTGAAGAAGTAATGCCATTACCAATTGTTAGATTTCCACCTGTAATATAGTCGCTTTCATTGTTCAAATCAAAAGTATTACCAGTTATTGTGGTTGTACCATTTGTTTGTGTAAATGTTGTGTTATTTGATTTTGTAATTCCAACAAGAGCAAGACTACCTGAAGAAACATTTAAGTTTCCTTTTAGGGTATCATCAGCATCAAGGGTAACGTTACCACCTGAAACGTTAAGGGTACTTTTTTCTGTTAAATTAACTGTTGAATTTGTTGTAATAGTTCCGCTTGATACGTTTAATTTTGAAGTTGTTGTACCATTTCCAACATTTAATATTCCACCATCGATATTGTCGGAGGTTTTGTTCAAATCAAATTTGGTTCCAATAACGTTAACAGTACCATCAGTTTGAGTCAAAGAACCTGTTTTTTGAGTATTATTGATATTAAGAGTTCCTCCTGTCATATCGATAATACCATTCCAAGTGTCAGTTGAATCTAGGTTGATTTCTCCGGCAGAAAAATCTATATCCCCATCAGCTGTAAGGTTTATGGTTGCATCTTGTGAGATTGTACCTTTACTCATTGTTATAGTTGTAGAGTTGCCAGTTGTACCAATATTTAAGGTTCCTCCACTGACTTCATCAAGAGAATTGTTAAAGCTAAGATTTCCAGTAACTGTTGAGGTTCCGCCAACTTGGATAAAAGATCCGTCAACGCTTTTGTTTACGTTATTAAGAGTTAATGTGCCATTTTCAAGGCCAACAATACCCTCCCAAGTATCTGTAGAGTCTAATGTTGCATTTCCTCCCATAACAGCAAGAATTGAGCTCGAAGAAATATTTGTATTTACCGCATTTGCGATTGAGCTTCCACTATTAATTGAAAGAGTTCCGCCATTTAGGTTTAATGTTCCACTACTAGCTGTTATTGTATCATTTATAATTGAGGCAGTGTAACCGGATACATCTAGAGTTCCACCATTAAGATTTATTTCGATTGAATCTGTGTCTCCAAGTTTCCAAGTCTGAGTAATGCCACCTAGATCACTAAATTCGAATACCCCAGCAGTAGCTGTGGCTGATTTTCCCGAAGGGATATCTACAGTTGCTGGATAAGCAGAAATTCCTGTATTACTTACTATCGCAATACAGGCCGCAACAGCCATAAATCTCTTCATTTTTCTATTCATTAATTTCTAATCGATTATTGTTCTAAGATACGTATCCAACATTCATTGTAATATGTTTCTTAGAAAGTTCAAGAAATTAACATTTTATAACAATTTTAAACGATAATCTTATTTCTAAAATTTTCTTGTTGAACGATGCTGATTAATCTATTTAAGAATGCTTTGTATCTAGCTCTTACAGCTTCGCCTGAAAGAACAATATCAGCTTCTTCTTTGCAAGGTCTGATATAGATTTCGGCCTTATCAGATGCATTTTTATAAATTCCTTTTGCAGATTCTCCTAAGCCTCTTTCTTCAGCACGAACAAAGAATCTATCTTTTTGAACATTTGCTCTAACATCAACGTAGATTTTAAATTCAAATGCATCTTTTATTTTTTCTGTTAATGTGAATAAACCTTCTGAGATAATGATTTTTGAAGGATTTGCCAATGTATGATTGTCATGGCGAATTGCAGTCCCCGACATATCGTATTTTGGTAAGTATACTGATTTGCCGTTTAAAAGTTCCTTAATGTGTTCGCTCATAAGTTCTAGTTCTAGTGCTTGAGGAACGTCTAAGTCATAATTTTTTGCAAATTCTGCGAAGCTTCCTGCGGCTTTAACCATATCAGAACGGTCATAGTAATAATCATCTGTGTTTACACGAGTAATAACATCTTCAATCTCGAATTCAGTTGCAAAAGATTTAATTGTATCGATGATATCAAGTGTGATGGTAGATTTTCCACTTGCGGTTTCTCCTGCGATACCGATTGATGCTGGACGAGAAATGTGTCCTGATAAATATTTTGCCAATTTTGATAAAATTGCTGGCTTATAGCTTACAAGTACCGAACCTTCTGATTTTAGTTCTTCATCAAAAATCTTTTTTAATCTCTCTTCAACAGACTGAACTCTGTTATACGGGGTTGAAACATACATTTTCTTAGTATTTAATGCAGTTTCTTCTTTTGTTTTGTGAAGTATATATTCTACCATTACTCACCTTTTTAAAAATCTATTACTACATGTATAGTCTTTTTCATGACTATACCAAAAGTAAGTTCAAAAAAAAATATTTTTTGTCAAAATATTAACTTTGGTAAATATAATTTAACATTTATTTTTTTTAGGGCAATTTTTAAGAGTGATAAACCTTTATTAAAGCATAGGGGAAATAGGAGAAATATTTAATGGGTCTAGAAAGTTTGAATTCAATAAGTGCATATAATACAACTAGTTATGCTAACAATACTAATGGAAAAAGAAGAACTATTCCAAATATAAAAGATGAAGTTTTATATGTTGTTGTTCGTGATCCAGAAACTGGAAAAACATATAAAATGACTTATGAACAGTATGTTAAATATTTACATGATAGATTTGTAAAAAATAAACCTCAAGATAAAAAAGAAAATTCATATGAACTTGGTTCTGAAAAAAATGGTGTTCGAACTATTGATGTTGAAAATGTTACAGAATCAACTAAAGCTGGTTCATCAGCACCAAAGGATTATGCTGCTAATCCGGAAAAATATCAAGAATATAAAAATAACATTGAAGAAGAAAATGGTTTGATTGATAAATTTGCTCAAGGTAAACGTGGTGATTGTTATCTATTAGCATCAATCGAAGCAATTAAAAACACAAAAGAAGGTCAAGAAATTTTGCAGAAAAACGTTCAGGAAAATTCTGACGGTTCATATACTATAACTTTACCTGGTGCCGTTGTTGTTAGAAATCACTATATTGAGATTGGTGAAGAAGACAAATGTGCAATTACAGGTCGTTATACAATTACAAAGGCTGCTATTGAAAAAGCAAAAGAACAATCAGGCAGAGCGTATGCTTTTGGTGATATCAATGTAATTTTATTGGAATTAGCAATGGAAGCATTTAGAGCGGAAGTTGCACAAACTAATAAAGCTCTTGGTCAAAAAAGTGAAAGATATATTGCTGGTTTAATTGGTCCATGCTATAAAAACGACCCATTAAGTGGCGGAGAAATGTATGATGCTATTTTCATGTTGACAGGGCAAAAATCTGATATTTACGATGGCGGAAGAAGAAAAAAGGAAACTTGTAAATTATATAAACCTGGTGAATATGGTTATGTTGGAGAAAATTCAACAAAGCTTTCAAAAGGTAATATTGGTAAAAACTCAGATTTAGTTGAAGTAAATCAGGTTTATGATAAAGATTCAGATTTGCAAAAGTTACTTGACAAGTATGCTGGCAAAGAAGATCAATTCTGTATCACGGTTGGATTTATGGTGGCTGTGGATGGTCCAGATGGTACAACTAAAGCTGGTGGTGGTCATGCTTTAACGGTAACAAAGATTACTGACAAGTACGTAGAAGTTGTAAACCCTTGGAATACAGCTAGAAAAGAACGAATCCCTCGTGGTGATTTTGAAAAAATGGCTTGTGCTTTAACAGTAACAGAAATGAGCAAAGATAAAGTAGATAAGTACTACGAAGAAAAAGTGGATAATAAACAAGAAAAGAAAAATGTTTTTAGTTGGTTGTTTAAGTAATTCCTTAATTGTTGTCCTCGAATTTTATTTCAAAATTGTAAAAAGACCTCTGATAATTTATTTTATCAGGGGTTTTATGTTATAATCTTTTCAACGAGTGAGAATTAAGTAGGGAGATAAGTTATGAATATAAATACAAATTATCAAAATATTTCTGATAGTTATCTGTTCTCGACTATCAATAAAAAAGTGAGAGAATTTGCCGAAAATAATCCTGACAAAAAGATTATTAGATTAGGTATTGGCGATGTTACTCTACCACTTTGTAAAGTAGTTGTAGAAGCGTTAAAAAATGCATCAGATGAGATGGGTGTAAAGGAAACTTTTAGAGGATATGGCCCTGAACAAGGTTATGAATTTTTAAAATCTAAAGTTCAAGCATATTACACAGAAAATGGTGTAAATCTTGATGGTGATGAAATATTTATTTCTGATGGTGCAAAATCTGATTTGGGTAATATTTTAGACTTGTTTGCGGTTGATAACACAGTTCTAGTTCCAGACCCTGTTTATCCTGTTTATGTGGATACAAACACAATGGCTGGAAGAAAAATTGTTTATATCGATGCTAATGCTGAAAATGATTTCTTACCACTTCCTGATAAATCTGTAAAAGCAGATATCATTTACTTGTGTTCTCCAAATAACCCAACAGGTGCGGTTTATAACAAAGAACAATTGAAAGCATGGGTTGATTATGCAAACGAAAATAATGCAGTTATTCTTTTTGACTCAGCTTATGAATGCTTTATTTCTGATAAAGATTTACCAAGAACAATTTTCGAAATCGAAGGTGCAAAATCTTGTGCAATTGAATTTTGTTCACTATCTAAAATGGCAGGATTTACTGGTACAAGATGTGGTTGGACAGTTGTTCCAAAAGCATTGGCAGATGGAGTTTTGAATAAAATGTGGTTACGCCGTCAAACTACAAAATACAACGGTGTTCCATATGTAATTCAACGTGGTGCTGAGGCTGTATTTACTGAAGCTGGTAGAAAAGAAATTGCTGAAAATCTAAATTACTACAAAGAAAATGCAAAACTTATTGCTGAAGTTCTTAAAAAACATAATATTTGGTATATTGGTGGAGAACACTCTCCATATTTATGGTTAAAATGTCCAAATGGTATGACTTCTTGGGAATTCTTCGATTACTTATTAGAAAATGTTCAAATCGTAGGAACTCCAGGTTCAGGATTTGGTAAAAACGGAGAAGGTTATTTCCGTTTAACATCTTTTGGAAGCCGAGAAAATACATTAGAAGCAGTTAAAAGATTAGATGAATTTTTAAAATAGTTAAAAGCGGGATTAAATCCCGCTTTTTTTATAGCAATTAATTTATTCTTTTGGTTTTTATATAGAAGTAGGAGAAAATATGATAGATTCAGTCTCACAAATATCTGGTACAAATTTGATTAAACAAAAAGTTGGACAAAATCAACAATCTCAACCTGTTGAAACCAAAGTTGTGCAAGAATTGCCAGATTCAAAAGCTATTACAGGACAAGATCTTGTTAGTGGTAATAATATTTCATTTAAAGATTTAGATAATCTTTTTAAAGAGATTAAGGATAAAAACGGTAGAGAATTTTGTGATAAGGCTTACGATGGGCTTGTAAAACTTATGGGCTTAGAGGGAATGGCTCCTGAAAAAATTACTTGGGAAAAGAACGAAGGTCGAGATTATATTGTAGGCGATTATAGGTTCTATAACAATTCAGTAGTTTTCTATACAGATACTTTCGACAAAATGGATAAGGCAACTCAATTAGGTATAATTGCACATGAACTTACACATTGTAAACAGTTTGTGAATATGCTTAGAACTGAGGGTTTGTCTGTTGATAAGATTGCGTATGCTCATGCAGTTGCTGATATGAGGGCTATGCTAATCAATAACCCAGCGGTGATGGAAAAACATAAAAAAGCAAAAGCAGAAGGGAAAGAAAAAGAATTCATTCAAAAGAATACTATGCTTTGGGCTATGAAAACCGCTGAAGAAATTAAACAAGCTCATGCTAAGACCCTGCAAATGCCAAAGCATCCACTAAATTCTGAAAATGGTAAAAAAGCTCAAGCTGATTGGGTTGCAAAATATAATTATAATGGTGCTGATATGGAAAGTTATAATAAAAATCCTAACGAAGTTGAGGCTATGACTTTTGAAAATATGATTAAGGGTGCTTTTCAAGCTTTTTGTAAAATGGAAAAATAAGTTAAGTAACTTTACATCCTTGATAATTTAGTTTTGTTAGATGTATTATGAAACTAGATTAAGGATGGTCTGATGGTAGATTTCAAAAAAGTTTTAATTATCCGCACGGGTGCAATTGGTGATGTAATCCACACTACCAATACTTTTCGTGCTATAAAAGAAGCTCATCCTGAAGTTGAAATTCACTATCTAACATCAATTGATACAAAGTTATTAGAATTTGATAAAAATATTACCAAAGTTTGGACAATTAAAGATAAACAGTTGAAAGTATTTTCAAAATATATGAAAGAATGGGCTCAAATTTTGAAGGCTGAAAACTTTGATGCCGTAATCAATTTGCAACCATCAGTAAAATTAAGAATGCTTGCAACTATGGCGGGTATTAAAAACCAATTTAACTATGAGAAAAATCCGAAACATCACGCTGTAATGAATTATTGGGAAACAGCTAAAAAAGCTTTCCCAGATATTAGGCAATATTCAGATTTGAAAATGTATTTAGATGAGGAAGTTTCTGAAAAGATGAAACAAGAGCTTTCTCAATACCGAAAACCCCTAGTAGTCCTAAATGCAGGACATGTTTTTGCTAAAAGGCAAGGTCGCACTTACCCTATTGAAAAATGGATCGAATTAGGAAACAAAATCCAAGAAAAATATAATGGAACAATTGTTATAACTGGTGTTAAGGCAGATTGTGAAGTTCTAAAACCCCTAGAACAGATTCCTAACGCCGTTTCTTATGTTGATAAACTTACCCTAGAAGAAAATTCAGCGTTGATTAAAAACGTTGATATGTTGATATCTGGTGATAGTGGACCATTACATATTGCTGCTGCTCTTGGAGTTAAGGCGATTGGTTTGTTCGGGTCTATGCCAATATCAAGATTTAGACCTTGCGGAAGAAATTGTTCCGTAGTTTTATCTCCAATGAAATGTGCCCCATGTGATCATATTAGATGCAAGTATTTGAGAGGTTCAAAAGACTTGTATTCTCCTTGTATGAAAATAATTGAAACAGACGATATAATGCTTGAAGTTGATAAATTATTTGCTAGTGGTCACATATAAGGAGAAAAACTATGATTACAAAAGAAGTCAATGATTGGATTCGCAAAGTCGAAACCAGAAATTATTCATCTTGGGACATTATGGAAGAGTTTGCAAGATTCCATAAGTATTTGTCTAAAGAAGAAGTAATTCACATCAAAAAAAGACTTGAAAAAAATATTAAACGTTAGCTATATCTAGAAAACATATGAAAAATATGTTATAATATTTATATAGTTCTGCGAGGTTTCTTAAATGTCTTATTATGATGAGTTGCTGGAAAAAATCCCCAAGATAAAAAGAGTTTTGGATGATGATACAAATTGTCCGATTTATCATTATACAAAACCTGAAAAGTTGTTAAATATATTGTCTTGTGGTGCAATAAGGTTTTCTAACGCTCTGTATCTTAATGACAAAGAAGAAATTGCGTATTCTTACAAATTGATTGTCAATCTCATTGATGAATTTTCAAATGAGGGTTTAAATCCTGACCTTTTTGATAAAGTTAAGGCACATTTTCGCAATAAATACAAGCATATCATAGATGGTGATAATGATTTTGTGAACAAATTAGAGTATTTTACAACATCGTTTTCGACTGAGAGTGATAATTTAACGCTTTGGAATAACTATGCCAAGGGTAAGAATTATACTGGTTATAATATTGGTTTTGATAAACATAAGTTTATTACTGGTATGATAGAAAGTGGTTATCTACCAGTATATGGTAGTGTAATTTATGATAAACATAAGCAAGTTAAGATTATTCATGCGATATTTAAAAAATGGAATCAGTTATTCAATCGTGCTTTAAAAGCGAAAAAGAATAATGAAGTTAAACTTTTTGATATTTTGTTTGAATTATTAGATGTTCTAAGTATTGTTAGTATATTTTTCAAAAATCCACAATTTGAATACGAAAGAGAATATCGTATTGTTATAGTTAATGTATATGGTATTGAAGGTTCAAAACCAACTGGAATTGTTGAGAAAAATGGGTTATTTGTACCATATTTAGAGTATAAATTTTCAAAAGATGCAGTCAAATCAATAAACATTGGCCCAACATTTGATGAAAATATTTTCTATACAAGCACAAATAGAATGCTTCACAATTTTGGTTATGAAGATATTGAAGTTTATCGTTCGAAAATACCTTTAAGGTACTAAACTTTTGCAGATTCAATTCTAGCGTCGTTAATTAAAATATTTTCACCTATAGATAAAGCTTTTGAGTATTTCATTGTTTTAAATACGTTATCTAATGGAAGGAACGATGGGTGATTAAGGGCTGCAATTTCGATTTCCCTTGCACCAATTTCAAGTGGACGTTTAATATATGCTGCGACCGTACCATTAGCTGCTGGTTCTGTGTAAGAAAAAATTCTTGTGATTTCTTTTCCGCTCCAATTCTTAGGCATTTCAGCAACCATTTGTTCAAACAATTCTCTACCTCGAGGTTTTAGTTCCCCTTTTAACCAGTCAAAACCTTTTACTGCACAAGCTTGAGCCCATTGATGAATATGTTCTCTTTCGTGTAAAATTGTTAAAATTTTTGCAGCTTCTGGAGAAAGTTTTCTATATAGTTGACATAATTTATTGTATGAATCAAGAAGTGTTGCATCAATTGTTTCTACAATAACAGCACCAGTTGTTTTGTTTTTATATGTGATAAAATATTCGCTTCCTTTTAACTCATGTTTAATAGGAACATATTCGTCAAATGGTTTAGGACCTCTGTATGGCTTATAATCGTTTAGATAGATTTTACAGTTATTAGCAACAGCCATACCGTGTGTAGTTTTGGCCATTGTTGTATATGCCAAATCAGGTTTTGTTTGAACGCCTTTTGCTTGGGCATATTTATCTAAAACAAGTTCTGGTATATTTTCTACAGCAACATTAAATTCTAGTAATTCTTGTTTAATTTGTGCTTTTTGGGCATCAGTTAAGTCTTTTAATGCTGAAATTTCTTTATCCACCGCATTTTGGAAATTAAAGTTTCTACTCATTTCAGCATCAGCTTTTGCTATTGTTTTAAGTTTTTTTAATGCACCTTTAGTATTATTTACTTCGTTTATTAATGCAGAATTTACACCGATTTTGCCGTATTTTATAAAGCTTTTGATGTTGCTTATTGCTTTTGGGACAAAAGGTGCAGATAATGCTATGTCAAATGTATCTTCCCCTATTTGTTGAAGGTGTAATCTAGCTTGGTCATATGTCCCTTCTCTGTTTGTTCTTGCAAATTGGGTAGCATGTTTAACCGCTTTTGTAATAGCAAAACCAGCAAATCCAATAGCTAAAACCCCTCCACCAACAGCAGATGGGATACCAATTAGGGGTAAAGCCAATAATCCAACAGAAGTTGCGGCCATAAAAGCAAGTGTTTTCAATGGGTGTTGAATAATTGCGGTAACCATTTCTTTACCTTGTTTTATAACTCCGCCTAAAAATAACTCAGTTCCTTCAGCTACACCAATCTTTTGATTTTTTGTTGCTTGAAAAGTTTTTAACTGTGCTTTTTTATTATTTTGCACAGTTTGTCTTTTATTCGTGGAGTATGGATTATATTCTCTTGTATCGATACCAGTGAATTGAATCATGATTACCTTTTATATTCTATATACATTATAAAATACCTAAAAATATTATTTGCTACTTTTTGAAAAAATTTATACTTTCTTAAATTTTTATAATATCAAAATTTTATAGAGTTTGTCTAATGTTCATAATTTTGTATAATGATACAATAATGAAAAACGGAGGAAGGTTTATGCTTATTGAACTAAACGAAGAAAATTTCGATAAAGAAACAAAAACAGGTTTAAAGTTGGTTGAATTCTATACTCCATGGTGTACATATTGTCGTAACCAACGTATTGAGCTTCAAGAGTTAGAAGATTCTGATATGTGGATTGGATTGTTAGATTCTGATGAATGTCCAGAAATTGCAAGACGATTTGGTGTAAAAGGTTACCCAACATTTGTATTATTGAAAAATGGTGAAAAAATTGCAGAATTTGTAGGGTTTCATCAAAAAGCTCAATTACTTAATTTGCTGATGAATTACATTGTGTAATGAATTGAATCCAAATCCTCATTTATCATATAAACTTCGCCAGTATGGTGATCAAAATGGCATTTAGCGATGTATAATTTGCCTTCGTCTACTGCTGATTTAATGATTTTAGAGTTTTTCATTAGGAAATTTTCAACCCAGACAGTGTGTTTGCGAGCAAACTTGTTATTACAATCGAGTTGTCCTGCATGATCTATAACTGGATAAACGCAATTTAAGATAGACTCAAAATCCCCAGTCATTTCTGGATAATGTGAGTTTGCATAATTCATAACCCCACAATCATCATGTCCTAAAAGGATAATTAATGGTACATGTAATTTCTTTACAGCATATTCAAGGCTTTCTCGAACATTCGGCCCTACTGTAATTCCTGCAACTCGAACAACAAATAATTCTCCGATTCCGCAATCAAAGATAATTTCAGGAACAACTCTTGAGTCTGAGCAACTTAAAACACAAGCGTATGGTTCTTGGTAAAGTGCAAGCTTTTGTAATGTAGATAAGCACATATTTTTTGCTGTTGGAGTGCCATTTATAAAATTCTTATTTCCACTTAGTAATTTTTCTAATTCTTGACGTGCTTTTTCTGGAATATTAGTAGGTAAATTCATCTTCTCTCCTTATGTCTTTATCTATATTATAAGATGTTTTACCTGTTGTCAAAAATTATGCAGATTTTTCATTTCCAAAATCAGTGATTTTTTTGATTTTGCTGAAGTTTATTTTATCCATACTTGGTTCAAGGAATTTTTTGATAATTATGTGTTCTACAAACTTGTCGATAGGTCCTACAGTTAGTACTAATGCAGTAAATGCACCTAACGATTTCCAAGCTTTAAGCTTAAAAATGTCTTTTTCTAATTTTGACTTCATCTGGACAGAATCTGAGCATGTGTTGAGAATGTTTTTAAATTCTCCAGATGCAAAAGCTATAATTCTATCTCTATCAGAGTTTGCAATAGCACCTCTTTTACAATTTGCTAGTAATGTATCGTATGTTTTTACAACAATATTTTTACGTTTGAAGTGACGTTTTTTATGTGCATAGAAATTGTTAAAGTTTTCTTCGAAATTTTCAATAAGTTCTTCTTGGCTGTATAATGGGTTGAAAATGTCATTTGATTCTGCGTGATTACAAATAAATCTTAGGGTTTGTTCTTTAGCATTGGTTGAAAGTTTTTCGCCATGAATCTTATTTATATATGAGAATGCAGTTTGTCCAATATGTCCTGATGCTGTTGGTAATGCTATACTTGCCATAGCTTGGAAAACAGCTTGAGAAAATGCTCGTTTACCACTTGGGTCGTATTCATTACCTTTGTTTTTGTATTTGTCATAAATGTCTGCACCAAAATACATCAATGCTGGTACCCAAAATAATCGAGATGCTGTTGGAGCAATTTCACTGATGGCAATACCGATATCGTTAGTATAGCCTAATCCTCTTAAAGGCCAGTTTGCAAGGGGGTCAATATATTCTTGCTTTTTAGACTTTTTTTCAGATTCTATAGGTTGATTTTGAGCTCCGTAAAACGGAGTTCTGCCTATTGAGGTAATTTTCATTAATTCTCCAAGTTTGTTAAATATAAAAATAATCGCAATTTTTATCCTATCATAATATTGAAGAAAAGTCAAGGAAACGCTCTAGAGGTCTTGATTTAAACCCCTTGAAATCCTGTATCGTCAAGTAGATTGTCGCTGTTCGCTGATGCAACTGCCATTTCATCGCATCGTTCGTTGAATTCGTGTCCAGCGTGTCCCTTAACCCAAATAAATTTAACGTTATGTGGTTCTTTTGCTTTTAATAATCTTTTCCAAAGGTCTTGGTTTTTAACGGGTTGTTTATTAGCTCCTTTCCAGCCCTTTTTTATCCAACCGTCAACCCATTTTTGGTTAAAGGCATCAACTAAATATTTAGAATCTGATGTTAATTCTACATCACACGGTTTTTTTAAAGCTTCAAGTCCAACAATTGCAGCCAAAAGTTCCATTCTATTGTTGGTTGTAACTTTGAAACCTTCGGTTAGCTCTTTTTTATGAACTGTTCCATTATCATCTTCAGCGATAAGAATAGTTCCATAACCACCTTTACCTGGGTTTCCGCTGCATGCTCCGTCTGTGTATATTTTAATTAACATCTTTTCTCCATTCTTATTCTTCTGATATATCCCATAATTCTAATATATCATCTGGGATTCTGTCTAAAAATCTTGATGGTTTTGATAATACCATATTCATAGAATAATCGTACATATCAACAGGATATGTTATGTATAGATTATTTTTTGCACGTGTTGTTGCAACGTACATCAAACGCAATTCTTCATCCATTTCCTCTTCTGAATTAAATGAATAAGCACTTGGAAATCTTCCGTCAACTGCTCCGATAATAAACACACTATCCCACTCTAAGCCTTTTGCTGAATGAATTGTTGAAATTGTTAGTGCTTCATCATCAGAATTTCTTTTATACATACCTTCAACACTCGCATCAGGTGGTTCAAGTGCCATATCACTTATAAAATCTTCCAAATTTGAATATTGTCCAGCTAAGTATTGGAAGTGGTCTAAATCTTTTTCACGTTTAGAAAAATCATCGTATTTATCTTTTAAAATTGGGCGATAGTAATTGATTACTTCTTCAACAATATCAGATGGTTTTTTGGTTGCGATAGTGTTTCTTAGTTTGTCTAAAGTTTTAAGCATTGGAACAATACTTGTTGTTTTATTTGATGGTAAAAGTTTTATATCTGGGTTTAACTGCCCTTTAATTACTGGCATGATGTTGTTTACAGTTGCAGCACCAACTCCTTTTAAAAGTAATAAAATTCTGTTTAAACTAATGATATCATCAGGATTTATAATTACTCTTAGGTGAGCGACAACATCTTTGATGTGTGCTGTTTCCATAAATTTTGGACCGCCAAATTTTTGATATGGGATTGCACGTTTAGAAAGTTCAATTTCTAGGGAATATGACATTCTGGCATTTCTTGCAAGAACACAAATATCAGATAGACTCACGTCTTCGTCCAATAGTTCTAAAATTCTTTGACAAATGAAATCTGCTTCCATTTGAGTATCTTTTGCACAAATTAAAGCTGGCATTACAGGTGATTGAATTTCAGAAAATAGAGTTTTTGCAAATTTTTCTTTTGCTCTTGAAATTATTGTATTTGTCAGGTTCAAGATGTTTTGTGTACTTCTGTAATTCTGCTCAAGTTTAATAATCTTTGTCCCATCAAAAAGTTTTGGGAAATCTAAAATGTTTCTGTAGTTTGCACCACGGAAAGAATAAATACTTTGAGCATCATCACCTACAGCCATAATATTATTATGTTCAGATGCTAAAAGTTTTATAACATCAGCTTGTAGAGTGTTTGTATCTTGGTATTCATCAACCATAATGTATTGATATTGAGTTGATAAAGTTTTTCTTAAACCATCGTTATTTTCTAATAAAAGTTTTACATATAAAAGCAAATCATCATAATCTAGAACGGAGTTCTCTCTTTTGTAACCGACGTATGCTTTGTGTATTTCGATAATTTGATCTTGGCAGTGTGCAAATTGTGGGAATTCATCCTCAATAATTTGTTTTGTTGGTGTTTCTTTGTTTACACTTTTTGAATAAATTTCTAAAATGGTATTTTTCTTTGGAAATCTCTTTTCTTTCTTAGGGTAAAGTTGACCAACAATGTGGCTTATGATATCTTCGCAATCTGTTTTATCCAAGATTGTGAAATTATTTTTTAATTTTAAAAGTTGTGAATATTTCCGCAAAATAATATTGGCAAATGAATGGAAAGTTCCACCTGCAACTTTTTCACATCTATCATCAAGAACAAGAGTTGCACGAGATAACATTTCTGCGGCAGCTTTTTTAGTAAAAGTTAAGAGTAGAATGTTTTCTGGTTTAACTCCGTCTTCAATGAGTCTTGCAACACGGTAGGTAAGGGTTTTTGTTTTTCCAGAGCCAGCTCCTGCGATAACAAGAATTGGACCTTCTTTTGATGTTACAGCATCTAGTTGAGCCTGATTTAAGTCTATTTCGTAGTTGACTTTGTAATCAGATTTGATTGCCTCACGTTTTTTAAGAACATATTTTTTACGTTCTGGCTTATTCTCTTCTTTTGTAACAATTTCATTTCCCATACGAGCCTATTATAGAACAGTTTTAATAAGATTTCCAATTTGTATATGTAAAGATTTTATAAGTCTAGCTGATAAATTTTAAATTTTTTGAAAAATTTGCCGATAACGAATATGTGTGTCGAATTAACACGAGAGAGGTTAAAATAGTGAAAAAAGTATTTGCTATATTTTGTTTGATTAGTATTTTACTTCTGGGTACTGTTTCATTTGCAGCAACGGCTAAGTTGTCAAACAAATCTGTTAGATGGAAAAACCCGAAATATATAAAAACTTATATTCCAGCAAATCACAGGCATACTCCAATGATGAAACGAGCATTTGCTGAGTGGTCAAGAAAAACTAATAATAAAATTATTTTCAAGTATACTGCTACAAAAACGAGTGCGGATATTACTGTTCGTTATGTTAAGAATATCCAAAATTGTGGAGAAACAAATAATGCTATAGGTTGTGCGAAATCAACATATTATCACTGTACAAAAGATAGTTGTCAGTTTAGACACGTTTATATTGATATTGCGGATCAAACTGTTAATGGCAGAGATTTAACACCTAAAGTTGAGATATATACAACAATGCTTCATGAGATTGGGCATTCAATAGGTCTGGGGCATAATGACGAGAATAAGTACAGTATTATGTCAACTGTGCCTTATCGTTCAGTTTTGAAACAAGAAATAGATGCTCAAGATTTAAAAACTTTAGCAGAGATATATGAGTGGTAATTCGAAGGAGTTAATAATGAAAAAAATACTTGTTGTTTTTGGTATAGTTTGTATGTTTTTTGCTACTACTTGTTTACAAGTTTTAGCAGATGCTAGTTGGGATGATCCGAAAAATATTACAACTTATATTCAACCTCATCCCAAAAAAGAATTAATGAAACAAGCTTTTGCTACTTGGTCAAAGGCAACAAAAAATAAAATTGTATTTAAGTATGTTCAAGATCCTAAAAAGGCTGATATAGAAGTTAAGTTTGTTCGAGATATTTCAGATATTACGGGTAATAATTCGACTATTGGTCAAACTTATCATGAATCATTAGGACCTCATATGGTCTCTGCTGTGATAACTATTTCAGAAAGAGCCCCAAATGGTGCGTTATTTAGAAAAGATGCAGTTTATAGAGTTATGGTACATGAAATTGGACATGCTATAGGTTGGTTTGGGCATTCCGAAAATAAAGACAGTATTATGTACCCTTCAAAAGTCAACAGAAATGCTACTATTACTCCAAGTGACATCAAATATATCAATAGATTGTACGGTTTTTAATTAACTTTATTACGTTGACTTGGCATATTTCTGTCGGCGTATGACCAGCCATTAATTTTATACAATCTACGGACATCGATTTTTTTGATTGTTTGTCCTTCTGAGATAGGCATATACATAATACTTGTTGGTTTTGTCGAATTATCAGGCATTCCTAGTACATGTCCAACTTCGTGTAGCATTGTTATATATACATAGTTGTTAGAATATTTCTTTGCTAATTTGCTTTTTGTAGCAAGAGTAATTTCGGCTTTTTTGATTTGATTGCCATCTGTAGTAACATTGTAACCACCAAGTTTAGTTTCTAAACCTTCAGTTTTATCTGTAAATTTTACAACAATATCAGCCTTTTTTGGGTCTTGTATGTAGTTAAATCTTATTCTATTACCAGATGCAGATTGCCAGCTTGAAAAAGCTCTACTCATTGTGGCAGAAGCCTTTTCATCTTTAGGGATATAGACATTTATTGGTGATTTTGTCCAATGCGGAACACTCATTGGTGCTGCGGTGTTTGTAGATGCAGCCTGAGCTATGCCAAATGATGCAAAAATAAGTACAAATATTGTGATAATTCCTAATAATTTTTTAACCATATCTAAATCCCTTTCATATATGGATTATACCTTATCTATTGGTAAAACGCAACTTATAGCAAATTTGTTCAAAATATGATAAACTTTCGATATAAGGAGTTTATTATGACTGAAAAAGAAAAAATGATTAGTGGTGAAATTTATCAACCATTTTGTGAAGAGTTAGAAGCTGATAGAAATAGAGCTAAAAATTTGTGTATGAAGTATAATAGACTTTTTCCAGAGCAAAAAGAGGAGAAAAAAGAAATATTAATCTCTCTTCTTGGTAATTATGGAAAAGATAGTGTAATTGAACCAAATTTTTTCTGTGATTATGGTTATAATATTGAATTTGACGGCTTTGTGTATATAAATCATAATAGCGTATTTTTAGATTGTGCAAAAATTAAAATTGGAGATAATACATTTATTGGTCCAAATTGTGGTTTTTATACGGCTATCCATCCTATTAAAGCTGAAGAACGCAATAAAGGTTTAGAATCAGCAAAACCAATTACTATTGGTAAAAATGTTTGGCTAGGCGGAGGGGTTACAGTTCTTCCAGGGGTAACAATAGGTGATGGTGCAGTTATTGGTGCGGGTTCTGTTGTAACAAAAGATATTCCAGCAAATGTTGTTGCAGTTGGTAATCCTTGCAAAGTAATTAAAGAAATTGAACAATAAATAGCAAAAAATATATTTACTAGTTTTAGTAATCTTGCAATGTTCATTCAGAATATACAAGTATTTAATAATCAAAATAAATATACATACAATTCTCAATCAAGAAATATCTCTTTTGGGGCTAATAAATTAAGGATATCAAAAGAGGTGATTTTGAATGCTGAGCAAATAGAACAGTTATCTTTTATTGCCGATATATACAAAAAAGTTACAGCATTTTATTCTGGATTAAATGGACCTTATAGTTATAAGTTCAAAGATTGTTTCCCGAATATGCTTGCTGGTGAAAAACGAAAAGGGTTTATTTTTGAAGGCTTGTTACCTAGAGATGATAGACGTTTACAGATAGCTAAATTGGATCCTTCTAGTCAAGATGAACTTATATCTCTTAGAATTGTAGATAAAGAATATAATGACTTGTTGACGTGTAAAATTAATAATGAAGGTAAGGCTCAAATTTCAGCGGATGAAAAATATACTCCACTTTGGAAATTGAACCCGTTTGCTAAGAATGCAGAATTGAATTATGATGAATTTTTGTCAAAACTGTATGTATCATTTTTTAATTTAAAAACTTATTCTGAAAATTTTATAAAGATAAGCAGACAATTAAAATCTGATATGAATGAAAAAACTGTTAGTGAAGTAATTTCTCATATTCAATCTGTTGGGATAAGTAAAGGTGTAAAATCTGAGATGGATACTCTAATGTCTAATTATTCACAATTAGATTCATTGCTAAAAACAGGTCGTTCTACTGATGCTGTTATGTACAAGCGTATGTACTTCGGTGAAGATTATGATTGTGCAAAAGGTATTTTATTTAAAAATGTTGGCAAAAATGGGGAAACATATCTTTACTGCCCAGCAAAATCGAAAGATGATAACAGAGTTTTGAGATTGGTTGTACAAGATAAAGAGGGTAGAGTCATAAACGGTTTTTTATTTTTTGAAGATGGACGTGTGATGAAACAAATTCGTACTGAGGGGCAAAAAGCGGAAGATTTCAGAATCCAAAATTTAATAGAACTTTCAGATACTGATATTAAAAATTTAAAATTAAGAGAGACAATGGAAATCGTTGATGAGAATATAACCAAATTCAAATCTTTTGTATCTGAAAAAGTTCAGGCAAGAAGCGATAAAAAAATAAGAAGACAAACAGAATTAACTCAAAAAGCTGAGCGTAAAAAACAACGCATGGAAAAAGTAGCTGAAAAAGAAAAAGCTATTGCCCAAAGAAAAGAAGCTCGTAAAATAAAAGAACAAGAAAATGCGAAATTAAGACAACAAAAAATAGAAATAGGGTTATTAAAAGAGGCTGAAAAGGTTGCGTTAGAAGAAGAAAAAGAAATTCTAGAACAACGTAAATTGCAAGCACAACTAAGAGAGATTGCAAGACAAGCTAAAGGTGTTCAGGGAAAATTACTAGGGGCATTTAATGATAGAAAACCTACTCCAGCAGAGCGTGCGGCTGAAAGAAGAGTTAAGGATCGTTATTCGAAAAAAGAGTTGACACCAAAGAAAACTGAAGAAGTGAAAAAGCCAAAGAAAAGACTTGTAAAAGCCAAAGAGCAACCACAAGTTACTCATTCAAATTTAAGACTTCGTCCTGTTGTAAGAAATTTTGTAACTAAGACTCATAATTTTTATGAGTTTAGTATTGCAAAATTTGTGAATGATTTAGGTAAATTATTTGCAACTCCTGTTGAAGAGCGTAGTCCACATCTTATTCATGAATATTTACCAGATGGTCGTATATTTAAAGGTAGAATTACTATAAAAACTCCTGATGGGGCTCAAGTTACTGTATCAAAAATAAAATCTCCACTATATATGGATTTTAGTTATTATTCAGTAAAAATTACTAAGGATGGTCAGATTTACGTGTTGAATTTTGATAAAGAAGCAGGTAAAGTTTTAAATTCAACACCTGAAGGTAAATTAATTATTGATGAAAAACATCGTGTAAATTATTTAGGCAAGAGTCAGGTTGTCAAAAATTGTCCAATAGCAAATCAACTACCAATGTATTTGGATGAATTCTTTGTAAGACGTGATGACGCTGAACGTGTAGTTCTATCTACTGGTTTAAAAATGACAAAACTATCTTCTAGCAAAGAAAAAATGCTTGCTCAAAAAGAGCAAGAAATTCTAGAAGCCTTAAAGTTAGAACCAGATTATGATTAATCATTTACAGAAAATGCGTAAATGATTTTTCTATTATATTCTTCTCCAGCTTTTAGAATACCTTTTTCGGTGAAGTTTTCTGTGTTAATTGCGTTTGGGTAGAATTGAGGTTCAACACAGAAAGATGAACGTTTTTCGTATTTTGAACCGTGTTTACCGTTTGGTTGAGAAGCTTTGCCTAGGTGGTTTGCTGTGTAGAATTGGAACCCAGGAAGGTCAGTATAAACTTCTAATTCAATACCAGTTTTTTCTGATTTAACTTCAGCAACTTCGATTAGTTTTTTACCATCATAGCCATCAACACAATAGTTTTGGTCAAATCCTGAACCAATTTTCATTTGATCATCTTCAGAATTTATGACATCTCCGATTTTATGTTCTTCTGAAAAGTCAAAAGGTGTTCCTTTTACTTGTCTGATATTTCCTGTTGGAATTGCAATTGAATTATTTTCTGTGATTGATGATGAATTTGGAAGTTTTACGATATGGTCGTAAACGGAATTTTCTTGAGTATTTTCAACACCATCAAGGTTAAAATATGTGTGATTTGTCATATTGATAAGAGTATCTTTATCAGATTTTGCACTGTATTCAATATGAAGTTTGTTATCGTTATCAAATTTATAAGTTACTGAAGCTTCAACATTTCCAGGGTAACCGATTTCCATATCTGGTTTTATGTATGTGAATTTGATACCGTCTTTTAAAACGGTTGCTTTCCAGTTTCTAACGTCAAATCCTTGAGTTCCGCCGTGGGAATGAGTTTGACCATTGTCTTTATTTTTCTCTAGGTCGTAAGTGTTTTCTCCGATAGTAAATTTACCGCCAGAAATTTTATTTGCACAAGGGCCGATGGTTCCGCCAGCATGTCCTACTGGAGATTCTTCATATGGAGTTACATTATCATAACCTTGAGTCACATCTTTTAATTCTCCATTTTTATCTGGAACTTTTATTGATGTGATTGTTGCACCAAAGGTTGATAAGTCAACGCTTGCACCATTTTTGTTTGTGATTGTATAAAGGATTGCCTCTTCGTTAGTTTTTTTGATTGTTCCGAAAGATTTTTGGGTAATTTTCATCCCATCAAAATTTGTATCAATGTTTTTATTTTCAACTTTTACACTTTTTGTAAAAGTGTCTTGAGCAAGTTGAGGTGGCATTTGTATTTGGGTTTGAACCATACGTTGAGCCACGTTTGGTGTGTAATAAAACATTGTATGTGGGTTGAAATCTATCGGCATTAATAACTCCTTTTTAATTTCATTATAGATAAAAAAAGAAAATATTAAAAATTGCCTGATTTTTATTTATTGTAATTTTTTCTTAACTCATCAATAGAGTCGCCACCGAATTTGCGTAAGATTTCATCAACCAAAATCCAAGCAACTCGAGCTTCTGCAACAACTGAACACGCTTCAACTGCACAAACATCTGAGCGTTCAAAATGGGCTTCTGTCTGTTCTTTTGTTTGAGAATCAACAGTTTTTAATGGGGTCTTCATTGTCGGAATTGGTTTCATAACCCCAAATACAACTAAATCTTCACCATTTGTCATTCCGCCTTCGATACCGCCAGCGTTATTTGTTTTGCGTTCAATTTCGCCGTTGTTGATATAAATTTCATCGTGGTATGCACTACCTTGGTATCCAAGAGGATTTGTTCCGATTTCTACAACTTTAACTGCAGGAATACTCATAATTGCTTGAGCTAATTTGCCGTCAATTCCTCTGTCCCAATGAACATGGGAGCCTAATCCAACTGGGAGGTTTTTATATACAACTACAAATTTCCCCCCAACTGTGTCCCCTTTGCCTCTCATAATGTCAACTTCTTGCTCAAAATCTGCAGCACAGCAAGCTGAACCAATTTGAAGAACTTTTGAAGACCCTGTAATATCTAATTCTTTTAAAATAAGTTTAGCAATCGCACCAACTGCAACTTCTATTGCAGTTTTGCGGGCACTAGAACGTTCTAAAACGTTTCGTAAATCGGTTTGATTATATTTTACACTTCCCGCGTAATCTGCGTGCCCTGGGCGGTATGTTGAGAATGCTTTTTCATCAGTTACATCTTCTGGAGCAACGCTCATAATTTTTTTCCAAGATTCAAAATCTCGATTTTGAACAATTAAAGTAATAGGTGAACCTAAAGTTTTACCAAAACGAACTCCTGATGTAATTTCAACTGTGTCGTTTTCAATTTGCATACGTTCGCCTCTGCCGTAACCTTGTTGGCGACGTTTTAGTTCGTTGTTGATAAAATCTATATCTATCGTGATTCCTGCAGGTACACCCTCAATAATTGCAGTTAAACATTTTCCGTGGCTTTCTCCTGCTGTTAAAAATCTAAAGTTGTTCATTATTCACCTTCGTCTTTGTGCTTTAGAAATGATTGGACTTTTGTCTGCATCATTTCTTCTTTTATTTTAAATCCTGAATCTGTATTTTGTACAATTTGATACATCTTTAGCCAGTATGTTTCTTTCGAAGGTTGGCGTTCTGCGGTAATTCTTATACCTTCTGGAGTTTCCGTGGCGGTGATGTTTCTGTATGTGTTTTTGTACCTTCTTAGTTTAGCAGTTTTTTGTCCCATTTTCAATTCTTTAAAAAATCTTTTTGTTGGAACAACTATATCTTCTGTTTCTCCTGTTGGTTTTACGACTTCTCTGATAATTTTTACATCTGGAGAATACATTTCTAACAGTTTTTCATCGTATGTATTTGCAAATTCTTGATATTGTTTGAAAAATTCGACTGCTTTTTGAGGGGTATTGGCTAGAGCTTGAGGGTAAAGTACTGAACAAAATAAAAGTAATAATAAAATTTTTGTTTTCATAATATTTCTCCTTGTATCTAGGGTAGTTAAAATTGCAAAGAGAAACATTACCTATTTTACTAGAATTATGTAGGTTTTTTGTGTAAGATAAATTTGTTATGAAAAAAGTTTTGATAGTAGATGATGTTCCTGGTTGGGTAAGATTTCATCAGAATAATATTGAATATTTAAACCTAGGTATTAAAATTGATACTGCGAATTCTGCAAGGGAAGCAGTTACAAAACTAGAAGCATCCATTGATGAACCTTATACAACTATTTTTACAGACCTACAGATGGAAAGTGATTTCTTGCCAATGATGGCTGGAGAGTGGCTTGTAAAACAAATAAAAACTTATTCAAAATATTATAAAGATACAAAGGTTGTAATAGTTTCAGCTTCTCCATCTATTGATAAAATTGCAGAACGAAACGAGGTTTTATATTTGCCAAAGGTTGTTGCAAGAAATTCTGATGCTGAGGTTTATAGAGAGTTTTTGGAATAATTAAAATACTCGTCTGCGGTTAAGTTTCCGCCATTGCGTCCACCTGCGATATGTGAAATATCAATATTGTTCACCCCAAGTTCAATTGCTTTTAGTGAATTTTTTAGTGCTAAACCTGAGGCATTATGAGCGTGGAAATTTATATTATGGTAACCTAAAGTTTTCAATTTATAGTAGTAAGTTGAAATTTCATCAGGTTGTAATGTACCTTTACTGTCAGCAAAATATACACCCTCAATTATATCTTTATTTTCCCAAGCGAAAAGTTTTAAATAACCGTTAGCATCAACATTAGAAATATCCATTAGTTGAAGATATATTTTATAGCCTTTTTTGTATAAAATCTCTGCTATCTCAAGAGTTTCTGTAATTTTTTCTGAACGTCCTGCAATTCTTATAAAATCAATAAAATCCTTTTTAACCCCTGGGAAATCTCCTTCTGAAAACCTTGTAGTATCAACCATTACACCGATTTTAAGATCACCTTTTACTTGGAAGTATTTTTCAATAAATTCAGGGGTACAGTTATAAAATCTACCTTTATCTTCATTATCAATATGATTGCGATATCCAATTTCAAAATAAGATACGTTTTTATCATTTAATTTTTGCATCAAATCGAAAACAAATTCGTCATCAAAATTCCAATTTGTTTCATATCCGCTATCTCTGATTGTACAATCTAATATTTTTACCATACTCGAATTTTATCACAAAATAGTTATATTAATATATTTACTTTTACCGATGTGGATAATTTATTTTAGGTGATTTGCGGGCAAACATGTTTTGTAATCAAAAGAGGAGTTTAGTTTATGAAGAGTAATATTTATCAAGCAGAAGTATCATATTTAAAAGAGTTGAACAATTTATTTATAGAAATGACTGCCAAAAATTGTAATCAACAATGCAAACATTGCTATATTGATTTCCCGAAATATTCCAGAAAAATCTCCGATTTTATTAGTACAGATTTAGTTAAACAGGCGTTATGTGATACTCAGGGAGAAAATATTAAATGGATTTATCTTACGGGTGCTGAACCTATGACACACCCTGATTTTAATTCGATATTAAGGTTGTGTTTAAAAAGGGCGAATGTTTGTATTTGTACTAATGGTTCTTTCATAAATGAGAAAAAAGCTAGATTTTTAAAACGAGTAGAAGAGGAGTCTTCAAATGAAATAATTTTTAAAATTAGTATAGATCATTATGATGAAGTTAAAAACGATGATATTAGATATCGTGGAGCTTTTCGTCATGGAATTTTTGCACTGAAACACCTGCTAAAGTACGATTTTATGCCAATTATTTCAGTGGTTAATTATTATAAATTGTCTAAAGATGATTTATGGCAAGGCTTTAGTGAAGTATTTAAGCGTTATGGGTTAGAGGATCTAGAACCATCAAATTTACAAATTATACCGTGGCATGATGTAAATTTTAAACTAGATGATGTGTGCGGGGAATGGCACAAATTAGATTGTGAATTTGGTAGGATTTTGACTGTTAATGGGATTTATACTTGTCCATTTTTAGCAAATGATTATCGAGGAAGATGTGGAGCGAGTTTTGTTGATTACAATAAAAAAAGCTCGCTTGAAACGAGCTTTTGTAATACTTGTATAACTTCTAAAAAACAATTATTCTCAATTATTTCTTAGCGTATAATTTAATTCTAAAGTTTATAAGAAGAACTCTTTTGTTCTTTTTATAAGGAACGATTTCTGCAGATTGGATATCTAGGAAGTGATCGTGTTTGTACAATTCTTTCAAGAAATTGTCGTAATTAGAATAATTACCAATCATTTCCATATTCAATCTTGCAACGTTATATTGGCTGCCAGCAGCTGCAACAAAAGCGTCATCAGTTGGGTCGTATTCATACTTGATAGATCTAACTTTGATTTTGTTAGCTCTAACAAGTTGAAGAATTTCAGCGAATTCTCCAGCGATAACCGCTTCAGTATCTAAACCTGTCATTACAGGTTTGTAGAATGGCTTGCCAAGCTTTTCATTTTCTTTTTCTTTATTTTTTTCAGCTTGTTCCTTTTGTCTGTATTGTTCAATTTTTGCTTGTTTTTCTTGAATTGAAGCTTTTTTAGTTTGAACTTCAGCCTGTGCATTTGTATAGCCTTGGTAGTTTTCATAGATTTTTGGTGCTGTGTAACCAATACCTACGACTACTAAAACTAGTAGTGCAATCGGAACCATAAATTGTTTTAATTTTTCGTTATCCATCTTTTATCCTTTAATATTTTTATTGTGCTGCAGGTTCAGTTTTTTCTGCAGGTTGCTCTTCTGTTGTTTCTTCTTCTTCTTCAGCAGCATCAGGATTTTTAGCTTTTTCTTCAGCTCGTTTGATTCTTTCTGCATCTTTAGCAAGTTTCAACATAAAGCCTTTTAGTTCTTTATTAGTCATATTTGTAATTTCGAAAATGTATGGAGCGTTATCAATAGTTGATGCTGTACTATTTATAACTTTATCCAAAGAACCAGCTTTTAAATCAAGTTTGCTGATACGTAAATTAGAATCGATAAGTGAATCTTTTAAGTTTTTGAAGAATACATAAACATCTTCTACAGAATCAGCACAACCTTTAATGTTGATTTTACCATCTTCTGCGGTTAAGAAGTATGTTAAGTATAGGTTTTGTGGGATTGATTCACCCAATGCGGCATAAGCCATAATTTTTGTTCTATTATTTTTAAGTACATTTTCAATTTCTAAAATTGGATCGAATTCAGTTGTTCCTTTTTCTTCAGAGAACTTAGCAATTTCTGCATCAAGTTGAGTGATTTGAGCGTCCAAATCGCCAAATTGAGCTTGTTCTTTTGCTAACATATCTTGAGTAAACATCATACCCAAATATAGTGGAGTCATAACAATTGCCAAGATAATCAAAGCAAATACAGATGCTTTGTTTGGTGTAAATTCCATACCACCAATTTCGATTGTAGCAACTTGTGCACTGCTTTTACCTTTTTCTGCAATGTAGTTGATATCTACAGGCATCATGCCAGCAGGAGTAATAGCACCAATAATATGTAAAGACACTTTAAGTTGATCTTCAGATAGAATGTTCAAACTCATTTCCATTAAAGGTTCTTTACGGAATTGGTTTTCTTCAACAGCGATTGTTTGACCACCAAACTGTAAACGACTTGCCAAGATTTCTGCAGATACTAAATCTGTTTCTGAGATTACAATCAATGAGCTTGAAGGAGTACTCATTAATGCAATTTGGGCAGCGTTTTCAATTGCTGCGTATATTTCTTCACCTTCATATGATTTCAAAGGTAATGGTTCTTCATAAAATTCAAGTATTCTTTTACCTTGTAAACCTAACATTTGGAAACCGCTATTGTTTACAATCATCAAACTCCAAGATTGGCCATCTTGCATTTGGGCTGCACCAATACCTGTTGTAGCTAAACCTTTTAGATCTGCAAACAATGAACATTCAACACTACCAAGTGTTGCACCCATGCCAGCTAAAATTTCTTTAATTTTTGCAACTACATCAGCTTGGATAGCTGTATAGAATACGCTTCTTGAATCAGAGTTTGTTGAAGCTAATGCGTCAAACCAGCGAGGAATTGGTTCTTTACGTTTGAATACATATGTTTGTTCCAATTCACCAATAACGATATTTGTGATTGCTGAATCATCTAAAAGAAGAGGCAATCCTTCTTTTAGACCAAACCAAACTGTTGGCAAACTTAAGTGAACAATTGCTTTTGCTGGGTTGATGTTACGCATTTGGAATAATGTTTCCAAGCCAGCTTTGAATTCATCATAATTAGCAATTTCTCTTTGTGCTTCATTATAATCTAATTTTGTTTGAGCGTAGGATTTTACGTTTCCGCCCTTGTCAACTTCTATCATTTCAAGCCCACAAGCCGGTGAAACCGTTACGTAGACTTCAATTCCTCCACCCATTCCAAATAAACTATTTAATGACATATCTACCTTTTTACTCTTCTTACTATTATCTTATTTTTATTATACAATATATTTTGTAAATGAAAAATGCTTAACATAAATTTACACCATATGGAGGACATAACTTTTATATGCAAAAATTAGTCGAGAGAATAAATAAATTAAAACAAGAAAAGAAAGCCGTAATACTTGCTCACTGCTATCAACCTGTAGAAATCGATTTGGTTGCTGATTACGTAGGTGATTCTTTATATTTAAGTCAAGTTGCTTCAAAAACTGATGCTGAAATTATTGTTTTTGCTGGAGTATCATTTATGGCTCAAACTGCAAAAATTTTATCTCCAACAAAAAAAGTTTTACTTCCTCAAAAGGATGCTGGTTGTGAAATGGCCGATATGATTAATTATAATCAAGTGTTAGAATTCAAAGCTAAACATCCAGACATTCCAGTAGTTTGTTATGTGAACTCTACTGCAGAAGTGAAATCAGAGTGTGATTTATGTTGTACAAGTTCTAATGCTGTAAAAGTTGTAAAAAGCTTGAACGCTGAAAAGATTTTATTCTTACCTGATCAACATTTAGGCAAATGGGTTGAAAAACAATTAGGCAACTTGGAAGTTATAACTTATCCTGGTTGTTGTCCAATTCATGAACAAATTTCTCCTGAAGAAATCGTTAATATTCGTAGCAAATATCCAAAAGCTCTTGTATTGGTTCATCCTGAGTGTGAAATGTCTGTATCATTGTTAGCGGATTATGTTGGAAGTACTGCAGGAATTATGGACTTTGTTAAAAATTCGGATAACGAATCATTTATCATTGTTACAGAAAAAGGTGTTGTAGATAGGTTAGAACGAGATTATCCAGAAAAAGAATTTATTCCAATTAGAGAAAATCTAGTTTGTCCATCTATGAAAATGACAACTTTAGAAGATATATTAAATGTTTTAGAAAATGAAACAAATGAAATTATTGTTGATAAAGAAATTGCTAAAAAAGCAGTGAAATGTATTGATAGAATGTTAGAGGCATCAAAATAGTTATGGAAAATTCTGAAATTATTTATGGTAAAAATTCGGTGATGGAAGCTCTTATTGCTGGCAATCGTGAAATTAATAAAATTCTTATTTCGAAAAATATTCACTCTGATAATAAGATTAGTAAGATTAAGGAACTTGCTCAAGAAAGAGGAATTGTTTTTCAATTCGTTGCCAAAGAGAAGTTTCAGCCTTATGCAGAATTTAACCATCAGGGAATTATTGCTCAAATTTCCCCTATTAAATATTATGATTTGGATGAATTTATAGAAAGTAAAGAGCATACTAACTCCTCATTAGTTATTTTAGATGGGGTTGAAGATTCTCATAACTTAGGTGCTATTATTAGAACTTGTGTTTGTGCAGGGGTTGATGGTATTATCATTCCTTCTCGTCGTAATGTTCAAGTTAATTCGGTTGTTGAAAAAACTAGTGCAGGTGCAATAAATCACATTCCTATTATAAAAGTAAATAGCCTTGTTAACGCAGTGCAAACATTGAAGGATAACAACTGGTGGATAATTGCAACAGATGCTTCAGCAAAAGATAATTACTATGATGTTAGATATGATGATATGAACTTTGCAGTAATTATGGGGGCTGAGCATGCAGGAGTTTCAAAATCTCTATTAAAAGCTTCAGATTTTGTTGTTAAAATTCCTATGCAAAATAGTTTTAATTCTTTAAATGTATCAAATGCATTGAGTGCGATTATTTTTGAAACACTACGTCAAAAACTAATTAACAAGCGTAAATAATAATACAATCAGATGAGCCCAAAAATTATACTTAGTTATATCATAGTGTTATAGTAAGATTGGAGCATACTGTGAAAAAAGAATTTGAACACTTTGGTATACTTTCAGATGAAATTTCAGATGAAAATATAGATTTTAATAAACTTCAAGAATTAGAGGCAGAATCAGAAGATGAAGATGGGGAGGATGTCCTAAAATCTGTTGAAGATCCTAAAATTCAGGAGAGTCTAGTTTCTGTAAATTCGGATGATAGTGTAAAAATTTATCTTAGACAAATTGGTAAAATCCCACTATTATCTTCAGAAGAAGAACTTGAGTTGGCAAAAAGAATTCAAGAGCATCGTGATGAGTTTGCTAAAGATGTATTGGTAAATGCTAACTTACGTCTTGTTGTTAGTATTGCAAAAAAATATATTGGCAGAGGGTTATCTTTTCTAGATTTAATTCAAGAAGGTAATGTGGGTTTAATCAAGGCGGCAGGTCGTTTTGATTATAAAAAAGGTTATAAATTCTCTACGTATGCAACTTGGTGGATTCAACAATCTATTACAAGAGCAATTGCCGATAAAGCTAGAATTATCAGATTACCAATTCATATGATTGATTCTATTGGTAAAATTCGTCGTGCGACAATTGATTTAACAACTGAACTTGGTCATCCGCCAACAAAACAAGAAATTGCTTATAGATTGGGTATGCCTGTTTCTAAGTTGACTGCTATTGTTAAATCAGCTCAATCTACAGTTAGTATGGATACTCCAGCAACTTCTGATGAGGATTCTTCAAAAATAGCAGATTTTATTGTAGATAATTCTACAATAACTCCAGATGGCAAGGTTACGCATGATAACTTATTAGAAGATATTAGACAAATTTTAAATCAGTTAAGTCAAAAAGAACGTGATGTTTTAATTTTACGTTATGGTTTGGATAACAATGGAATGAAGAAAACTCTTGATGAGATTGGTTCTCAGTATGGTGTTTCTCGTGAAAGAATTCGTCAGATTGAAAACCGTGCTATTTCCAAACTTAAAAAATTATGCAAAAATGAAAAACTTCACGATGGCTTGATGAATTATTTCAATGCTTAGAACGAGAGGGTTATCCGTTATTGTTTGTCTGGCACATATTTGATTAAATCACTTACTGTACAATTTAATGTATAGCAAAGTTTATTTAGGGTTTCAAAATCAATGCCTTTAGTTTTGTCATAATACAAATTATAAACAGTGTTATAAGAAAGGTTTGCAATTTTTGCAACCTCAGAGATATCAGTTTTTCTATGCCCTATCATTGTTGAAATATTGTTTACTATCATTCTTGTATAATATGCTATTTTTAAGGATAAGTTGATATTTTTCAGTATAATGAGTAATATATTATTATACTGAAACAAATTAGAAATATTATGTTACAAAGGAGTGTAAGATGTTAGTAGAATTAAACTCTGAGCAGATGAAAAGCTTGTTACGTATGCATCAGGTAAATATTGGTGATATGTCAATTGAAATGGTTGAAGATACATTAATGTTAAACAATGCTGGAGTTTTATCTGAGCTCAAGTCTATGAATTTACAGTTCTCTAAAAATGAATTGGCTAATTCTGATTTTATTGATTACTTTAGGAATTTAGTATGTGAACATTTGAATTTATCTCCAAACGAGGTTATTTATCATCATTATACAGTAGATGAAATAGGCTTTAGAATCAGGATATTCCCCCAGAAAGAATTGTTTCTTATAATGAGTGATAGAACTAATGTAGTTTTAAATTGCCAAAAATTATATGAGGGTAATGATTTTATAACTGAGTATCAAATAGGTCCTTATAGGCGACTTTGCAACTCTCAATACTATTTCAGATGGGTGGAGTATTTTTAGGTTTATTTACCCCGGGATTTTAACGCAGAATTCTGTGCGAACATTCTCTTCGCTTGTTACGATGATTTCACCACCGTGAGCGACTGCAATTTGTTGTGATAAATAAAGTCCTAATCCAGTACCAACTTTACGCAATTTTTTTGCTGCAGAATAATATTTGTTGAAAATCATTTTGATTTCTTTTTCAGGGATTCCTTGACCATAGTCAATTACTGAAATTGTTGTGTAGTTTTGGACTTTACCAAGTTCAATATCAATAGACTTTTTAGTATTACTATGGTCAATGGCGTTTGAAATAAGGTTTTTGATTACTCGTCTTAATTGCATCGGGTCAGCCTCAATCAAGCATTCTGGTTTTATTGGTGTGAATTTTATTTTTAACTTGGCTTCTGTTGCAAGTGGTTTTACTTCTGAAACAATTTCTTCAATAAATGAGTTTAACTCAAATTTTTCTTTAACAAGTTGGATACCTTTTTCTTTTAGTTTGTAGGTTTCAAGAAGAATTTGTACAAGGTCAAGTAAGCTTTTATTAGAAGCTTTCATATTATCTAGTGCAAATTTTTGCTTATCTGAAATTTCACCAAATTTGTTTGCCAAAAATAAATCAATCATATTCGATGCTGCAACAATTGGGACTTTCAGGTCGTGAGTTAGGGTTGCAACGAAGTCCTCTTTAAGAGTTTCAATTTCTTTTTCTGTTGTGATGTCTTTAATAATTAGGACATATCTTTTTTTCTCAAGGGAAGATAATGCTTGAGAGCTTATTACAAAATTGTTTGTAGGTGTATGTTTGATAAAGATTTCGATATTATTTAATTCTGATGAGATTTCAAAATTTTCATCGTTAACAGGTTGAATAAATTCAAACACATTTTTACCGATAATATCTTTTCCTTTAATCCCAAACCATTTTAGGATTTTTGGGGTGGCTCTGAGAATATCAAACTTTTCATTAATAATTAATATACCGTCAGAAAGAGAGTTGATTACAGATTCAAGCAATTTGTTTTGACGCATAAGTTCTGCTTGGTATTCGATAATCATTTTTTCACGGTCATTAAGTGTTTCTACCATTCTGTTAATACTATCAGTAACGTTTTGGTATGTTGGGTGCTCGATTTTTTCGATTTTAGTTGATAGGTTACCATAACGAATAGAATCAACTGTTGTTGTAACCTTGCCTAAGTAATCGTTGATTTTTGACCAACGTTTGTTGGTTCTTCTTGTGATGAAAAACAAACAGATAAATACAATGATTACACATATATTAATTACGTAAAAATATGAAAACATTTATTACTTTTTTTACTCTTTCCACTTATAAAGTATTGACGACTATGTTATAATTATATCAAATAGTAGCGGGTTTGTTAATACGTGAGGGAAAGTAGTAAACCAATGTCAAATTTAAAACTGCCAAACTCAATAAAAATGGTGATTACAGATTTTGACGGAGTTGTTACGGATAATTGCGTTTATATTAACGAAGACTTTACAATGTCTCGAAAACTCAACTTTAAAGATGTAATGGGTTTTTCAATTTTGAAGAAAAATGGTTACGATGTTGCAATTATTTCAGGGGAAGCAAATCCTGCTATTACAGTGCTTTCTGAAAAGTTTAATATTTCGGAAGTTCATCAGAAAATTAGAATTAAGATTGATGTATTAAAAGCAATTATTGAAAAATATAATTTGACACAAGATGAATATGTTTATATCGGTGATGATGTAAACGATTTGGAGTGTTTAAATTATGCACAATACAAAATTACTGTTCCACACGCAGTAAAAAAAGTTAAAGCAGTAGAAGGTATTCAAATAACGGAAAATGCAGCTGGTGAGGGTGCATTTAGAGAGGTAGCAGATTGTCTAGTTGGATAAAAAATGTTATTGATAGAATTAAAGATTTGAATGTATCTGTAGACTCATATAGAAAAGACTCAATTATTCAGTCAATCCCGACTGTTGCTTACGTTAATAAAGCGAAAAAACTTATCGAAAATAAAAGATACGATGAAGCTGAAGTTGTCTTAAGAGAGGCTTTGGATATTTCTACTCAAGATTCTAGGGTTTATAAATATCTTGGTAAAATATATGAATATAATTATAACTATACTGAAGCGATTGGTTTTTATAAGAAATCTTCAAAGTTAAATCCACAAGACAAAGAGATTTGGTTACGTTTGGGGATGAGCCAATTAAATGCAAAATTGTATGATGAGTCTTTGAAATCTTTTGAAAAAGCTAATAAAGTTGCTCCAATGAATACAGATGTTCATACTGGTTGGGGTATGGCTTTGATGAAATTGAAAAAATATGCTCTTGCTCGAGATAAATTTATTACTGCAACTCAAATAAGTAAATATAATTACACCGCAATCTTATTATCTGCCATTATGGAAATTCGTTTATATGATTATGAATCAGCAGAAACGAAGTTGAGTTTCTTGGCAAAAGTTGCACCAAATGAAAGTAGTACATATGAGTATGCGAATTTAAAATTACTTAAATCCGATTATCGAGATGCTGAAAAGTATGCAAAAAAATCCATTGAATATAATAAATTAATGTTACCAGCATATTTTGTTTTGGGTGAAGTTTATTCTATCCAAAATAATTTAGCAAAAACCGAAGAAACATTTAGACTTGCTATTGAAAGAGGGTTGGAAAATGAAACGCTACACTTTGAATGGGGTAAGGCTTATGTTAGATTTTTTGATTTTGAAAAAGCAAAAGAACATTTTATGATTGCATTGGAAAAGGATAATGAGTATTTAGATGCAAAAATTGGTATGGCGTTAGTTAATGCTCATAATAATGATTTTTCTTTACTCAAAGAATTAAAAGAAAAAAATGGTGAAAATGTTTATATTCAAGAAGGTATTGCATTGGAGCGATTTGCTGACGGTAAATATGAAGATGCAATTGATATGTTCAAAAAAGCCTTAAGAACTGATGCAAAACAAACTTACAACTATTTGAATATTGCAAGAGCGTACCAAGCTTTGGATAATAAAGATAAGACAAGAGAATTTTTTGAAAAATTTATTCATGAATGTCCGCATTATTTTAACGGAATTTTGGAATATTCAAAATGGTTAATAAATATTTCTGATTTTGCTGATGCTCAAAGAAAGCTAAGAAAGGCTGATAAGTTGTGTAAAAACGACCCCGAAGTTATGAACTTGATGTTCTATACTTCATATAGACTTGTCAAGGAAAATGTTTGCGAATATAATATAAAGGAAGCAATTTCTATTGCTGAAAAAACTAAATCTATTGGAAATTTTGATTACGAAACCGAAAAAGTAGAATTAGAAAATTTATTAGTAAATATACAGGGAAACAATTAAATTGAAAAAGATAATAGTACAAAAGTTTGGTGGAACATCTGTTGCTGACACAGATAAAATCAAAAATGTTGCCCAAACTGTTATAAGGGAGAAAAATAACGGGAATGATGTAGTTGTAGTAGTTTCAGCTATGGGACATACAACAGATCATCTTGTAAAAATGGCAAAAGATTTAAACCCTAATCCATCTGCAAGAGAAATGGATATGCTTTTGTCAACAGGTGAGTGCGTTTCAATTGCATTATTAACAATGGCAATTCAGGCTCAAGGATACAAGGCTGTAAGTTTTAATGCAACACAAATTGGAATTTTAACAGAAAATGTTCACTCAAAGGCAAGAATTGTTGATATTAAAACTGAAAAATTGAAAAAGAATTTGGATGAAGGAAATATCATTGTTGTTGCAGGGTTCCAAGGTGTAACTGAAGATGGTGAAATCACAACTTTAGGTCGTGGTGGTTCTGATACTTCAGCTGTTGCTTTGGCTGCAGCTTTAAATGCTGAAAGATGTGATATTTATACAGATGTTGAGGGTGTTTATACAACTGATCCAAGAGTTGTTCAGAACGCTTCAAGACTTGATATTATCTCATACGAAGAAATGTTAGAATTGGCTCATGCTGGAGCTAACGTTCTTCATCCTCGCAGTGTTGAAACTGCAAAACAATGTGCTGTACCACTAAGAGTTCGCAGTAGTTTCAAATTAGAAAACATGGGAACATTAATTTTAGGAGTTGAAAAAATGGAAATACATAAACCAGTCGCAGGTGTTGCTGCAGATTCATCACAAGTTAGAGTAGTTGTTTGTGATGTTCCAGATACACCAGGTGCTGCTGCAACTTTGTTTAGTTGTTTGGCAGATGAAAACGTATCTGTAGATATGATTATTCAATCATATGCTCGCAAAGTTTCTAATACAAATGACATTGCGTTTACAATCAATAAAGAAGATTTAGACAAAGCTACTGTTATTTTGAAAGATGTTCAAGCAAAATTGGGTGCTGCTGATGTAAAAATTGATGATGATATTGCAAAAGTTTCTATTATCGGTGCTGGCATGATTGATAGACCTGGTATTGCATCTACTATGTTTAAAACTTTAGCTGAAAACAATATCAATATTAGAATGATTTCTACAAGTGAAATCAAAATCAGCTGCTTAATTAATAAAGAAGATGCACAAGCTGCAGTTAAAGCGTTACACGATGTATTTAATTTAGGTTGTGATGAAATCGCAGATGTAAAAGGTACTTTACCAGATGTGTAAATAAAATAGGGATTAGAAAAGGCTCCTTTAACAAAGGGGCCTTTTTTATTGAAATTTTATGCAAAATATTATATAATAATAAAGGAAGTTAATCTTGAGGAATGAGTATGAACCACAATAATAGCGGGAGGATTCATGGAGTTTCTAAATACTCCATGTTAGGTGCCAAATTGGGTTTTACGCTTGCTGAGGTTTTGATTACCCTTGGGATAATTGGTGTTGTTGCGGCAATGACTATTCCTACTTTGATAAGTAATATATATGGGACTCGTTATAAATCCCAATTAAAAAAAACTATTTCAACTCTTGCTCAAGCTGGAAAATTAAATCAAGCTCGTTATGATTGGACTTATTCTGATATTGGTGAACAGTGTGGTGGTACTGATTTTATGAAACACACCTCAGAAACAAAAACTTCACTGTGTGCGATATTAAATAGTAATTTATCAGGTATTCAAGGTATATATAGAAATCAAGAATTAAAACAACGCTATGGGTATAATTTAAAAACTTATACACCAGATTTTAAAAGTACGGATAACCAGTTTACGATGTATTTGTTAAATGATGGAGCTATTGTAGGGATTCGTTCTATTTCTACTGCAAGCGGTTGCGAATTGAAGGTTGGAGCACGTTTGGGTGCAGAATTAGCTAAACCAAACCTAAAAGGAAACATATGGGTTTGTACTGGTTATATTGATGTAAATGGTGTGAGTTTGCCGAATGAAGAAACAAGATGTTCTGATGGAACGACCAATAAAGATATTGATGCACCTTGTGTTGTAAAAAACAAAGACATAAAAGATGTTTATCCAATTGTATTCTATAATGACACAGTATCTCCTGCGACTAATGCTGGTAAATTTGTTTTACAATCTACAAAATAGTTTTGTTTGCGAAAAGTATACAATTATCTAGAATCACTAGCAAAAAAATAAATTTTCTGTATTAATATGCATGGGGAATGTGGTCTTCATATGGTGAACTTAATTACAGAAAAAATTATAACAATTTCAACAATCAGTCCAGTTCAGACGACTGTAAAACCTGTTGCCCCTATTCAACTAGAACCAGTTGTTACCCCTGAAGTAGAGTCTAAAAATAAGAAGAAATCAGTTTTACCTTTAAGCTTGATTGCTGGTGGTGGAATTTTATTGTATTTTGGTCTACGACGACCTTCTCCACAAAAATTGTATAATGAGTTTGTAAAAGGTAAGGTTTCTGAAATGCAAAGAAGAGTTCAGAAATACTCTGCATTTGTAAGGACAACACTAGACTCAGAATTCTCTGGTGCTGCAAAATATATGGAAGATTTTAAAAGTACTAGACTTGTGGATCCTGCAGCTGACTTAGGACCATTAAGAGTTTTAAAAGACCCAAGGAAACTTTTAAGTGCTCAGGATATTGCATTTGAAGCGATTATGGATGTTGATAAAGCTCAACATAGGTTAGGTGCTCCAGAATTTTATGAGTTTGCATCTAAAATGGGTCAATGGGGACGCTCTGCAAATTCTTCTATTGAGCGTGAACAACGTATTGTTAAATTGGAGCTGAGTGATTATGTAAAACTTTCTGGATTGCGAAATGAAAAATATTCCGATTATGTTGAAGCTAGTGAAAATAGATTGATTGAGATGGTCAATTTCTTAGGTGAACAGACTGTTAGAATTGGAGAATCTCAAACTTCTGCTTATACAAAACGTCTGTATGTTCAAATGGCGGATTTGATTTTAGAATCTCGTAGTCGTATAAGACAAGCCAAGGCGAATGTTATTGATACAACTTTTGCAAGAATGCGTCAATTATTAGATATGAAGGATTTAAGACCTACCTATCACTTAATTCCTGAGGCTTCAGAATTTGCAGAATTATCAGCTCGAGAATTAGCTCCTACAAAATTACCTAAAAAATTGAAGAAATTAACAGATGCTAATGTATTTTTAAATGCAATTCAAACAAAAGATTTTGCAAAATTAACAGATGAAGATATAGCAGAAATTTTCTGGCGTTCACAATATAGTAACAACTTGCAAGACTTAGGATTTTTGATTGATAGATTACGTTTAAAACGAGCTGTTGATAAAGCAAATGCTCCAGATAAAAAAACTGTTTATGATGTAATTATTCCAAAATTAGAGTATTTATCAAAACGTTTACACGAATTTGGAAAACGTGAACTTCTTAAAACTGCAGATAAAAATTTTGACACTATGTCATTAGAGCATAAGAAGGTCAATTTGTGGTATGTTGCACGTATAGCAAGACGTTTGGGTTATATCGGCATTCAAGAAATGGATGAGGCTCTGCTCAAAGAAAGTTCGGCATACGCAGATTATAATATTCGAAAATATATGTCGATTTTCAAAAATAATCCTAATTTATATTTTAATTAAATAATCATGTTAAAAGATATAAACAAAACTCCTTATATAAAATAGTATAAAAGCATGTTCATGATAGAATTTTATTAACAATTATCTAGAGAGATATTTTTACTAAAAGGAGAAAGAAAATTATGACAGAAAAACGAGTATGGCTTTTCAGAGAGGGCGACGCTTCTATGCGTAATCTTCTTGGTGGTAAAGGTGCAAACTTGGCAGAAATGACAAACTTAGGTTTACCAGTTCCTCCAGGTTTAACTATCACAACTGAAACTTGTATGGCTTACATCAATAATGGTAATAAAATGCCAGAAGGTTTAATGGATGAAGTTAAAACAGCTTTAAAAGAAGTTGAAGCACAAAAAGGTCAAAAATTTGGCGATCCAGTAAACCCACTTTTAGTATCAGTTAGATCTGGTGCTAGAGTTTCAATGCCTGGTATGATGGAAACTATTCTTAACCTAGGTTTGAATGATCAAACTGTTGAAGCAATGATTAAATTAACAAACAATCCAAGATTCTGCTATGACTCTTATAGAAGATTCTTAACTATGTTTGGTTCAGTTGCTTGGGAAATGGATAGACAAAAATACTTCGAATCTGAACTTGAAAAAGTTAAAGAAAGAGAAGGCGTAAAACAAGATACAGAAATTTCAGCAGAAGGTTTGAAATCTCTTATTCCTGTTTACAAAAACGTAATTAAAGAAGTTACAGGTAAAGAATTCCCACAAGATCCATATGTACAACTTCAAGAAGCTATTGAAGCTGTATTCAGATCTTGGAATATTCCACGTGCTGTTGCTTACAGAAATATGAACAAAATCGATCACAATTTCGGTACAGCAGTTAACGTTCAATCAATGGTATTCGGTAATATGGGTGATGATTGTGCGACTGGTGTATCATTCACTAGAAACCCTGCTACTGGTGAAAACAAATTCTACGGCGAATACTTAACAAACGCTCAAGGAGAAGACGTTGTTGCCGGTATCAGAACACCAAAACCTATCGCAGAATTAGAAACAGAAATGCCTGATCTTTACAGACAATATGTTGATATCGCTAAAAAACTTGAACTTGGTTACAAAGACGTTCAAGATATGGAATTTACAATTGAAAAAGGTAAACTATACATTCTTCAAACTCGTAACGGTAAAAGAACTGCAGCTGCAGCTGTAAGAATTGCTGTTGAAATGTGTGAAGAAGGAATCATCTCTAAAGAAAGAGCAATCCAATTAGTTGATCCTTATTCAGTTAACCAAATTTTACTTCCATGTTTTGATGCTAAAGCTATGGAAGAAGCTAAGAAAATTTCTTCAGGTGTAAACGCATCTCCTGGTGCCGCTGTTGGTAAAATCGTATTCGATACAGAAGAAGCTGCTCAAAGAGGCGAAGCTGGCGAAAAAGTTATCTTAGTTCGTATCGAAACTTGTCCAGATGATATTCACGGTATGGCAGTTGCTCAAGGTGTATTGACTCTACGTGGTGGTGCTACTTCTCACGCAGCAGTAGTTGCTAAAGGTATGGGTAAACCTTGTGTATCTGGTTGTGAAGATATTAAAATCGATTTAGATAATGAAACATTAACAGCTGCTGATGGTACTGTTTACAGAAAAGACGACATCATTTCATTAGACGGTGGTAAAGGTCTTGTAATGGCTGGAGCTGTTAAATTAGTTGAAGCTCAAATTGATGATAATTGGAACAAATTCTTCTCTTGGGTTGACGAAATCAGAACAATCAAAGTAGAAGCTAACGCTGATACTCCAAAAGATATTATCAACGCTAAGAAATTCGGTGCTGAAGGTGTTGGTCTTTGCCGTACAGAACACATGTTCATGGATCCAGAAAGACTTCCTTGGGTACAAAAAATGATTATTGCAGGAACTCCAGAAGCTAGAAAAGAAGCTTTAGCTAAACTTCTTCCAATGCAATATGCAGACTTCTATGCAATGTTCAAAGAATTAGGCGACAAACCTCTAACAGTTCGTCTATTAGACCCACCACTTCACGAATTCTTACCTAACAAAGAAGATTTAATCGCTGAAGTTGCAACATTGAAAGCTCTTGGTAAAGATTCTAAAGAAAAAGAAGAAATGCTTCACATTGTTGAAGGTCTTTCAGAATCTAACCCAATGATGGGTCTAAGAGGTTGCCGTTTAGGTTTAACTTATCCTGAAATTAACGAAATGCAAGTAAGAGCAATCTTCGAAGCATGCTGCGATTTGAAAAAAGAAGGTTATGCAGTTAAACCTTGGGTAATGATTCCACTTATCGGTCACGTTAACGAATTAAAAGTTGCTAAAGAAATCTTAGTAAGAGTAGCAAAAGATGTTATGACTGAAAAAGGTGTTGAAGTTGAGTACAAATTTGGTACAATGATTGAAATTCCACGTGCAGCATTAACAGCTGATGAAATTGCTGAATACGCAGAATTCTTCTCATTCGGTACAAACGACTTAACTCAAATGACATTCGGTTACTCTCGTGACGATGCTGAAGGTAAATTCTTAAACAGATATGTTGAACAAAAAATCTTAGCATCTAACCCATTTGAAACACTTGATACAAAAGGTGTTGGTCAATTGGTTGAAATGTCAATGACAAAAGGTAAAGCTGTAAACGCATCATTAGTTGGTGGTGTTTGTGGTGAACACGGTGGCGATCCTGATTCAGTTAAATTCTGTCACAGAATTGGCTTGAACTATGTATCATGCTCACCATTCAGAATTCCTCAAGCAAAATTAGCTGCAGCTCAAGCAGTTGTTGAAGGAAAATAATTCTGAATAGAATAACATTAAAAGCCTCGAGGAAACTCGGGGCTTTTTTAATTGAAACGATTTATTACATAAATTTGTAACAATAGTGAAAATTTTTCGTGTTTTTGTTACACTTAAATTAAAGACATGATTACAAGACTTGGACAACTTGATTTTGTAAGACCAATAAGGTCTTTTGAGTTTAATCCGTCGAGACATGCTTCAGAGGTAGATAATTACTTGGATGCGATACAGACGACGGGGGTAGGGGACTACATATCCAAAACAGGTTCAAGTGATACATTTGAAAGGGAAGACAAGAGAAACAAATCAAATGTTTCTTTGACAGCTCGAGATGAAAATTTTGAAAAAAGGGCTGATAGAGATAGAAATTGGATGTCAGCAATAACAGGATTATTTGACTGGTAGGATAAAAAATAAAATTTTTTTAACAAACCCCTTTACAAAAAAAAATTAGCATGTATTATATATCTTGTAGCCGAAATTAAATTTCGACTGCACCATCGAAAAGATGGGGGTTTAGCTCAGCTGGTAGAGCACCTGCTTTGCACGCAGGGGGTCAGGAGTTCGAATCTCCTAACCTCCACCAATTAAAATAAGAGACCGATTAAGGTCTCTTTTTTTATGCAAAAATCCCGCACCACGCGGGCTTTAGCCGTTTAGTAAAATTCTCTAAATTTCATTTTCTAGAGAATTTCTCAGTTATTTGTGGCGAATTCTCTTTCGCCAATGTTGTGTATCAGGGATTTTGACATAAAGTATCGCAAGTTTGACAGATTTAGTCGGAAGTTTTTGAAAAATTTGCAAAATTTTAAACAGCGTTTAAAAGCTGTTTAAAAAGTGTTTAAATGGTGTTCAAAAATAAATTTACATTTTATCAATATATCAAACCGAAATCCCAAAGTGATTAAAATTTTATTGTAAAAAGCTTATTTAACTCACTTTACTTATTAGCAACTTTTTCTAGAAAAGTTTCCATAGAGTTGTTATTATTTGATTGTGGTGTTGCATTGTTTTTAACATAATTATCAACATCTTTTTTAATCATTTTATTTAATGTTAAAGGTAATGCCCACCCCATAAATCCTGCTAAACTTGCTAAATTAATCCAAAAAAGAGCTGCACCGATATTTCTTGAACGCCCTGTCAAATTTTCAAGTTTTTTAGTTGGTGGAACAATTTTATTCAATAAAGTTTTAGGAGCATTTTTCTCTAGTAAGTCAGTTTTCAAAAATTTGTCTGAAAGTCTAGCTAATGTACTACCAATTAATAAGTCTCCTCCAAAAAATGCAGTTAATGAGAATACCGAACGAATGGCATTGTCTTTAATTTCTGTTTCATTCCTTGAGGCACCAAATATACCAAGATATGAACCAATCGCCATTAAGAAAAATGGGAATCTGCTCATAAAAATACCATCTTTGTAATCAAATTTGTCTGCATGTTTTTTTATAAAAGAATTCAATTTTGTGGGGTTATTTGCCAACATACCCTTCCTTAATGCTAAAGGGAGCAATGTAAGTCCTGCAAGAGTTCCAATATAAGCTTTTTTGAACTTATCGCTGGTTTTGTTAAACCCTTCGGTACGAGCTTCAACAGTTTGTTTATCAGCCATCTCAAACTCAGCAGAAAAACCTTTTTGACCTGTTTTCTTTTTTGTTTGTGCATTGTTAAGAAAACCTATAGAACCAGCCATAAAAGTTGTAATTAGAAAATCAAAACTTGTAACCGCAGTTTTAGCATTTGTGAGTTTTTTCCTTAATACTCCATAATCCCCATTACACTTTTTCAAAACTTCAGATAAATTGATATCAAATTTTTGTGATATTTCTTTTGCACCATTTTTGAGTAATTCATTAGAAGTTAAAAACTTATTAGAAATTTTAATTAGATTCGTCTCATTTCCATTAAAAGAAGATAATTTTGCTATATGTTTCATAGCTAAACGATTTGTCAAAGGTAATGTTATAAAAGGACTTGCATAAGCAATTAGCCAAGGGATAATTGCACGATTAAACCTTTCTCTTCTCTCAACTTTGTTATTAGCATTCAAAACTATAGGCACATCACAAGCGACATCTAAAGCAGCCTTATTCATCAATACTCGACTATCTAAGAACGCAGCAGTACTAACCAAAGGATTCCCTTTAAATGCTTGTAGATTTTGTTTTGTACTTATACCCATAATCATATTTAGTATAATAACTCAACAAAATATTTTTTGCATTCAAATCTAATGTTAGAAGAATTTATTTATCGCAGATGATTTCGTCTAAGATTTTATTTTGTTGTTCTACAATTTGTGCTAATTCTGTTTGATTTGGATATTTATTTGTTGAATCAACAAGTTCTATTGTTTTATTCATAAAGTTTTCGTACAGATCTTCAACTTCGCACTGTTTTTCTATCGCAAGTCGCTTAACAGATTTTGTCAATTCTTGCCCTTTTTCGAGTGTATATTTTGGTGCTACTTTATCTAAAAATTCAAATAATTCTGGTCTGAATTTTGAATAATAATCATCATAATTTTTTCCACCTAGATATTTTCTTCGAATTTCTTTTGCAAAATCTTTTAAAATCTCATTATCAAAAATTGGTTCAGAAAACTCATCATCAATAAAGATTTTTTCTTTTCTAAGTGCCAAGATTTCATTGTCTGTACTTTCAAAAAGATTATAAATAGGCGAATTTTTATCAATAATTCCAGTGTTAATTGTTGGTTCAATTTCTTCAACTAATCTGCTTGGTAAGGTGTCTTTTTCCTGCTCGAAAAATTGAATGTTTTTATAGTATTGATATTCAAGAGGGAATCTTTTCATAAAAAGTTCTTCATATTGGCTTTTAGTTTTTGTGAAAAGATCTTCATTTTGTTGTGCAAGCTTTTTATTTGCATAACGAATTTCATTTATTGGTTCGCATATTGTAAACATAATTTTGAAGACTTCTTGAACATCTTCTCTTGTATCTATTGTGTATTGTTTATCAATAGAATTCCATATTTTTGCGTTTTGTTTAGGATGTTTTTTTGCTGGAGGATGTAGTGTAATCTTATCTTCTATTAAAGGTTTTTTGTCTGAATATTGTTCATCTAGTAGCATAAATCCGAATAATTTTTTTAATTGAATTTCTTTTTTCTTGCCAAATTGGGTATAATTTGCCGCGGTTGCGATATTTTCAATTTTGGTATGAAGATTATCAACGTAAGAGTATTTTTTGAATTCACAAGAGTTTAACATTTGATCTAAGGCATGATGTATAGGATGACCTGTAAGACCAGTAATATCAGCCATGCTTGCAGTTGTAATGTTCCGTTTTTTATTACCTAAAAGTTCGTTAGAAGTCAGAATCGTATAAGCTCCAGCTAGGGATTTGCCAGATGCGGTATAGTCCATAATAATATATTGTTTGCCCGAATTTTCTATGTTTTTTTTGTTAAGTCCGATTGAACTTAAATATTGTTTGAAAATATCAAATCCTGGGCTTTCTGTTATTGTTCTAACGCTTCTTTTGTACTCATTAAAATCATCTCCTACAACAAAAAGATCGCTAACTGCTGAGAGTGGGATGTTTTTAACATTGTTTGCTCCGATTTTTATTTCTAAAGCTTTAGAAATCGAAGATAAAGATCGACCAATGGTTATTACTACATATTTATTTTTGCCATATTGTTTGTCGAAAGTTTCTTTAATTGCATTTGCTGCGAAATTATGAATTCTTATATCTCTATCAAGTGGCATCAGCCCTTTTTCTATGCGTAATCTATTTTCTGAACGTAGAAAATCTTTTTCTGCTTCAGTCAAAGACATATATTCTTCTTTAGTTAATTTGTTTAGCTTTGAGTAAACTTGTTTAGCTCTGGCTTGATATGATAACTCAAAAAAGTCAGTTTCTGGGGCTTTTTTAGCACAAAAAGATATCCCTGTATTTTTCTTATTATTTGCAGGGGTTAAGTATATGGATGAGAACAAATTTGTTGCCAGAATTTTCATTATGTAATCTATAACACGTGTAAAAATTTTTTTTGCTTTAAAAATATATGAATTGTTCTTATACGAGAACGAAATTTAAAGGGTTTTGTTCTAAGATGTCAGTATGTTGGATTTAAGGTAAGTAACACTGGTGATTACAGTATGGGAAGTGTTTTTGATTACATATATAAGAAAGAACGATGCGATGCAACTCATTATAGAGTAACTCTGTTAAATTGTATCAAATTTAGTTATTTGAATGAAAATGCTAAAGAATTAAGCAAAGAAAATGATTTTCTGCAATATAAAAAACAAAATATTGATATTACAACAGTGCCAAAAGCAAAAGGGCAACTACGTAAGATTCAATTAGCTAATTTAGTTTTACTATTGGAATTAGATAATGTATGTAAGGCTAATGGGCTTAGATATTGGCTTGATTTTGGTAATGCTATCGGGGCAATTCGACATAAAGGATACATCCCTTGGGATGATGATATTGATTGTGGAATGTTGCGTGAGGATTACGACAAAATAGCTAAAGCTTTTGAAAAAAGTTCATCAAATCCAGATATATATGTTGAATATTTTAGAGGTCGTGTTGAATGCTTTTTGAAAGTTCGTCATAGAAAAAATCCACACGTTTTTGTTGATATATTTCCATATGATTTGTATGATAGAAAACTTTCTGAATCAGAGCGTAAAGCTGTTAGTAAAATTGCAATTGAAACAAGGGATTATATAAAGGTAAAACAAAATAAAAAATCTTCTAACGAAGAACATTTAGATTGGATTTTTAAACTTAGAGATGAAAGAATTTTGAAAAATGGTTCAGGTAAAGAGGAAGATTGTCCAGATGTTTTCTGGGGTTTAGATTATAATCATCCATATAAAAATTGGTTCTTTGATTACGAAACATTTTTCCCACTTAAGACTACTGAATATGAAGGGTTTCAATTCCCTGTAATTAATAAATTAGAAGTATATTTGGAAAATCTTTTTGGAAATTACATGTCATATCCAAGTGTAAAAGATATGAAACACAAGCATGGTATGTTAGCTCATATGTCAAAAGAAGAGTTAGAAATTTTAGATTCTTTGGCAAATTTGATAAGTGAAAATTAATTAGGAATTAGAAAGATTTAAGGATTGTTATATATGACAAAAAATAAACAATTTATTGTAGGACCAGTTGAATTATACCAAAATACACGAGATGTTTATCAAAAGAATTTTACATATTTTAGAACATCTGATTTTGGAGATATGGTAAAAGCCTCAATAAAAGAACTAAACCATTTAGTAGGTAATGATTTAGAAAATTCTATGATTTATCTTACAGCATCAGGAACTGCTGCAATGGAAGCAGTGATTGAAAATTGTACAAATCCAACAGATAAAGCTATTGTCATTAATGGTGGTACATTTGGTCATAGATTCTGTGAACTTCTTGAGTACCACGATGTTGAATATACTGCAATCAATCTTGAATGGAATGAAACATTAACAATTGAACATTTAAAAGAATATGAAAATAAAGATTATACAATGCTTTTTGCAAATTTGCATGAAACATCTACGGGGCAACTGTACGATATAAAAATGTTGAGTGAATTCGCAAAAAGAAATAACTTATTATTAGTTGTAGACGCTATTAGCACATTTTTAGCAGATGAATACAATATGAGTAAATACGGAATTGATACAACAATCATCAGCTCACAAAAAGGATTATGTTTATCTGCTGGATTATCATTTGTTTCATTTAGTCAAAGAATGTTAGATAAAATTTCTAATAAGGTTAAATCAGCATCAAAATATTTTGATTTCAAAGATTACTTAGTAAATATCACAAGAGGTCAAACTCCATATACTCCTGCAGTATTCATTATGTATGAGCTTCAAGATATGTTAGAACTTATCAAAATAGAAGGTGGGTTACAAGCTAGATTAGACTTTATTGAAAAGAAATGTAATTATTTCAGACAAAAAGTTAGTGAAATTGGGTTAAACATCCCTGATTATCCTCTATCTAATATGCTAACACCTATTATCTTTGAAGATATCAAAGCTAGTGATGTTATTAGAATTTTAAAAGATAAATATAATATTTTCGTAAATCCTTGTGGAGGCAAACTTGCAGACAAAATTATTAGAGTTTCACACATAGGAAATACAACTCTTGAAGATATTGATAACTTAGTAGAAAAAATGCAATTAGCTATTGCTGAAGTTAAGGAGGCTCAATATGCTAGGAAATAAAACTGTTGTTTATACTTCAGGAACTTTTGATATGTTGCATATCAATCACTTAAAAATGATTGAATACGCTAGAGCATTAGGAGATATCCTCATTGTAGGGGTTAACACTGATGAATTGGTTGCTAGCTACAAATCAGAGCCTATTATTCCCTTTGAAGAGCGAATTGCATTAATGAAGGCTATTAAGGGGCCAGATATTGTTATTCCTCAACGTTCTTTAGATCATACAGATAAAGTTAAAAAATTGAATTTCGATATTTTTGTAGTTGGCGATGATTGGGTTGGTAAGTATGATTATTTAAAAGAGCAAGGTGTAGAAGTTGTTTATTTCCCATATGGTGCAGGTATAAGTTCTTCTGGTTTGAAGAAAAGAATATATAACAACTACAAAAAATTACAAGATAAAGCAAATAGTCACTTACCTGCTGATACGGAGATTAAAAAATAATGTTAAAAATATTTCGAAGAATTAGGAATGTCTTTAGTGGAAATAGATTCTTTAATTTTAATGGGGTGAATAATAAACTTATTATAGATAAATATAATCTAAATCTACTTTGGTTGTTTGCTTTTTCTAAGTTCAAGATAAAAGGAAATAATAATGTAATAATTTTTAGAGGTAATTTTAGATTAAAACATTATTTTAATATAATTAAATCTTTAAAACTGTATATATATGGGGACAACAATCTTATCGATATTGAATTTCCTATGAGGTTTGATGCGGTACTTATTGGATTACAAAAGGATAATAATTCTTTTAAAATAAAGGAAACAATTCATCCTATTCGTGATGCGAGGTTCTTTGTTGAAGATGGTGGGAGTGTTTCTATTGGCAAAAACTCTGAGCTTAAAAATAGAGGATTACATGTTGTTGTGAATAATGGCTATAAAAATAAACCAAAACTTGTTATTGGTGATAATGTTTTTATCGCCAAAGATGCGATTATTAGAACTTCTGATGGGCACTCATTGATAGATCCGATAAGTAAAATAGCTATAAATGAACCTGAAGATGTTATTATTGGGAATAATGTATGGATAACATCACGTTGTACAATTTTAAAAGGTTCTCATATTCCAGATAATTCTGTAGTTGGTGCTTGTTCTTTGGTTAATAAGAAATTTACAGAACCAAATGTCGTTATTGCTGGGGTTCCTGCAAAAGTTATTAGAGAAAATATATGTTGGGATTTTAGAAATTTCGGAAGTTATATGAGTCATTATGAATCATTAAAGGAGAGCATAAATGGTTGAAAAGTTCATATCTATTACTGATAAACATATAATAATAAACTTTTTTAATATCAGAGTAAGTATTAGAAAAAAGAACTATTATTTATTAAAAGAGCTTGAATATCAAAGAGCTTTAATTATAAATAATTTAAACATTACAGAATTAAAACCTGCGATTGGTCGACTTAGAGAAACACAACTTTCATGTATCGAGATTTTAAAAAAGGTTAAACAAATTTGTAAAGAGCACAACTTAGATTATTGGCTAGATTCTGGTACCCTTTTGGGAGCGGTAAGGCATAAAGGTTTTATTCCTTGGGATAACGATATAGACATTTGTATGTTGCGTGATGACTATGAAAAAATCCTTCCTCTTTTAATTGCTGAGTTTGAAAATGATGATAATTTTTATGTACGAGAACGTGATTTGAAGCTTAATAATTTTCAAATTCGTATAAGAAATAAAGTTAAAAACATCGGGTTAGATATTTTCCCTGTAGATTATTATACAAAATCAGAATTATCACTTGGGGACAAAATTAGAATTACAAAAAGAATAAAATTAGCAACAAAAAAGTTAGAAAAAAAATATAATCATAAAAAAATATCTGATTTGAAAACAATTAGAAAGGCAAAACGAGAACTATTATCAATTCAAAAAGATGTTATTTTAGATAACCAAGAATGCAATTGCAAAACCCCAGCATTATTCTTCGGTATTGATTATCCTAGTGATGCCAAAGAATTGATTTTTGAAAATAATATGGTATTCCCTTTAAAAGAAATTATTTTTGAAGGAGAAATGTATTCTTGTCCAAATAATACAGATGCTTACCTAAAAAACTTCTATACTAATTATATGGATTGGCCAGGTAAATTTTTTATTGAATAAAAGCTTTTACAACAATTCTTTAGGAATGTGGGGGAGGGATTGGCGAAGTTTTTCGCCTTGGCGGTCGTACTTTTCTCGGGTTAGGCGACCTTCTCTATGTGCCTCTGCTTCAATGTAGTTTCTTAAATACGCTTGGTAATCTTTGGTGAATTCTACATAATTTTCAATAGCATCAGTGCATTTGTTTGCTTCTTGTTGCAAAGTCTTATTTTTTATTGGGCCAAATTGTTGAAACATTGTAGCTTGCCAAGTTCCGTCTTCGTGTCCACCATTTCTTGCATCTAATAAATAGTGCCAAATATGTTCAACTTCGTGTCTTGCTGTTCCGATTACCGCTGTTTTAGATTTGGGTTTGTGTAACATATTAAAACTTACAGATCCCGTTGATGGGAAAAAACACGCTGCAAGTCTTGTTTTTTCTTCATCATCTGCTGGGATATATTGTGTGTCTACTGTTACTCCCAATTTATCAACTTTTCTGTCGTGCATAAATTTGCGTGTGGCAGGTTCTTTCACTCCGTCAATATCGTATGCTCTGAATTGTAAAAACTGATCCCCTCTATGGAATTTAATCCCGTCAGAAAATATTGAATCTTGAAGAACTTTTCCGCTTGCATTATCAACTTCAAAATACAAAAATTTAGTAATATATTTTTTAATCTTTCCTCCAAGAACATGTGGAAATTCAACAAATCTATGAATTTGTTTACCTATATTTTCCATATTAATTATACTTGTTCTAGATAAAATCTTTTCACCTGTATTTATGTTTTCCGACAAATGATTTGTTTCGGTTTTGTTATGTGTCCAAAGAAAAGTTTTTGCTCTTATCTCATTCAAAGCCTGTTGAAATTCTTTATATGTTTTTAGAATTGTTCGAGGAATTGAATATTCTTTTCGTGTGGTAGATTTTACATACTCTTCTTCACCTATTACGTGATCTGAATGTGTGTAAACGACATTTCGTAGTGGCTTTCTTGGATAGTCAAAAGAACGCTCAATAATTTCGCCTTTGGCATTTCTAAAGGTTGTAACTATTCTTTGTCCTTTTACACCACGACGTCCAACGATAACTTCCTCAACTGTATGTGGAAACTCATTTGATAGACGTTGAGCTTTCCCTTTATATTGAGCAAATAATATTCTCGGTGTTTTTGATATCAAATAAAAATCACTTCGTGTCATGTGTTTTTTAAAACGTGTAAAAATATTTTTTGCTATTTATGTATGTAGAAAAAGACAAAAAACGATTATTATTTGACATTGGTTTTTGTTAGATTTATAACGGATTTATGAGAGAATTTACCCAAGATTTTTGACGTAAATTTAGAGTAAATTTTACCCAAATATTTATAAAAATCTAAAATAAAAATTAAGGTGGAAAATATATATGAATAGCTATTTTATCGGAATAATAATCCTGTTGTTGAGTGGATTTATTGCCGCAAGTTTTAGCAAAAATTTTAAAACAATTGTTTTGACAATTTTGAGTGCAATTGGCTCTGTATTTTGCTTAGTTCCTGCGTGTAATGTTTTATTAGGAAAAGATATTTTAGTTAAAACTTTTGACTTTAATGAATTATTCGGTGCGGTGAATTTTGTTATTGATCCACTTTCCGCATTTTTCATTATTGTAATTTGTGTGATGAGTTTTGTTTCAGTGGTTTATTCAAACGGATATTTGAAACCTTATTTAGAATCAAAAAATATTAATTCTCACTTGGTATTTTTACCGATGTTAATTGCATCAATGCTTGCAGTTGTTACTTGTCAAAACGCATTGATGTTTTTAATTTGTTGGGAAATAATGTCGTTAAGTTCATTTTTCCTTGTGATTTTTGAAAGTAATAAAAAAGAAGTTGTAAAGGCTGGTATTAAGTATTTAGTATTTATGCATGTATCAGTTTTATTTATTATTATTGCTTTTGCACTTCTATCAATCAAGGCTGGAAGTTTTGATTTTGCAGTATTTAAAGATGTTTTAGCTCATAATAAATCACTAGCAAATGTCGTATTTTTATTGGCATTTGTTGGATTTGGTACAAAATCTGGTTTTGTACCTTTTCATAACTGGTTACCTGATGCTCACCCAGCAGCACCATCACATGTTAGTGCGATTATGTCTGGGGTTATGATTAAGACTGGATTTTATGGAATTTTAAGAGGAATTGATTTAATCGGTATTCCATCTAAAACAATTTCTTTTGTAGTCTTAACTATTGCTGGTATTTCAGCATTATATGGTATATTATACGCAATTACTCAGCATGATTTGAAAAGATTTTTGGCATATTCTTCAATTGAAAACGTTGGGGTAATTGGTATGGGTATTGGTGTTGGTATGTTAGGTATGGCATATCATAATCCTGCAGTTGCTTTGATTGGTTTAGTGGGTGGGATTTTCCATATTTTGAACCATTCTATTTTTAAAGAATTGATGTTTTTAACAGCAGGTAGCGTATATTTAAAAACTCATACAAGAGATATTGAAATTATGGGTGGTCTTGCTAAGTCTATGCCAATAACTGCTGTATTATTTTTAATCGGTGCAGTTGCAATTTGTGGCTTGCCACCATTTAATGGATTTATAAGTGAATTTTTGATTTATTTTGGTATGTTTAAAGGTTTATCTATTAATAATTTTGAAGCTGTAATTGTTATGTTGTTTGCGATTTCAGCGTTGGCTTTTGTTGGCACAATGGCAATTTTATGTTTCACAAAAGCATTCAGTATTGTATTTTTAGGTTTACCAAGAAGTGAAAAAATCGCTCAAGTAAAAGAAGATTGTGAAAAAGTTATGTTAATCCCAATGGGATTTTTGGCAACTTTGATTTTATTTATCGGTATTTTTCCACAAAAAATTCTATTAAAGATTAATAAAATTGTATTTTCTATAATCCCATCAACATCAATGAATGTATGGTCAGGTTGTTCTGAAATCTTTATGACAATTTTGACTATTGCGTTGGTTGTTGGTTGTTTTGCAGCATTTGTTTTAGTTTTAGTTGTTTTGAAATTGAGATTAACAAAATCAAAAATTCAAATGCACGAAACTTGGGGTTGTGGTTATGATAGAGCAAATAATCATATGCAATATACCGCTTCATCATACGCAAGCCCACTATTGTCAATGTTAAAACCTCTATTCAAAAAGGTTTTTGATGTTGAGAAACCAAGAAAACTATTCCCACATAGTGCTCACTTTAGTTTACAGTTTGAAGATATTGAGGAAGCATATGTAATCAATCCTTTATTAAAAATTGATGAGTGGTTTTTATCAAAATTTGAAAGTTTACAAAGTGGAAATATCCAATCTTATATCAAATATGGTTTGATATTTTTGCTAATCGTAATCATTGGAAGTCTATTTATAGGATAAGTTGAAATGATAATGAAATTGATAAATTTAATAATTCTTTTATTTGTTCCATTTTTAATGATGGGATTGATTAAGAAAACAAAATCATTCTGGGGTGGACGAAAAGGGCCATCAATTATGCAACCTTGGTTTGATTTTGTCAGACTTATGAAAAAGGATTTTGTAATAAGTAATACAACATCAGCGGTATTTAAAATCACTCCTGTTATTACATTTGCTAGTGTGATTTTTGCGGGGTTATTTGTACCTTTGGCAAGTGGTAGTGCGATTGTAAATATCCCAGTTGGATTGATTGTATTTGCTTATATTTTAGGTTTAGGTAAGTTCTTTGCATTGATTTCAGCAATGGATACAGGAAGCAGTTTTGAAGGTATGGGGGCTTCTCGTGAGGCTTGTTTTACCTCAATTGTTGAGCCTGCATTTTTTATGGTAATCGGTTCAATTATGGCTTTGACTGGAAATTGTACTTTCGATTCTTTAGGTAAAATTTTATCAAGTGCAGGGACTTATGGAATTTTGATTATTGTATTCACTGCTTTAGTTTTATTTATCATGTTATTAACTGAGGGTTCAAGAGTTCCTGTTGATGATCCAGCAACTCACTTGGAATTAACAATGATTCATGAAGTTATGATTTTAGATAACTCTGGTAGTGATTTAGCTTTATTAACTTGGGCAAATGGAATTAAGATGCTTTTGATTTCGTCTTTAATTGCTTATATGGTTATCCCAAGTAATGTTTCAGATTTTGTAGGTGTATTGCTTTATTTGGGAGTAATCGCACTACTTTCAGTGATTATAGGTACTGTTGAATCTAGTATGGCAAGAATAAGAATGTCACACGTTTTTGAATTTGTATTTATTATGAGTTCATTAGCACTTGTTGTTTTATCTCTTGTTATGGCAAGGATGTTTGGAGGTTAAGATGGCAACAGGATTTATTATTCTTTTCGGATTAACAATGTTATATTTAGCCGCAACAAGCAGAATTATTGCACATATCAGAATTTTAATCGTGCAAGGATTTTTGTTATTTTTAATTTGTTGCTGTGGAATGGAACATAATAATTGGTTAAACTTTGCGTTTTTAACAGTTGAAACTTTGGTTGTAAAATCAATTGTTATTCCTTGGTTTCTGTACAAGGTTACTAAGAAAACTCATTCAAATCGTGACGTTGCAGCAAATATCCCACATTTTTATTGTTTGGTAATTGCAACATTGATTTTGTTGGGTGGATTTTTGGCATCAAATTATTATTTCTCATCAATGAAAATGATTGCTCCGATTTATTTTGGGGTTTCAGTTGCAACAATTATTATCAGCTTATGGCTTATTACAATTAAGCATAAAATTATTTCTAACGTAATTGAATTTATTACAATGGAAAATGGTATTTTCTTATTATCTTTATCAGTATCAAAAGAGATGCCAATGTTAGTTAATATGGGTGTTTTACTTGACGTATTTATTGCGGTTTATATCTTAGGATTGTTCGTAAATGAAATTAATAAAGAGTTTAACGACCTTGAAGTTTCTCACTTATCAGATTTAAAGGATTATGAATATAATGATTAGTACAATTTTAATATTTCCAATAGTTGCATGTTTTTTGGTAATGCTTGTTAAGAAAAAAGCATTTGCAACTTTTATGGTGAATGCTTATTCTATTATTCACTTTGTTTGCACTTTATTATTGGTAACAGGTGTTGGAAATAAATCAGTTCCATATTTTGCCGTTGATAGCACAAATTCAATATTTTTACTTGTATTATCTTTGGTATTTTTAATGGTTGCGATGTATAACACAGGTTATGTAAGACATCTAGATGTTAGTGATAAAAAATTATGCCATTATTCATTTATGATTTTGGTATTTGTTTTATCAATGACTGGAACTCTATTGAGTACAGATTTAGGTATTTCTTGGATTTTGATTGAGGGAACTACTTTATCTAGTGCGTACTTGATTTATTTTAATAAAACAAAACACTCAATTGAGGCAGCTTGGAAATATGTATTTATCTGTTCAATTGGGATTGCGTTAGCATTTGTTGGAATTATTTTGTTGAATATTTCATCAGGTGCGGTAAACTCAATGAGTTTTGCCGAATTGTATAGACACGCATCAGAGTTTGATTTGATGTGGTTGAAGCTAGCCTTTGTATTTATGCTATTTGGTTTTGGTGCAAAAATGGGATTGGCTCCTGCACATTTCTGGTTGCCTGATGCTCACTCAGAAGCTCCATCTCCAATTTCAGCATTGTTATCAGCTACATTATTAAACTCAGCGTTCTTAGTTATTGTAAGAGTTTTTAAAATAATGGAATTAGCTAATTGTACAAATTATGCAAGATTGATGTTACTTGTAATGGGATTTTTATCATTATTTGTGACTGCAGTTTTTGTATATCATATTAAAAATTACAAAAGAATGTTGGCTTATTCTTCAATTGAAAATATGGGAATTTTAGCTATTGGTATGGCATTAGGTGGAGTAGCTTATTATGCAGTTGTGTTGCATTTGATTGGGCATTCACTTGCGAAAGCATCATTCTTTTTAACTTCAGGAAATATTTTAGAATTATTTGAAACAAAAAGAATAAAATCTGTTAAAGGTTTAAATAGTGCAGATAGCAAAACTTGTTGGTTGTGGGTGGCATCATTTCTGGCAATTTGTGCTTTCCCAACATCATTATTGTTTATTAGTGAATTTATAATGATTAAGACAATGATTTTAGATAAACACTATGTTTTATGTGGTTTGTTTGTATTCCTTTTAACAATTATTCTTTATGGTATTGGTAGGGTTGTTATTAAGATGGCTTTTGATGAATTGAGTGAAAATAAGGCAAAAGTTGTTGAGAAAAATATAAACAAAGTTTCAATTTTAATGTATGTTCCGCAAGTAATATTACTTGTTATGGTGTTCACTTTTGGGATTTATATTCCACAGTGGTTAAATGAGATTATCAAACTTGCAGCAGGAACTTTTTAAGGCAGGATAAATTATGGTTAAATGGATTAAAGTTAAAAACAATACAAGAATAGATATAAATAAGATTCCTATTATTGAAATCTCTGATATGCGAAGCGAGGTTAAAGCTTTCAATTTACGACCTATCGGATTTTTTGGTAAAGAATGGGGATTTGGTTGCGTAAGATTGTTTGTAATTTTAGCTGATGATGCTAATGCAGACTTGTATTTGTCTTCTAGCGTTTTTGGTAATGACGTGAAATCTTATGAATCATTTACTCAAGAAGTTCCTGCTTTTCATATTTTTGAAAGAGAATTTTATGAGCAGTTTGGGATTGAACCATTGCATCATCCTTGGTTAAAACCAGTTAGGGTGAACCAAGACAAATATCCATTTTTTGAAATGGAAGGTGAAGAAGTTCACCAAGTTGCAGTTGGCCCAATTCACGCAGGTGTAATTGAGCCTGGGCACTTTAGATTTATGTGTAATGGTGAAACTGTTTACCATTTAGAAATTATGCTTGGCTATCAACATCGTGGAGTTGAAGATATGATGTTGAAAAATCCATCAAATCAACTCGCAGAATCAATTTGTGGGGATAGTGTAATTGCATATAATACAGCATATTCTCAAGTTATGGAAACATTAAAAGCTATAAACATTTCTAGAAAAGCTCAACTTATTAGAAAAATGGCACTAGAAATGGAAAGGATTGCTGTCCATATTGGTGATTTAGGAGCAATTTCAGGTGATATTGCTTATTTGATGGGGGCTTCTGTTTTTGGAGCAACAAGAACCCTTGTTATCAATACAACTTTAGAGATGTGCGGTAGTAGATTGGGTCGTGGTTTTGTAACTGTTGGTGGTGTTAATTATGATCCATCAGAGGAGGTTATCGACCGTGCTGTTGAAACTTTGAATAAAGTTAGAACTGATGTAGATAGAATGGTAAAAACTATGCTTAAAAACTCTACTGTAATGTCTAGATTAGAAAAAACAGGTACAGTAAGTTTGGAAAAAGCAAAAGATATTGGGCTTGTTGGTATGGCAGCAAGAACTTGTGGTGTTGATTTAGATTCACGTTTTGATTTCCCAGACAAATGGGTTGAAGAATTAGGGTTTACTCGTAAAACAATGAACCTTAAAGGGGATGTTAATGCTCGTTTCAAACTTAGATATAAAGAAATCAAAGAATCTATTTCAATGGTTAAAAAGATTTTAGCTAAGTTGAAAGAATATAAAAACGAACCAATTATTGCAGAAGGCGTGAATAACAAACTCACTCCAGATTCAATGGTAATCTCTATTGTTGAGGGTTGGAGAGGTGAAGTTGTGCATATTGCTATGACTGATCTTCATGGAAAAATGACACGATATAAAATTAAAGACCCATCATTTAATAATTGGTATGGATTAGGTTTAGCGGTTAGAAACAACGGAATTTCAGATTTCCCACTATGTAATAAAAGTTTCAATTTATCATATTGCGGAAATGATTTATAAGGAAAGAAAATTATGTTTGATACATTAAAATCAAGAATTTATCAAGGTAGTCAATTTATAAAAGATATAGAAAACGCTCCAATGCGAGAACAATTTAGAGGTTTTCCAAAGTTTAATGCTGGTGAAGATTTCTCAGCTTGCAAAGATGTTTGTCCAACAGGAGCTTTGTCTTTAGAGCCATTATCAATTGATATGGGCAAATGTACATTCTGTGGTGCTTGTGAAAGAGTTTGTAAAGGGATTGAACTTACAAACGGTTATAAATTGGCATCTTCTTCTCGTGAAAAACTTGTAATTACACCAGAGGTTGATTATGAAAATTATCTAAAATCAGCGGTTGAAGTTAGAGAAGAAATTCATAAAATTTTTGGCCGTTCAATTAAATTCCGTCAAGTATCAGCAGGGGGTTGTAATGGATGCGAGATGGAATTGAACGCTTGTTCAAACGTAAACTTTGATATGGGAAGATACGGAATTGAGTTTGTGGCATCTCCTCGTCATGCAGATGGTATTGTAATCACAGGACCAATCACAGAAAATATGGCATACGCTTTAGAAGATTGTTATAAATCTGTACCTGATCCAAAAGTTGTGGTACTTTGTGGTGCGTGTGCTATTTCTGGTGGAGTTTTCCAAGAAAGTGAAAAATTAAATAGAGAATTTTTGGAAAAATATCCGATAGATTTGTATATTCCAGGATGTCCAACTCACCCATTAACATTTATCAATGCGGTTTTGAGTTTTATAAAAAAATAGAATAAAAAACTTATAAATATTTTTGTAAAATAAGTTTTTTCAGAGCCTTTGCCATAATTGCATCAGGTTCAATTTCCAAAACTCTATCTAAATATTCAATAGCTTTATTATAATTTCCTAATTTTTTCTGAGCGGCACCCATTGCAAATAATGCACTTACAAATTTGTCATCTAATTCAATAGCTTTTTCTAAATCAGCAACCGCTCTTTCAATATCAGGATTTTCAATATCTTTTCTTGATAATAGAATATCTGCACGATTGTAATACGCATCAGTCATTTTTGGATTAATTTGAAGTGCTTTTGTATAATCTAAAATTGCATCATCAAAATTTTTCAATGCTTGGTTTACAACTGCACGATAAAAATATGAAATATCCCAATCGTTTCTAAGTTCAATTGATTTATTCATATTATCTAAAGCGATATCCAAATCGCCTGTTCTTAATTCTTCTATTCCTTTATCTAAATATTCTTTATAAGTTGTCATAAATTTATTATATACCAAACAAATTCATGCTATAATTTTGGAAAAGAGAGGATTTATGAACAAAAAAATCTTAGCCAATTTTGCACTATTTTTAACCGCTCTAATTTGGGGTTTGTCATTTGTTGCACAAAAAGCAGGGATGGATTTTGTTGGACCTTTCAGTTTTAACTTTGTAAGAAGTATCCTTGGCGGATTCAGCTTGTTGCCAGTAATTGGTATTGTAAAATTGATGCAAGAGGATAAAAGAACTCCTATCAGAAAAGATGTTCAACATATTAGACTTGCTCAAGGTGGTATTGCTTGCGGTGTAGCTTTATGGATTGCAATGTCAATTCAACAATACTGTATGCTTTACGCCCCAGCAGGAAAAGCAGGATTTATCACAGCATTGTACATAATTTATGTGCCACTTATTGCAATGTTTTTTGGTAAAAAAGTTACCAAAAATGTGTGGATAAGCGTAGGTTTAGCCGTTATTGGTTTATATTTATTATGCTTTAAAGATTCAATTGGCGGGTTTAGTGTATGGGATTTGTGGCTACTTTTGGCAGCATTTTTCTATGGTTTACACATTATTGTTGTCAACCATTTTGCAAGAAAAGCTAATGCTACAAAAATGTCTTGCGTTCAATTTTTTGTTGTAGGTTTGTTATCAATACCATTGATGTTAATTTTTGAAGAACCTACTTGGGCGGGATTTGTAGCTTGTAAAACACCTATTTTATACGCAGGGATTTTAACCTGTGGGGTTGCCTATACTATCCAAATTTTCGGTCAAAAATTCACATCTTCACCTACTGTTGCATCATTGATTTTAAGTTTAGAATCAGTATTTGCAGTTGTGGGTGGATGCTTAATTTTACATGAAATAATGTCAGTAAAAGAAGTTATTGGTTGTATATTTATGATTACTGCGGTAATTTTATCTCAACTTAACGCAAAACCTAAAAAAGTTGAGCCTTCATCAGAGGATGAAGACCCAATACCAGTTTCAAAATAAGTTATATTTTATAAGTAACATTTTCTTTCTTGACCAGCAACCCCTGCATATAATTCAACGAATTGTTTTGCTGGACTTGCGTCGATTTTAGAAAGCAGTACTTCCTCAATTTGGAAGAAACCTACATCACCTGACATCTCAATATCAATTTTAATAGGTTTGCGTTCGCCCTTGTGGATAGAAATTCTATTTATTGCATTAGCAGAGTACTTGTGAATATCACCAACACGAGGTGTTGTATTCAATTGCATAGGGATTCTTGCTCTACCTTTTGTCATATCGCAGCCATCAGCAATCAAAATTATACCTGCTTCTATTGAGTGGATTTTCTTGGTTGACATGTGACCAACAATTGCTTCTGTGGCAACGGCTCTAATAATTACACGTCGGTGTAAATCATTAGGGAATACATGCATCAAAGCTCTTTGGATAATTGGTTGAGCAAGCATTGCTGACATTTTTTCGTGTCCCTGACGGCCGATAGACATACCCAAATCGTGCATCATACCAGCTAAAATTACGGCACACATACTGTCTTCAAATGTACCCATTTCTTCTTGCTCTAGAGATGTTTTAATTTCGAATTCGTGTAAAATATTTAACATCTTAATAGCATTACCAACCACCTGACGCATATGCACAGGTCCGTGATCGTTATACCCAAGACGTCTGATTGAAACGTTGTTTGCGTATTCTTGCATCTCTTGTAATTCTTCGTCATTAAACAAAAATCTTACAAGTTCCAAACATTCTGGGTGATTTTTTAATCTATCTTGAATCTTTGATTCTGTTGCTAACTCTTTAACTGATTTCATAGCTTTTTCCAATTTCTTTAAATTCGTACTATTTATATTTTAACGCATTTTTTGAAAAATTAAAAGAGGGAAGGGGAAAATTAATATAACCCCTCCCCTTGGAAAGAGCCAGAGAGAGGGTGAGAAGTAGACAATCCTCTCTGACCCTACGTGACATCTCCCCCGAGAGGAGATTACTATTTATGACCCTCTCTTGAATTTCTAAGTTCGCAATAGCTCACTAAGAAATTCTTTTCTCCCCCAAGGGAGATAATTTGTTATGTTCCCTCTCCTATGGAGAGGGTTAGGGAGAGGGTGTAAATTTTCACGAAGTGACAGGAGAGGTATTGGAATTAAAAAATAAACTTTCCCTCCCTAGGGGGAGGGTGTCACGAAGTGACAGGAGAGGGTATTAATTGTATAATCAAATTATGTATTACAATTCAAAGAACTTGAAATTTGCAAAAAAGATGCGTTCAAATATGACTGAAGAAGAAGCTAAACTTTGGTCTATATTGAGGGCAAAGCGATTTTATGGATATAAATTTAAAAGACAAGTTCTTATTGGTGATTATATTGTAGATTTTTTGTGCCCTGAAAAGAAATTGATAGTAGAAGTTGATGGAGGTCAACATAATGAACCTAATGAAATTGAATATGATAATCAAAGAACTGTATATTTAAGTAATTTAGGTTATAAAGTTCTTAGATTTTGGAATAATGATGTAAATCAAAATATAGATGGTGTCTGTGAAGTAATAAAAAAATCTTTAGATTAAATTTTACCCTCTCTTGAATTTGTAAATTCGCAATAGCTCATTAACAAATTCTTATCCCCCCCAGGGGAGATAATTTGTTATGTTCCCTCTCCCTTGGAGAGGGGTAGGGAGAGGGTGTAAAGACAAAACATAATAAAAAACGAGGGATTGGTTACCCAATCCCTCGTTCAATTTCTTCAACTCTCTATAATGAGAAGTCAGCTTCTGCAGGTAGAACTTTTGGAATATTGTGGATAAATTCCTTAGCTCTGTCGTGAGCTTTTGTCCAGTTCATTGCGATTAGACCTCTTTGTACCCAAAGTAATTCTTTGAAGAATTCATTTTGAGAGTTTATAGCTTCAACTTTTGAATGGAAATACATATGTTGAGCATCTGCGATTTGGTTGATTGGTGCAGTACCCATTAAGTATTTTGCTTTAACCATTTGGAAGTTTTCAGCTTCAGCAAACATTGCTTTGTATGATTTTTCGATGATGAAATACTTAGCAATAGCTCTGTTTACAACGCTTCTAACGTTCATTTCTAACTCAGTATTAACTTGTTCTAAATAAGCGTTAAGTTCGTTTAACTCAGCTTTTGCTCTTGCGATTTCAGCAATCTTTGTACCACCTTCGATAGGTTTCCATTGAGCTGCAACAAAGAATCTAGCATAGTTTTTATCTAGATAATGTCCTAAGTAACCAGGTGCATATTGTTGCTGAAGATACATTTGTTGTGGTCTTCCTGCTTCTGCAAATGGTAAGCTTCTATCAAATTGAGTTACATAATCAAGTGATAATTTAGCATTTGGCATAATGAATTTTTGAGCATAATTTGAAATTTCTGCTTTTTTCATTGCAATAGCTGCTTTTAGTTTAGTTGTTTCTGGTGACATGTAGATTACTTCAGCAACTAACATATCAGTAAATTTAGCTAATTTTTCAGGTGTTCTTACGTGATCAATAATGTGTAATTCTGATGTGAAGAACGCTGGATCAGTAGCTGTCAATGGGTTAAGAACGAAGTGTTCTTTTTGATCTCTGTATAATAGTTTGTTGATGTGAATTTTGATGTTATCGTATTCAGCTTTCATGCTAAGAAGTTTTTTCTCAGCTTCTGAAACTTCACCAGCCCAACGTAGAATTTCTTCGTTACCGCATTTGCCAGTTTGTTGACGAACTCTTGCCATTGCAAGAATTTCTCTTGTTTCGTTTACATATTCTTCTTGAACTTTGATAACGTTTTCAAGCATTAACATTTCAACGTATAGGTTTGCAGTTTCAAATCCCATTGTTACGTCAGTCAAAGCTTTTTCAGCTTTATCAAATTTCAATTTTTTGTGTTTAACAATGATGTTTGTTACAAGGTCTGGTGCATAAATCATTTGGTCCATACCAACTGCAAATTGACCAGCTCTAACAGGTACATCAGAGTATGAGTGAGCATATGTACTATTAAATGTTTGGTGACCTAAATCAAGTCTTAATGTTGGAAGATATTTCAAGTACGCTGCAGTAGTTGATCTTCTAGCTGCTTGTACTAAGTATTTTTTACGTAGCATATCTAAGTTGCTTTCTTCCAAAGCAGTTAATAAACCGTTAAGGTCATATTTTTTAATTTCTTTGTTAGAAACGATTTCAGCATTGTTTAACAATCTCAATGGAGCTGCATAACCTAATGCTTCACCAGTATCTTTGTTGTAGAAAATTACCTTGTCATCAAAGAAAGGAATTTTTTCTGTTTTTACAGCGTTACCGTGTAATACACCGTGAATGCTGAATGATGTAGCTTCTGCTAATTTTTTATCAACGTTGAATGCTGATGTACCTAGTAATGCACCATAGCCAACATCTTCTTTACCAACAGATGAGAATGAATACAATTTTTTAGCTGTGATAGCGTTGTATAATTCTTTTTTCTGTTCAGCTGTAATGTTGTATAGTGGTGTAACAAATACAGAGTCAACATCTGCAGGAATTCTGTTGATAACTGCTTTAACGTCGTTACCTACTGGAAGAACAACGTAGTTCATTTCAACATTTTTTTCTTTTAATTTTTTGTCAATTAAAGTGTTCCAGTTAGCTCTTGTTTTGTAGAAGTTTTCGTTCATAAGAACTGCAACTTTCTTTTGTTGTGGAACTAATTTTTTGAACAAAATAAAATCGTTAACTGACTGTTGTACTGGGTTGAAGAATTTGTCACCGAAATCTCTTAAACCGTACTGGTCAATTGTTACTACGTATTTGTTTTTGTTTGGTTTGTCAACGTAGTAAGAGCTAGACATATAGCCTAGTGAAATTACCATGAAAGCTCTTGATGCTAAAGCTTTATCAGAAGCTTTTATTGCACCTTGTTCACTCCAGTCACCAGTGAAGATTAAATCTTGTGGGAATGAAGCTTTGTACTCTGGTAATAATGATCTTGTGATCTGTGTTTGGAAAGTTTTCAAAACTTCTGCGTTTTTGTCTGATGGCCCGTCAAAAACGAAAGCCAATTCAACTGTTTTTGCATTTGGAGCTGCTTGTAGTTGTTTTCTTGCTGCAGGGTTTTCGCTAATAGCAAATGTTGCTCCCCCGAAAGAAATCATGAAAACAAAAGTCAGCAATGCGCAAATAATTCTTTTCATTTTCTTTTCCCTAACTCCTTACTCTTAATCCTTTTATTTAAACTAATAAATAAAAAATCTTCTTAATCGAGTTTAGTATAGCAAAAACATGCCAAAATGGAAATTATTTTGTTACAATTAAAAATAAAATTAGGCAAAACGCAATCACAGAGAAGATTATAACTGTAAACCAATATGGTGAAATTCCTGTTGGTTTTTTGCAAGATTTCATAGAAGTTTGTTGTTTTGTTGTTTTTGATTTTGTATTTTTTTCTGCTTTTTCTTTATTAGTTTTCTTAGCAGAACGGATTGCAGAACTCTTTGCTCGAGCTTTTTCTTTAGCTTTTTTATATTTTTGTTCTAATGTTTTATCACGTTTTCCTGTCGCTAAAAGTTCAATGTCATAATGAAGATCTAATACTTCTTTGTTTCCTTTTTTATTATAGACAATATAATTAATAGCAACTTCAAAAGCACGTTGAAGACATTCCAACGCATCAATTGCATTTTGTTTTACTGATGATGCGTGAACTGATTGGTTTCCGCATTTTTTCAAAAAGTACAAATCATCGATAAATTCTTTTTCTTGTTCGGAACCCTGAGAATTATCTTTTAATGTCGCAAGCATTTGATCAAATGTGTTTTCAGTTGTTCTTTTGTCCCCTAAAACATTTTTGCAAACGTTTTCTGCAAAGCGTCTAGTTTGTCCCATGCATTGCTCAAAATACTCATCTCTATATAGTTTTTCGGCATCAGAGATGATTTCGTATAAATTCTTATCTGTACTTTTTAAAAAATCGAAATTAGTTACCATGTATATTAATATATTAATTAATCTCTTCCGAAATTAATCTTACATTGTATAGGGGTAAATGTAAAGGGGATAATATAAAACCCTCTCTGCCCCTAAAGGGGCATCTCCCCCAAGGGAGATTTTGTTATATTCCCTCTCCTTGGAGAGGGTTAGGGAGAGGGTGAAAGAATAATATTTACACATTCTTTTTATTTTTATATTACAATGTAGGAAAATTGCACTAAAAAAAGGAGAGAATACATGTTAACAAAAAATTCATCAGTAAAAACAAGTTTCTCAGGTGTTGATTTCTCAAAATATTCTTCAAAAACATCTGAATTTGTTAAAGAATTTGTAGCTCGTGCTAACAAACCAGGTTATTTCCTAAACTGGGTTAACCTACCACAAGAACAACTAAAAAGAGTTGATGAACTTTATTCAATGGTTGAATCTTTCAAAGCTCAAACAGGTGCTAAAAAACTTAGCGTTATGGGTATTGGTGGTTCAAAACACACTGTTGAACATATGCTTTCTATCAATGGTTTGAACATTTGTGGTGATGTTGTAGATTTCTATTCAGATGTTGATTCAATTTCATTGGCTAGATTTCTTCACAGAATCGGTGATGTTACAACTTCAAACTTCATGATCGCATCAAAATCAGGTTCAACTTTTGAAACTAAAGATGGTTTCTTAAGAGTTCAACAAATGTTGATTGATTCTTATGTTTCTAAAGGTCAATCAGAAGAAGAAGCTAAAAAATCAGCTGCAAAACACTTTATCGCTGTAACTGATGCTAATAATGAAAAAAGTGAACTTCGTAGAACTTCAATCGAAAATGGTTGGTTAGGCGATTTGTTTATTCACGATGATGTTGGTGGAAGATTCTCAGCATTTGATGATCACGCTCTATTCACTTTAATCTGGGCTGGTTTATCAAAATCAGATATGGTTTCATTACTTTCAGCAGCTCAAGAAGTTTCTTCTCAATCTTTATCAGAAGATTTAGAAATTAACGATGCATTAAAAGAAGGTATTTTCTGGGCAGATGCTAAAATGAATGGTATTTCAGCTTCAGTTCACCAATATATGGGTTCAATGTTTGAAAATACTGTTTACTGGCATGCTCAAATGCAAAACGAATCTGTAAAAGATACACTAAAACAAGTTGCTAAAGTTCCAGATGCTATGCACCACTCAGCAGAAGCTCACTTCAACCCAGCAAACAAATTAGTTTTTGCTTTGACAGTTCCTGTTGATAACGGCGTATGTTCTGAAAACGCTCAAGCATATATTAAAGCTTTGGCTTCATCTTATGAAGTTACTGGTGCATTCTTCCTAGAAGAAGTTGAAACGTCATCTATGGGATTGACTGCAGCAGCAGCTGGTGCAGTTACTCAATTAAGAGCATTTGCTACTTGCTACCAAGAAATCGTTGAAGCTGTAACATCTGGTAGAGAACTTCCTGAAGTTCTTGACAGTGTACTTCAACCACACGTTGAGTTCTACAAAAAAGCTCTTAAAGGTGGCGTTGTAGTTCCAGGTAGAATTTCTAAATAATAATTTTATTATTTGACAAAAGGAAAAGAGCCAAGAAATTGGCTCTTTTTTGTTCTCTCTATTCTGTTGGTTCGTAATTTTCTATATTTACCCCTGTTTTTGAGCACGCATTTTTGTCATTTTGTCGTTAATCATAGGTAGTAAATATCCTAAAGTTATCGCTGAATATGCTAAACCAGAAATGTGAGCTACATTTAGTTTCCACAAGTTTTTCTTAGCAAATGCTTTTCCTTTTGCAGCAACTTCTGCGTGAGTTTTTAAGCTAATATCATTTAACCAGTGTTTGATACCTTTTCCTTCTTTTCTGATATTGAATAGGTTTTCACGTTTTGGATCCAAGATATTTGCAACGCCTTTAGAAGCAAAACCTCCTAAAACAAGCCAGTTCAAGAATCCGAAATAGTCACGAACAACTGATTCCCTAAGTTCAGTATCATTATCAGCAGCCATAAATCTTCCAACGATGTTTGATGCGTAAACTGTTTTAATTGCGTTTCCGCTTGTAACAGGTCCTGTGAATTGTAATTTTTTAACAAAATCTGCTGGGTTTTTAACTTTCATAACACCTAAAACCATTGCAAGCATACCAGCACTTGCTGCAATTTTTTTAGCCCAAAGAGCTTTTGTTTTTTCTGGAGCTGTTTGAGGTTTTGTATCTTTTTCTCTTGTTACGTAATCAACATCCCCAACAAAACCTTTTTTACCAGTACGTTTTTCAGTCATTTTTCTGTTGATGTATTGGTTTGTTAAGCCTAAAACTGAAGCTCCAGCCAAAGCTCCAAATATTTTAATTCTGTTGATTTTTGCAACTTTTTTCAATGCTGTTTCGATATTTACGTTTTTGTTTGTGAAGATGTCTTTGCCCATATCACAAGCATCACGTAAAATGATTTCTAATCTGTCAGCCCATTTAGCATCGCCTAGATTTACTGAAACTTCTCTGTTTGCTTTAAGTGCGTTTGTAATTCGAGCTTCCATAATTTTTAAGATATTGTTTTTATCTTTTTTAGCTATGGTTTTGTTTTCTAAAACTTCTGTGAATGTATCTAGGATACCTTTTCTAGTTTTTAGAACTTCTGGGATATTTGCATATTTTTTGTCTTGCCAATTGATTCGTTTCCATGCGTTTTCATCAATCCAATCAATGTTTTCCCAATCGATTTGATTGAATTTATTTAGTTTAATTCCATCTTGTCCGCTTAAGTTATCAAATACATTTTCAACATATTTTGCAGTGTTATTATCTGCAGTTTTCCATGCTTTTGTTAACACATTTACTGAATCATCACTGTACCAAGTATCTGGTCTTAGTTTTGTGTCAGGCATGATTTTGTTTGAAATCAAATGAGAAATACCATAAGCAAATAATCCAGCTGATAAGCAGTTGATAAATGTTCCGCTGATTTCTCTGAAAAATGTTTCAAACCCTGCATCTTTGTTTCTGTTTTTTGTATCGTAATAAGTTCTTGGAGCAACCATTGCACCTAAATCAATAAGTACTGCATTTGCCATTTCGTTAGTGTCTAGTGTTCTAAGAGCTGCTGTCAAAACGCCGTCTAGTGCCCCTCTGAATTGAGGTTGGTAGTGTCTATTTATATCATAATTATTTACAGTTAAATTCATCTTTTCTCCACAATGTTCAAAAAAAGTCCACGCAAAAAAGCCCCGCAAAATCGGGACTCACTATATAAAATCTTAAAGTATAATTATCAAAAACAATTTAAAAAATTACACGCTAAAACCACCAAGTCCCGATAATGTTGACTTGGAGGATGAGGATGAAGTTGTTGCGTATAATTTGATCATAATTTCCTTTTCCTTGAGCTTAGTATAAATCTAAACTTTTAATTTTGTCAATAGGTAAAAACTCGGGCATGGAAAAATTTTTTACAAATAAGTGTAAATTTTACAAATGTTAATCTTACTTATCATGATTTAATATTTTAGTTAAAACCTTGCATGGAGCATGCCCCCCACTAAATCTATCTTTGAGAGTAATTGTTTAGTTTTTTTACAAAATTCATCAACCCAAAGATTCATTTTTTTATAATTTAACTTAATTTTTGTATTAATCCATGATAGAATAATTGAATAGAGATTAAGGGAAGTAAAGGTGAAAGTCCTTCACTGGTCCGCAACTGTGATAGTCAGAATACTTGATCTAGCATGCGACTTACGAGACTGAGGAGATTTATTTATTATGCAAAATGCGGTTAACAAGAACGAGAGTGAAAATGTAGTAGGAATTTCATCTGCTCATGTATCTGATGCAATCAGAAGAGTACATGAGTCAAATGCTATGTTTGCCCAAGAAGTTATCGATAACGCTTCTAGAGTGACTGATAGTGTTTGCATTGTAAAAAAAGATGGTACAAAAGAACAGTTTAACGTTGAAAAAGTAGTTAATGCTGTTAAAAAATCTGCAACACGTATGATGATTTCTTTTAGTGAGGAAGATACTAAAAGAATTTGTGATTTCGTTAATAAAAATGTTAGCGATATGCAGAAAAATGAAATTTCAATTTGGGAAATTCATAACATTGTTGAAAGTGCTCTAGAAAGTATCAATCCTAGAGTAGCTCAAAGTTATAGAAATTATAGAAACTATAAAACTGATTTCGTAGCTATGCTTGATAAAGTTTATCAAGAAAGCCAAAAAATCATGTATATTGGTGATAAAGAAAATTCAAATTCAGATTCAGCTTTGGTTTCAACTAAACGTTCGTTGATTTTCAACCAATTAAACAAAGAATTATACAAAAAATTCTTCCTAACTGTTGATGATTTACAAGCAATTAGAGAAGGTTATATTTATATCCACGATATGTCAGCTCGTCGTGATACTATGAACTGCTGTTTATTCAACGTTGCAGAAGTTCTTAAAGGTGGCTTTGAAATGGGTAACCTTTGGTATAACGAACCAAAAACATTAGATGTAGCTTTTGATGTTATTGGGGATATTGTTATGGCAGCTGCAAGCCAACAATATGGTGGCTTTACAGTTCCTGAAGTTGATAAGATTTTAGCTCCTTATGCTGAAAAATCTTATGAAAAAATGTATAACAGATATATTTGCATGGGCTTATCTTTTGAAAAAGCTAGAGAAGAAGCTATGTTGGATGTTCAAAATGATTTTGAACAAGGTTTCCAAGGTTGGGAATATAAATTCAATACTGTTGCTTCATCTCGTGGTGATTATCCATTTATCACAATGACTATGGGTCTTGGATGTGGAGAATTCGAAAGAATGGCTTCTATGACAATGTTAAAAATTAGAGAAAAAGGACAAGGTAAAAAAGATAACAAAAAACCTGTTCTATTCCCTAAAATTGTATTCTTGTATGATGAAGAACTTCACGGCGAAGGTGGTCAACTACATGACTTATTTGAAGCTGGTGTTGAATGTTCTAAACGTGCAATGTACCCTGACTGGTTGTCATTAACTGGTGATGGTTATGTTGCAAGCATGTACAAAAAATATAAACGTGTAATTTCACCAATGGGATGCAGAGCTTTCTTATCACCTTGGTTTGAAAAAGGTGGAATGTACCCAGCGGATGAAAATGATAAACCAATTTTCGTTGGTAGATTTAATATTGGTGCAGTTTCACTTCATTTACCAATGATTCTTGCAAAAGCTAGACACGAAAGCAAAGATTTCTATGAAGTTCTTGATTATTATATGGAACTTATCAGAAATATTCACATCAGAACTTATGAATATCTTGGTGAAATGAAAGCATCAGTAAACCCTCTAGCTTATTGCGAAGGTGGTTTCTATGGTGGACATTTAAAACCTTCTGATAAAATTAAACCATTATTGAAAGCTGCAACTGCTTCATTCGGTATTACAGCTTTGAATGAATTGCAAGAACTTTATAATGGCAAATCATTAGTTGAAGATGGTGAATTTGCAGTTGAAGTTATGGAATATATCAACAAAAAAGTTAACCAATACAAAGAAGAAGATGGAAACCTATATGCAATTTATGGTACTCCTGCTGAAAATCTTTGCGGTTTGCAAGTTCAACAATTCCGTAAAAAATATGGTATTAAAGATAAAGTTTCTGATAGAGGATATGTTTCAAACAGTTTCCATTGTCATGTTGCTGAAAAAATTTCACCTATCGAAAAACAAAATTTAGAAAACAGATTCTGGAATTTGTTCAATGGTGGAAAAATCCAATATGTAAAATATCCAATTTCTTATAATTCAGATGCTATCAAAACTTTATTAAAAAGAGCTATGGATAAAGGTTTCTATGAAGGTGTGAACTTATCATTAGCATATTGTGATGATTGCGGACACCAAGAATTATCAATGGATTCTTGTCCAAAATGTGGTAGCAGAAACCTTACAAAAATTGACAGAATGAACGGATATCTTTCATATTCTCGTGTGAACGGTGATACTCGTTTGAACGAAGCAAAAATGGAAGAAATTAAAGATAGGGTGAGCATGTAATGAATTATCACGATATAACAAAAGATGATATGCTAAACGGTGATGGCCTTAGAGTTGTGTTGTGGGTTTCAGGTTGCACACACCGTTGCCAAGGTTGCCAAAATCCAATTACTTGGGATGTAACTAGTGGTTTGCCATTTGACGAAGAGGCTGAAAAAGAATTGTTTGATGCTTTGGCAAAACCTCATTGTGCAGGTATCACATTCAGTGGTGGCGATCCTTTCCATCCATTTAACAGACCTGAGGTTTTTCGTTTAGCGAAAAAATGTAAGGAATTATTCCCAGAAAAATCTGTTTGGTCATATACAGGTTTTGAATGGGCTGATGTTAAAGATGAAGAAGGAATGCAGTATATTGATGTTCTAGCCGAGGGAAGATTTGTAGAAGAATTGTTAGACAATAATCTTCACTGGGTAGGAAGTTCAAATCAAAAAGTTATAAACGTTCCAGAATCATTAAAAACAGGTGAAATTATTTTACACGAATCATAAATAAAAAAGTGGGAGTTAAATCCCACTTTTTTAGTATTCCATTTTTGATCTTTTTATTTTTGGTTTTGAGCTTGGTTGAGGAGGAGCTTCTTCAACTACCTCTGGCTCTATTGGTTTTATTTCTTCAATTTGTTCTTCAACTTTGCCAAATTTACGCTCTAAACGTCTTTGCTCTTTCATTGCTTTTGGTAGAGGTGCTGGATTTTTTCCTTTTTGATTAAAATCTCTTGCATCCAATTTCTGTTTAATAAATAAATCTAGTCCATCAGCACCGATATTTTCGCCGTCAAATTTTTGGAAAACTTTATAGCCAATACCTTTTAATTTGCGAACAAAGTTTTCATCTTCGCTATCTGGCATTGATACTCTGGCGTATCCTTGTTTGCTTTTACCAATCAAACCGTTTGGGTATGATTCAATAAGTTCTCTTAATTTCATTTTTTTAGCATTGTTTACTCCAGCTTGAGTAATTGGAATTCTATATGTAGATGTAAAACTAATTTCCATTTTATACTCCTTTTTTGTATTAAAACTTGTGAAAATAATTTTTGCCCAATTTTTATTAAAAATTATTAAGGCATACTAAAAAATATCGCAAAATTTTTCATTTTTGAATTTTAAAGTGTGCATAAATTTAACCCTAAAAGGATTTTAAATATATGTTGCTGCAAATAAATAGTTTATCAAATCCACAATATATTCATAATTATAATAATATAAAACCTGTAAAACAGTATCCTAATTTAATGCCATTAAACACAGATACAGTTACTTTTACAGGGATGTCTTCGCCATCTGAATACAAAACAGTATTTCAGTATTTGGCGTCAAAAATATTGGCAGGAAATAAGGCTTACAAAATTGATGGCAGTTTGTTGTCTTCAAAAAAAATTGGACAAGCTATTCAGCAGCTTATTGATCAAGATAGGTTATTTTTACCTTATAAATTTACAAATCATGAGAAAATTAAATGGAAAAGCTATATTCCCGAAGATATTCGAGTATTCTCAGTGGATAAGATAAATGAGGCTCGAGTTGAAAGAATGAAGTACTGGGAAGAATTTTTGAGGTACTTGGAACCAATATCAAGTGACGGGATTCCAAGAGATCCCCAGTTATTGGCAAAGATACAAAAAAATCCATCATTAAAACTCGTTATTTGGGATGCGGTTCGTAGTGAATTGAAAGATTCGAATAGACATATTCCTGTTCCATTTAATGAGAGGGCCTTGTTAGAAACTATTCAAGGGTTTGAAAAAATTGATCCTAAAGATAGAGCCGTACGTTGTGCTTCCCCATCATTCTTGGAAATGTACACTCACAGGTTGCGTGACAACCTACTTACAGAATTAGGGGTTTCTACAAAACAAGAGTTTTGGGTAAGGATTCCATCAATAAAGCATGATCCTGCAAATCGAGCTCGTAATATTGAAAGGTTAGAAATTTTAAGTTGTAAGAATTGGTGTACACGTTCAAGTGTTGATAAAGCTGAAGCTGCATTACAAGATGGTGACTTTTACATTTACTTACAGCGTAATAAACAAAATCTCTGGGAACCTTTAGTTGGGATGACAACTGCAAAAGGTAGAATAGATCAGATTCAAGGGACAGAGAATAATAATATCGTTCCATTGAATTTATTAGATGAAATCAAATCATTTATTTCAGAAAAAGGATTGAAGTGTCATTCTGCGATTGTTGATGAAGGACCAAAAGCTTCTCAAGCAATTATGATTAGTGAAAAATTGAGTGAAGTTGATGTATTCAAGAAAACTTTTGCAAAAGCTATTAAAGATAATGATGATATTTCAATGTTTAAGTTTTTAGGCGTTAATGTAAAATTACTTGATGAAGATTATTTAGAAATCGGAACATATCGTCCTGTTTATAGTTTAAATCGACAACGTGGTATTTCTGTTCCATATTCAATGTTTGGTTTAAACGAAGATGATTTACTAGCTAATGTAAGAGTGATTAATGGTGATTTGATATTGAATCATAAGAATAAAATTTTTGAGTCAAGAATTACCAAATTCCCGCCTTCATTAGAAATTGTTACAGGTAGAATTCATTGTACTGCTGAGCAATATGAAAGATTTGCAGCTGATATTAATAGAGTTATTGGGGATGATAAATCTAAAGTAATAATTCATAGATTATAATTCCATAATAAAAAAGAGGCATTTGCCTCTTTAAGTGTACAGTTGTGGGGTAGATAAATAAGGTAAAGTGTTAGTCTAGCCTAACACTTATGTCGTAAAAAATGAGCTTATTTTTCGTTACAAGTGCGGTTATGGTGATGATGATTTCTGTAGCCAATACCTGCACGGTAACCTGAGATTGAGTACAACAGCGGCAGTGCTGGTTCAATCCATTTTAGTCCTGATAATAATGAGACTGTTGCAATATCATCAACGTGTAAGCCAATATCAAGAAGTTCTGGTCGTCTTGTCTCTTGAGGTTTGTCTTTACACATAATTGGGTTGATGATTTTTTTGCCAATAAAGTTTGCGATTGCACTACCTCCAATTACTCCTGTTAGTAGAATACCACCTACCATACCTAGGCATCTTGCAGATTTTGATGTGATATTTTTCTTTTCTAGTACTGCTAAAGCGGCACCTGCCCCAATGTTACATAAGAAAATATTTGCTAAGTATTGGTATAAGCCCTCATTGATTTTGTTTGGTATTCCTTGTTTCCAATTTTTTTCAGTTAAAGAATCAGCAACAATCCCTCCAGCAATTCCGCCTGCAATTGGAACTGCTCCATAAATTGATAACCACCCGATTTCTTTGAAAATATCTTTTGCTTGAATATTTTCTGGTGGTGGAATTAATTTATCAATGAATGGTTTATGTTCTTTTGTATTTAGTTGTGCTACTTCTTTAAGTGATAAAACTTTTGTTTTTGCTTTTTCTAAAATTGAGCGAATGCTTTCATCAACGTTGGTTTTCGATATGTATTCATCAATAATTTTTGTGTTATTTTCCTGAATTTTAGAAATAGGTTTTGCAAGTTCTCTTTTTGTAATTTTGGCTGCGATTTTTGGTGCATAAACTGCGGATACCCCTGTTGCACCTAATATAATTGCAGTTTTAATTCCTGTTTTAAATCTTTTATTTTTTTGAGATTTGTCCATTTCATGTGCTAAAACTCCAGCTCCGCCAATAGCTAATAGTGTTGGAACATGTTTTTGTATTTTCGCTGTTAATAATGGTTGATCTAAATATTTCCCAATTGCTGATATAGGGGTCATTTTTTCTTATTTGTCCTTTTTTAATTTTTCTATTGATTCTCTATTTTTCTTATAAAAATCAGTGAAATTAATCATTCTGTCTAACACGTTTTGAGAAATTATATGCTCGATTTTGCAAGCATTTTCACTAGCTTCTTCTGCAGGAATTTCTAAAACTTCTTCAAAGAAATTCTTTAGAATGTGGTGTTTTGCATAAACTTTTTGTGCATCTTCTAAGCCTTTTGGTGTTAAAGAAATTGCTTCATAACTGTTGTATTTGATTAAATCTCTTGATACAAGTTTTGATAATGCTTCAGAAACGGATGCTCTTGAAATGTTCAATTTGCGAGCAAGTTCAGCACCTTTTAATGGTGTTTCATTTAAATGAGCAATATAAATCTCTTCTAAATAATCTTCAAGTCCTGATGATAGCGTTTGAGTTTTTGCACACATGTGTCTAACCTTTCTTCATGAAGATTGTAAGGTAAACCTAACACTTTGTCAAGCGGTAATATTTATAAAAATCTCAATCATATAGAGTATGTTAAATTTTTGCGAAAGTTTTATACTAGAAGCGTGGAGAGGTAGGTATTCTATGTTAGCAACAACTGTTAGAAGTAATTTGAAAGATATTAATAATTTGAAAATGAGAACTAAAACAACTAAGTTTAGTCGTTTGTTTCAAACTGTGCCAGTTATAGAATCAGATGAATCTGAAATGAGACAAGTTCTTATGAGAGAAGGTTTGGTTGAGCTACCTAAAGATGAAGACTTTGAAGATATCACAGTTGTTGATGTTGAAGATTCTGAACCTGAATTTGATGATATTGATATCACAGAAGAAGATGATGAATTATATGAAATTGTTGAAGATCCGAATGAATTGGTTGTTCAGTTGCCTGTGATTTCAGATATTAATTTTGAGGAAAGATTACCATTTTTTAAATCTATCAGTTTGAAGTTAGCAAGTTTATAATTTTAGGAATTTTTGTGTCATTCAGAGGGCTTAAGCCCGTGGAATCTCAAAAATTTTAAAAAATAAGAAGAGAGATAGTTGAAGGCTTTTAAAAAGGCCTTCATTTTTTTGTGCTAAAATTAGCAGAAAGGTGATTATAAAAGAGAGAATTGAAAATTGAATACAATTAGTGAAAGATTAAATATATTTAAAGATGATTTATTTGGTGCAATTATTGCAAGTATTATTGCTTTTCCTCAAGCGTTAGCATTTGGTGTAGCTTCGGGCTTAGGTGCTAGTGCAGGTATTTGGGGGGCAATTATTTTATCTTTAGTTGCAGGTGTTCTTGGGTGTAATTTACCTTTGATATCTGGTCCGACAGGTCCAGTCGCAATTATTACTGCTGTTATTGTCGCAAGTGTTGGTGGTAACTTAGCAAATGTTATTCCGATTCTTGTAATGGCTGCAGTTTTTCAAATGATTATTGCTATAACTCCAATTCCTAGAATGATTAAATACGTTCCCTATCCTGTAATTTCAGGTTTTTTAACAGGAATTGGTTTAATTATTATAATTTTACAGTTATCGCCATTATTGGGTGGCGTGACTTATTCATCGACAATAAAAACAATTTTGTATTATCCAGAGTTGTTTTCAAATATTAATATTCATGCAATGATATTGGGTTTAGCAACACTTGTAATGTTATTTTTTACACCTAAATTTATTACTAGATTTATTCCAGCTCAGTTGTTAGCATTGGTTATAATGACTTATGTTGCGTATAAATTTGGTTTGAATGTAGAAAAAATTTCTGGGGTAAGCTTTGTTTTACCTCATGCGTATAACCCACATATTACGTTGGATTCAATAGTGCGAGATACCCCGATAGCCTTGACTTTAGCATTTATCGCAACAAGTGAAAGCTTGTTAACTGGAATTATTATGGATTCATTGGCAAAGATTAAACATAATTCAAAACGTCTTGTTGCTTCTCAAGGTATAGGAAATTTATTCTGTGCATTAACTGGCTCAATGTACGGGACAGCGGCAACTATGCGTAGTGTAGCTGCGGTTAAGGTTGGTGCAACAACTAAAGTTTCAGCAATTTTGTGTGCATTAATTTTAGGGGTTGTATTTTGGAAATTTACAGGTTTTATTTCTCAAATTCCGATTTGTGTATTAGCTGCAATATTGATTAAAATTGGTTATGATATTTTGGATTTGAAAGTTATAAAAGTTTTGCGTTATGCTCCGAAAGATGATTTATACGTTCTTTTGACTGTCTTATTTTTAACTGTATTTTATAATTTGATTTTTGCATTAGGAGTTGGTGTGATTTTGGCGGCACTGCTTTATGCTAAACGTATTGCGGATGATACAAATATCAAAGTTAATACGTATAGTCCTGAAAAATATACTGATTTTGAAACAAAAATTGAGCGTGAATCTCACTATAAAATAAGAATTCTACACATTGATGGTCAGTTTTTCTTTGGTTCAATTACCCAAATTGTTTCTCACTTTGATGAACTTTTAGAAACTGAGTATATTATTTTAAATTATTCTTCAAATATTGAATTAGATATGTCTGCGATATTTGCATTGGAAGATATTATTGTGCGTTTAGAATCCCAAAAGATTAAATTGTATCTTGCGATTTCAAATGAAAAAGTTTTTAATCAAATTAAATCTTTAGATGTTATTTCGCAAATTGGAGAAGATTCTTTATTCACAGATGAAAATGACGCAATTAAAAAAGCGGTAGAGGCTGCTCATTTAGAAAATTTATATAAATAAATTTATGTGATAAAATTTAGAAAAAAGGAGATAAAAATGTTTCAAGTTTACACATCAACAGACAAATCACAAGATTCAAAGAAATTTATAGCAGAATTCAAAGAATGGGATGATGCTATGGATTGTGCTGAAGCTGCGATTGAAGGCAAAACAGGCATAAGATACGTTGTTGAAGAAACAAATGGTACTGTAAATAGCTATGGTGAATTAATCGCATCTGTAGTTGCAGAAAGCGATTTTAACTAGGGTGGGGTAAATAAGATTTATTGAGCTGATTTGCTTTGCTATATTTAGTCTTAGGTGCTTAGCTTCTATTAACCTCTCATTTTTTCTAGTAATTTTGTATAACGCTTATAGTCTTTCCCCCACCCTTTTAGGGAATCTAAAACAGGTCTAAGGCTATATCCGATATCAGTTAGAGTGTATTCAACTTTTGGTGGAATTTGAGGATAAATTTTGCGTTCTAAAAGACCTAACTCTTCCATTTCTCTAAGTTTTGATGTTAAAACTTTTTGAGTTATCCCAACAACAGCTTTTTTTAATTCTCCAAAACGTTTTGTGCCGTCAAGCAGCTCTCTGATTATCAGAACCTTCCATTTGCAGCCTAACATCTTGAGTGTGGTTTCGATTGGGCACTTTGGTAAGTCTTTATAGTTCATCTTTACTCCATTAGTATATTTTAGTAACTGTATCTTATACCTATACTATCAGCACTATAATTGAATTGCAAGTATGTTAAGAGTAAATCATCTCTTTTAATTCATCTGGAGTAAAATCGTACTCTTCAACGGTAGCATATCTAGTCGGAAGTATGAATTTTATGTGGTTTTCAGTAGCTTTTTTGTCGTTGAGCATGGCATCAACCACTTTTTCTTTTTCAAATTTCAATAATGGTTCGTAGTTATATTTTTTGATTAAATCTTCGCAAAGAAATTTGTATTCTTTGTCGATTAAATTTAGATTAAATGCAAGTCTGAGTGCAAAAGAAATGCCTTCAACAACTGTTTCTCCGTGAGTATATTTTTTGTAATTTGTTAATTTTTCTAGAGCGTGTCCGTATGTGTGTCCGTAGTTTAGGATTTTTCTTAGACCGCTTTCTTTTTCATCGTGTTCAACTACAGATTTTTTTAGTTCAACACACATTTTAATAAGTTCTTTTAAAATTAACACATCACGAGCAATAATTTTTTCTTGGTGTTCGTTTAAGAAATTAATTAGATGTGCATCGTTATCAAAATTGCAACTTTTTTCTATAAATCCATATTTAATAACTTCACCTAATCCGCTTTTGAATTGCTTTTCGTCAAGAGTTTTTAAAAAATTAACATTAATGTAAACGGCTTTTGGTTGATAAAATGAACCAATTAAATTTTTGCCGAATTTTGTGTTAATTGCGACTTTGCCTCCAACAGAACTGTCTGTCATTGCAAGAAGTGTTGTAGGTACTTGGATAAAATTTATTCCTCTCATATAAGTTGATGCAACAAAGCCTGCCAAATCTCCAACTACACCACCTCCGATTGCAATAATTGCATCTTCTCGTTTTAGTTTTCTTTTTAATGCAAAGTCTAAAACTTTTCCATAATTTTGATAATTTTTTTCTTTTTCACCGTCTTTTAAAATAAAGATTTTATCTTTAGGAAAATCCAAAATTTTTGAATATAATTTGTGAACTTTTTGGCTAATTACAACAATATAATTTTTGTAATGAATCTCTTCTAAAATTGCATTTTTTAATTTATCCAAATCATTGTTGTTAATGTGGATTGGATAAGATTTTTCTCGGCCTTTTATATTTACGAATAATTCTATCATTACAAAACTCCTATAATTTCTTCAGCTATTTTGTTTGGTGTTTTATTATCAGTTGTAATTGTGTAGGTTGCAGATTGATAATTTTCTATTCTTTTTTCTAAAATTTCAGATATTTTTTCTACTGACATATTACCACAAAGTAGCGGCCTTGAGGTGTTATTTTTTATTCTTTCATAGATTATTTCAGGAGATGTTTTTAGATAAATTACTGTTGAATTATTTAATAAAAATTCTCTAGTTTCTAAATTTTCTAATGCTCCACCACCTAAAGAGATTACTAAATTTTTAGGGAAAAATATATTTTTTATTGTTTTTTTTTTCAATTTTTCTAAAATATTCTTCACCCTTATTAGAAAAAATTTCAGAGATTTTTTCTCCCTCATTCTGTTCAATGAGAGTATCAATATCTATTGATTTTATATTTAATTTTTCTCCTAAGATGTGAGCAATTGTAGTTTTCCCAGCTCCCATCATTCCAGTTAAGATTATTGTTTTCATGGCTTTTATAATAGCTTAATTTTAAAAATTTTCAAGTTTATTAACAACTTTTACCACTTTGACTTGTGTATAAATTGGGGTATTATAAGGAAAAGAGGACAGAGTTATGATTAAAAAAATAATTACATTATTGATGTTAGTTATGATTGTTTGTACTGGTTGCGGTAAAAAACAAAAAGAAGAACAACTTGCAAATGATTTGGAAACAATTATAAAAAGAGATACCCTTGTTGTTGGTATAAAAACTGATTCATATCCATTTGGTTATATTGATGAAAAAGGTCACTATGCGGGATATGATGCATCGCTAGGTAGAATTATTGCAAGAGGAATCTTAGGCAGTGATAAAAAAGTTAAATTTGTACCTGTTACAACTGCTGATAGAATGATGAAACTGTATTCTGGTGAAGTTGATATATTGATAGCAACAATGTCTATTACTCCAAAACGTCAAGAAATTATTGATTTTTCTAATCCTTATCATATAGCAGGTCAAGCAGTTTTGGTTAAAAAAGGTAGTCCTGTTAAATCATTAAGAGATTTGAGTGGTAAAACTGCTATTATTGTTTTTGGTTCAACAAGTGAACAAAGCTTAAGAAATGCAATCCCAAATCTTCGTGTTATTGGTTATAAAACATACCAAGATGCACTTAAAGCCCTAAAAGAAGATAAAGCAGATGCAATAGTTTCGGATGATACAATTCTTTTAGGTATGCAATTAAAAGATGACAGTGTAAAACTACTTCCAAAACGTTATTCAAAAGAACCTTATGCTGTTGCATTTAGAAAAGGTATCGAATCAAGAGATTTGATTCGTGCAGTGAATAATGTTATTGATATTGAAACCCGTAACGGTCAATTGAAAAAGATAAAATTAACTTTCGGAATTAAATAATATTAAAAAAGTTTTTAGCAATTTGAATTTCCTGAGCTATACCAAGTTCAGGATTTTCTAATTTTTGGGCTAATACATAGTCAAAACATTCTTGATATTTTGGTGAAGGGTTAATTCCTAGTTCTTGTAAATCTTTACCCGATATCCCAAGTTTTATATGTTGTAAATTCTCTAGATAATGAGTTACAAGTTCATAATTTTGGGTTGCATACATTAAAATAGATTCAATGTTTAACTCATTAAATGTTTTGTAAATATCAAAATTTGAAGTTAGATTTATATTACATAATTTTTTATAATCTTCAATAATAGTTTTCTCAATTTTTGTTAGTGGAAGATTTGAAATATCTGGTAAAAGTCCAACATAAATCAACCAAATATTTTCTGGGTTGTATTTGTTGATTAGTTCTTCTAAATTCGTTTTTGGTAATTCAAATTTTTTAGGTGATATTAGTTTATAAATTCCTTGTTCGATAAATTTTTCAAAAGCTTTTGTTGAATTTAGATTAAATGTTTCAATAAGTTCTTTTTTTAATCTTTTAAAAGACATATCGTAATTTATATTTTTTAAGTATTCATCTTGAAGTTTTTTTGTGTGTTCATCTAGTTCAAATTCAAAACGAATAGCAAATTTCAAACCTCTAACAATTCTTGTTGGGTCATCAATAAAACTTTCATCATGTAAAACTTTTAAAATTTTATTTTTGATATCTTCAAGTCCATTTGTGTAGTCTATAATTTCACCTGTTAGAGTTGATTTTGCAAGAGCATTGATTGTGAAATCTCGACGCAAGATATCTTCTTTTAATGGACATCCAATATTTTTTACTTCTGGAAGATGCCCTTTTTGAGGATAAGATTCACTTCTGGTGGAAGCAATATCAATTTCTTCGTTATTAAATTTTATTCTCACTGTTCCAAAAGGTTCATTAATTTGCACAATCTCAGCACCATCAATAGTTTTGGCAAATTCTATTGCATCGCCTTGATATGTTAAGTCGATGTCAAAACTTTCTTTGCCGAGTAGTTCGTCTCTGACTACTCCACCTATAAAAAATAAGTTTTTATCCTGTATATTGATGATGTCCATACATTGATTTTAGCGTAAAATAGTGTAAAATGAAAGATGTATAAATTTTTAAGAAGGTCAGTTTTATGTTACAAGAAGCAACGAAAGCACTTAATTCAGCGTTTAATAATAGTTTTATCAAGAAATTGAGCTTATATTTGCACGATTGTGTTAGAGAAGAAGTTAAAAGCTCAACTTTTAGAAATTTAAAAGGTGATAAGGATAATAAATGGATTTTTCTAAAAGAGCAAGAAACTCTTTTAACTCAAGGTTTAGATTATTTAAAACTTGATGGTTCTAACCCGAATTTAACTGAATTGATGTTGCAAGGTGTTGCTAGTGCTCGTGACAAATATTTGATTTATGGTTATATGTTTTTGGTTGGTCGCAATGGTAAATCAAAACGTCATAATGAATTCTTAACACCATTATTATATGTTCCTTGTAAGTTGGAACGTAATGGGGTGAATATTAATTGTATGCTTCAAGATGAAGTGTTGTCATTAAACACAGGTGCATTGGCTGCGTTACTTAAAAAAGGTGACGATGATGATGAAGTAGATTTATTTTTGGAAGGTATTTTGGATGTTGTTCCTGAGCTTCCAATTACTAAAGAAAAAATGGATATTTTCTTAACTACTTTGAAATCATTAATTCCAGATTTAGAAATTGCGACAGATTCATCTGAAAACGTTGATGAAGATAACGTATCTAAAGATGAAGGTCCAGCTAGAGATTTATCTGATGTTCAAATTACTGGCGAAAATTATGATGAAATTATAGAAGATGAAATTCAAGAACAAAAGCAAAAAGCTGCTGTTGGTGAAATTAAAAAACTTAGTGTAACTTATCAAAGTGCTATTATTTTGACCAAACGCCCAGCTGTTACTGCTGGTGTTCTGCACGAATTGACTCAAATTTCTGAAAAACCAAGTGGTGTATTTAGAGAAACTACATTAAGTGTAATCAATGACGAATATACTCAATCTGTTGAAAAAGCGTTTCCATTAAAAGATAGTGAAGGTGAATTTTATCCAATTACGCCATTAGCGTTAAGTGATTCTCAAGAAAGAGTTATCAAAAATATTGAACATAATAAGTTAGTAGCAGTTCAAGGTCCTCCTGGAACTGGTAAATCTCAAACTATCGTAAACCTTGTTGCACACTTGATTGCAAATGGTAAAACTGTTCTTGTTGCATCACGTATGGACAAGGCGGTTGACGTTGTTGCAGATAGATTGAATGACTTAGGTGCACCTTATTTAGCACTTCGTGCAGGTAGAATGAATTACCAAAAACAATTAAGTCACCAATTACAAGAATTAACTTCTGGGAAATTTGCACTAGATGATGATGTTGAAGATTTTATTTTTGCGGATGTGAAAGATATGCGTCAACATCTTGATTGTTTGCGAGAAACTGAAGAAAAATGTGAACGCATCTTAAAGTTAGAAAAAGAGTGGTATGACCTAAAAAATGAAATCAAAGAACAAACTTCGGTTGTTGGAGAGATGGAATATATTCGTCGTCCACTTAAAAAATCTGAAATTGATAACATTAATGATGTGATTAAATCGTTGACGGCAAATATGGAAAAATCAGGATTTTTTGCTGGTATTGCGAATATGTCTAGTTTAAGACAATTAAAGAAAATTCTTGATATAAAAGACTTTGAAGTTGAACCAGAAAATCTTGATAGATTAAAAGTTGAACTTGATTTTATGACTCAAAAATGGAGATTGCGTAAGATTGAATCAGATATTCAAAAAACTGGTAACCTTCATGTTATGAGTGAACAAATTCGCCAAATGAAACGTAAACAAGGGCCTTTGGCTGTTAATATTTTAAAAAGTACAAGACGAGAAGCTCTAAAAGCTCTTTTACGTGATGCAAAAAAAGTTAGAAGAATTAAGGTTCATTCACTTTCACTTGTAGAACGTAAAAAGAAAAAATCTAATCAAATTATGGAAGATGAAGATTTTAGACCATTGTTAGATGCATTCCCTTGCTGGTGTGTAACAACTTATGCAGTGTCTGATTCTCTTCCACTAAAACCAGGGATGTTTGATGTGGCGATTATTGATGAGGCTTCTCAATGTGATATTGCAAGTTGTTTCCCAATTATGTATCGTGCAAAGAAAACTGTTGTAGTTGGTGATGATAAACAACTTCCTCACTTATCATTCTTGGAAAAAGCTAAAGAACAATCATTCTTAAGTCAATATGGAATTCCAGATAAATATCAATTGATGTGGAGATTTAGAACTAATTCAATGTTTGATTTAGCAGATTATTATTCAATGAATTCTGTAATGTTAGACGAACATTTTAGAAGTTTGCCTCCAATTATTGATTTTTCAAATAAAGAATTTTACAACGATAGAATTCGTATTATGAAAAAAGATACATCTGAAGATATGGCAATTGATATTATCAATGTTCCTGATGGTAAAGTTGATTCTGATGCAACAAGAAACTTACCTGAAATCGAAGCATTGGTAAAAACTTTACACGAAATCATTATCGAAGATGAAAGAAATAATCCAGATAAACCAGTAAGTATTGGTATTATTTCACCATTCAGAGCTCAAGTTGAACAGTTAAAAATATCTGTTCCAAAAGTTCTATCAGATTATATGATTAAAAAACACCAAATCGAAATTGGTACTGCTCACACATTCCAAGGTGATGAAAGAGATATTATTTTAATGTCTTGGGCATTTGCAAATAATTCTTATCCACAGAGTATTACATTCTTGCAAAAGCCAAATCTGTTTAACGTAGCAATTACTCGTGCAAGAAGTAAATGTATAAACTTTGTGTCTCACGATTTGGATACAATGCCTGATGGACATTTTAGACATTATGTTTCTTATCTAAAACAATATAAAGATAGAAAAGAAGCGTTAAAGAATAATGAAATAGACGAAAACATTTATAAAAATGCTCTAGAGCGTGAAATTGCTCAGGCAATAAGAGAACTTGATCATAAAGTTGATGCAGGTGTAGAAATTGCTGGCTTAAGTGCAGATTTAGTTGTAGATGATAAATTTATTGTTGAAATTGACGGTATGGATGATAACAAAAAACTTCACCATATGTCTAATATGAAAAAACAAGCGATTCTTGAACGTTGCGGATTTAAGGTTAAGCGTATAACATTCAGAGAATGGCAGTATTCATCAAAAGCTTGTTTAGATAGAATTTTAAATATTGAATAATAAAAAAGCCGGTTTAAATACCGGCTTTTTTGTATTCCTCCATAAAGTATTCAGGAGAATTGTACTTGTTTTTGTATTTTTCTATTTTATCGGTTTTGTTTGCTACGTATAATATATGTCCAAAAATTTCATTAACAAATTCATGATGTCTTTCTGGCAAATATTGAGGAGATAAAGATAAAGTTATTATTCTAGGTTGTGCATTTTTATTTTTTAATGTTTCAAATATAGAATAGAATGTAGCATTAATACCAGCACTATTTTTGATAAATCTAAAATCGTCAACGGTATCAAATCCAGAGTTACTTGTATAATCAGCGTCAATGCTTAATAATATATCTTTATCTTTTAAATCTGGTAATGTTTTTTCTGTACAAGTTATGAGTTTAACTTTTCTAAGTTTTGATTTATCTTTTCCGAATAGTTTTTTTATAAGTTCATCATCTGTTGTATTTTCGTTAATCATTCCAGTTGCTGGGTCAATCAAAAGCTCTTGTTCATAAGCTTTTTTTGTTAATGGATTAGATACAAAATGAAAGAAACTTATTTTTGCATTTGTAGAATTACCAAAGAAGGTCTGAGGGGTGTCTAAGTAGTTTAAATCATTACTTGCGAATAACCCTTGTAGCCCTATATCTGTTGCAAGTTCTGTTGGCATAACCCAATATACTTCATTTATTTCAGGATATTTTGCAAGTGCATTATTTATCCAAGTTGCAACACTAGATTCTTTAATGCTTAAAACTTTTGCATTCAAAAGGATGTCACTATGTGTATCAAAATTTATTAAAGTCGATGGAACTTTGATTTTATTGGCTTTCATATATTCTACAACATCAAGAACTTGATTATGATCAGTATTAATATCGACTAAATCTACAGATTTTGTCACTTGGCGTACATTAGATGTAATATCAAGTTTGTAATAATCTTGTGTGCTTTTTTTTGAACAAATTACGGCAGTAATTATCAATATTATTATTGCTATTATTGTTATTAATCTATGTTTCATTCGTTCTCCTTTTTTAAAATTATATTTGTTTAAGAATTTTAGGTCAAATACGTTTCATTTTACAAACGATATTTTTCAGATAAGATAAAAGAACAATTAGTCGAAATACGAGGTATGAAATAATGAAAAAAGTTTATATAGAAACAATGGGTTGCCAGATGAATAAATCAGATACTGAACGTATGTTTGGTATGTTGTCTAACTTTGGATACGAGGAAACAAAGGTTCCAAAAGAAGCGGATTTATTAATGGTAAACACTTGTTCTATTAGACAATTATCAGAAGATAAAGCATATAGTTTAATTGGTACATGGGGTAAGTGGAAAAAATCTAGACCTGAGTTAAAAATTGGTTTTTGTGGTTGCGTAGCACAACAAAAAGCTGAACAAATTTTTAAACGTGCACATTATGTAGATTTCGTTTTGGGTACTCATAAAATTTATTCATTACCTGAAATTATTAAAACTATTGAAGCTGGCGAAAAAGTTTGTGTATGTGAAGAAACTCACAAAAACGAAGATGATAAAGCTATTCAATATCAAATCAATCGTGTAAAATCTGTAAATGCTTGGATTCCGATTACTGAAGGTTGTAATAATTTCTGTACTTATTGTATTGTTCCATACACTCGTGGTAGAGAACGTTCAAGGTTACCTGAAACTATTTTAAAAGAAGTAAAAGATGCTTTAAATGATGGCTTTAAAGAAATAACATTGTTAGGTCAAAACGTTGATAGTTATGGTAAAGATTTTACAGATAGAGAATATCGTTTGGCAGATTTGTTGCGTGAAGTAAATGCTATTGAAGGTAAATTTAGAATTCGTTTTGTAACATCTTATCCAACAGATATTACTGATAATTTAATTGAAACAGTTGTTGAATTAGATAAGGTGTGCGAATATTTTCATATTCCAATGCAATCAGGTAGCAGTGAAGTTTTGAAAAAGATGAATCGTCGTTATGATAGAGAAACTTATTTTAAAATTGCGAATAAAGTTCGTGCAATGGTTCCAGATGTTACTATTACAAGTGATTTTATTGCAGGCTTCCCAGGAGAAACTGAGGAGCAATTTATTGAAACTTTGACTGCAATGGAAGAAATTGGTCTGGATTATTCAAATACTGCAGCTTATTCTCCTCGTGAAAAGACAGTTGCTGCAAAATGGGTTGATAAATATATTGATGAAGATACAAAATTTGAGCGTTTGGCTAGACTTAACGAGCAAAATAGAAAATGTTGTTTAGCTTCAAATAAAAAATTCTTAGGTCGAGAAATGGAAGTTCTTGTTGAAAACTTTGAAAATCACAAAGGTAAAAATGTGATTACAGGTAGAACAAGGAACAATAAAATCGTTCACATTCCTTGTGATAAAGATTTGACTGGTGAATTTATAAACGTTAAAATTACTGGTGTAAAAACTTGGTACTTAAACGGTGAGATTATCTAATTGGTAATTAAGAAATTAATAGCGATATTATTAATATTGTTCATGTCGACTTGTTGTTTTGCAATTGATACAACTTTGCCAAATGACGTTTTGCAAGGTTCTGTTTCTGTGCAGATAAAACCTTATTATGACAACTGGTCGTCAAATGAAGCGTTTAATAAAATTAACCGAATTGGAACAAAGTTAGTTCTAGCAAATGGTATTGAAGAAGATATCGTTTTTGTTGTTACAGATAAAGATGAAGCGAATGCTTCGACAAATATTCACGATAGAATTTCAATTTATAGTGGCTTGTTAAAATATGTTGAAACAGAAGATGAACTGGCTTTTGTTATTGGTCACGAGATGGGACATGTTACCAAAAATCATGTCAAAAAAAGTTTAGCAAGAAGAGTTGTAACTGGTATAACAGGTGCAACTGGAACGGTTTTATCAGTTCTAGGGATTATAAAAGATTCATCAAGTTTAACTAAAGCGGGTGCGATTTTAGCGGGAACAACTGTTGTTGGTGGAGTCGCAAATAAAAAGTTTTCTCGTAATCAAGAGATAAAAGCAGATAGGGAAAGCATTGATTACATGGTTAAAGCAGGTTATAATCCGCTTGCTACAATTTCAATTTTAAATAAAATTTCTGGTAATTATTTTGATTTCTTTTCATCTCATCCGTCTGGCGAAAAAAGAATTAAAAAAGCATATAAATACATTGAAGATGAGTATCCTCAATATATTGAGCAAGGTTACGGTACAACCTCATACGAAAGAGCTTTGAAAATAATCAATGAAGACTAATCAACGGTTGTTCCAGCTTTGTATGAACCTAAGTATCTAAAGAATGATGTTTTAGGTTTAATTTCGTTGATCGCTTTCAACATATTCGAACCTTTGATATGTCCGTCAAAGTTTACAATAAAAATATATTCATTTGGTTCAACTTTTGATGGACGGGATGAAATATAAGATAAGTTTATATTATTTTCTAAAAATATTTTCAAAATTTCTAACAAAGCACCAGGAGTGTTGTTAGTTCTAAATGCAACTGTAGTCTTGTCTTTGCCTGTTTGTTTTGTTTCAATATCTCCGATTAAAATATATCTGGTTTTGTTATTTTTATCATCGTGAATATTTTCTTTTAAGATGTTTAGCATACAAGTATCGGCAATTTTTTTATTACCAATTGATGCGTAAGTTAGGTTATGGTTTCGTAAATCGTACGCAGATTCTAACATTGATGGAGCTTCAATAATGTCTAAGCTAAAAGGCATTTCATTTTTAATAAAATCTTGGCATTTACCAATTAATCTAGGTGCACCGATTAAGCCTGTGATACTATAAAATTCTGTTGTTCTTGAGAGTAAGCAATATTCAATTGGCATAACTAATTCTGAGATAATTCTTATATTAGGGTTTTTAGAAAGGATTAAACTATCTAAAGATTCTCTAATTGTTCCGTCTAATGTATTTTCAACAGGAAGAACTCCAGCTGTATCTGGGTTTTCACAAACATATTCTACAATTTGTTTGATTGTAGTTAATGGTGTTGAATAACAATTCAATCCTAATTGATGGCAGAATTCATCTTTAGCCATTTCAGAGAACGAATTTTGAGGTTCTAGATAGGCAATGTTTTTAATCGATGCAAAATTAGACATTTACTTAACTCCATATTTCTAGTAAGATTATAACAGAATCCGTAGAAAATTTAAAGGTTTAATATGAGTAAAATAAAATTTGGAACTGACGGTTGGAGAGCAGTTGTAGGAAAAGATTTTAACGAAGAAAATGTAGCAATTGTATCAAAAGCGGTTGGTAAATATGTTTTCGATAATTATGGAATTTATAAAACCATAATTGTTGGTTATGACCCTAGAAATATGGCAAAAGAATTTTCTATGCAATGTGCTGAAATATTAAAAAATATCGGTTTCAAAGTTTTATATAGTGATAAAGTTTTGCCAACGCCTGTTTTGGCATTTAATGCTAAAAAGTTGGATGCTTGTGCGGTTATGTTTACAGCATCACACAATCCTCCTGAATATTTGGGGATTAAATTTATTCCAGATTATGCAGGTCCTGCAACAAGTGAAATTACAGATGAAATTGTTGCAAATTTTGGCAAAGATGTTCCATCTTGTGTTAAAGGAAAATTAATTTATACAGATTTTTCAAATGCTTATTTTAAACATATAAAAGAAATTATTGATTTTGAAAAAATTAAAGATAATTTGGATAAATCTCACATAATTTTTGATGGTTTGTATGCCGCAAGTATTGGATATTTTGATAAATTATTGAACGAAAAGAATATAAAATTTGATAGCATAAGAATGTATCACGATCCGAATTTTGGTGGAGGAATGCCCGAGCCAAAACCTCAATTTATGGGTGAAATGATTGATTATATTAAAGCTCATAAAAATTATGTTGGCTTTGCAAATGACGGTGATTCAGATAGATTTGGTGTAGTTAATGAAAATGGCGAATATGTTACACCAAATGAAATTATTGCAATTTTACTAAAACACTTGAAGAAAAATAAAAAGATGTCAGGTTGTTTGGTTAAAACAGTTGGAGCTAGCTTGATGCTTGATATCGTTGCGGAAAAATTGGGTGTTGAAGTTGTAGAAACTCCAGTTGGTTTTAAACACGTTGGCGAAGCTATGAGAAAATACGATCCAATTATTGCTGGTGAAGAATCTGGTGGCTTGAGTATTCAAGGACACATTCCAGAAAAAGATGGCATATTGGCAAATCTTTTGGTTCTTGAAGCGATGGCATACGAAAGAAAATCTCTAGTTCAACTTCAAAAAGAATTGAAAAAATTTGCAGGTTGTGAATTCATAAATACCCGTGTTGATAAAAAATTAGAAAAAGTTTCTGAAGTTAAACCTGTATTAGAAAAATTTGGTGCAATGGAAGAAATTGTTGGGCAAAAAGTTTCTAAAAAAGATTTCAAAGATGGTGTGAAACTTTATCTTGAAGATGGCACAACTTGGATTTTAGTTCGACCATCAGGAACAGAACCATTGTTGAGAATTTATATTGAAAGTGATTCTCAAGATAAAATAGATTCTATTGTAAATTTTGTTAAGTAGTATTTTTATAAAATAGCAATTTTTTCTTTTATGCACGTTTGTATTTCCAGTTCAAAGTGTAGAAAGGAAAAATTAACATGGAAATTAGAAACGTTACCCCAATGAATACTGCTCCAGCATTTGGTATGGCATTTAAAGCTCCAGATGAAAAAGATATGGCAAGATTAATTGATTATCTTTTGGATTCTGGTATGAGTGCAAAAGAAGCTAGAAAAGCATTAGTAAAAATGCAAAAAGCTCACGCTGGTGATACTCATTTTGATTTTAAATATATTCACGAAAATGGTGTTGATACTTTTGCAGTTGCTCCTAAAACAAAAAAAGCTGAGGAGATGCTAGAAAATAAAGCTGTTACTTTTGATACTGATGTTGCAGTTGATATGGATGGTATAAAGATTTATAGCCGAGCAGATGTTTGTGAATATAGATGCGAAAAAAGACTTCAAGGCAAAAAAGGTATTGGAAAATTCTTTGCTCAAGTTGCTAATTTCTTCGATAAAAAAATGTTAGCATTTGATAGATTAACTGATCCTACAACAGCTTTACCTGCTAGCTTGAGACAAGCATCCGCTAATGTGAGACAAGCCGAAGCTAGAGTAAACAGAAGGTTAGCTGATGAGTCAACAATTAGAAGTGCATTTGCTCCAGAATTAAAACCTGTTGGCAAATCAATAGAAGAAGTTGACGGAGTTGTTAATTAATAAGGTAAGTGCTTAATGGAAATTAGAAACAATCAACAATACTATAATCGACAAAATTTCGGGATGGCATTTAGACTTCCTGAAAAGAAATCTGCCCAAGATGCATTCGCAAATCTTGTGTCAAATTATGGTGAAAAACCATACAATGTTGTTGAGCGTAGTTTGACTTCTTTGATTGAAAGACACGCAAATGATAAACATTTTGATTTTACATTTGATGGTGAAAAATTTGTTATTGAACCAAAAACATACTTAGCGTTAGAGATGTATACTGATGGAATTAAATTGAGTAACAAACCTCTTAAAGGAACTTGGGAAAAATTCCTGACAAATTATGGAGATTACGATGAAGTTGTTGAAAACTTAAAAGGGTTTAATAGATTTTGTTACGAAGCAAAATATGTTGGATCTCTTTTAAAATCTTCAATTGCAGCTTTTATAAAGCCTTTTGATACTTTGCCAGTAGAATTAAGACAAGCCTCAAGAGATGTTTCTGAATTAGAAGATGCAGTTAGTAAGCATGTTGAAAAATTAAATATGAGAAATAAGTGATAGTTATTAAATATAAAAGGAGATTTAAATTATGGATTTTAGAAATGTAAATTATGCACAAAACAACAACCCAGCATTTGGTATGGCTGTTTTAAAGCCAGTGAAACCTGAGGATGCTGCACGTTTTGTTACAGATATAACAAAAGATGTTTATTTTTCACCTAAGCAAGTAGATAAAGCTGTGACAAAGATAATGGCAAGAGCTGCTAAGAATACGCAATTTGATATTCTACCTTTTGTTGATAGACTTGTTGTTGATGGTAAATATAAAGATGTTGTTATTTATCGCTTGATGCCTAAAACAGATGATGCTCGACGCATCATGAAGGAGCAGGGGATGTCGGAAATTATTTCAACTCGTTATTACAACCCTGCTGAAGCATTAGAGCAAAGAGTATTTGAAAGATTAGAATGTAAAAAGGGTATCGGAAGATTCTTCGCCAAAACGGCAAATTTTTTTGATGGATGTAAAACTCTGATTTCTTGTATGAGACATCCTGAGCAACTTATGGATTCTCATTTACGATATGCTGTTTCATATGCTGAAGAATGTGAAACTGCAGTTTTAAGTAGACTAAAAAATGAGAAATTGATTAATGATCTTCTAACTGACTAGAAAATTAATTAAATAAAATAAAAAAAGGATTAGTAATTTGCTAATCCTTTTTTATTGATAATAGTTGTTAACAATTCTAAACAAACATGTGAAATCTCGGTTGACAGGCTATTTTGTTTGTTTTAAGATGATTATGCTTGAAGTATAGTGACCGAAATATATAGCGAAAACTTTAAGTATGACAAGGTTTCAAGACTTTGTCAAAAGTAGTACATAGAAAAAAGAAAAAGGAATGCAAATGGCAACTAGCACAAAGAAAAACAGAATCAGAGTTTGTTTGAAAGCTTATGATCACAAACTAATTGATTTATCTGCTGAAAAAATTGTAGAAACAGCAAAAAGAACAGACGCTAAAGTAGCTGGACCTATTCCTTTACCTACAAAAAGACGTATTTATTGTGTATTGCGTTCACCACACGTAGATAAAAAATCTCGTGAACACTTCGAAATGAGAACACACAAACGCATTATCGATATTTACGAACCAACTCAAGCCACTATGGAAGAGTTACGTAGATTAGATTTACCGGCTGGTGTAGATATCGAAGCAAGATAGTTGCGACGATTCCAGTCTTTGAAAATTGAATAAGCATTATGCATAGATAATGTGATCTACTACCCGCACGAGTCAAGTTCTAGGCGAAGAGGCGGTGGAAGGTGAAAGTCCTTCAATGAGGTAAAGAACAAGTAAGCAAAAGTAGCGCTCGCAAGAGAAAATGCAAACCTGAAATGGGGCGGAATGTGTTCGCACCAAGTAGGGCAAGCAGGAAAGGTAGAATATGACACTAGGTGTAATAGGAAAAAAAGTTGGAATGACTCAAATCTTTGACGAACAAGGTTTGGCTATTCCTGTAACAGTTATCAAAGTTGACGAAACTGTTGTTACTCAAGTTAAAACAGTTGAAACTGATGGTTACAACGCTATCCAAGTTGGTACAGTTGCAGCGAAAGAAAAACACTTGACAAAAGCTCAATTGGGTCACTTCAAGAAAAATAACTTATCAAACTACAGACATCTTCAAGAATTCAGAGTAGACAACCCACAAGACTACAAAGTAGGCGATAAAGTTGAACTTTCTGTATTAGAAAATGTTGAAAAAGTAGACGTAACAGGTAAATCTATTGGTAAAGGTTTCCAAGGTACAGTAAAAAGATGGAACTTTGGACGTGGACCAATGGCTCACGGTTCTAAAAACCACAGAGAACCTGGTTCAATCGGTGCAGGTACAACTCCTTCACGTGTTATCAAAGGTAAAAGAATGGCTGGTAACATGGGTAACGAAAGAGTTACTATTACTAAATTAAAATTAGTTAAAGTTGATTCAGCTAACGGTTTAATCTTAGTAAAAGGTTCAGTACCTGGATGCGAAGGTAGATTAGTTACAATCGTTCCTACAAGAACAAAATGGAACTAATTAATTAAAAGAAACAGACAAGTTTTAAAAATCCCGAGTTGCCATATAAAACGGAATTTCCGAAAGGGGTAACAGGCAAGTAGTAGAAATAAAGGAAAAAAGAAAATGTCAAAAGAAATATTAAGTACAAACGGTGAAAAATTAGGCGAAATTACATTAGCGAAAGAAGTTTTCGGTGTAGAACCTAACATCCATGTAATGCACTTAGCATTAAGAAGACAATTAAACAACGCTAGACAAGGTACAGCTTGTGCTAAAACAAGAGCTGAAGTATCTGGCGGTGGAAGAAAACCATGGAAACAAAAAGGTACTGGTAGAGCAAGAGCTGGTTCTCTTCGTTCACCATTATTCGCAGGCGGTGGTGTAATCTTCGGACCAAAACCAAGAAGCTTTGCGTTCAATATGCCTCAAAAAGCTAGACAATTAGCTCTTAAATCAGCATTGTCAGCTAGAGAAGCACAAATCGTTGTAGTTAAAGATTTCTCAACAATCACTGAACCAAAAACAAAATTAATGGTTAGTGCTTTGAAATCTCTTAACGTAAGCGGAAAAGTTTTAATCGTTGCAAATACAAAAGCTGATGAAAATGCTAACTTAGAATTATCAGCAAGAAATATTCCAAGCGTAAAACTTTTATTACCAACAAACTTAAATGTGAAAGATTTATTGGAAGCTGATTTTGTTGTTATGACTGAATCTGCTGTAAATGAAATTACAGAAAGGTTACAATAATGAGTAAAGAAACAGAAAGACTATATGACGTAATTAAAAAATCATTAATTACAGAAAAATCAGTGGCAGCAACAGAAAATGCACAATATACTTTCGAAGTAAGAAAAGATGCAACAAAAATTGAAATTGCTAAAGCTGTAGAATTAGCTTTTCCAGGCAGAAAAGTTACAAAAGTAAGAACAATTTATATGCCATCTCACGAAAAAAGAATGGGCTACAAATTCGGTAGAACTGATTCATCTAAAAAAGCAGTTGTAACTATCGAAGGCGAACCAATCGAATTCATGGGAATTTAGTGGATTTTGAACAGTCAATAATCCAATACAAAACAAGTAAGTACAAAAGCCAAGTAAATAGTAGGAGAAAATAAAATGGCTATTAAGAAAATTAATCCGACGTCTCCGGGACAAAGAGGCATGACAAGAAGTGATTACCAAGAAATCACTACTTCAACTCCTGAAAAATCTTTATTAAGATCATTGAAAAAAACAGCAGGAAGAAATAACACTGGTAGAATTACATGTCGTCACAAAGGCGGCGGTGTAAAAAGATCATACCGTGTAATTGACTTTAAAAGAGATAAATTTGGCGTACCAGCAACAGTTAAAACTATTGAGTACGATCCAAACAGAAACGTAAGAATTTCACTATGTTTCTACGCTGATGGTGAAAAAAGATATATCTTGACTCCAGAAGGTTTAAACGTAGGTGATGTAATCGTTAGTGGTCCAGAAGCTCCAGTTCAAACTGGTAACGCTCTTCCACTAGAATTGATTCCGTTAGGTTCTATCGTTCACAACGTTGAATTGAATCCAGGTCGTGGCGGAGTTATGGTTAGATCAGCTGGTAACTCAGCTCAAGTAATGGCTAAAGAAGGTAACTATGTAACTATTAAATTACCTTCAGGTGAAATGAGAATGGTAAGAAAAGAATGTATGGCTACTATCGGTACATTAGGTAACTCAGAATTCAAAAACTTATCAATCGGTAAAGCTGGTAGAAAACGTTACATGGGCATCAGACCAACTGTACGTGGTGTAACAATGAACCCTTGCGATCACCCTCACGGTGGTGGTGAAGGTAAAACTGGTCCTGGTGGACACCCTAAAACACCTTGGGGTAAACCAGCTCTAGGTTACAAAACTCGTAAAAAAGGTAAAGCTTCTGATAAATTAATCGTTAGAAGACGTAAAAAGTAACAAATAATTAAATAGGGCTTTAAGCCAACAAGATTTAAAGCCCTTTTTAAAATAACAATAAACAATAAAGGAGAAATAAATGGCACGTTCATTAAAAAAAGGTGCATATGTAGAAGAAGCTCTACAAAGAAAAATCGATAAAATGAATGCAAATTCAGAAAAGAAAGTTATCAAAACTTGGTCAAGAGCATCAATGATTGTACCTGATATGTTAAACCATACAATTGCTGTTCACAATGGTAAAACTCACGTACCAGTATATGTAACAGAACAAATGGTAGGACATAAATTGGGCGAATTTGCACCTACAAGATTATTCAAAGGTCACGCTGGTGCAGATAAAGCGAAAAAGAGATAAGAATCTCAAAAAGTGATATCTATATTAAATAAAGGATAAAAAAATGGAAGCAAAAGCAAGACAAACAGACATAAAAATGACAGCAAGAAAACTTCGTAGAGTAATCAACGAAGTAAGAGGTAAAGCTGTTATTGAAGCTCAAGATATGTTACGTTTTATGCCTTACTTCGCAGCAAGAGTTGTTGAAAAGAACTTGAAAGCTGCAGTTGCAAACGCTCGTGAGCAATATGGCGTAGCTCCAGAATCATTAAAGATTTCTCAAATCTTTGCTGATGAGAGTGTTACTTACAAACGTGCAAGAACAAGAGCACAAGGTCGTATGTATTCAAGAATGAAACGTACATCACACCTTACATTAGTAGTTAGTGATACAACAAAATAGGAAAGTAATAAAATGGGACAAAAAACACATCCAACCGGATTTAGAGTAGGTATAATTCAACCTTGGGCAAGCACATGGTTTGCAAAGGTTAGAGACTACGCAGTATTCGTAGCAGAAGATGCTAAAATCAGAAAATTCGTTAAGAAAAAACTATATGCAGCTGGCGTATCAAGAATCTTGATTGCTAGAAAAGCACAAAATACAACAATCACAGTTGTAACAGCAAAACCTGGTATAGTTGTTGGTCGTGGTGGTCAAGGTATCGATGAACTTCGTCAAGAAGTAACAAAATACATCGGCAGACCTGTTATCATCAACGTTGTAGAAGTTGCAAGAATTGATGCAGATGCTCAATTAGTTGCAGAATCTATCGCTCAACAATTAGAAAAACGTATTGCATTCAGAAGAGCTATGAAACAAGCTATGCAAAGAACAATGCGTTCAGGCGTTCAAGGTATCAAAGTTATGGTATCAGGACGTTTGGGTGGTGCTGAAATCGCTCGTTCAGAATGGGCTAAAGAAGGAAGAATTCCTCTTCAAACTCTAAGAGCTGATGTTGATTTCGGTTTCACAGAAGCTGATACAATCATGGGTAAAATTGGTGTTAAAGTTTGGATCTTCAAAGGCAACTTAATGCCTGGTGAAATGGCAGACCAAAACATCAAAGTTAAAAGTGGTAAGGACAACGCTGAAAAAGGCGCAAGACGTCCAAGACGTAGCAGAAATGCTGAATAGGCACGGAAGCTAATAGGTATAAAAATAATAGGAGCAAAATATAATGTTACAGCCTAAAAAAACAAAATACCGCAAAATGATGAAAGGCAGAATGAAAGGTACTGAAACTAGAGGTACAAAACTTGAATTCGGTCAATACGCTCTACAAGCAGTTGAGCCAGGTTGGATTACCAGCCGTCAAATCGAGGCAGCACGTCGTGCTATGACTCGTGAAATCAAACGTGGCGGTAACGTTTGGATTAAAATATTCCCAGATAAACCAATTACAGCAAAACCAGCTGAAACTCGTATGGGTTCTGGTAAAGGTAACGTGGAATACTGGGTTGCAGTTGTTAAACCAAATAGATTATTATTTGAACTTGACTATTTCGATAGAAACATCGCAGTTAGAGCTTTAGAACTTGCTGCACAAAAACTTCCTATCAAAGTTAAGATCGTTGAACAACCAAGAGAACAAGCATAACAAAAAGCCACATCTTAACAAGAAGTTAATTCTTCGGGTCGGATAAGATGGGGAACAAGATAAAGGAAAAAAGTAAAATGAAATTAAGTGAAATGCGTGAAAAAACAGTAGATGAGTTACAAAATGCTATTGTTGATTGGAAGAAACAATTACTAGAAGCTAGATTGCAACTTTCAACTCACAAATTAGAAAATACAGCAAGTATTTCTAAAACTAAAAAACTTATCGCTCAAGCAAAAACAATAATAACAGAGAAAGGTGTACAAAATGCCTAAAAAAGAAAAACAAGGAATAGTAGTAAGCAGCAAAATGGACAAGACAGTTGTTGTAAAAGTAGCTTCTTACGATCCACATCCAAAATACAAAAAAATTATGGAATCAAATAAAAACTACAAAGCTCACGATGAACAAAACGCTTGTGGTGAAGGCGATATCGTAAGAATCGTTGAATCAAAACCTATTTCAGGTGGCAAACGTTGGACAGTTGCTGAAATCGTTGAAAAAGCTAGATAGTTTAAGGCGATACATAATAAAGTAGGTTGCAACATTACCATAGAGTAATGAGAGGCAACAAAAGTAGTAAATTTAAATACTAAAAGGAAAGAAAAATGATACAACAAGAAACAAGACTAGAAGTAGCAGATAACACAGGTGCAAAACAATTGTTATGTATCCGTGTTATGGGAAGCTCAAATAAAAAATTTGCAGCAGTTGGCGATGTAATCGTTGCTTCTGTAAAAGATGCGACTCCAAATATGGCTGTGAAAAAAGGTGAAGTTGTTAAGGCTGTTGTTGTAAGAACTAAAGCAGACATCAAACGTAATGATGGTTCAGTAATCAGATTTGATGAAAATGCTGCAGTTATTATTAACAAAGACGGCAACCCAAGAGGTACTCGTGTTTTCGGACCTGTTGCTCGTGAATTACGTGACAAAGGTTATATGAAAATAGTTTCTCTTGCACCAGAAGTTATCTAATATACACAAGACCATGTAATAGACTTAGCTTTCGGGTTAAGTCAGTCCATGAAAGATAAAACCAGGAGAAAAAAATGACAAACAAAGATAAAAAAAGCTTACATGTAAAAACAAGTGACAGAGTCGTTGTTATTGCAGGTAAAGACAAAGGAAAAATCGGTAACGTAAAAAAAGTTGACCTTGAAAAAGGCAGAGTAATCGTTGAAGGTGCTAATATGGTAACTAAAGCACAAAAACCTCAACCTGCTGCTGGTATCCAAGGTGGTTTAATCAAACTTGAAGCTCCAATCGATTCTTCAAACGTTATGATTATTTGCCCAGCTTGTGAAAAAGCTACAAGAGTTGAAATGAAAGTTATCGACAGTAAAAAAGTTCGCGTTTGTAAAAAATGCGGTGAACAGCTAGATGCTTAATGTGTAAGCAATTACGACATTAATACCAATAGTAAAGGAAAAGAAAAATGACAGTAACAAAAAATTTAAGAACTAAATATCAAGAAGATGTAGTTCCAGCTATGAAAGAAAAGTTTGGCTACACAAATGATCACCAAGTACCAAAACTAGTTAAGATTGTTCTTAACATGGGTGTTGGTGAAGCTTCTCACAACTCAAAGATTGCTGAAGCTATTGAAGCTCAATTAACTAAAATTGCTGGTCAAAAAGCAGTAGTTACAAAAGCTAAAAAATCAATCGCTTCATACAAATTGAGAGAAGGTATGCCGGTTGGAGCAATGGCAACATTGCGTGGCGAAAGAATGTATGATTTCTTACAAAAACTTATCTGTGTTGTACTACCAAGAATTCGTGACTTCCGTGGTATCAGTGCAAAAAGTTTTGACGGTCGAGGAAACTATACATTAGGCTTGAAAGAACAAGCTCTATTCCCTGAAATCACTTATGAAGAAGTAGATTTAGTTAAGGGTATGAACGTTTCAGTTATCACAACTGCTGGAACAGATGAAGAGGCAAGAGAGTTATTAAGACTCTTAGGAATGCCTTTCAAAAAGTAGTAATTATTAAGGACAGCAAAGGAGAAATTCATGGCTAAGAAAGCGATGATTAACAAAGAACTTAAACGTCAAAAACTTGCTGCTGCAGGAAAATACCCAACAGTAAGACTACACAACAGATGCTCTATCTGTGGTAGACCTCACGGTTTTCATAGAGATTTCGGTTTGTGCAGAATTTGTTTAAGAAAAATGGCTCACCAAGGTTTATTACCAGGTGTTACAAAAGCAAGCTGGTAGGTTTGATAGAGCTATTATCTAAGTTAATAAAAAAGAGCGACTAAACAGTCGCTCTTTTTGTAATTTATTTTTTATTTAGAATACACATTTAGCTTTTTCAATTAGAGTTTGAAGTAAAGATAAAGCTGCATCATAGTTTGCATTTTGATTATCTCGTGGAATTTGTGATAATAAAGCTATTTGTTCTTTTGTGAGATTAGTTACATCTAGCTCCATTAAGTCTTTTTGAGCCTTGGTAAATTCTGTTGAACCTTTTTTGCCAAATAGTGTTAATCCAAAAGGTGGTCCATTATAAGATTCGCCATATGTAATTGTAACGTAAGTTCTTCCTTTGTAATTACCTGAGGTGATTTTAGGAAGTCCATCTGTTAATTTTGCAGAACTATGCCCAGGTGCAGTGCAACCAGATGTTAGACCTTCTGCTGCCTTGTGGTTTAGAGGACTTGCGATGTTGTTATCTTTGTTAACTATTCTGATTTGGAATCCGCCACCACCAGTATTATCACTCATTACGACTAAATCAGCATCATCTGAGTATGTATGAGGTTTTATACCAGAGTTTTTACCAAATACATTTTCGATTGATTCTTCTATTGTTTTTCCTGCAGTTTTTGACTTTGCAAATAAGGAATCACAATATTCGATGTACAATTTTGTGGCAGTGATTTGGTCTTTATTTGCAATAGCTTCTTGGATATTTTGAGGAAGTTTTTCGATGTCTGTTCCATGTTGTAAATTTAATGCGAAACCTCTATCGTAATTAAGTTTTTGAATTTCTTGTAACTTTGCCAATCTATCCTTTTTCTTTGGTAATTTGAGTGCATCATTAATATGTTGTGTAACTTTTTCTATATCAAAAAGTTCTCCCATTTTTTCATCAAGATATGAGCTTTCATATCTATTTTTGATATTTTTGACTAATTTATCAATTTCTTTTGATAAAGTTCTACCTTTTGAATATAAGATACCTCCAACAGTAGCTGCAGTTAAACCAATAGCCGCAGTGGTTCCAATTACTACCTTTTGATTTGTTGATAATCCTTGTTTTTCCTTTGGTTGTTCTTCTGATTGTGGATATGGATTAGTAATTGGATGTGGTGGTGTTTTTACTACAATTTTATCAATCATAAAACTTCCTTTTATTTTATACCTAATTCTATAAAAGCTTATTATAAATAAATTTTGATAGTTTTATAATTTATGTGAATAAATATTAATTAGCACGCTTGTAATCTGTAAATCTTCATGATAGTATGGTTGTACAGTTCCAGACTGCTGAAAGAAGCTTTCTAGTAAAGCAACAATTAATTCAGTAAGTGGTGTAATAGTTAATAGGATACTGCTCTATAACTGTGGAGTAAGTCCGGAGGAATTCTAATGAATACAGATCCAATAGCAGATATGCTAACAAGAATCAGAAACGCTAACACTGTTTCACATGCAACAGTTGAAGTTCCAGCTTCAAAATTAAAAGTTCAATTAGCTAAACTTTTAAAAGAAGAAGGTTTCATCGCTGATTACGAAGTGAAAGAAGAAGGCAATTTCAAAGTTATCGTTATCACATTGAAATATGAAGCTAACGGTAAACCAGTTATTACAAAATTACAACGTGTTTCAAAACCTGGTTTAAGACACTACTCAAAAGCTAAAAACTTAGAAAAAGTTTTAGGCGGTATGGGTATTGCTGTTGTTTCAACACCAAAAGGTTTGTTGACAGACAGAAAAGCTAGAAAAGAAAACGTTGGTGGTGAAGTTCTTTGCTACGTATACTAATGCGTAAGCTGATGTGTAGAACAAAGTCACAAAGTAGAACGTCAGGTGCAATTGGTAGAAAAGCCTGATAATTTGTAGAAATATACCACAAGGAGAAAATTAAAATGTCAAGAATTGGTAAAAAACCTATCGAAGTTCCTCAAGGCGTTGAGGTATCTTTCGTAGATAACGTATTTACAGCAAAAGGACCTTTAGGTACTGAAGTTGTAAATGTTCGTCCAGAAATTAATGTTGCTATCGAAGGCAACCAAATTGTTTTAACTAAAGCAGTTGATACACGTGAAGCTGGTGCTTTATATGGTTTATCAAGAACTTTAGTTGCAAACGCAGTTACTGGTGTAAAAGAAGGTTTCACTAAAAACTTAGAAATCGTTGGTGTAGGTTACCGTGCAAACATGGAAGGTTCTAACCTAAACATGGCTCTAGGTTACTCTCACCCAGTTATCATCGTTCCTCCAGCAGGTATTACAATTTCTGTTGAAGCTAACACAAAAATCACTGTTAAAGGTTCTAACAAACAAACAGTTGGTGACGTTGCAGCTTTAATTAGATCAAAACGTAAACCTGAAGTATACAAAGGAAAAGGTGTTAAATACGAAGGCGAATACATCAGACGTAAAGCTGGTAAAGCTGGTAAAAAATAAGATAGATATTGTTTTGTATTGCAAAACTTACATATATCTTATTCTGAACTTGATTCAGGATCTCATTATTGCAATGAGATTAAACTACAAAAACCCCTGTCAGTGTTAAGACTTGCACAGGTAGCATAAATAGTAAAACAAAAGCCCACATAAACCCTTGAAGTGGTTTTTCAAGAAGGTTTGGGTAACGAAAGGAAAATAAAAATGATTAAACAAAAAGAAAGAAAACCATTAGTTCAAAAAAGACACAGATCAATCAGAGTTAAAATTTCTGGTACAGCTGAATTCCCAAGACTAGCTGTTTACAGAAGTACAAAACACATCTATGCTCAATTGATCGATGACGTTAACCATGTAACATTAGCAGCAGCTTCTTCAAATGACAAAGATTTGAAAGAAAAATTAGCTCACGGTGGTAACATCGAAGCAGCTAAAGTTGTTGGTGAAGCTATTGCTCAAAAAGCTAAAAAAGCTGGTGTTGAATGTGTTGTATTCGACCGTGGCGGTTTCTTATACCATGGTAGAATTGCAGCATTAGCAGATGCAGCTAGAGAAGCTGGTTTAATGTTCTAATCTTTGAACAAAGGTTATAGAAATTTGGCGGCGGGTTTGATTTTCAAACCCGCCGCTTTTAATATTATTTGTTCAAATATTGTTTAAGAGATTCAAGTGCTCTATTAGACATCAATTCGCCTTTGAGTTTTTTATTTTTACGTTCTTTTTTAGGAAGCTCAACAGGTGGAACGATACCCCAGTTTGAGTTTATTGGTTGGAAGTTGTCGTGTTCTGGGTTTGTAATGTAGTGAGTTAAAGCTCCTAACATTGTGTCTAATGGAAGTTCTAATAATGGCTCATCGTTTAGTAATTTAGCCATATTTATACCTGCTAAAAGTCCTGATGCGATAGATTCTGTGTAACCTTCAGTCCCTGTAATTTGACCTGCAAAGAATAGGTTTTTTCTCTCACGAGTTTGTAAGGTTGGGTTAAGAAGTGTTGGTGAGTTGATAAATGTATTTCTATGCATAACTCCATATCGAACGATGTTAACGTTTTCTAACCCAGGGATAGCTTGTAGTAATTCTTTTTGAGCACCCCATTTTAAGTTTGTTTGGAAACCTACCAAATTGAATAAAGTTTTTGCTGAATTGTCTTGTCTAAGTTGAACTACTGCATAATTTTTTTCATTTGTTCTTTTGTCGATAAGTCCAACTGGTTTCATAGGACCAAATCTTAGAGTATCAACGCCACGAGAAGCTAGTACTTCAATTGGAAGACAGCTTTCAAAGAATTTCGCTCCTTTTTCAAAGTCGTGTTGCTCAATACGTGGGGCATTGATTAAAATATCATAAAATTTTTCGTATTGTTCTTTATTCATTGGGCAGTTGATGTAGGATGCTTCACCTTTGTCATAACGGCTTGCCCAGAATGCAATATCAAAATTTATACTATCTTTTTCTACGATTGGTGCAATAGCATCAAAGAAGTGTAAATATTCACTTTTTGTAAATTCTTTGATTGCGTCTGTAAATTTTGAACTTGTAAGAGGCCCTGAAGCGATAATTGTTGGGCCTTCAGGGATTTGAGTAACTTCTTCTCTAATCAAATTAATATTTGGATTTTGTTTGATTTTTTCGGTTACAGTTTGGGAGAATTTGTGTCTATCTATTGCAAGAGCATTACCTGCTGGAACTTGGCATGCTTTTGCAATTTCTATAAGTTCACCACCTAGAATTTCCATTTCATGTTTTAAAAGCCCACTTCCATTTGTAATATCGTATGAACCTAAGCTATTTGAACATACAAATTCTGCACAATCTTCAGTTGTATGAGCACCTGTTTTTTGAACAGGACGCATTTCATATAAATTAACTTTAAATCCTCTTTTAGCTAGTTGTAGAGCGGCTTCTGAGCCTGCTAGACCAGCACCAATAACATTTACTTCCATTCCTGTAGTGTATCTAAGATATGAAACCCTGTCAAACTCCAATTGTATAGTAATGTTACAATAGTGTTATAATTGTAGTAAAAGGTATTGCCAAGTATTTATGGATTAAGTATAATAAGTACACTTGTTCTCAAAGTTCGGCAAAATTTTTGTAAACGTTTTGAAACATTACCCGAAAAAATAGCAATTAAACGTAGATTGTTGTTTTTTTAACTGTGTAGAAGTATATATTAATTTGTAGGGATTATGTCAGTAAAAGCAATTATACCAAGTTTAGACTCAAATAATAAGAAAGTGTCACAAAACAAACAAACTCAAATGGTGGCACAATATACTCCAGTATCTTCATCTGTACCGACTACAACTGTGTCATTTACCGGTGCTGGTGGGTTCAATCCAATTGTTTCATTGATGGATTTCATTGAAGCTGGTGGTTATGCTGCTTCATTTATCATCCAAGATGGTATTGGTTTTATCGCACCTCGTGTTGGTAAAGGTTTGTTGCGTGGTGGCGAAGAGAAAAAAGATGAAAATGGTAACGTTATTTTAGATGAAAATGGCGAACCAAAACGTGATTTAAACTGGGCATATGCAAGAAAAGAAGGTATTCGTGAGATTGTTACTGGTCCAAGTGCTTTCTTGATTCCTATGGCAATGCTTCATTTTATTAATAAATATGCAGGTTCTGGTAATAACGTAAAATTGAATTATATTGATGGTTTCCAAAAACCATTTACAGCATTTGTTCAAAATAATTTGTCAGAAGTTATGTCAGGTACAACTTCAAAACAATCATTCTATCAAAGTGTATTTGAAGATGTAATTGAACGTAGTGTTAACGGTCAAGTACCAGCATCTGAAAAAATGTCAGTAGAAGAAATTAAACGTTTAGCTTCTGAGTTTGCAGAAAAACAAATTAAAGTTGAAACAATCAACGCTGATAAATCATTGAAGAAAAAAGAACGTGCAGCTAAACTTGCTGAAGTTGGTTCAGTAGAAGATGACTTCATGAGATTGATGAAGAAAAGAGTTGGCGGTACTGTTAATGAAATGGCAGCACATTATACAGCTTCAAACGGTACTGTTAAAGGTGGCGGTATTGGTGAGTTGTTAAAAGCAATGAAAGATTACTTTGGTGATGCTGTTAATAGCACTAAGAAAGTTTTAACAGAAGGTGTTTCTTCAGATCAAGTTGAAGCTGCAGTGAAGTCATTCACACATAGAAGAATGGGTTCAAGAGTACTTACTAACCTAGGTATTTTTGGAACAGTTGCATTATTCTATACTCAAATTCCTAAATTGTACAACTGGGGCTTGAATGGTAACCCTGCTTTAGCTGGTAATACTGAAGTTCAAGCAGATAAACCTGAAGATAAAACATCTAAAAAAGATGTATCATTTACTGGTATGGGAACAGTTTTAGAAAAAACTGGTAATAAATTCTTCAATGGTAAATGGGCAAAAGGTATTTCTGATATGTTCGAATTAAACGGACCTATTATTTCTGGTACAGCAATGCCTGTATTGTTATATGGTTTCTGTATTCCACCAAGACTTGTACAAGCTCAAGATAAATACGATTACCAAGAAATCATGGTTCGTGATATGACAGCATTCACAGCATTGTTATTTGGTGCAAAAGCTCTAGCAAGATTATTCTCTGATGGCTTTACTAAATTAACAGGTCTTGCTTTGAATAGCAAAAATATGGAAGGCAGAAACGTATTCCAAAAAGTTATTGATTACTTGAATCCAAATGATACAAGACACTCTGTATTATCAAGTAAACAGCTTGATTCTAAATATACAAATATTGATGAATACAGAAATGGTGTTTCTGGATTTATGGAATTTATCGAAGGTAGCGGTGGTAACGTGAAGAAAGCATTCTCTCGTGACAAAGATGTACAAGCTGCTGTTGATGGTATCTTGAAGAAATTCAATGGTAAGTCATTCAAAGAAGCTACTGTAGATGAAATCAAAGCTGCATTAAAATCAGCTGATTCAGCTAAAGATGAATTGATTGAAAACTTCTATAAATTATTCAAAGGTGATAACGGCTTGTTAAGAGCAGCAAAAACTTGTAACAGTACATTTGGTTTCTTATCAACATTAGTACTTGTTCCAGGCTTGATTATCTGGTTAACTGATGTATGTCAAAAGATGACAGAAAAGCGTTTGGCAGAAGAATCAGCGGCAAAACAAAATACTCAGCCAGTTGCTGTTCCAGTTATGCAAACAAACGCACCGACAATGGCAGGTTTTATCGCACAAGGTGTGAAATAATTAACAAATAATGTAAAAAATGCCGATTTGAAATTTTAAATTTTAGATCGGTATTTTTTATTGTGTAAATTAGCAATATAATGTATAATCAATATAGTTCTATATATAAATAAGGAAGGTTTGTTATGAAATGCAGATGTAGCGTGGTTTTCGGGGGAGGGGTAATCTTTAAAGGCCCGTTAAAACGAGGTTTTACATTGGCAGAGGTATTGATTACCCTTGGTATAATTGGTGTCGTTGCGGCGATGACTATTCCTAATTTGATTGCCAATACTAAAAGTGCAAGATATCGTTCTCAATATAAAAAAGCCGTGTCAACATTAACTCAAGCAGTAAGAATGAATAAAGCAAATTATGATTGGGATTTTGCAGATATTGGTGAAACTTGTCCTTCTACAGATTTTATGTCGCATACTTCTGATACGAAATCTTCAATTTGTGCAATATTTAATAGTAATTTGAGCGGTATTCAAGGAATCTATCGTAATCAGGATTTAACGACTAAATATAACTATAGTTTTAAAGCTAGTTCACTTCCTGCTTGGGCAAATAACCAATACACAATATACATATTAAAAGATGGAACCATTGTTGGTGTGAGATCAGGTGTTAAACCTAGTTGTAGTTTGCCTGTGGGTGTAAACTTAGGGAAAGCTCTATTAGAGGAAACCACTTTAGAAGCTCCTAAGTTCTACTCTTGTTCAGGTTTTATTGATGTAAATGGTCTAAGTCTGCCAAACACAGAAGTTACATGTTCTACTGGAACTATTAGTAGAGATGTTGATGAACCTTGTACAGTTAGAAATAAAGATTTAACAGATATCTTCCCAGTTGTTTTTTATAATGATACAGTATCGGCTGCATCTAATGCCGCAAGATATGTTTTACAAACTGCGAAGTAATAGTTTAACAAAAAAGGCTTACTCATTTGAGTAAGCCTTTTTTAATTTGAAATTTATATTAGCCTTCAACAGCTTCAATTAAAGCGTTGATATCAGCAACCATTTCATCTGGATCGTAACCGTGAACTTTAGCACCAGCTTCTAAGTTTTCGTATCTAGCAGCTGCACAACCAAGACAGCCTAAACCGTATCTGTGGAAAACTTCAATTGCTTCAGGGTGTTTTTGTGCAATTTCTAAGATGTTCATATCTTTTGTAACTTTTTCTGCCATAATATAATCTCCTTTGACTTTTTCCTAAATTTCCTTAAAAACATTATACACAAAAAAAGAAGGATGTGTATTATGGAACTTATTAAATTTTTCTTTAAAGACGAAGTCCCTGCTGTTGGGTTATCAAAATTTAAAATTAGGAAGGAATATGCTCCAGCTTATGAAATTCCAAATCTGAATTTTAATAAACAAATATTTAAACCTAACTACAAAAACAATTTCTTTTTAATGTAATTGTAACAGAATGTAACGAGATTATAAAAATTTAAGCAATTTTTCTCAAAAATGGTATTTTATTTATATATAGGGAAAAATTGGGGACAACTATGGCAGTTACATTTGGTAATTTATTAACTGGATATATTAACACAGGGGCGGTATCTACACCTGTCGTTCGTCCATCCGTTAATACTGAATTCAAAAAAGCTGCTTATGCTGCAATTCCATATGAAAGAGCTCCTCAGCAAGGTGATACAGTTCCAACTGTTGATAAAAATGGTCAGCCATTATTAGCAGGTTATGAACCAGCTGGAAGAGTTTTTGATAGCAATAGATGGCTTGGAATTTAATCCTTTTATAAGTTTTTGTACGATTTTGTAACCAAAGTTTTTGCACTTTGGCTTTCTCTGTAATAAAATTTTCTTGGAAATTCATTGACAAGAAAGTGTATTTATTATGCTAAAAGATTTATTAGAATCAAAAAAGTGTTTTAAACTTGTGTGTGGTGCAGGTAACGAGGATGCCATTGAGGTTGAAAAGCTTGTTACTATATATTCAAAAGCGGGTTGTAACTTTTTTGATGTATGTGCAAAACCTCAAATTGTTGAAGCTGCGAAAAGAGGTTTGAAAAATGCCGGCATAAATAAGGATAGATATTTGTGCGTTAGTGTCGGGATTGATGGTGACCCGCATATTACAAAAGCTATTATTGATCAAGAAAAATGCGTTAAATGTGGTAAATGTAAAATTACTTGCCCGCATGATGCAATAATTGAGCTTGATAAATACAAAGTTAAAAAAGAAAGATGTATAGGCTGTACTTTGTGTGCAAAAAATTGTCCAAAAGAGGCAATATCAATGGTATCTCAATTGATGGATTATAAAGATGCATTGCCAAAGTTAATAGAAAAAGGAATTGATTGTATTGAGTTTCATGCGATTTCAGATGATGAATTTGAAGTTGCTGAAAAATGGGAAATCATAAATGAACTCTTTGATGGAATGTTGTGTATTTCATTAGATAGATCAGGTTTGGGTGATAAGAAACTTTTAGCAAGAGTTGAAAGAATGCTAAAAGGACGTGAACCATATTCAACAATTATTCAAGCTGATGGGGTTGCAATGAGTGGTAATGATGATGAATACGGTACAACTTTACAAGCTGTTGCAACTGCTCAATTATTCCAAAATGCAAAACTACCACTATATATTATGATGTCTGGTGGTACAAATACAAAATCAACAGAGCTTGCAAAACTTTGTGGAGTACGTCCTCATTGTTTGGCAGTAGGGTCTTATGCTAGAAAAATTGTCAAAGAATATTTGATGATGGATGATATTTTGACAAATGAAGTTAAAATGGCTGAGGCAGTTGAGATTGCAAAATCATTAATTGATATTTCTTTGGAGAACATGAAAGATGATTAGTCTAAAGACTAAAAATTGGCAGATTGATAATATCGAAACTGTTTTATTTGATAAAGATGGAACTTTTATTGATTTGCATTATTTCTGGGGCAAAATGACAGAACTCAGAGTTCAAGAAATCATTAAACGATTTAATCTAGAAGCTGGCGATTTTGAAAAACTTTGTCTGTATTTAGGTTATGATGTGAATTCTGGGAAGATGTTGCCTGATGGGATTACAGCACTTTATTCTCGTTCAAAAATCATTGAAATTTTCAGGGGAAATTTGGAGGAGTTTGGTGTTTTTACAACTGAAGTTGAATTGGCTAAAATCTTTGATTACGTGAGTGAAATTTTTTATCAAGATATGGTGAAATATACTAAACCAATTGAACCTGCGATTGACTTTATTGAACAATTACATCAAGAAGGGATTAAGCTTGGGGTTGTAACTTCTGATTCTGTTGTTTCTACTGAATTGACATTAAGAAACTTTGGCTGGGAAAATTTGTTTGGGGTTGTTGTAGGTAGAGAATCCTCAAGTGAAACTAAAGAAAGTGGAGCTTTGACAAAAATTGCATTGGAAACGTTGGGTGCAAATCCACAAACAACGGTTATGATTGGAGATGCACCAATGGATAATATTTCAGCAAAAAATGCAGAAATTGAAAATACAATTCTTGTCGCAACAGGGCAAATTGATGCAGTAAAACTACAACAAACGTCAAGCTTTGTTGTTGGTAGTTTATCTGAGGTAGAAATAGTTTAATTACTGGTCGCTTTCGTGGTGATCGCTATCTTTCATCAAGCGAGCAAAGTCTGAAGGTTTGATACTTTGAACGAAGTTTTTGAATTCTTCAGCTTCTTCAGCGTCTTTTGCACTATCAGTTGAAACGGAACCATTTGAAAGAACATTAGCAGTTACATAAATTGGAGCTTCAATTCTGATTGCAACGGCGATAGCATCAGATGGACGAGAATCGATTTCAATTTCGTTTCCGTCTTTGTCTTCTAGGAAAATTGTTGCAAAATAGGTTTCTTTTTCAACGTCGTTGATTTCAACTTTGGTTAGTTTGTAACCAGTTTTTTCAATGATAGAAATGATAAGGTCGTGAGTCATAGGACGAGTTACAGAAAGATTTTCAATTTTTCTGATGATAGAACTAGCTTCAGCAGAACCAATCCAAATTGGAAGAGCTCGTCTGTTGTCGATATCGTGAAGAACAACGATAGGCGAACCTGTTCTAGTGTCTAATGCTATACCCATAACTTTCATTTCAATCATAATATACCTCTCTTATTTAGTAATATTATACTTACAAAAAAATTTTTTTAAATAGCTTTCCAAAAAAAGATGTTTATGTTATAGTGGATTATGTAATCGAATTGAGGTTACAGTCGCCGAATGGAGAAATGGCCGAGTGGCTTAAGGCGGCACCCTGCTAAGGTGTTGTATGGGGTTACCTGTACCGTGGGTTCAAATCCCACTTTCTCCGAATTAAAGTCCGATAACTGATGTTGTCGGACTTTATTTTTTTGAAGTTGAAAAAGGAGTGAACTCATACAAAGCGAATGCTTTGTTTTAATACATCGTTCCAAGTGAACGATGTATTATTTTGTACTATGTCCAGAATTGACGTAGGTGAATGTCATAATAAAGTTATGATTAACAAAAGGAGGTTTTATGAGTAATGAAAAAGTGTTAGAAAATATTTTAAAAGACATTAAAGAACCTAAGGAGCAAATTCTCAAAACAGGTTTTGAAGAATTAGATTCTATTTTGACGGAAGTAGAAAATTCTTCAATTATAACAATTTCGGGACGACCATCCATGGGAAAAACAGCATTTGCACTTGCTTTATTAAAGAATTTTTGCAAACAAAATAAAAAATGCTTGTATTTAAGCTCAAGAGAATCTGAAAAATTATTATTAAAGCGTATGCTAATACAAAATTCAGAAATACCTTTTTACAAAATTAATGAATCAAAATTAAAAAAAGAAGAAATAGAGAAATTAGAATTAGCTAAAAATGAAATCAGCAATTGGAATTTTAAAATAGAATACATAGAAAGTTTTGAACTTATTAATATTGAAAATGTACTAGAACAATTAAAACCAAATTATGTTTTTATCGAAGACATACCATTATACATGTATGATGAAGATTGGATTTTAAAAGAATTAAAAAATTTAGCACATAAATATGGTTTGATAATATTCATCACAGCATCATTATCTAGAAGAATAGAAAAAAGAGCCGATAGACGCCCGCTTTTGTCTGATTTAAAACAAACTGCAATGATTGAAGATATATCAGATGTTGTGATGATGCTTTATAGGGAAGATTATTATGATTATAACTATGGTTCTGAAGATAATGCGGAAATTATTATTGTTAAAAACAACTTTGGCGGAGTTTATACTTTTCATTTAAATTTTGATCCAAAATTTGCAAAGTTTTCTGAAATGACAAAAAATTATGATTTTTAAATTTTTAATATTCAAATTCTCTGAAAATTCCCTGTTATTAATTTAGGGAATTTTCTCTTGCGTTTATTCAATAGGCGTTAGCTTAGATTCGCTATTTGAATTAAAGCCCGATAACTAATGTTTCTGGACTTTAATTTTATAATTCATTAACCTATGTGTATATAACTATTTTAAGATTTCTGCAAGTTTATCTTTTATAGTTGTTAGATTTGATTTTAAATCTGAATGTTTTAGGTTAATTGTTTTGAAATTTATTTCATATTTTTCAGTAATTTCTTCATCTGTATTTAAGAAATAGTTATCAATATTTGGTCGAGTGTTATCCCATTGAGGGTATAATAGAATTGCTTTGTGTGCGTTATGTAGTAAGCAATATGTTGAAACTTGGAATACATCAGCATTTGAAAAGTCGTTTGCATTTCGGAATTTTTTATATTTTGTGTCTACAACAATTTTTTCATTACCTTTTTTTACCATTATATCAACGTAGGTGTTACGTTTTTTGTTATGGTCACCACGCAAAAGTTTTCGTCCTTTTTGAGATTTTACTTCGCATTTAAAATCGTCTTTGTATTTATTAATAAGCTCAAACACAAATTCTTCAAATAATTTGTTCATATCCCAAATAAGTGTAATATTTTCAAATTTGTTTTTTGATAAATCAACGCTTGTTTGTTCAATAAACATTTTTGCCAAATTTAATGGCTTTTTAAATAATTCCTGGTTGCGTGTTAGTTTTATTTTATTGGCGTTGAATTTATCAAATCTGATAAATTTTATCTCAGAGTAATAATTCATTATGAACTTAAGAATTTTTTTGTTGTAGCGGTCTTGAGAAATATTATATAGACAGGTTGAAACAAACAAGAATAATTGGTTCAGTTCGTTATCTTCTGAGAATTCATCAAATTCGCAATAAAACTTTGATTGGTTTGTGCAATTATAGCGAATGTTTTCTGAAAATTTGAGTTTACCTTTGAGAAAACTTAGGTTATCTTCTTCTCTAACATATTTTTTAGGTGTTAGGCGTTTTAAACAATCAAATAGTGAATTGGCGAATTCTCTAATTAAGATTTCAATAAACGGATTTTTTGCTGAGGCAAGCTTAGCATCATTACTTGTTTTTATGTCTAATTTTTTTGTAAAAGAAAGCATAAAAATCAAGTTTTTTAGGATATTTTCATTGTTATTATCTTTATCACAAATTAGTTTTGGCAAAATTTGGATATGTATTTTTTTATATTTTATAACTCCAACCCAAGAGTTAGCTTTCACTCCTGTTGGTGTAACTTGTAGTGCGGAAGTCAGATTTTGACACTTGATGTAAGACTGTAATTTCGATAAATCACAGTCTTTTATATCGATTTCTTCGTATTCTTTCACATCTAAGGATTTTGCCACTATTTTTCCTCTTGCTCATCTTTTTTAGTTTCAAAAGCATTTTTTAGAGCTTTTGAAAAATCAATATCTTTTTGAGGGGTGAAATCAAATGTTTCATCTTCATCACAAGTGTAACTAGTTGCAAATTTTACTTGTGATAGTTTCTTGATGAAAGATTCTCCATTATCTTGAGCTTTACCTAATAGAGCTTGTAGTTTGTCCCAATCTCCATAAAAATATTCATTTAAAAGTGGCATAATACAATCAAACCAAATTTGTTTGAAATTGGTTTCAAGGTCTTTGTCAGCTTTTAAGTTCATAAAATAACTGTGCCCGATTTGGTGATCTCTATCTAAAAGAACAGATATTCTTTCGTTTAGTGTTTTGAAAATATCTTGGATATTTAAACCTTGAACTTCTAATTCTTCATCAATTAGAGTTGAATCAGGCATCATCTCTTTGAATGTAAATCTACGACGAAGAGCAATGTCAATAGATGCAATAGATCTGTCAGATGTGTTCATTGTTCCGATGATGTATAGGTTTTTCGGAACAGTGAATGGATCTTGAGAATAAGGTAATTTAAGTGATAAACTTTCACGTTTATCTTCTTCAATTAAAGTGATAAGTTCCCCAAAGATTTTTGAAATATTCCCTCTGTTGATTTCGTCGATTATAAGAATATATTTGTTTGTGTTTTTAGTTGTCTGCATATTTAATTTGTAATGTTCGTTCAAGTAATCGAGGATTCCTTGAACATAACATTTTCTACCATTTTTAAATATTTCATTTTGCAAATAATCTTTGGTAATTACGCCAACGCTATTTCTATCAAAATTTTCGCCAGTGTATATTTTAAGATTATTCTTTTTGTTAGTTTTTATCCCAAATTCACTGCCATTAGGTGTTGTGAGTATTAGTAGTTTTTTTGAAGAATTTAAATCTTTTATTAATTGATCATAAATTTGGTCAAAGTTCTTTTCAATTTTAATAGTTGTTTGTGCGTCAGAACATATCTTTTTAAAAATTCCATCTTTCAATTCGTATGTTAATTTATCTTCACTGTTCAAATCAGGTTTGATTCCTTCTACAAATTCTTCATAAGAATATGATTGGTGGAATGTTACAAATTCAATTTGACCTGTTTGTTTAAGATTATCAAATTCTTTTTTTAAATTTTTATATTTTTCGTTAGAAATTTTTTCATATTTTTCATCATTAATAATTTCCATAGCTTTAACAACAGTATTATAAGTTTTACCTGTTCCAGGTGGTCCGTATAGTATTTGGTTTAGTGGTTGTTGAGGATGCTTCATTGTATTAGTTTCTCCTTTATCGGTTTTTGTTGTAGCTTGTGTTGTAGTTTTTTTAGGTGTTCCATATTTTTCAATTAGTTCTTTTGAGAGCTTTCCGATGTTGCATCCTGGATTTTTCTCAAGAAGATATTTTTCTATGTCAAAGTAGTTATTATTTTGGGGTAGTCCAAGTTGTTGTTTGTAATAATTTTGCCAACTTCTTGCATGATAAAAACTTATTAAATGTGGGTATAATATGTGGAAATATTTATGAATATACCCTTTATTAAACATTTTACTTTGTGAACTTGAGGTAAAATTATAAAAACTCTCAAAATCATTGTTTTCTAAAAATTGACATGCTTTGACTAATTCAAGTTTAATGCTTTCTGCTAATTCTAAAGCTTGTTGTAAATTTATTTTTTTATGAAAATTAAACCAAGAACCATCTCTATATGCTAGTATGAAATTTGTGTCATATCCAGCCCCGCCGCTCCCAAATTCTAATAAGCCATTTTCTAATTCATTTTTCAAAGAATCATATTTGTTTTCGTGTAAATTTCCGAATTGTTCTTTTAAGTTTATATCATCATTTTTTTTAGGATAGGCGAGGAGTTTAAGTAGTTCGAGTCCACTTGTGTTTTCTAAAATAGATGGTGAAAATCTTTTTATGAAATTTTCACGTTCAATATTATTTATATCCATACTTAACCTCTTTTTCTTTTAAATTAGCATAAAAATTTATTACCCAAAATATTGTTAATAAAGTTTTCTTATCTTATAAAATTTGTCCAAATAGTTTCTTCTTTTTTAGGCATTTCAACGCCAGCTTCTTTTGCGGCTTGTTGACATTTTAAGTGCCAAGCCATATTACGGGCAAGAATTCTCATATTTTGCATACCCTCTAAGTCTTGGCGAACTTCATCTGGGTTTGAGCCGTGAACCATATTCCAATATCTGCCAGAAATTATTGGCATTTGAGATATAGTGAAATATTTATTTAATTGGTCAAGTGTTGCTGTTGTTCCAGCTCGTCTTGCACTAGCAATAGATGAGCCAGGTTTGTGTTCAAAAATATCTCTGCGACCTGACATAGATGCACTGAAAAATGCTCTGTCTAAAAATGCAACTGTTGCACCAGAAGATGATGCATAATGAACAGGTGAACCAATGATTAAACCATCGCATTTTTCCATTAGTTCAACAAACTCATTTACTCTATCATTAACAACACATTTGCCTAAATTCGCACAAGCACGGCACGCCATACAGGATTTTATGGCGTCGTTTCCAACGTGAAAGATTTCAGATTCGATGCCTTCTTCTTTTAATGTGTTTGCGATTTCTTTTAGGGCAGTGAATGTACAACCTTGGTTATGTGGTGAACCATTAAATAATAAAACTTTCATATACTAGCCTCCAAAAACACTTTTCTATGGGTATTTTATCACGAAAGATTATTTTATTTGCTCTTCTTTTCAAATTTAATCACAACGATTTCGGGTGGGCAGTTGAAGCGAAGTGGTAAAATACTTGTTCCAACTCCTGTTGTTACTATCATTTTTTTTCCGTCTTCTTCGATTAAACCTTTTGCGTATTTGTCGTGATAGTCTGATGCAGTAAACAATGGCCCAAATATCGGTAGTCTTACTTGTCCGCCGTGGGTGTGTCCAGCTAGGGTTAAATTAACCTCATATGGAACTTTTGGGAACATATCAGGGGTGTGGGTGAGTAAAATTATTGGTGATTTAGCTTTATCAATGGCTAAATAAACATTAGCATCCCCCGTCATCATATCTTCAACACCTGCGATGTAAATTTCTTTGCCGTTAAATTTTATAGCTTCATTATCGTTTTCTAAAACTTTTATGCCGTTTGCCCTGAGTTCTTTTGCAACTATTTTGCTATCGTACCAACCGTCGTGGTTTCCAAGTGTTGTGTAAAATCCGTATTTAGATTTAACTTTCCCTAAACCTTTGGCAATGTCAGAGGCTGGCATGGTGGATTTTTTTGTATGCCCATTTACAAAATCTCCAGCAGATAAAACGATATCAGCTTCTTGAGAGTTGATTAGATTAACAACTTTTTCTAATTGTTTTTCGTGGCGAGGTTTGATGTGAAAATCGCTTGCGAAAACAACTTTCAAACCACTTAGTCTATCGTCTTGAATTGTGTAATTTGTGACTTTTAAATTTTCTGGTTCGATAAACAAACAATAAAAACTTAACCCAAGAACAATAAATATTGATAGAATAACAATTAGTTTTTGTTTCATACTTAACTCCAAAATAATGTTTTTATAAGTATAGCATGAATCTAATTGTTACTATAGATTATTAGATGAGAGAAAAATAAATAAACGATAGTTTTTAAAATTCCTTCAACCTCAGGGATTCTTTCGCTCAAATAAACTAAAGCCAAATCAAAAATTGCTTTAATCAAGTCAACCGCAAGCCAACTTAATAGCATAAATATAGCAATAATTAATATTCGAGTAACGTTTGTTATGTAGTCATTTTTTACAATATTTCTAACTTGTCTAGCCATTGTTCAATTCCTCATTATATTTCGTTCCTTACATTTATATAATGACTCATGATTACGTCAGATATGGACATAGTGAAAAAAGTTTGTTATAATCTACCCAAAAAGGAGTTGGAGTATGGAAGATAAACCAAGATATTCACGAGTTTCGGATATTTTAGATTTGGCAATTTTTATGTCATCTAAGATTCAAGGAGTTACAATAAACGAAATTGCTGAGCGTTATAATGTTTCACGTAGGACGGCAGAGCGTATGAGAGATAGTTTGATTTGTATTTTTCCGCAAATCGACGAAATTGAAACGGATGATGTTCAAAAGCATTGGGGATTTACTAATTATTCGATTAGTCAACTGATTTCGTTTACTCCAAAAGAGCTTGCCAATATCGAGCAACTTCAACGAAGAACAACTAACACTGAGATGAAAGATGAGTTAGGTAGGACTGTTGAAAAAATAAAATCTTTCAACCGCAAAAATATAAACTCTATTGAGAAAAATATAGAACTTATCATGCAAACAGAAGGGTATGCAGTTCGTCAGATGCCTCAATATAAAATTAGTTTAGAAATGTTGGGAATAGTTCGTGAGGCTGTTCAGTTTTCTAAGATGGCGACAGGGGTTTATCACGACAAAGAACGTTTGCTAGAACCTTTGGGGATGATTTATGGCGAAAAGATTTATCTTGTGGCAAGAGAAAAAGCCAAAGGTGATGAGGTTTATACATATTTATTGCACAAGTTTGAAAATCTAAGATTAACAGACAAGACTTTCGATAAAGGTGATTTTAATTTACAAGAACATACAAACAAATCTTTTGGAGTTTTCCAAGGTGAAATTTTGGATGTGAAATTATCTTTTAGTCCAGAATTGGCACAAGAAGCTAGTCATTATAATTTCCACCCAACCCAAAGGGGTAAATTGGAAGAAGACGGATCCTATACAGTGAAGTTTAAAGCTAGTGGTAGTAAAGAAATTATCTGGCATGTGTTCAGGTGGGGAGCAGGGTGCAAAATCTTAGCTCCAAAATCATTGCAAAAAGATTATAAAAAATATTTACAAGATTGTTTAAACAATATTTAATCCTATGTCCATATTTGACATATATGTATCTTATTATGTAAATATAACGAAAGGAATAAATTATGGGACTTTTTGATTTTTTATTAGGTGATGACAAAGAAAGAAACAGACGTCATCGAGAACAAGAAATGGCAAATATGTACGAAATGGGTTGGGATGAACCTGAAGAATCCAAGTATGATAACCAAGCTTTTGAGCGTGAAAAATTTGCCAATTACGAATACTCTGAAGAAGAGGATGAGTAATAACTATTTATAACTTCCGACTTTTCTGCCGTATTTGTCGTATTCTGTAACTCTGCCTGATGAATCTTTTTTGAATGAACCAGTTTTTCTGCCGTATTGGTCATATTTTGTAGTTACACCATTAGAGCCAGTTTTGTAACTTCCAGTTTTTCTACCATACTGATCGTATGAATTATAACCACTAGAAGTTTCTCTGTAGGAACCTGTTTTTCTTCCATATTGATCATATTGATTATAGCCATTAGAAGTCTCTCTAAATGAACCAGTTTTTTGCCCATGTTGGTTATATGTGTTATATCCAGAACTTGTTTGTCTATAAGAGCCAGTTTTTCTTCCGTACTGGTCGTAAGAATTTACGTTAGCTTCAGCGATTGCTGTTGTTAATGCTACGAAATAAAAAACTAGAAATATGGATAAAAATTTCTTCATTCTTTCCTCCTATATTATTATAACGGAATTTATATTATACAGTTCAAATATTTTGTAACATTTTTGTAATTAGCTGGAATAAAATTTATTTTTAAATTAAAATAATTATCCGAGGAAACGGAAAAGGGTTAAGAAAAGAAGGAGTGAAAATGCAAGTCTCAAAAGTTGGTAGTGCCTCGTGGGTAGGTACTAATTATGGTCTAAAAAAATCTAATGGTAGTGTTCAAAGGGTTTCAAATCCTTTTATAAATAGCAAGTATAATTTAGCGACGGATACGGTTGCGTTTACTCAAAAACAGGTTATTGAAAATCTTTTTATTGAAGATTTGAGTACTTGTAGATATAACGGGAGTTATAATGATTTTAGTGTTAAGCTTCAGGATATGGTAGATAACACGCATATTACTCAAATTGTGAAGTCAGTTAATAAGCCTGATGAGCCAACTTATGTTATTGAAAACGATAATATTGGCACAATGTATATTGCAAAAAATGCAAAACATAAGAATATTAAACCGGGGGTAATTGTCGGAAAAACAGGAATGTATGCGACATTAGAAGTTCCAGGTAGAAAGGGAAATTTTGTAGTAATTATTCCTTATGGTTCAGAATTAAGTACGGAATCTGGCTTGAAAGTTATGAACAAAAGAACTCATAGACACTTGAATTTTACTGGCTCGACTTGTACGGTAAACGCTTATTATAAGCCTGAAAAAACAATTAATAGTGTGAATGAATTCATTAGGATGACTGAAACATCTCCTATTTTTGATGATGTAAAACGTGCAGATAAAGATTACTCAAAATATTTTCATCCATATATTTTAGCAGGTGGTTTTGGGTCTAGATTGGAGGCTATTAGCCACACCAGAGGGGACAACAAACCGTCAACAGGTACACCTATCCCAAATTGGAATTTGATTAATTTCACTTTGTTGAATTTATATCAAGCAAATTTGTTAGATAAAAAAACTGATATTGATTTTTGTGTTCAAAAAGAGGCTAATAGTGCTGTAGGATGTTTTGTAACTACATTAGGCTACAAAATTGATATGACACCTCGAGGTTTAGATTTGGTTAAAGCAGGTGAATCTATTGTTCCACCTGATAAAAATGTCATTATTATGCCATCGGATAATATCACGGATGTTAATTTATCTGAAGCTCTAGATGCCTTTTTAGATAGGCCAGATGCTGGCATGATGGTCGTAGCTGTACCAGATTACAGATGTTATGGTGGGTTAATTTTACATAATGATAAGAATGAAATTAATACATTTATTACAAAACCTTCAAAAGAATTACTTGATACAGGTGTGGGTCATGTAATCAAAAATGGTAAAGTGCACAAGGACCCTGATGGGCAAGATACATCTTTAGGTAATGCGTTTATATATATTATCAAACCAGATGTTTTAGACACTATTACAGATATTTATAGAAACAAAATTAGAAATTCTTATAGTGTTTTAATGGCGACAAAAGGTGGCGATAAGACCATGTCTAAGGAAGAATATTTAAGTGTGATTGAAAGTTTTTGGGATAGAGAAATTATTCCTGAACTTGTACATATGAGTAATGAAGGCAGATTAAAAGGTCGTGATGGTCAAGATTTGAAAGTGGTTTCTTATGACTCTTTAGATGCTGATTGGTCAGATGTTGGGGAATATTCTTCTTATTATTCAACAATTAAAAATATCGCAAAAGAGGATAGTTTTACGAAATTACCTAAAAAACTAAAACAAGTGGTAAGTGATAATATTGATAAAAACGTAATTTTCAATGCTGATTTTAAAGAAGATTTTAAAGAATTTTTAGGTAATGGTTATGTGAACGGTAATGTAATTGTCGTTGCGAAATAGTTATTGATTTTTTACTATATTTTAAAACCCTAAGTTCAAATATAAATTTATGTAAAATTAAAAAATGTAAATTAACAAATATTTGATTTTGGGGTTTTAATGCGTTGGAAAGAGGAAAACTTGATGTGTATTAGAAGATTACAATTATCAAGACTTGAAAATAGATTTATTCATAAGGTTTTTACGGCTGATGGGATTTTGAATACCAGACGTTGGAAAATCGCAGGAAGTGGTTTTTCTCAAAAGTATCTAATGGGACCAAAATTTTTTGAGCTAGGAATGTTGTATAAAACATCAAAAGATGCCGCAAGTGAAGCTAAGCCTCTTAAAACTTATTTGAAAGATATTGCAAAGTTAGTTGAAATTCCTGTTAAAAGTACTGAAAAAATAAAAACAACTCAACTTCTTGATATAAATCCGATGAATCACGATACATATTTTATGTTTGTTCATGGAGGTGGTGCAACATTTACTAATAACCATTATCAAGAATTATATAAAAGTTTGTATGGTAAGGTGGGTGTTTGTGCTCCTGAATTTCGAGGTTATGGTGTAAATTATCAAGCTGGAAAAGGTATGGATTTACGTAAAACAATGTCAGAAGATGTTGATGCAGGCATACAGTATTTATTAAATAAAGGTATTAAAGAAGAAAAGATAATTTTAATGAGATATTGTGGAGGTTGTACGCAAGCTTTAGATGTCGCTCAAAAATATCCTCAGTTAAAACAAGTTATTTTGATGTCGCCATATACAAGTTTTGAATATATTCCTGCGGCTAATTCTTTTGTCACTTATTTAAAGCATCATTCATATAAATCACCAGATTTGCTCTCAGCACAGAATGTTGAGGCTCCTGTTTCAATAATTCATGTTAATGGAGATCAAATATTACCGTTTAAAGCACCATTAGAGTTGTCTAAAAAAGTTAAAAATTTAAAAGATTTTATAATTATTCAATCTGATAAAACACATTGGTTTAATAGGACAAAGATTGATTTAGTAGGTAGATTAATTGACAAATGTATATCATCGTGATAGGGTGATTTTGTATAGAAAGGGGTATGCAAATGGTACAAAACATTACGGCTTATGCTGGCAGATCTTCAGCAGGAAGAAGAGTTACTGCAAGATTGACTCAAATGCCTGCAGAAATTGGACAAAATATTAAAAGTAAAGCAATAAAAGCCGCAGATTCTTGTGGTGGTATGATGTCTTGGAGCACACATACAGCACCTGTTCAAGCTAAAAAAGTTATCAAAGCCGCAGATTCTTGCGGTGGTATGATGTCTTGGAGCACACATACTGCACCTGTTCAGGCTAAAAAGACAATTCAAGCAGCAGATTCTTGTGCAGGTATGATGTCTTGGAGTACTCACACAGCACCAAGAGTATTATCTTAGTAAACGATATTTATAATGAGTAAATTATATAAGTTTAACAAAGATGTTGTGACTCGTTTTGAGAGTCGTATTGAAGACGGAATGTATTTCTTGTTCAATGTTTCTCGTAATGAACTTTGGACAGGAAATACATCTTCTTATGTTTTGTTAAATAATTTCAAACGTAAAATGTCTGTAAAAACGGCATTAGATAGTAGTTTTGATAATTTTGATTTAGAATATTCAGCTTTGGAAAATATGTTATCAAAACTTGTCGATGATTTGGTAGCTAAAGGTTTTTTAGATTGTTATGATGAGTAATCTTTCAAAAAAAGAACAAAATAGAAAAACTTACTTAGACATGTATTTTAAAGGGATTCCGCCTAGTGATGATTTTGTTACGGTGTTTAATTTGATGCATGAAGTTCTTAATCGAGGGGATATTCATTTTGTATGTGATTATCCTTTTTCTGTTGTGTGGGAATTAACCTCAGCTTGTAATCTGCGTTGTAGACATTGTTATATTCAATCTAGGGAAAATGCATATTGTAGCGAGAATGATTTATCTGATGGGGAAATGATGGAACTGGCAAGGCAACTCGTTGATTATTTTGAGGTAAATCATGTTACCCTTACTGGTGGGGAACCATTCTTACGTAAAAATATTTTAGATATTTTAAATGTACTAAAAGAGTCTAATACTGCAGTTTATATTCAAACTAATGCGACTTTGATAAATGATAATATAATTGAATGTTTGGCTAAATTGTTGAACCCAAATATAGACGTTATTCAAGTTAGTTTAGATGGTCTTATTTCTGATTCTCATAACAAAATTAGGGGTAAAGATATTTATAACAAGGTTGTTGAAAACATTAAAAAAATGATTGAAGCAGGACTTTTTGTTTCTGTAAATTGTACAATGACAAAATTAAATTATGATGAGATAGAAAATCTTCTACTTGTTTGTAATGATATGGGGGTTAAAAGGTTTACTGTTACTAAAATGAAGGTAACAATTCCTGAACATGAAGAATTTGTGCTTACAAATGATGAAAATTTTGAGATGATTTCAAGATTAATTAATCTGAAAATGTCTAAAAATTTACCAATACATATGAACCTAACTTGCTTCAGTATTATGGAATTATTGAATGATAATGCAGTTAGAACAATGTTAGACGATTATATCGATAAGGATGCAAAATTAAATCCTCCAATTTATATGAATTGTCATCATAGAGAAAAGATTGCAATTAAGCCTGATGGAAAAGTGTATTTATGTCCAGATGTTGTTTCTCAGAAAGCATTGTTGGGAGATTTTAAAAAGAATTCATTAGAAGAGATTTGGGCTACAGTTGATTCTCACCCTTTATATCAATTTAGAGAGTTTTCAAAAATGGAGTGTAAAAATTGTAAGTTTGTATTCTTATGCAAAAGCGGATGTATGGGTGAAAATTTCGTTAAAACAGAAAATATTTATTCAAAATCTCCAGACTGTAAATTCTGTTTTTAAAATTAATACTTGCAATGAAAAATTTTTGTGCAAGAATAAGTTATGGAGATTAAGTGTAAAACATACCCTATTAATTCAAGTAATTATCAAAGACCCCATCAGCAGGAGTTCACCTCAAGACGCGAGCGTATAAAAGTGCAGAGTGTGAGTGTGGGTACAACAACGGATATATTTGTGACAAGACCGAATGCAGAGAAAAGTGCGTTCGGTCTTTCAAGTTCTAAGGGCTTTTTTGCTCGTTGTAAAGATGCAGTTGTTCAATATTGCAAAAATTATAAGAAAAATATTCAACACACATATGATCATAAAATAGTTTTTGCTCTTATTGAAAAAGAATTGTATGGCAAAAATTCTATTGATAGTATTACTCACGATGCAGATAAGATGATTATGTATTTGTTAGGTTTCCCAAAATCAGTGGTATCTAAAGTTCATAGAAGTATTTCTGTACATCACCCTGAAAGTGGGAAACAATTGAATTTAAGAAGTATGTTGTGTGATAACATTGCATCTTCCCCACAATTTAAACCTGAGAAAAAATATTCGCTACGTGAGTATTATAATCTTTCAAAAGAATTACAAGAAATTCCAGGCTTCGGCGAATTGGTTAAAAAATATAATTTTGGTGACAATATTGATTTTTCTAGAATAAAGGCTTTGAAACAATATAAATATGATGGTTTTGCTGGCTTGTGGTCAGTTGCTTATAAATCTCTATTGTTAGCATTTATTCATTAATCTAATATTAATTTAAAATTATCTTGAAATTAAACTATTCTCGTTGTATAAAAAAATCAGTAATAGTCGAAATATAAGAGGAAGTTAGAAGATGAATGCTTATTTAGAAAAAGTTTTAAATGAAACAGAATTAAAAAACATAAATGAATCAGAATATTTACAAGCTGTAAAAGAAGTTCTTTCTACAATAGAACCAGTTGTTGATGCTCACCAAGAAGAGTATGAAAAAATTGCATTATTAGAAAGAATGGTTGAACCAGAAAGAATCGTAACTTTTAGAGTTCCTTGGATTGATGATAATGGTCAAGTTCAAGTAAATAGAGGTTATAGAGTTCAATTTAGTTCTTTGATTGGTCCATACAAAGGTGGTTTGAGATTTCACCCAAGCGTAAACCAAAGTATTATGAAATTTTTAGGTTTTGAACAAATTTTCAAAAATGCTTTAACAGGCTTGCCAATTGGTGGTGCTAAGGGTGGAAGTGATTTTGACCCAAAAGGTAAATCAGATGTTGAAATTATGCATTTTTGTCAAAGTTTTATGACTGAATTGTATCGTCATATTGGTCAAGATGTCGATGTTCCTGCTGGTGATATCGGAGTTGGAGCTAGAGAAATTGGCTATATGTTTGGTCAATACAAAAGAATTAGAAACGCATATGAAGGTGGCGTTTTAACAGGTAAAGATATCAGTTATGGTGGATCTTTAGCTAGAAAAGAAGCTACTGGTTATGGTTTGATTTACTTTATGAGAGAAATGTTAGCTGCTCATAACAAATCATTGGAAGGTAAAACAGTTATTATTTCAGGTTCTGGTAACGTTGCAATTTATGCATGCGAAAAAGTTACAGAAATGGGTGCAAAAGTTGTTGCAATGAGCGACTCTAACGGTTGTATCTATGATAAAAATGGTATTGATTTAGATTTAATCAAACAAATTAAAGAAGTTGAACGTGGAAGAATTAAAGATTATTTGAACACATATATTGATGCAAAATATATCGAAAAAACTGGTGTTGATTCTCCAATTTGGGAAATTAAAGCAGATATCGCTCTTCCTTGTGCAACTCAAAACGAAGTAACACTAAATTCAGCAAAAGTACTTGTTGAAAATGGAGTTTTAGCTGTTGGTGAAGGTGCAAATATGCCTTGTACAATTGAAGCTACAAATTATTTCTTAGAACATGGTGTTCTTGTAGCTCCAGCTAAAGCTGCAAATGCTGGTGGTGTTGCAACTTCTGCTATTGAAATGTCTCAAAATAGTATGAGATTCTATTATACATTTGAAGAAGTTGAAGCTAAATTAGAAAGAATTATGGTTAATATTTTCAAATCTTGTGCTGCAGCTGCTGCAAAATATAGATGTTCTGGTAACTATGTTGCTGGTGCAAATATCGCAGCTTTCCAAAAATTAGCAAAAGCAATGCGTGCACAAGGTATTGTATAATAAAGTTTAATAGCAAAAATAATTTTTATGGGTTTTCATGCTTATGCAATGAAAACCCAATTTATATCTGCGTATAATTATTATCCAAAATATAATCTCTCGCAAAAAGAACAACAAACAAATACTCCAGTTACTAGACCTGTTTCAAATATTCAGTCTAAAGTTCAGTTGAATTTTACAGGTAATCGTTCTGTGGATTCTTTGATAAGGGTTTTGCATTTAGATCCTCTTTTGCATTTTAAGAACTTTACGAAGGAAGAATATTCAAGATTATCGTTGAGAGAAATTGAAAAATTAAGAGCGAGAAGTCTTGAAGTAATTAAAGATTCTAACTTTGATGCGTTAAATGCATTAGACGATATTCATACTATTGTTCCAAATGCTTTGAAATCTATGTTTGATAACTTTTTTGGAGCTGGTCAATATGTTGTTATAACAATTGGGCGTTCTTTGTCGACAATAGGAAAAGCGTTGGGGTATAGAATTGGTGAAGAAAATGTTGTTAACCTTCCGATGAGTTGGTCTAGACGATTTATGCCTACAACAACTAGGGTTGGGGATCATTTTGAAATATATAAAAAAATAAATTCTTATCAAGAGGGATTATATAAATTTTTAGCGTATTTAGAAAAGATTGGTTTGGGTAGGGAGCAAGTTAAAAACTCTGGAAAAAGTTATATTTTAATGGATTATTGTTGTTCTGGGGATTCGTTGAAGGGTGCTGAGTTTTTATTCAAATCTGACTATGTTTGGGGACCAGATTCCAAAACTTATGCGGTTGATATCCTGAGTGCTTTGGAAAAATACGATTTACCTCAAGCAAGATTAATAAAGAGTAAATCAGTTAACGATGAACCAATAATGATTGATAGTCTTCCATTATTGAGTAAAGTTTTGTGTGGTAGTCACTTGAAAAGTTATTCAGATATTGGACGAGCTCTTTCTCTTGGGGAAACTGAAAAAGTTGTATTTGTAACGCCTAAAGGTTATGGAATTACTCATAAAGAAAACCAACTTGTTAAATTTAGGATTTTAGATGGAGCAATGAAATCTCAAGCTGGGGAAGCTCCAAATTTAAAAGCAAATGTAGGTGATTTTCAACTTTCAGGACAGAGGGTTGCACCTTGGAACGATTATTTATCTCAAACAGAGTCTGATATTAGAAATGATATTCAAAGAGTGAATTTCCAACTTATAAAATTAGATGCTGCAGATATTTATGGGACTCCTTTAAGACGAGATTTGGAATGTTTGTATAATGATTTGACTGATTATTATAACACATATAAAAGAAACCCTTATAGCATGGTTACTTATTATCAGTCAAAAAATAACATTCAGAGAATTATTGAAAATGCGGAGACAGCATTAGTAGGAAAGGATATTTTTGCAAAATGATAAAGATTATAAATGCTTCTCCAGAAGTTTTAAATGGGAAATTTAATCAGTTTAGCAGGATGATGATTAGAGGACAACATCGTGATACTACTTATGTTGTTTCTCAGTTGAAACAATATGAAAAACAGTATAAGAAATTAAATTTATTAGATGTATTTAGTGAAAACATTGCGGGTCTTGCTGATGCTTTGCACCATAGGGGTTTGGATGATTTTGCGGGTATTTTATATAGTCATTTAGTAAAACTTTCAAATATTTCACCAAAGCAAAGAGAAGTTTTTGCACAAAGAGCTTTAGATGTTGCACAAAAACAAGGAGATTTATTGCATACATTAGCTCGTATTGTAGATTTGAAAAAGGTATACCAAACTAATGGAAGAAGACGTCAAGTGATTGATACTTTATTTTTGGAAGAAAAGCAATTAATGGCTATTATAAAAGATTTTGAAAAAACGAAAAAATCTTATAGAACGTATAACAGAGGTGTTAGCTCACTTGAAACATATCAATTACGACTTGCGATGGCAAGAGTCGATATCGCAAAAGGTTTGTTAAATTCAAACCCAGAAGCTGCTGAGCGTAAAATTCTTCTAGCAATGCCAACATTTGAAACTTTCGGGAAAAATAAAGAATTAAGTTTTGCTCAAAGTGTTTTAAATCAGGTATATCAAAGGTTATCTCGTTAAGCACTGACTAACTTTGGATTACTATCAAGACTTGTAGGAATATTAAATCCAAATATGCAAGTTCCGTCATCAAAACTTTTTGCATAGATATTACCTTCGTGTAATTCGATAATTCTTTTTGCTAAATATAATCCCAAGCCATTTCCAGTTTTGTTATACTTTGCAAATTGAGTCTTTTGATACCTGTCAAATATTGTTTTTAATTCTTTTTCTGGAATTTGTTTACTAACGTTTTTTATGAAAATTTCTAATGAATTATTATAAATTTTTAAATTGATACTTATTATTGTGTTGTCAAACCCGTATGTAATAGCATTTGTTAATAGGTTCGCTAATACTCTTTTAATTTGTAATTTGTCAGCATTGATGATGTAGTGAGCACATTCTTTCCTAAATTCTACTTTTTGATGATTATGTACATATAGGCTTTTTAATTCTTCGCTTATTTCTTCTACAAGCTCAATTATGTCAAAATCTTTCTTTTGTAGGTGAACTTCACCATTGTCATGGGTGTATGTATCCATAATTGTGCCAATTAAATCGGACATATATTTGCAAGATTTGTGAGTCAAGCTAATCATTTCTCTTTGTTCTGAATTTAATCTTCCAAAAGTTTCGTTATTTAGCATCTGTAATGTGCTAAGTTGTGCGTTTGTTGGGGTTTTTAAATCATGAACCAAGTTGGCTAAAAATGACTGTTTTAGTTTTTCGTGTTCTTGTTCTTTTTTTATATTATGGCTGAGTGATATGTTTTTTATCATTAGATAAATTACTGCTACTAATAATATGGCTATTGCTAAATTTAAATTCAATGTAAATCCTCTTGTTTCTTCTTATTGTATTGTAGTGGATGTTATTTATTATGGATATTACCCAATTGGGTGATGCTTTTTGATAAATATATACAATAAAAAATCCCCTCTTTATTGAAGGGATTTTTATTAAATGTCTAACCTCCGCAATCGGGGTAAGTTTGCATTGGTCATATTGTGGGGTAAATGAAAAGAGTTAAGTCTTTCAATTTTTATCACTATGCCATGTATGGTAAGTGAATGTATGTTGATTCGGTTTGGGTAGTACGTCTTTTTGGCGTACATAGTATATTATAAGCCTTTACAATGTTGTAACCTAAAGCTTTGATAGGGTTAGTTTGAACCATATCAGCTTTTTTAGTTTCGTGTAAGTCTTTTTCGAAGTTGATTCTAGCGTTAGCATTTCTGTCTAATGACATAACTCCAACTTTAGAATTTTGATTATTTCTTTTAGTTTCACCGAATGAAACTTTATTGTATGTATTTAATTTTACTGGACTAATTGTTAACATTTGAGTTACCTCCTTTGTTATTAAGTGTTCATTTAACACTTCATCTAACACTTTCACTATAAACCATAGAAATTTTTTTGTCAACCCCTATTGTGAACTTTTGTAAACGAGTCTATAACCCAAGTAATATAAGTGTTTTGGCATAAAGTGTAAAAAATGCACTTATTACAATGTTTTCCAGTATATGGGAAATTTTTTATTTTAACTAAATTTGTTTGATTTTTCGTATTAAAATCCCCCAAGTGGTTGATAAGACTGCACACCTGACTAATTGTTTGAGCTTTTTGCATGTTCTTTAATAAAATAAAATCTTTTTCATACTTCCAGCTATTCTTAATTCCAACGAGGACGATTAGTCCTCTTTTTTTTTTATTAATTTGTATCTAAAAAAGCTGTAAAATCTGACTTTTTATTGAAAAGATAAAGAAAATATAAAGATTGTAAACAATACACTTGATTTCAATTAATATTTAAAGTACAATGTAATTGTGAAAAAATTCACAAATTATACAAGAGGTATTTATATTAGATAATAATAAGAAATGCTGTGTTATAAAAAGGAGAAAAAATATGACAACAAAAAGCAAAAAGAATGTTGAAAACTTAGAGAAAGCTTTAACAAAGTCTACTCTAGTTGACAGTGCTGAGCAATTAGAATTACTTATTGAAAGAGTAAAAAAAGCTCAAAAACTTTATTCAACTTTCTCTCAAGAAAAAGTTGATGCAATTTTCAAAGCTGCTGCAACTGCTGCAGACAAAGCTCGTATTCCTCTAGCTAGAATGGCTGTTGAAGAAACTGGCATGGGTATTTTAGAAGATAAAATTATTAAAAACCACTATGCTTCAGAATATATTTACAACAAACACAAAAATGCTAAAACTTGTGGAATTATCAAAGAAGATAAAACAAATGGTACAAAAATCGTTGCTGAACCTTTGGGTATTTTGGCAGGTATTATTCCTACAACAAACCCAACTTCAACTGCAATTTTCAAATCATTAATTGCTTTAAAAACAAGAAACGCAATCATCTTCTCACCACACCCAAGAGCTATGAAATGTACAATTGCTGCTGCTAAATTAGTTTTAGAAGCTGCAGTTAAAGCTGGTGCTCCAGAAGATATTATTGGTTGGATCGATGTTCCATCTATTGAGTTATCAAGCCAATTAATGAAACACCCTAACATTGACTGTATCTTGGCTACAGGTGGTCCAGGCATGGTTAAAGCTGCTTATTCATCAGGAAACCCAGCATTAGGTGTTGGTCCTGGTAACACTTCAGTAGTTATTGACGAAACAGCTGATATTAAAATGGCAGTTTCTTCAATTCTTATGTCAAAAACTTTCGATAATGGTATGATTTGTGCTTCTGAACAAGCGGTTATCATTGTTGATAGTATTTATGAAGAAGTTAAAAAAGAATTCGAATACAGAGGTGCATACTTAGTATCTAAAGCTGAACAACAAAAAATGATCGATCTTCCATTTATCGATCCAAAACGTGGTACAGCTCACCCTGATATCGTTGGTCAAACAGCTCATACTATTGCTAAACTTTCTGGTTTTGATGTTCCAGAAAATGCTAAAGTTCTTTTAGCTGAAAGACCATGTGTAGATTGGGAAGATCCATTCTCAAGAGAAAAATTATCACCAATTCTTTCTATGTACAGAGCTAAAAACTATGAAGAAGCTACAGATATGGCTTATGAAATGGTTTCAAAAGGTGGTGCAGGTCACACTTCAGTTCTTTACACAGACGCTAGAACTCAAGAAAGAATTAACCACTTCTCAGAAAAAATGCCAGCATGCAGAGTGTTAATTAACTCTCCATCATCACAAGGTGGTATTGGTGACTTATACAACTTCAAATTAGAACCATCATTAACATTAGGTTGTGGTTCTTGGGGTAAAAACGCAGTTTCTGGTAACGTAGGCGTTGAAAACTTATTAAACTACAAAACAGTAGCTGAAAGGAGAGAAAACATGTTATGGTTTAAGGTTCCTCAAAAAATCTACTTCAAACGTGGTGCTATCGATTTAGCTCTTCGTGAATTAGAAGGTAAAAAACGTGCATTTATCGTAACAGACAGATTCCTATTCAACTCTGGTGCGGTTTACAGCGTAACAAATATTTTAGATGAAATCGGTATTGACTATCAAATCTTCTTTGATGTTAAACCAGATCCAACTCTATCTACAATTAACCAAGCTATGGAAATTATCAGACCATACGAACCTGATGTTATCATTTCATTAGGTGGTGGTTCTCCAATGGACGCAGCTAAAATTATGTGGTTAATGTATGAACAACCAGAAACAAACTTCGAAGATATCTCTATGAGATTTATGGATATCAGAAAAAGAATTTGTTCAATTCCTGAACTTGGTAAAAAAGCTACAATGGTTGCTATCCCAACAACTTCAGGTACTGGTTCAGAAGTTACTCCATTCGCAATTATTACTGATGATGAAACTCACGTTAAATATGCGATTGCAGATTATGCTTTAACACCAAATATGGCTATCGTTGACCCTAACTTTGTTGATGGCATGCCAAAAGGCTTAACAGCAGCATCAGGTATTGACGCTTTAGTTCACTCAATTGAAGCTTATGTATCTTGTATGGCTACTAACTTCACTAACTCAAATGCTTTAGAAGCAACTAAGTTAGTATTCAAATACTTAGAAAGATCATACTCTGAAGGTGCTAACGATCCTATCGCTAGAGAAAAAATGCACTATGCAGCAACTATCGCTGGTATGGCATTTGCTAACTCATTCTTAGGATTATGCCACTCTATGGCTCACAAATTAGGTGCTATGTTCAACGTACCTCACGGTGTTGCTAACGCATTGTTAATTAGACAAATCATCAAATACAACGCTATTGATTGTCCTAAAAAACAAGCAACATTCCCTCAATACAAGTTCCCTAATGCGAAGGCTAAATATGGTCAAATCGCTGATAACTTAGGTTTGGGCGGAAAATCTGATGATGAAAAAGTTGAATTGTTAATTTCATCAGTTGATTCATTAATGAAAAACTTAAATCTTCCAAATTCTATCAAAGACTTTGGTGTAACTGAAGAACAATTCTACGCTAAATTAGATGAAATGGTTGAATTGGCATTTGACGACCAATGTACAGGTGCAAACCCAGTATATCCAATCATGTCAGATATGAAACAAATCTACATCGACGCTTTTGAAGGTGTTGTAAGAGATTACTATTCATCAGCTAAAAAATCAAAATAGTTTTTGATTATAAATAAAAAAGACTGGTAGAAATACCAGTCTTTTTTATGCTTTGCCTCCAGATGATGCTGATACCGCTTGAACTTTTTTCATTTTCTTCTTAGATTCAATGATGCTTTCAGTATTAAATCTTGAAAGTTTTCTATCTGCTTTATCATCTGTTAATGTTGATTCTATTACATTTGCGTTTGCAGAAGCTGATGCTGAAAGTTGAGTAATTGATGCTAAAAATTCATTTTCTTCTTGTTCTACAGCTTGAGGTTGTTCTGTTTCTGCAATTGTTTCTGGTTCCTCTGTTGTAGGATCTGAAGTTTCATCAGTAATTTCTTCACCATTTAATTCATCTTCGCTTATTCCAGCTTTTTCTTCTAATTCCTCATTTTGTTCATTTGCTTCTTCTAGGACTTCATCAGAGTCGTTAGATACTGCTCGAGTTATAGCATTTGCTACAATACCAGTTGAACCAGTTGCTGCTGCGACTGTACCTGTACCGATTTCTGCTAAACCTTTAGATAATAATATTTCGCCTGCAAGAAGTTGGGTTACTCCTATACCGTAAGTAAATGGGTTAGACATTAATATCATACCTGATAGCATTAAACCTGTACCTGTGTATGAGTTTAATACCCCAACACCAGTTGTTCCGATCCCAACGGCCATTGTTTTAGCGGAAACGTCTAGTTGGTTTGAAATTGTTTTATTAAGGGCTGGTAATTCTTGGTCCATTATTTTTGTATTGTTTCTAAATTTAGCTAATTTTTGCACACTTTCAGAAACTGTTTTATCAGCACTTGCAGTTGAAGTTTCATCTCTTTGAATTGTTGAATCAAGTTGTGTTGATAGATTTACCATTTTATCTTGAGCTGTAAGTACTTGATCTTCTGTTTGTGCTGTTTGAGCATCATTCTGGGCTAAAGCGTGTTGAGCTGAAATCGCTTCAGATTCTGCTAAATTTGCTTGGTGTTGAACAGCTGCCTTTGCTGTTTCTTTATCAATATTTTTAATTAAAGTTTTGCTTTCTTTTGTTTGGACTTCAACATTTCTGCTTAATTGGTGCATTTGTCTTTCTTCTTTAACCATATCAGCAGTAGTTTTAACTGTTGTTGCTGTCGCATTGATGGCATTAGGTGCACTGAATTCCATATCTACGGAAGGTTGTTTTTCTTGTGCTTTTTGTTGAGTTTGGTTTGCTGTAGTTTCTTCTTGTTCTCCGTTTTCTGGATTTGTTTCAGGGTTTTCGCCTTCAGTGTTTTCAACTTCTGTATTTTCATTAGTTTCAGGATTTTGTTCAATTTCAGGAGTTTCAGCTAGATTTTCTTCTGCTGGAGTTGTTTGGTCGGTTTCAGTTGTAGTTTCGATTGTTTCATCTGAGATTTTTGTTTCTTCACTTTGAGTTGAAGTTTCTTGAGTTTCTGTTGAGTCTTGTGTTGCTTCACCTGATTTAGTTTCACCAACAGGATTTTCTTCTCCAATACTTTGAGAAGCCTCTTTGATTTCTTGGTTATTGAATTTATAAACTTGTTCAGCTTCTTTTAGAGTAGAAGTTGCATCTTTGTTTGTATCTGTGGCTACTGCAGATGCAATATTACCTGCTAAGCCTGTACCCATTGCAATAGTACCGTATGCAATTTCATTTTGTCCAAGAAGTTGTAATTCTATTCCTAGGATTGTTAAGGCAACCCCTTGGCTAAATGTTGGTGGGAATGGAATTAGTGACAAACCTGTTGAATATAATGAAGTACCAAGTGCGGTATCTACAAACCCTTTTGCAACTGTTCCTGTTCCGATAGCAATTGTCTTATCTGAAACGTTTTCGTTGTTTTTATTTCTTGTTTCAAGGTTGTTATTATGACCTTGTAATGTTTTTGCTAGTTTTTCACCTTTTAATGTTGTTGTTGCACTTTTTGCAGTTGCTTTTTTAACTAAATCTTTGAATGATTTAGTTTCATTTTGAGTTTGGGCTAATTCGTTAGTTAAAGCTTGTTTTTGAACTGTTTTTTCATCTGTTGGTTGTTCTGAATTTTCAACAGGAATTTGTTCTTCCGCTCTAGTTTTTTGAGTTTTTGCGGCAGGAGCTTTTTCTCCAAGAGCTTCTAGTTCTGTTATTGTTTCTTCTTCTTTAGCTTGGTTTTCTGTAAGTTTTTCTTCAGCTTTAGTTTTTTCGCTTGATAATTCTTTTGCATCTTTTTGTGCTGTTTTTAAATCAGTTTTTAATTGTTTATCAAATCTTGTAACATTGATATCTCTTGCGATTAGGTCATTTGTTGATAATAGAGTTGTTGCTGTTGCAATAATTGAATTTGGTAATGAGAAGTTCATCATTACATCATAATTGCGAACTTTTGATTTAGGGTCTTGGTTTTCTTTGCCTGAGTTTTCACCATCTTTTTTGTTTTCGTTTTGGTCATCTTGAAGTTCCGCAGCACGAGTTGTGTAATCTGTTGCAAATTCTGTTAATTTTGCATTATCACCGCTTGATAATTCTGCAGATAGGCTGTTAGAAAATTCTTCTAATTCACTACCTTTTTCAATGGCTAATTCTGAGATTTCTTCTCCTTTAACATCGTAAAGGGTATCTGAAGATTTACCATTGCCATCAAAAATTGCACCTTCAGTGGCTACTGGAAGTTGTGATTCGTTATAAGTTTTTTCATACTCACCTAATTCTTTACCAGATTTGATTGTATCTCTAGCAAGAGTTAAGTTTTCGGAAATATCTTCGTTAAGTCCGTCTAATGATGATAAGAATGTTTCTAGTTCTTTACTGTTTTCTTGTATTTTATTTACTAATCCATTGTCTTTATCATTGAATTTTTTTGATAATTTTTTCAGTTTAAGTTCTTCGAATTTAGAAATTTTACCACTTTCTTTTTTCTCGCAAAGACGCTCATATTCTTGTTTATCTTTAGAGATTTCATCTAGCATTGCTTTGTAAAAAGAATTTTGTTTCTTTTGAATTTCTTCTGCTTTATCAGCGTTAAGTTTAAATTCTTCAATGTTGATTGCTGCTTCTTCAAATGCAATTTCTGTTTTTGCGATATTTTGTTTAGCTTTTGTCTGAAGATTAGAAAGTTCATCTTGTGGGTCACCAGAAGCTTCTGTGGTATTATCCTCTAGAGCTGTTGCATCAGAAACCATAACATAATCAGTAACATCTGATTGTTGTTGAGCATGAGCCCATTGCAAGATTTCTTCTGGGATTATATGGCCATTAGCTTCCATTGCAAGGATTTCTTCATAAGAATAGCCTGCCCATTCTACATCTTTAATTTCACATTTAACTACTCTTCTTTTGTGAATTTCTCTATTTGCAGCGATTAATTCTTGTAGTTCCAAGCTTTTTGCATAGTCCAAATAATAAGCATCAGAATACGCTGTTCCGTGCTTAGCTTTTAATTGTTTTGCTTTTTCAATCGCTTCTTCTGAATATTTAGCACAAAGGTCTTCATCTAGCGTCTGGCTAGATGCAGCAGATGAATATTTTACATATTCACTTTCTTTAATCTTAAATGTCCAATCACTATTAGCCATAATACCTTTGTCCTTTTGATTTACTCACATGGATTATCGGTTTTTTTTGTTGAAACTTTAGGTATTGAGGACCTTTTTTTGATTAAATTTACAATTTGTTACATTGCTTTCGAAGTTGATTTTAATGGATAAAATACTTCTTTTTTGACTTTTATACCTGTTTGTAATAATCTCTTAATATGTTGTGATAACAATTACAACTTTTGGAATTCGGTTATGATAAGAAAAATTTTTACAACTGCAATTATAATGGGAGTTTTGGCTGGTATTTCTGTACCAGAAACTTATGCTGCTGAAAAATTAACGAGAAAACAAAAAAAAGAAATAGCATTAATGGATAAGGCTAAGTCTAATTTTGAAAATCAACAGTATGATTTGGCAATCGAGTTCTACACAAGAGCTATTGAGGTTAATGCTGAAAATCCAGAATCTTATGCCAAACGTGGTAATGCTAGATTCTTGATTGGTAATTATAAAGATGCAGTGATAGACTATACAAAAGCTATTGAGCTTGATCCAAAAAGAGAAAATCTTTATTACAATCGAGGAATTGCAAAAGCTAACTTGAATTTGTACGAAGATGTTATAGAGGATTATACAAAAGAGTTAGAGCTCAATCCTGTTAACGTGAATGCATACTTAAATCGTGGTTCTACCCAAGTTTTAATGAAGCGTTATGATGAAGCGATTAAAGATTTTTCTATAGCGATAGGTTTGGATTCAAAAAATGAATTAGCTTATTATAATCGAGGAATTGCAAAACGTTATAAAGGTGATTATAAAGGTGCAATTGAAGATTACACAAAAGTAATTGAACTAGATCCACAAAATGTTGATGCGTATAACAACCGTGGAGTTGCAAAGTATTATTCAAAAGATTATAGTGGTGCTGTTGCTGACTATACGAAAGTTTTAGAATTGGATAATTATTTTAAACAAGTTTATTATAATCGAGGAATTGCTAAATTAGGGTTGAAAAAATATGATGATGCGATTACTGATTTTAATAAAGAGCTAGAAATTAATCCAAAATCAGATTTAGCGTATTATGAAATTGGTATAGCGGAATCAAGATTGGATCATTATACATCTGCTATTGATGCTTTTACAAAAGCTATTGAATTGAACCCGAATAATGCTGAATACTACACTCAAAGAGGAGCATTGATTAGCCGTTCTGATGGCGATTTGCAAAAAGCAAAAGAGGATTTGATTAAGGCTATTGATTTGGATTCTAATGATGCAGAAAAGTATTTAACCCGTGCAATTATTTTCTGTAAATTAAATATGTATTTACCTGCAATTGATGATTTGAATGTGGTTATCAAATTAGATGAAAAAAATACTCAAGCATATGACTTACGTTCTTATGCGATAAGTTCAATGAATGCAGAAGCTCAAAAAGTGAAATAATTCCACTACTCGCATTATTTCAACTTTTTCAATTAATGCTATAATGAACCCGAAAAGGAGAGTTTATTATGGAAATTAAAATTGTTGAAAACACAAGAGATGTTGAGTGTGATGTTTTAATCGTAAATAAGTTCGAGGATGAGTTAACTTCAAATCCTTTGGTTAATAAGTATGCTCCTGATACTTTTAAAGGTAAGCCAGGTGAATCATTTGTAATACATACTAGAGGGGAATTACCATCTACTTATGTATTGGCAGTAGGTTTTGGGACAGAACAAAATTTAGATAATAATATTATTAGAGAAAATATTGCAAAAGCAGTTAAAAAATGTGCAGAATTAAAAGCTAAAACAATTGCTCTTGATATCGATACTAATTTTGCATTCGGTGTTCAATCTGTTATTGGTGCAGAAATTGCAAACTATCATTTTGATAAATACAAAACAAAAAAAGAACATAGAATTTCGGAAATGTATATTTCAAAAGTTTCAAATGATGTAGTTTTGGCACAATATGTTGCAGAGGGGATGAAACTTGCCAGAAATTTAGCAAATGAACCTGCAGCATTTGCTACCCCTTCAAAATTAGCTGAAATCGCTCAAAGTTTTGAAGGCGTGGGAACTACAATTTATGAAGAAGAGCAAATTCGAGAAATGGGTATGGGTGCATATTTAGCGGTTGCTCAAGGAAGCTCTCAAGCTCCTAAGTTTATTCATATCAAATACGCTCCTGAATATCCAAGAAGAAAAATTGCAATTGTTGGTAAAGGTTTATGTTTTGATAGTGGTGGTTTAGATATCAAGCCTGCCGCATCTATGTTGAATATGAAAGATGATATGTCAGGTGCAGCATGTGTGCTTGGTATTATGAAGGTTATTAGCAAGTTAAAACCAAATGTTGAAGTACATGCTATAATTGCAGCTTGTGAGAATATGCCATCAAGTAATTCTTATAAACCAGGTGATATTCTTACTGCTAAAAATGGTAAGACTATTGAAGTTGACAATACAGATGCTGAAGGTCGTTTAACTTTGGCTGATGCATTATGTTATGCTTGTGAACTTGGAGTTCATGAAGTTATTGATATTGCAACCCTAACAGGTGCTTGTATGGTTGCTTTAGGTTCTGCTGCATCAGGTATTATGGGTAATAACGATGAATTTGTTAAAGAACTTATTAAGTCTGGTGAGTACGTTGGTGAAAAATTCTGGCAACTTCCAATGTGGCAAGAATACCGTGATAATTTGAAAAGTGACGTTGCAGATATGAGAAATACTGGTGCTCGTTATGGTGGTGCGTCATCTGCTGGCATGTTCTTAAAAGAATTTGTTACAGACCAAGTTCGTTGGGCACACTTAGATGTTGCAGGTACTGCATTTTTAGATAAGCCTCAACACGAATTTTCTAAAGGTGCAACAGGCGTCGGCGTTAGAACTATTTTGAATTACTTATTATCATATTAAAATATAGTTTTATATCGAGTGGGAGCTTTTAGAAAGCTCCCATTTCTCATATATTTGGATGTGTGAAATCTATAAAAGCTAATTTATAATCCTTGTATGATGGACTTATTTAAACAAATTAAATACTTTTTCTTATCGCTAAAAGAAAAAGACTTGCAGGAAAAATTACAAAAAACAACAAAAAGAAGTTTTACTAATAAAACTTCAAAACAAGTTTTGGGAACCGCCGCAGATTTAACTCTTAACAGCCAGACTCTTAAAACTATTGATGAAGTAAAAGAAAATGTTTCTGCTATTGTTAAACAAACTAATTGCGACCCAGAAAAACTTTTGGATTATGTAAAAGCAGCAAAAACTCCTGTTTGTAAAATAAATAATGCTGACAAAATTTTAAATCTTATCAAAGAAGAAGAAGGTTTAATTTGTGAAAAACGAGGTTTTGAGGCTTTTGTTTTGGGTATCGTGACAGGTCAAGGTATAAAATTTAAGACTGAACCAATGTTTATTTTGAGGGATGGTATCATTGATAAATATTATATGTTGCATCATTTCTATCGTTGGTATTCTTTAAAAGCAGATTTACCTGGTTTTGATTACGAAACTCAAAAGAGATTTAAGTCTTATCTTTTTGAAAATAACGATAATGTAAAAGGGTTATCAATGGAATCTATTATTAGTTTGCAAGAAGCTGTTGCCCGAGATCAGGAAGCAACTGAGTTTGTATTAGATTATACAAATTCTATTGAGGGGTCAAAACAAGTCATCGAAAAGATAAAAAATGACGGTTCTGCAAATGTGTAGTTATGTAACAATAATGGTTTTAGAAAAAAGTGGTAATAATTACCACTTTACAAATTGAATTTAATTTGCTATAATTAGTCATGTAAGAAATGAGAAAATAAATTCTAAATGAAAGGCGGTAATCATGAAATACGTATGTACAGTTTGTGGATGGTCAACAGAAGCAGATAAAGCTCCAGAAAGATGCCCATTATGTGGTGCTACAACTTTTAAAGAAGTTGGCGGTGGAGAAAAAACATATGCTTGCGAACATAAAGTTGGTGATGGTGTTGTTGCAGATGCTCAAGTTATGGAAGGTCTAAGAGCACACTTCAACGGTGAATGTACAGAAGTTGGTATGTATTTAGCAATGTCTAGAGTAGCTGAAAGAGAAGGCTATCCAGAAGTTGCTGAAGCATTCAAAAGATATGCATTTGAAGAAGCAGAACACGCTGCAAAATTTGCTGAATTGTTAGGCGAAGTTGTTACTGATTCAACAAAGAAAAACTTAGAATTAAGAGCTGAAGCAGAACACGGTGCTTGTGATGGCAAATTAGCAATCGCAATTAGAGCTAAAGAATTAGGCTATGATGCAATTCACGATACAGTTCACGAAATGGCTAAAGACGAAGCTCGTCATGGCAAAGGTTTTGATGGACTATTAAAAAGATATTTTGGTTAATTTACTTTCTACACACAACCAAAAAAAGCCGACCCTTGTGGTCGGCTTTAATATTTATACTTTTTTATCAATATTTTCTGTTTTGGGTTTTTGGTTTTGGTATTGTTTATACCCAACTAAAGCACTCACTCCTGTTACTAAGAGGCCGCCTGCAACTAACCAAGGAGTTTTGGATTTTTTAGTAGCGGCTTTAATTTCTTGAGGTTGGGTTACTTCTTCGATAATTTCGGTGGATTTTTCAATCAAGATATCTCTAAATTTAAGTAATTTACCATATAATTCTGAATGAGTTTCATTCAATCCTTTTGCATAAAATACTTTTACAAGACTATCCATAATGTTAAAACCATAGCCTTCTTCAACTGCTGCGTGATATGCAGATTTGTAGTTTGCAGGGATTTTGTATGCGTAATTTCTATGTGCAGATAAGTTTCTCGCAGAATCGTTTACGCAGTTCAAGTTTTGCATATCGAAACGTTCTTCTCTTCCGAATACATCCATATAAAACATTTCATTATGTCTTGCCATCATAGGTTCAGCCCATTTTGCCCTTGCAAACTCAACTGGGTCACATAAGACACCTTCTGGAATATTTAAAATTTTTGCAAGCGGACGAATTGCATCATACTTATGTGGCTCAAGATTTGGCATTGATGTATCTGGCATGTTATGGGCGATCTGACGTAACGGTTGTGGGTCGTGATTACCTACACCTACAACAAAATAATCAGGATCCCAACCACGTCTTATAAACGCATCGTTTGAACCCCATAAATCACCATCTTTTTCGTGCATATGGGTTGAACCAAAGATTTTTGTACGTTGTTTTACTTCGTCTAATAGTTCCCCTGAATTTGGTTTAAAAATATCTCCGCCTTCGAATTCGTAGATTAAGTTACGCAAATCAAAATCTTCACCTTTAACTTCTTTTACTGCATCTTCAATAAACTTGAGAACTTTATCTCCTAGATATTGTTGATAGGTGTGATTACCTGCTTCGTTAGTCATTCTAGGGTTTAAGTATGCCCAACCAACATCAAACCTAATCATATCGTATCGTTTTGCAAATAATTGAACTTTTGTTTTTAATAATTTTGCAGCATCACTTGTTGGGTCTTGTAGGGCATCGTAATCAAGTGCTCTTAAATCCCAAGTTCGGTCACCGATGTAATAACCTTGTTTAAATGCTTTAGGATATGCTGCAATTTCATCTGCAGAAAATCCGATTAAACAATCACCACAAAGTTTTACACCCTCTTTGTTTAGTGCTTCTTTTCCTATTCTTAAGTGTTCATCAGCTAAGAATTGCCTAAATCTAAAATAGTCTTGATCTTTTTCGAATGACCGAGGAATATCTAACCAATATGAGTTTTCTTGAATATAACGATTGTATTTTTGTTTTAGTGGTGAATTTTCATCAAGAGCTAAAAATCTTTCGTGTGCGACTTTTAACATTTTATTTTGTTCACCTTGATAAGACATTACATTATCATAGTTTGCGATAGTTTCTTTATCAGGTTTGATATTTGCTGTGACAATTTTTTGAAATTCTTCTGGTTTTAAAATTCTGCCAAATTCTTCAGTTGTTAAAAGTTCAGGGTCAATTTGGTGGTTCCCTAAAGACAAAGCTGTCCCACTATATGCACAATACAAACCTGAACCTTTAGAGTTTGCAACTTGACCTTGTGGTAGAACCTCAACAATATTAAACCCTAGTAAAGGTTTCATAAATTTAAAAAATTCTTGAGATTCTTTTGCTGCTAAATTCGAAACCCCTGTATTTTTTGTTGCACTTTGAGGCAGACAAGCATCATGTACTATGAAAATAGATTTGCCTGTCTGACCTACTAATTGTTTTGCTTCTTTTTGGACTTGTTCAAATTCTTGAGTTTCTTGGGCTGTTAGCCTGCGTCCGAAGCTTATATTATTAACTGCAGAAACTTTCATACTTATCTTAAAGACCTAAATAAAAATTTTTGTTATAAATGTTTTTCAATATTTGAAATAATTGTTGATTTTGGCATTAAACCAGCCATGCGTTCAACAGCTTCCCCATTTTTGAATACTAACAAACTTGGTAAACCGCTGATTGAATATTTTTTAGCAGTTTCTAGAGATTCTTCAACATTTATTTTTACAAATTTAACTTTACCATCATATGCTTCAGCGATTTCATCAACAACAGGACCAAGTTTTCTGCAAGGACCACACCAAGTTGCCCAGAAATCAACCAATACTGGAATTGATGAATTTACAACTTCTGCTTCAAAAGTTGAATCATTTAGATCTAACACATTTCCCATGATTTTTACCCCATTTCTTAACTATTACTTCACAATAATAACATGGAAAAAACTTTTGTGCTATTATCTATATGAGAACTACGTAGGATAAAAAAATGGCTAGAAAAAAAATAGTTGAAATTGTTTTAGATACTGAAACAACGGGATTAGATTATACTAGGGAGAAGATGGTTGAATTTGCCGCAGTAAGATTAGAAAACGGTAAAATCAAAGATGAATTTCAAACTTTAATTAACCCTGAACAACACATTAGAAAATCAAGTATTGCGATTCACGGTATTACAGAGGAAATGGTAGTAGATGCTCCAACAGAAGCTGAAGCTATGCCTAAAATTTTAGAGTTTATTGGCGATTATCCGATTGTTGCACATAATGCAATTTTTGATTATTCATTTTTAAATGAAGCAGCAAAAAGAGTTACTGGTGAAGAGCTTAAAAATGAAAGAATTGATACTCAACAAATGTTCAAAGAAGTTTATCCAGATTTGGAAGCTCACGGTTTGAACGCTTTGACTGAAAAATTTAATGTTGAGTTAAAAGATCATCACAGAGCTATGGGTGATACTATGGGATTGGCATTAGCTTATCCAAAATTGAAAAAATTATATGTTCAAAAATATGACTGGGAAAGTAAACAATTAGAAAATGTTGATTATCTTTTCGAAAGATTTTTAAGACTTCAACAAACCGTTACTACTTTGCAGTCTGAAATGCAGGATTTGAAATCTGTATTCAAATTGTATTTTGAACAAGGGGGAGCTCCAATTACTTCACAAGAAGGTGATATGTTAGTGTACAACTCAAAACAATCATTTGGGTATGACTTCAATGCAATCAAGCCTGTTTTAGAAGAAGTTGGTGCTTTAGAAAAAGCTGTAAAAATTAACACTGGCTTTGTAGATAGATTGGTTAATGGTAGAAGTCTTGATGATGAGAAAAAAGAAATTATCAAAAATGCAAGACAAGAGTTAACTGAAACAAGAAATATTCAAGTAATTAAGAATAATAAGTAGGAGAAAAAGAAATTATGTTGAAAAAATTAGGGGATTTCTTTAATTTTAAGGAACCACCTGTGGCAGAACCTATTCAAGATTCTGACAAAGTGGCTTCTATGTATAAACATTGGCGTATAAGAATTTTCTATTCTTGCTTTATTGGTTATACGATTTTTTATCTATGTAAGAAAAATATTGCAGTTGCACTACCTGGTATTATGCAAGAGTTTGGTTATTCTGCAACTGAACTTGGTTTGTTAGGTAGTTCATTATATTTAACTTATGGTATCGGTAAGTTTGTTAATGGTGTATTGGCTGACGGTTCAGATGTGAGAAAATTTTTCCCTTCTGCACTATTAATGACAGCATTAGCGAATATTCTATTTGCTTTGGCACCAAGTGGCGTTGGCCTATTAGGCTTAAGCTCACAAATGACAGCAGTTGTTTTATTATGGGTACTAGCTTTCTTGTGGGGTGTTAGTGGTTGGTTCCAATCAGCTGGTTTCCCTGCAGTTGCAAAAAGTTTAACTTACTGGTATTCAAACTCTGAACGTGGAACAAAATGGTCATTATGGTCTTGTTCTCACCAAACAGGTACTTTCTTAAGCTTTATTTTAGCAGGTCATATTGCGGCTCACTTTGGTTGGAGAGCAGCATTCTTTGTACCTGGTATGTTGGCTTTAATCACTGCTTTATGGTTGTTTGAAAGATTAAGAGATAGACCGCAGTCTTTGGGTCTTCCAGATGTTGAAGAGTTTCGTAATGAACCAGTTAAAAAACAAGATGAAGGTAAAAAATCTGAAGAAGATGAAATGTCTTATGTTCAAATCTTCAAAAAACACGTTTTGTGCAATAAAACACTTTGGTTATTAGCGATTGCTTATGTGTTTGTTTATATTATTAGATTTGGTGCAGAAGACTGGATGATTATGTACTTGAAAAATGCTAAAAACATCGAGTTAGCTGATGCTACAAATATGATTGCTTCATTACCTCTTGTTGGTATTTGTGGTACTGTTTGTGCTGGTATTATTTCTGATAAATTATTCAAAGGTAAGAGAGCTCCTGTTAACTTAATTTATCTAGTGGGTGTAATTTTAGCTATTATTGCTTTGAAATTTAATACAATTAATAGTTTGAATTACGTAATCATTGGTTTATTGGGGGCATTTACTTACGGTCCTCAAATGATGATTGGTGGACTTTGTGCAGTTGAATCAAGTTCTAAAAAAGTTGCTTCAGCAGCATCAGGTTTTACAGGCACTTTTGGTTATGTAGGTGCATTTTTATCAGCAACAGGTACAGGTTTCTTAGTTGATAAACTAGGTAAAGATGGTGTTGGAAACTGGGATGGTGCAATCTATTTTTGGTTAGTGTCTGGTATCATTTGTTTAGTTATCTGTACAATCTTAGCTATTGATGAATACAGAAAAGATGCAGCTAAAAAAGCCTAAGGGTAAATATATAAATTAAAAAAGAGAGGTAATTTTGCCTCTCTTTTTTTATGTGATAAAATTAGGTCGGAGGATTTCCGATGAAAGTTGCTGAAATAGAAAACGAAATAGTTGTTTTAAAAGATAGAGAAGATGAAGTTTTAGAAGGCAGAAAAGGTGCTATTGTAAAGGTTTTAGGTTGTGGACTTTGTGGTTCTGATATTGTAAAACTTAAACATAAACTTGTAAAAAGTGGCACTGTTTTAGGACACGAAATTGTTGCTAAAATCGTTGAAATCGATTCTGAAACAAACTTTAAAAAAGATGATATTATCGTAACTTCTCACCATATTCCTTGTGGGAAATGTGAATATTGTAAAAATGGTAATGTTTCTATGTGTAGGCATTTTAAAGAAACTAATATTAGACCAGGTGGGTTTAGTGAATTGGTTTTTGTATCTGATGAACATTTGAAAAATGTTGCGTATTTAAAACCAGAAAATTTAACCGAAGAAGAAGCATCTTTTTATGAACCTTTAGGCTGTTGTGTGAGAGCTGTGAAAAGGGCATCATTGAGAGAAAATTCAACAGTTCTTGTGATAGGCTTAGGGTCTATTGGGATTATTATGGCTCAAGCTTTAAAAGCTTTCGGGATGAATGTTATTGGATGTGATTTGTTGGCAAGTCGTGTTCAAATTTTGAAAAATCTTGGTATAGAAGCTTTTACGTTAAATGAGATGTGCGAAAGCATAAAAGCTGATGGTGTATTTATGACATCGGGTTCTGATAAAGCTATTGATACGGCATTAAAGTTTGTTCGTGATGGTGGAAAAATTTTAGTATTTTCAAGCACTCCTCAAAATTTTGGATATGCGAATAATGAAATTTATTATAGGGAATTGACAGTCCTTGGTAGTTATTCACCAGCTCCGATTGATTTAAAAGATTCGTTAGAACTTTTGGCAACAAAACAAGTTAAGGTAAATGGTTTATCTACTATTTATACTCTGGACAAAGTTCAAAAAGCTATCAATGATACTCTTGAAAATAAAATTATGAAGGCTTATATTAAAGTAAGTTAGGAAGATTATGAAAGCAATACAATATTACGGACCACAAGAGATTAAATACGAAGAAGTTATGGTAAAACCTCCAGAAGAAGGTGAAGTTGTTGTAAAAGTTATGGCAGCTTTGACTTGTGGAACAGATGTTAAAACTTTCCGACGTGGTCATCCTGTTTTGATTAAGGAAGTTCCATCAGGATTCGGTCATGAATTTTCTGGAATTGTTGAAAAAGTTGGCAAAAACGTCAAAGAATTCAAAGTAGGAGATAGAGTTGTTGCAGCAAATTCTGCACCTTGCGGGGAATGTTTTTATTGCAAAAAACAAGAATATAATCTGTGTGAAAATTTAGATTTACTAAATGGTGCTTACGCACAATACATAACTGTTCCAGCTAGAATAGTTAAGAAAAATATGTTGATTTTACCAGATAGTTTGAGTTTTGAACGTGCTGCATTTTGTGAACCTTTAGCAAATGTTGTTCACGGGGCAGAAAGAACAGGTATAAAACCTGGTGATACTGTTGGGATTATCGGCATTGGACCTATTGGGCTAATGTTTGCTCGTGTTGCAAAGCTTATGGGTGCTAGGGTTATTGTGGCTGGTAGAAACCCTATAAAATTAAAAGCTGCTGAAGATTTTGCACATGCTGATGAAATTGTGGATTTAACAAAATACAAAAATCCAACAATGATTTTTAGGGAATTTTCTGATGAAGGATTTGGTTTAGATGTTGCGATTGAGTGCGTTGGTTTACCTGAAATTTGGGAGCAAATTTTTGATTGTGTAAGACCTGGTGGAACAGTGCATTTCTTTGGTGGGTGTAAATCAGGCTCTAAGGTTTGTTTAGATACAACAAAAATGCATTATGGTGATATTAAAATTATGAGTGTTTTTCACCATACTCCAAAATATTTTAGAAAAGCATTGGATTATATTGCATCTGGTGATATTGAAGTTGAAAAACTTATCACAGATACCTTGCCTCTTGAGAAAGTTGAATACGCTATGCAACAACATATCGAGGGTAAAGCAATTAAATTTTTAATCAACCCTTGGGCATAAAAATAAATTTTTCTTCATAAACTAGCAAATTTTTATCAAAAAAATACTTTATAAGAATGTGAAAGTGTTTTTTGAAAGGTAAGTTTTTGTATGATGAATGGTGTAAATGGTTTAACTCCAGTTTATGTTCTTCCGTTGAAAGATGTTGAAATGTGTGATAAATGTATGCAGGATAAAATGGCATGTAATGAAAGTCACGCACAAAATTTGGAAGATGAAAAAGTTGATCCGTCTTTGTATAGCAAAATAATGCGTAATTTAGCATTAGCAACAATGATGATGAACAATAGAAGAAGTAATCTTACTCAAATGAATATCAACAATATGAATCAGCAGATGCTTGAACAACAACAAATGTTGACTAATTTGATGATGCATCAACAAGCTATGCAAGATCATATGACTGCAGTTCAAATGACAACTCCGGGTATGGGTTTTATCTAAACTTACCCTTTAAACAGTTCGTCTAATTTTGATTGAAAATCTGACATTTTTTCAGACATTGCTTTTTTGAATTGAGTAATAAATGTCTTAAAATATTCGTCTGCAAATTTGTTTGCTTCATCTGTTGCTTTTGCTAACATATCTGTTTTAAATTTCTCAATGCCATCTGTTGGTTTTTGAGTTTTTGGTTGTTCTGTGGTTTCTGTTTTAACTTTTGGTTTTCTTCCACGTCTTTTAACAGGTTTTATTTCTTCTGCAACTTTTTCAGTTCCTCGAACTACTGGTTCAATAGCTGGGGCTTGTGGTTGTTCCTGAGCGAGTTTTTGTTCTTTGGCAACTTGTGCTGTAATTCTCTTATCCTCAAATTCAGAAACATCCATGTCTTCGATTTTTCTTTGTGCTTTTGGTTTTTCTTTTAATTTTAAAACTGTAACTTCATGAGGTGCGTCAGTTTCTTTTGAAGCTCTAAAAATTTCTTCCATATAACTATTGAATTTGTTTTCAATATTGTATTCCTTGATTTCCGCAGGGGTGTAACTAAAAATAGAATCTTTTATAATTTTTGGTTTCCCGTTTGTTGAATCGCATTTTAAAAATTCTTTTGTTTCAAAGTCGATTGAAATAAAATGTTTATATCCCTCTGGTGAAATCTTTTCTAGGGTTACATACCTTAATTGTGAACCATATTCTGGGTTCATTCTTTTTGAAACTTTTAGAGTTCCGCCATCTTCTGTTTTTAGTGAGAATGCTACAACTTTTCTGCTTGATGGAGAAACTTGTGGGTTAATGTGTGTAGGAATTTCATCAGCCCCTTTTTCAAATATTCCAAAAAGTTTAACAATAGATTGTTCTCTTGTTAATGCTGGTGAAATTGCTCTTGTAATAGGTTTTAAAGTTGAGGTAGTAACACCATCAGTCCCAACTTTTTTTCTTGTTTTTATAGGTTGTTCTGATGATACTTTTTCTAAATATTGTGCAAAATTTTGTAATTCGGAATTTGCAAAATGGATGTACAATTTTGCACCTGATCTATCTAATTCTTCAGCTGTCATATATCTGAATTTCGGTGGCATAAATCTAGGATTTTTCTTGTTTAAATTTCCTACAACTTTGTCAAGACCATCAAGTAAAAAGTGTGTTTCTTTTCCTTCTGTATCTGTTATAACAATTCTCATTAAATCTTTTTCATTTCTTGATTTGGAAATAGTTATAGTTTTTCCGTCCTCAGGAAATGGCATTCTAAATGTTAGCCCTTGTTTTTTTGTACCTTTAATGATTGGAAGATATCCATCTTTTATTTTTTCAGCTCTTGGTGGATTTGTTTTTAATCTTTCAAAAAATTCAGAAATCATTTGAAAATTTTTATGCATATTTTCAACTTGTTTTTGGGTCTCTGGGTTTAATTGCGCGTGGAATGCATTTTTAATATGTCTTTTGCCAGTGCCTTTTGTAGCTTTAGAAACTGCTTTTTTAGCATCCCCAACAGCTTTAACAAAATCCTTGGGTCTTCTTCCTGTAAAACTTACTGTGTCGGAACTTAAGCCAGTTGATATATATGTTCTATTTTCTTTTTTTCTATTGTTATAAATCCCAAAATTATTACTCAATGCAAAAATATTATTTTCTACTCTCATGTTAATCCCCTTTTGCTATTTTTTAGAGTATAAAAAATTCAATTATTATTCAATAAAATGTAAAAATATATTTAGTTTTACCCCTTGTAAAAAAAGTGTGTGCGTACGATAATATTCTTATCAAAGGATAAGACATGTCAAATATTTTAGTATATTCGTTAGAGGGTAAAATTTATATAAATTTAACCAATAGATGCACAAATGATTGTATTTTCTGCTTGAGAAAAGATAAAGATGACGTTTGCGGTCAAGAATTGTGGCTTGATAGCGAAGATTTTGGTGTGAATGATGTTGTAGAACAACTGAATAAGTTTGAATTGTCTAAAGAGGTGGTTTTCTGTGGTTATGGAGAACCTCTTTTAAAATTCGAAATTCTAAAACAAGTTGCAAAATACATAAAAGAAAATTACCCAGATACTAAAATTAGAATTAATACAAATGGTCATGCTAATTATGTGTACAAAAAAAATATTGTACCTGAATTAGTTGGTTTAATTGATGAGATTTCTGTAAGTTTAAATGGTTCAACTTCTGAAGAATATGATGAACTTTCTCAACCTAAATTTGAGGGTGCTTATGATGAAGTTAAAAAGTTTATCAAATGTTGTTCAGATGCTGGTATAAAAACAGATACATCTATTGTTGATGGTTATAAAGGTCGCAGATTAGATATCAAAAAATGCGAAGAAATTTCAAAAGATTTAGGAGCAAAATTGAGAGTCCGTGAATGGATTGTTAATGGTTATTCTTAAGAAAAAATATTAAAAGTACAAATAAAAAACTCAGAAAAAGAAAGGACGGAAAATGAGTAATTTAGACAAAATTATGAAGCCAAAATCAGTCGCTGTTATTGGTGCTTCAACTAAAGAACACACTATTGGTTCTGACATTATGAAAAGATTACAAGAGTACAAATTCAACGGTAACATCTACCCAGTTAACCCAAAAGGTGGCGTTATCGAAGGATTACAAGCATATACTTCAATTTTAGAAGTTCCTGGCGAAGTTGATTTAGCAATTATCGTTGTTAACCAAAAATTCGTTTTAGATACAATTGATCAATGCCATCAAAAAGGTGTTGGCGGTCTTGTTGTTATCACAGCTGGTTTCAAAGAAACTGGTAAAGAAGGTGCTGAAGCTGAAAAACAATTATTAGCTAAAGTTCAAGAATATGGTATGAGATGTGTTGGTCCTAACTGCTTAGGTGTTGTAAATACTCACCCAGACGTTAGACTTGATGGATGTTTTGCTGAAACATTACCAGAACGTGGACACATCGCATTCGTTTCTCAATCAGGTGCTTTAGGTGGCGGTATTCTTAACATTCTTAAAGACCTTAACCTTGGTTTTGCTCAATTCATTTCTATTGGTAACCAAGCTGATGTTAACGCTGAAACAGCTATGGAATATTGGGAAAATGACCAAGACGTTGATCAAATCCTACTTTACATGGAATCAATTGCTAATCCATCAAACTTCAGAAAATTAGCTTCAAGAATTTCTAAGAAAAAACCTATCTTAGCTTTAAAAGCTGGTAGATCAGCTGCAGGTGCTTCAGCTGCTTCTTCTCACACTGGTTCATTAGCTGGTGCTGATAAAGCTGCAAACGCACTTTTAGCTCAATCAGGTGTTATCAGAGAATACTCTTTGAAAAACTTATTCTCAACAGCAAAAGTTTTTGCTAACTGCCCAATCCCACAAGGCAACAGAGTAGCTATTATCACTAACTCAGGTGGCCCTGGTATTATGGCAACAGATGCTATTTGTGAAAATGGTATGCAAATGGCTCCTATTACAGAAGAAACAAAAGCTAAATTAAGAAGTTTCTTACCAGCTGCAGCTTCTGTTAAAAACCCAATCGATATGATCGCTTCAGCTCCTATCGAACACTATACTCAAACATTAGAAACAGTTATCGCTGATGAAAATGTTGATATGATTATGGTTATTTACTTACCATTCTTAGGTTTGAAAGATATCGATGTTGCTAAAGCATTGATGGAAATCAAAGCTAAAAATCCTCAAAAACCTATCATTGGTGTATTCATGACTACATCAAACTTCTTCACTACAATTTCTGAAATGGATGTTAATATGCCATTCTTTATGTACGCAGAAGAAGCTGCTGAAGGTTTCTTGAGATTAGACCAACAAAGAAAATGGATTGCAAGACCAGAAGGTCAAATCCCAGTTTACGATGTAGATAGAGAAAAAGCTAAACAAATTATTAAACAATCTTTAGCTGAAGGTAGAGCTCAATTAACAACTCGTGAATCTATCGACGTTCTTGATGCTTATGGTATCAGAGTATGTAAATCAGGTTTTGCATCAACTGAAGAAGAAGTTATTTCTGTTGGTAACTCAATCGGTTATCCAGTAGTTATGAAAATGACTTCAAAAACAACTTCTCACAAAACAGATGTTGGTGGTGTAAGAGTTAACATCCAATCTGAAGAACAATTAAGAGCTGAATATCAAGATTTAATCGCTAAATTAACTGAAAAAGGTTTAATCGATGGTCTTGAAGGTGTAATCATTCAAGAAATGGTTAAAGGCAATAGAGAAATGGTTTGTGGTATCGCAACAGACCCTCAATATGGTCCAATGATGATGTTTGGTCTAGGTGGTGTATTCATCGAAGTTATGAAAGACGTAACTTTCAGAATTGCTCCTCTAACTGATATCGATGCTGAAGAAATGATTAAATCAGTTAAAGCATACAAATTGTTAGAAGGTGCTCGTGGTACAACTCCAGCACAAATGGATCAAATCAAAGAAACTCTATTGAGATTATCTCAATTAGTTCACGATTTCAGCTTTATCGATGAGTTAGATATTAACCCATTGTTAATCTCTGAAAAAACTGGTGAAGGTATTGCAGTTGACGGACGTATCAAAGTTCGTTTAGAAGAAGCTGTTCACGCTATGGGTTGTGAATGTGGTTCTTGCTGTGGATGTTGTCACTAAGGTAAAGGAGTAAATAATAGACAATATTATTTATTCAAATAGAATTAAAGAGGCGGTTGCAACGCAACCGCCTCTTTTCTATTATTAAAAATTTTTTATTTTACCTCTTTAAAAAATTCATTTGCAATAAGTTGAGAATATCTATCTTTTTCGTTTGCAGAAACTAAAATTTTATCATTACCTTTTGAATCTTTTACAACCGAAATTATTCCAGAGATTTCACCGATTGGAAGTTTTTTAATTCTTGCAGTAAATTTTACATATGGAACTGTTTGCCCGTAAGATGTCATTGTTCCTTTTTCTGTAACTCTAAAATCTTCAACTGCTGCAGCTTGGTATTTGTATTTATTGATTGCAGCTTTTAGTCTATCTTCAACGTCAGCTGATTTTATGTCATCTGCTGTTATTGGAGCTTTTTTGTTAGAATCAATTACAATCATTTTTTGCCCAGATGCTTTATGTTCAGCTAGCACTGCGTTATAGCCCATGATTCCTGCGGCTTTTTCTATCTCAAATTCTTTATTTATCTTCGAGAAATCTCCAACTTTTTGAGCACGTTCTAAGATAACATCTTTGCTTGGATTAAAATAATTTTTAACTTGACGTTTTAAAAAATCAGGTCCACCAAATGCCATAAAACCAACAACGACAACTGTTAAAAATAATGCTCTTGTTACGTTTTTTAAACAACTCATGTTGAAATCCTTTCATTTTTATAAGAATATTATAGTATGAGCAAATCTGAAATCAATCACATAAACAGTTGGGAAGTTAATGCAGAAGATACAACACCTGTAATGCAGCAGTATTTACAGATAAAAAAAGAAAATCCTGGGATTTTGCTTTGGTATCGTTTGGGTGATTTTTACGAAACTTTCTTTGAAGATGCTCTTATTATGTCAAAGGAATTAGAATTAACTTTGACTGGACGTGATGCTGGTCCAAAATTAGGTAGAATTCCTTTAGCTGGTATTCCTGCCAAGGCTGGTGATAATTATTTAGAAAAGTTAGTTGCAAAAAATTATAAAGTTGCAATTTGTGATCAATTAGAAGACCCAAAATTTGCAAAAGGACTTGTAAAACGTGGTGTAACAAGGGTGATCACTGCTGGGACTTTAACTGAAAGTAATCTTTTACAGCAAAATTCAAACAATTATATTTGTGCTATTTATAAAGATGAAAAAAGTGAATTGTATGGTTTTTCTTACACAGATATTTCAACTGGTGAATTTAAAACAACTCAGGCTTCGTTGAATTTGATTATGGCGGAACTTGCTAGATTAAATCCAGCAGAAATTGTTGCACCTAGTTTGAAACAAGATATCAAACCATTCCAAATTGTACCAGATGAGGTTGTAAATCTTCCTGAAGAAATTACAAAAAGATATAACTGTTCAAAAATTCCTACATCGGTTTTTGAGACAACTTTTGCTGAAAACAATTTGAAAACAGTATTTAAAACTCAAAGTTTAGAAGCTTTTGGGTATTCTAAATATAAATTAGGTTTCCGTGCTGCAGGTGCTTTGCTTGCTTATGTTTGGGAAACTTTAAAAGGTAATATGCCAAAATTTGACAGAATAGAATCTTACGAACTTTCTGAATATATGATTTTGGACGCATCAACAAGAAAAAATTTAGAGCTTGTTGAAACATTAAGGGAGAAAAATAAATATGGCTCACTTCTTTGGGCTATTGATAAGACAAAAACCAATATGGGGGCAAGACTTTTAAAAAGTTGGATTTGCCAACCATTAAAAAATGTTTCTGATATTCAATCTCGCCAAGATGCAGTATCAGAACTTGTGGAAAAAGATTATGTGAGATTTTCACTAGGTGAAAATTTAGAAAAAATCTATGATATCCAACGTTTAGCTACTCGTATGAGTAACGGTTCTGCTAGTCCTAAAGATTTTGTGAGTTTGAAATTATCATTGAACATGCTTCCTGCACTTCTTGATTCTACTGAAAATCTTGAGAATGACATGTTTGCTCAAGTTAGAGAATACAGAGATGAAATCAGTGATTATGTTCAAATGATTGAAAACACTATCGTTGATAATCCTCCAGTATTGTTAAAAGAAGGTGGAATAATAAAAGAACGAGTTAGTGGTGAATTAGATTACTTTAGAGATTTGCTTACAGGTGGTGAGAACTGGCTTAAAAATTTCGAGGAAGAAGAAAAAGAACGCACTGGAATCAAGAATTTAAAAATTGGTTATAACAAAGTTTTTGGTTACTTTATCGAAGTTACAAATTCATTTTTGAACCTTGTTCCACCAACTTATATTAGAAAACAAACTCTAACTGGTGCAGAAAGATTTATTACAGATGAACTTAAAAAACACGAAGACGATGTGTTGTCTGCTAAGTTTAAATCAACAGAACTTGAGTATAAATTATTCACAGATTTCAGAGAATATTCAAAAGAATTTGTTTCTAAAATTAGAGAAATTGCAGATTGCGTTGCAAAAGCTGACGTTTTGAATTCTTTGGCAGATATTGCAGTGGAAAACAATTATTGCAAGCCTGTTTTAGATGAATCTGATGACTTTATTGTAAAAAATGGTCGTCATGCTGTTTTAGAAAAGATTTTGCCATTGGGTGAATATGTTGCAAATGATTTGGAATTAAAATCAAATTCAACAGATGCTACTCAGTTTATGATTTTGACTGGTCCAAACATGGCTGGTAAATCAACTTATATGCGTCAAAATGCACTGATTTTGATTTTGGCACAAATTGGTTCTTGGGTTCCTGCAGATTATGCGAAAATTGGGGTTGCAGATAAGGTGTTTACAAGAGTTGGAGCAAGTGATGATTTAACTCTTGGACAATCAACATTTATGGTTGAGATGATTGAAACATCTTATATTTTAAATTCGGCAACTGATAGAAGTTTTATTTTATTAGATGAAATCGGTCGTGGGACAAGTACATACGATGGTGTTGCGATTGCGTGGTCTGTTGCTGAATATATTGCGACAAAAATTAAAGCAAGATGTATTTTTGCAACTCATTACCACGAATTAAATGTAATGACAAAAACTTATCCACAAATCAAAAATTATAGAATTACTATTTCTGAACAGAACGGTGAAATTGAATTTTTGAGAAAAATCGTTCAAGGTGGAGCAAGCAAAAGTTATGGTATTCAAGTAGCTAAAATGGCAGGTTTGCCATCATCTGTTATCAAGCGTTCTGAAGATTTGATGTTAAAAATGCAAAAAGATTATTCAAATAATCTTGCATCTCGTAAGAAAATAAGTAATAATGAAGATGAAGTTCCTCAATTATCATTATTTGGAATGTAAAGAATTGTGTTGAACTAACAAAATTTTAAATTTTAGTGTTTTCTATACTTCAACAAGGAGTGTATATATGAAAGTAGGTTTAGTAAATCAGGTTAGCTTTAGAGCAACAGAAGAAGCAAAACCAACAGTTGTTGGAGCTGGAGTTACACCTCCAACCAATTTGTTAAATGGGATTCAAACTCAAACTGATAAGGTTGAAGTTAAACCATCAAAAGCTGATGAGTACAAAGCAAGATTAAAAGACCCTGAATGGGAAAAACGCTATGTTCCAGAAGGTAACTTTATTCATATGAAAAAACTAAATGTTATTGATGGTTTAGAATATGAAATTACACCAGATGGTAAAGTTACTGAAGTTGGTTGCTGGACAAAACCTACAGTAATTTTAGAAGATGATGAAGATTCTAAAAAAATGTTTGAAAGAAATGGTTTAACTGGCGATAAAAAAGCTGAAGAAGAACCTAAAAAGAAAACAACATTTAAAGAAAAAGTAGCTAATGTTTGGAAATTTTTCTCAGAAGCAGGAAAAATGGTAGAAGCTACAGCTAAAGGTATCTTCTATGGTGCAGTAACTGGTGTTACTTTACTTGGTGGAGCTTGGTTATTTAAAGCGTTACCAAAAGCATTTGTAAAAGAAGGTCCAAAACTATTAGAAGTTGTTAAACATCCTCTAAAACATATGGGCAAAGCTGGTAAAATAATTGCAGGTATCGGTTCAGCTCTAGTTCTAGGTTATCATCTTGTAGTTGGTAAATTAGAAGCAAATCAAAGAACTGCTGTTATTGATCACAAAATGAAAACTGGTCATAGAGATGCGTAAAATTTATGGATAATAAAAGCGGCGGAGCCTTTGGCTCCGCCGCTTTGTTATATTAGTATTTTGAATTTCTATCAATATCTCGTTGAATATCTTTTTTAGCTAAGGTTTCTCGTTTATCGTATAGTTTTTTACCTTTAGCTAAGCCAATTTCAACTTTTGCAAATCCACGAGATATAAACACTTCAAGAGGAACAATTGTGTAACCATCTTTTTTGATTTTTGAATGCATTTTAAGAATTTCTTTTTTTGTTAAAAGAAGTTTTCTTGTGCGTTCTGCTTTGTGGTTATATCTGTTGCCTTGTTCGTATGGCGAGATGTGGCAATTGTACAAGAAAATTTCGTTATCTTCGATTTTACAAAAACTATCTTTTAGGTTGATTGCACTTTTACGAATCGATTTAATTTCAGTTCCAGATAGCACAATTCCTGCCACAAATTTATCAAAAATGTGGTAATCGTGATAGGCTTTTCTGTTTGTTGTGATAACTTTCTTTTCCATAAGCTAATTATAGCACAGAGTTTTTGTTTTTTGTTCTCTCAGTTTGGATTATATGTTTTAGTCTACTTTCTAATAGTGCAAATTTTTCTTCAAAGTCGTGTTCTTTGAAGCTATAAAAATCTCCAGAATGGTTATACTTTAAGTTTTGATATTTTGCAATTCTTTCTTCTATACCTTTAATTCCTGCACAACTGTTTTGTTCTTTTAATAGTTGGTAACGGAAGAATTGAAGAATATCGATTTTTTGAGCTGTTGATTTGTTTTGTAAAAATTTATCTAAAGATTTTGCTGTTAATTTTTGTGTGTTCTGGATATTAGCTTGATAGAAATTTGTGATTTCTTTCATATTATAACCCTTACCAAGCATAATTAATAAACGCTTGAAAAATTTTGGATTAAGTATTTCTTCAAAAAATTTTTGAGTTTCTTGTAAGAATATTAACGATGTGCTTTGGTGAATATTTTTATAATAATAAGTTAGAGGTAATGCAATTGAGTAACCTCTTGCTATCCCTTTATCCCCTAATAAAACATGATGCATTTCTCCTGATTTTGGGTTTAATGATTCTGCAATGTCAATTCTGATTGGATATCCTACTGTTTCTCTTAAAACTTTTTTGAATGTCCCAGGTTTAACTTCATAACCTTTAAATGAGTCCTGTAAATTATCAAAAAAACGCAAGTTCATAAGTCGAGCAAGGTGCAATCTTTGCTCCGTAGTTCCTTTAACCATAGACATTGGTAAATGTGTTTTATTATAATCAATACGAAATTTTAGCATATCCTAGATAAAAACAGTAAAAAATATTTTTGCTATTCATATAGGAAACATTTACAATTATGTGTTTGGGTAAATTCTATTGTGTTTGGTTTTTCGTGTTTGCATTTGTCCATGGTATATGGGCAACGAGTATGGAATTTACACCCTTGAGGTAAGTTTTCTGGAGATGGTAATTCTCCTGTTAAGTGGATTTTTTCTTTGGTTTCTTGTGTGTTTAGTTCTGGAACTGCACTAAGTAGTGCTTTTGTATATGGATGTTTTGGGTTGGTAAAAATTTCTTCAGTTTTTCCGACTTCTACAATTTCCCCAAGATACATAATTGCAATTCTATCAGACAAATATTTAATTACACTCAAATCGTGTGAAATAAACAAAAATGTTAGATTAAAATCTTCTTTTAACTGTTTTAAAAGGTTGATAATTTGGGCTTGGATACTTACATCTAAGGCACTTACTGGTTCATCTGCAATAATAAATTCTGGATTTAAAATTAGAGAACGAGCAATTGCAATTCTTTGTCTTTGTCCGCCAGAAAACTCGTGTGGGTAAAGGTTTAGGCAAGACCTATCCAACCCAACTTTTTCGATTTTTTCTTCAACAATTTTATTTATTTCTTCTTTTTTCAAACTTGTATTTATTTCAAGAGGCTCTTTTAGAATATCTCCAATTTTCATTTTTGGATTTAAGCTAGAATATGGATTTTGGAAAATCATTTGAACTTTTTGATAAAAAGATTTTAAATCTTCTCTTTTTGAGATGGTTAAAATATTTTGTCCGTTGATTAAGATTTCACCTGATTTTGAATCAACAAGTTTCATAATTGCTTTTGCAAGTGTTGATTTCCCGCAACCTGATTCTCCCGCTATAGCAAGGATTTCACCTTTTTTGATATCTAGTGAAATGTTATTTACAGCATAAATCGTTTGAGTTCCACCAAACACATTTTTCTTTGTTTGGTATGTAACTTCTAAATTTTTGATTTCTGCTAAATTTTCCATATTATGATTTTAAATTTACTCTCTTTTTTTATCAATTATACAGATGTTTGAATTTATAATCTGAAAAGTGCTTCAAAAATTCCTTCAGAATATGTTGGGTGAGCAAAACAAACTTCTTTTAATTTATCAACAGAAATATTATTTTGCATTGCTATAATTACCTGTTGAAGGAGCGAAGATGCTTCAGCTGATACAATATGAGCACCGATAATTTTACCATCTTGCGATAAAAGTTTTATAAAACCTTCTGTTTCATTATCACAGTGAGCTTTGCCTAATGCTGAAATTAGAAGTTGTGATTTTGTAAATGTTCCAACTTCTAAATCTTGTTCTCTTTTACCAACCCAAGCGATTTCTGGAGCACCATAAACAACACTTGGTGTTAAATTTTTCTCAAATGGAATATCCTTAATTTCTGTCAGAGCTTGTTTTATAGCATAATGTGCAAGTTGAATTTCACCTGCTACATCTCCTATGTATTTCACCCCATCAAGACATTCAACTTTATTTGGAACCCTACCTATCGCAACTAAAACTTTTTCAGGATTTAGAGTTTCTCCGTTTGATAAAATTATATTTTTGCCATCAACTTTTTCAACAGAAGTTTCTGTGTAGAATTTGATTTTACGAGTTTTAAATATGCGTTCAATTCTTTTTGAAACTTCAATATCAGCTAACGGTAACAAGTGTGGAGCTAGTTCAACAACTGTTGTTTCAACACCAAAGTTAGACATAATTCTTGCCCATTCAATACCAATTGCTCCTGAGCCAATGATTAAAATACTTTGAGGAAGTTTATCCATATTTAAAATATCATCAGATGATAGTAAAAATTCGTGGTCAAATTCCAAACCTTTCACAAGTCTAGGAGAAGAACCTGTTGCACAAATAACTTTTTCACAATTGTACTCAATATTTTCAGCTTTGATTGTTCTAGCATCAATTAGTTGGGCTTCGGCTTTTACTACTGTTACTTTAGAATTTTTTAGGGCAAGCTCAATACCTTTTTTTAGTTTTTCTATTGTTTGATTTTTTCTTTCTATAACTTTTGAATAATCAAGAACAATGTTTTCTGTAGAAATTCCACACTCTGCACAATTTTGCATTTTATGGAAAAGTTCTGATGCGTGCAATATACTTTTTGTAGGTATGCAACCTTTATTTAAGCAAACTCCGCCGATATTTTCTTTTTCAAATAAAATAACTTTTTGTCCTAAACTTGCGGCATGAAGTGCTGCAGTATAACCAGCTGGTCCACCACCAATTATCCCTAAATCAAAATTTTCCATATTGCCCCCTATTATTTACGAGTGTAAACTCGTGGTAACCTTACTTTCAAACGACAAGTAAGTTCGTAGTTTATTGTGTTTAAAATTTTTGCCCATTCATCAATTGAATGTTGTTCATCAAGTAGTGTAATTATATCGCCTACGTTTGCATCTATTCCTGTAATATCAAACATCATCTGATCCATTGTGATATTCCCAACTTGAGGAACTTCTATTCCGTTGATTATCCCTTTAATTTTGTTTGATAAAAGTCTTGGCACTCCATCAGCATAACCGATTGGAACTGTTGCAATAGTTCGGTTTCCAGTTGCGGTATATGTGTGACAATAGCTTACACCTTCTCCATCTTTTGCGGTGTGAATATTAACTATTCTTCCTTTTAGTGAAATCAATTGTTTTAAGTTTGGTTTTGTAAAATCTTTTTCTGGGAAATCTGGATAAAGGCCGTATAATGAAATCCCAACTCTTCGCATATTAGAATTTGGTACATCATAACAAATCGTTCCAGCAGTATTTAATATGTGTAACAGCAATCCGTCAGTTTCTATGCTGTCAATAATAGCGTTCCACTTTTTAATTTGAGCTTGAGTCTTATCAAGTTCTTCAGCTGCTGCAAGGTGTGTAAAAATCCCTTGTAGATTTATAAATTCAGATTGTTGAACTTGTTTAATAAAGTCTATTGCTTCATCAACACAAACTCCAATCCTATTCATTCCAGTATCAAGTTTTATATGAACTTTAGGTCGTTTCCCTGTTCTTTTGTATGCTTGTTCGCAAGCTTTTATATGTTCTTTTGAAAAAATTGAAATGCTTAAATCATATTTAACTGCACTTTCAACCGCCCAAACTGGAACTGCTCCAAGAACTAATATTTCACAATTTAATCCTGCTTGGCGAAGATCTGCACCCTCATCAATTGATGCTACCCCTAGCATATCAATTCCACTTGCCAGAATTGTAGGAGCAAGCATAATTGAGCCGTGACCGTATGAGTCAGCTTTCACAACACCAAGTAGTTTTATATCTTGTGGTACAAGTTTTTTGATTTCTTTGATGTTGTGTTCAAGGTTAGAAATATTTATTTCAACCCAAGCATCTCTGTGAATATTTATGTTTGTTTGTCTTGTGTTTTTCATTGATTTAAGTATAAGACAAAAGTGTTTTTTCAGCAATTTTATTAAAGTTTTTTGTAGATATCATTCAAGTATTTGATATAAGTTTTTACGCATTATGTTATTATGGAAAAATAGTAGAATAGTAGGAATAGAATTATGTTTGAAACAATTATCCAAAGAGCTCAAGAAATTTTAAGTGTACCAGGGGTTTTGATTAGTCATTGTCCGTATTTACCTGAATATGTAAAAGATGCACTAATTACAAGTATTAACTTTATTCCTTGGTTATATTTTTTATATTATGCGATTGAACTTTTGGAAAGATTTTTCTTAAAAAGGGTTCATCTGTTAATAAAACTAATGAAAAATTTTGGGCCAATTTTTGGTTCGTTGATTTCTGTGGTTCCTGAATGTGGATATTCTGTAATTGCAAGTATTTTTTATTCAAGAAAAATGATTACAAGAGGTACATTGTTGGCGTTTTTAATTTCTTGTTCTGATGATGCTCTACCTTTGTTATTTTTAGACTTGAGTAAAGCTGTTTATATTATTCCTATTGTTATTATTAAAATTATACTTGGTATTTTGGTTGCATTTATTGTTGATTTTATGTTTGTATTCCAAAAAGATCTTATTGAAGATGTTAATGCTATTAATATTGATTTGAATGACCCAGGATGTTGTCATCATAGAATTAGTACAGCACATAATCCGCCTTATTGGTGGGCTCACCCTGCAACTCATACTTTCAATATGTTTATGTTTACATTTTTATCATTGGTATTTTTCAATTGTATAATCCAAGGTGCAGGTGGTGCGGAAAATTTAGCATCAACTATGTTAATTGATTCTCCTTATCAAGTGATTGTAGGTGCTATTATTGGTTTAGTTCCAAACTGTGTTACATCAATATTTCTAGCCTTAGCCTTTGTTAAAGGATTAATCAGTTTCCCTACATTGTTGGCAGGTCTTGTAACCACAACTGGTTTGGGTCTAATAACATTGACAAAACATAAGCCTCATAGTGGCGATACTGCTTTTATAACATTTATTTTGTTATTAGTTGGTATAGGAGTGGGTTTGTTTGTGCATAATAATATGCATGTCGTAGCAACTATTCAAAGTTACTTTGGGGGTTAATAGATCTATGCAGCAAATTTTTCAATCTATAATTTCAGGTTTTAACTACATAATGGCATTGCCAGAACATCTGATTGAGCCTTTGGAATTTTTGCCTGAATTCGTAAAAGAACCAATGATTGAAAGTTTGAATTTAGTTCCATTCCTTTTTGTAATTTTTGTTCTAATTGAAGTTCTAGAAAGATATTTCACAAAGAAAAAACATTTATTTGTTTTCTTTATGAAAAAAATCGGTCCATTATTTGGTAGTATATTTGCTTCAATTCCTCAATGTGGATTTTCGGTTATTGCAAGTACGCTTTATACCAGAAGGATTTTAAGTCGTGGTACTTTGTTGGCGGTTTATTTCGCAACATCAGATGAAGCAATTCCAGTATTGATGTCTAACCCAAGTAAAGTCTATTTAGTTGTTCCGATTATTATTTTGAAAATAATAATTGCGGTGATTGTAGGTTATTTGGTAGATATTCTAGTTGGCTATAAAGCTAGTGAACCGATTATTGAAGAAAAACCATTAGAAGTGAAAGCTGATGGTTGTTGTCATCATAAATTGGCAGATGCTGCTAAAACTAAAGAGTTTTGGTGGCATCCTGTGAAACATACTTTTAATATTTTTGCATTTATTTTGGTAATTTCGCTTATCTTAAGTGCTTTGCTACACCAAGCTGGAACTGAAGAGAATTTGGCAAAATATTGTTTGATGAATTCTCCATTACAACCATTAATGGCATCGTTAATTGGTTTGATTCCTAACTGTGCGATTTCTGTTATGTTCACAATTTTATATATGAAACATACTTTAAGTTTTGGTTCATTGATTGCTGGATTATGCTCAGCAGGTGGACTTGGTGTTTTAGTTCTTTTGAAAAGAAATAATGATAAAAAAGATACAGCCCTAATTCTTGGGCTTATGGTTTTAATAAGTACAATTATTGGTCTTGTTTTTCAATATAATGTTTTTGGTATAAATAAAATTTTTAGTGTTTTCGGTATCCAAGTTTAATAAAAGAGGTTTTAATGATTCAACAATCTGAAAAATTTAAACAAGCGTTTGAGAGCCATAAAAAAGGAGATCTCGAACTAGCAAAAGATTTGTATTTAGAGCTTTTGCAAAATGAAAAAGACAATGCAGAAGCATGGGATTTATTGGGGGTTGTACATTATCAAACTAAAGATTATTTAGAAGCTGAACTTTGTATTAAAAAAGCAATTGAACTTAATCCAAGGCTTTATTATATTGAAAATTTAGCAAGGCTATATTTGGATAAGGGTGATTTTAAATTAGCAATTGCATTATATGAGGATTTAGTTAAACACAATCAAACTTATGAAAACTTATTTAATTTAGCAATGTCATATAAAGGTAATCATGATTGGGAAAAAGCTAAAATAACTTATCACAAATCATTAGAAATAAATCCAAATGGTTATGAATCATATTTCAATTTGGCATATCTTGCATTGAATGAAAATAATCCTGAATTAGCAATTGAATGTTACCAAAATGCTTTAAAAATTAAGCCTGATGATTGGGAATCAGTTTATTTTTTATCTTTAGCGTATATGCAAACTAAAAATTATGAAAAAGGTTTGGAATGTTTTGAATCTCGTCTATGTCGTCAAAGTGCGATTGTTTCTCAAGAAAAAATATATCCAAATTTAATGAAAGAAAGACCAATCTGGAGGGGCGAAGATTTAAAGGATAAGGTTCTATTTACATATTATGAAGCTGGTTTTGGCGATTTATTAATGTTTTATCGTTATATGCCAATACTTACTTCTATGGCAAAAAAAGTTATTATAAAACCGCAAAAAGAATTAGCTCCACTTTTTAGAGAAAATTCATATGGTGCTGAAGTCTTAGAGATTTTTGATTTTGAAAAAGAAATGGATTTTGATTATCATATTCCGTTTTTGAGTATTCCATATGTGTTGGGATACAAGGGAGATGAGATGTTTATGCATCATGATGACGGGTATATAAAACCAAATCCTGCGAAAGTGAATTATTACAAAGAAAAATTCTGCCAAAATGATAAGTTTAAAATTGGTATAAAATGGCAGGGTAATACTCATTATGACCTTGAAAGAGTGTTGAATGTGGAAGACTTTTTCAAACTTTTTGATCTGCCAAATACACAATTTTATTCATTCCAAACTTTAGAAGGGTCTGAGGAATTTGAAAAATTCAGGGGTAAATATAACGTCATTGACCTTGGTTCAACGTTTAGTAATTTTTCAGATACTGCTGGTGCTATTGAAAATATGGATTTGATAATTTCAAATGATACTTCTTTGGTGCATTTGGCAGGGGCAATGATGAAAAGATGTTGGGTACTTTTGCCTTATATTTACAACTGGCGTTGGCATACTGATTTAAGTGTTTGTGATTGGTACGACAGTGTGAAAGTTTTTAGGCAAAAAGACCACGGTGATTGGGCTAGTGTTTTTGAACCTGTAGAGATTGAGTTGAAAAAACTTTTAAGTATTTAATATTTCCAAGGCTCGTCGTTTGGATTTTCGACCCATACAACGGTCACTTCTGCTTGTTTATAAAATGGATTAAACCAGTGGGTTTCGTCTGTAAAATCTACGATGGCATCGTAGTATGAAATTTTTTCTGCAAGTTTTTTTGTGTAATTTAATAAATCTGTCATAATTTTCCTAACTATCATAATAGTTTTATTATTGAGGCTTTTTGGGGGTAAATAATTGACAGAAGTGTTTATTTTTATGTAATTTTATTATCCTTTTTATCTATTCTTCTAACCAATTGCAATATTTGGTTAAGGATTTTATCTTGAAAGAAATTTAGGAGGAAATTATGAGTGAAAAATTTAGGGGTTCTAAGACCGAACAGAATTTGATGAATGCTTATGCAGGGGAAGCAATGGCCCGAAATCGTTATACATATTATGCTAATGTTGCTAAAAAAGAAGGATATGAGCAGATTGCTGCAATTTTTTGTGATACAGCAGAAAATGAATTGGAACACGCAAAATTATTTTTTAATCACATTGCCAATAATCCATTAGGACATGTTGATAGTTTTTATCCTTTTGAAATTGGTACAACAGAAGACAACTTAAATAGTGCAATATCAGGTGAAATTGAAGAGTATGATGTTCTGTATAAAGAAGCAGAAATGGTTGCTAAAGAAGAAGGTTTTGAAGCAATTGCAAACACTTTTCATAATGTTCGTCACGCAGAAGAACACCACGCTAAAAGGTTTAAGGCTATTTTAAAAGAAATGAAAGACGGGACAACTTTTGATAAAGATACAGAAGTGTCTTGGATGTGTCGAAAGTGTGGATATGTGCACAAAGGGAAGTCTGCTCCTGAACATTGTGAAAATTGTCACCATCCTCAGGCTTATTTTCAAATTTTATGTGAAAAATACTAAATATTTTGTGATTTTATTGTACTTATTCACTTGATTATAATATAATAATTGTAATGAATAAGAAGTGGAAAATTGCGACGATTTTGGGAATAACAGCCTTAACCTGCGGTTTTTATACGTGGGGTATTCCTGCTGTTGTTAATATTAAGTCGCATAAAACTCAAATCGAACAAGCCGTTTATCAAAGTTCAGGGTATAGAGTAGATATTGGTAACCCTAAACTTTCAATGGGTTTTTTCCCTTCTGTTTGGATTAGTAGTGATAATATTTCCCTTTTGAATGATGACAATTCAAAGGCTTTGTCTATTGATAATCCAAAATTAAAATTGAAATTATTTCCACTTATTAGAAAAAAAATAGAAATCACAAAACTTTCTGCAACTAAAGAAGAAGCAAATTTTGTATTTACAAAAGATTCAGAATTCTTGATTGGTCAATATCCTCTAAAGCTTTCTAATAAAGAGAAAAAGTTTACTCTATCAAAGATGGATATGAATTTAGGCGAATATAATATTAACCTAAATGATGAAAAAAATGCTAAAACTACAAACTTATCTGGTGCGTATTTTGAGCAAGGGAAATATATTGCTAATAAACGTGTGAAATTTGCAACAGAAAGTGTTTTAACTGTTGATAATAAATCTACAGATATTATGGCTGATGTTGATATAGCGTTGCCAATTAGCAGTTTAACAGAAAATACATTTAGAGTTTCAGCTAATATTAAAGATTTTGATTTAGCTTCAATCTCTGATTATGTTAGTTATGCTACTCAAGGTAGGTTAACTTCTTTAGCTGGGGTTGTGAATTTTGTTGCAGATACTCAAAAAGATAAATATGGTCACAAAAATATTACAACAACTTTATCCACTCAAGATTTAAAAATTATTGGTAAAGATAGAGCGTCATCTGTAATTTATCCGAATAAATTAACTGCGAATATCAATTTTGATACTGTTCAAAATGGTGTGAATTTTGAACATACAACTTTAGAGTCTGATAATATTCATTTTGAATTAAATGGTAAAGTTTTTGATATTGGTAATAAAGCCCCAAAATATAATATTGAAGCGGAAGTTAAAGATACCAGATTAGAAGATGTTGTTGCAATATTCCCTTGGTCACCAAAAGTTTTGCCAGATTTCAATTTGTATAAATTGAAAGAACATATTATTTATGGTGAGGGTAATGGTAAATTAAAATTTGTTGGGCAAGGAAATCGTCCAAATGTTACTGGCGAAGTTCACCTAAGTGATGCTTATGTTATAAAACCAGTTAAAGGTGCCCCTGCAAATATTAGTGCAGATATGGAATTTATTGGTCGTCATATGTTAATCAAGGTTTTTGGACCTATTACAAAAGATCAAAATGTAACTTTGCAAGGTAAGGTTTGGATTGATGGTTCAAAATATTCCGAACTTAATGTAACAAGTACAGATGCGGTTCCATTAGCTCCAGCTCAAGATGTAATTAATCCAATGCACGATATTTTACGTTTTCAAATGGGGCCAATACCATTGATGAAAATTGCAGGCTTTGGAAAAGTTGATGTTCGTTCTGCTGGTACCAAAAAAGATCCTCATATTTTTGGAAGAGTCGATTTCTTTGGTGCGAAGGCTTCATTTATCGAAGTTAAACATTTGGAATTGCAAAATGGTTCTGGTGAAGTTGTATTTAACGACAAGAAGACTACATTTAAGACTCACAACGCATCTTTGTATGGCAAACCAATTGAAGTTTATGGTGATTGTATTACAATGGGTGATTTGAACGTATATGTTTCATCAAATGGACATGACGTAAAGAAACTTGTAAAAGTTATACAAGATTCTCCAATTTTGTATGAAGTTGATAAGGTACTTAAACCTTTCACAAGACCTGATGGTATTGCAGATGTATTTTTACATATTTACGGAATCTCTAAAAACGCTGAAGAAATTGTATTTAATGAAGATTTGTTCTCAAGAGGTACTGTAAAATTACATAATGCAAGAACAGTCTTACAAGATACATTTTTGCCGTTCACTAATATCAATGGTGTTGTAAACTTTGATAAATATAATTCTGACTATGATGTAACAGGTTATGTTCGCAATTCAAAAGTTCATGTTGTGGGGACAGGCTCTCAATCTAATATAGATTTAAAGGCTTATTCTGATAAAGCACAATTGAATGATGTATTTGATTTGCTTCAACAAAATATGTTGCTGCCTTATAAAGATGAAATTGGTAGAATATATGGTTCGTTTGCTGCAGGTTATAATGGGTATGTTGAACCTGGGGGACAATTAGATTACAACAAAATTGTTGCTGATGGGAAATTGTTCTCTAACATGAATACTGATAACCCTGTTCAAATAGATGGTGGAACTTTTAATATTAAAGATGGATTGTTAACTACATCAATGTTAAAAGGTTTGTTCAATGGTTATCCTGCAACATTGTCTTTTGTTGCTAAAGATTTAGATAAAGAAGAGTTTAGTATAGCAGAAGCGGTGTTTAATTTTAAGAATTTTGATGTTAGTTCAATAAATAGAATTAAAGACGAAGTCAAACTACCTAAAGAAATTGCCACTCAAGTTGATAATTTGGAAAATCTAACTGGGGTAATAGATATTAGTGGTACTGTTAAAAATAATAATATTTATGCTAATACAGACTTAAAAGACACATCATTTATCTACAAACCAGTAGGAGCATTTGTGAAAGTTATGAGTGGTAAAGCAAATATGCGTGGAACTACTCTATACCTTGATAATGTAAATACACAAGTTAGTTCAATGCCAGTGTTTGTTAATGGCAAGGTTTCTGATGTGATGAGTGAAGTTCCTAATTTGAATTTATCAGTATCAGCAAAATTAACTCAACCATTTTTTGATAGATTTTTGAATTCAAAATCTGTATATCCAATCAAGGTTAAAGGTGATGTTAATCTTAAGTCAAAATTACGTGGGCCAATAAATGCGTTAAAGACTTTATCAACTCTTAATATGGGAGAAGATTCTTCTCTATATTATATGGGTGCAACATTGTCTGGAGCTCCAACTGGTGCGGTTAATACTGAAGAAGTTACAACAAATCCAGTTACAATTACTGCAGATGCTATTGTATACCCTGATAAAATTAAATTAAATTCAATGAAGTATGACCAAATAATTACTTCTCAAAATAAAAAGACATCATCTCAAACTCAACTTGTAGCCTCTGGTGAATTTTCGCTATTGGAAGATAATGTGATAGGTTTGAAGGATGTTAGAGTTAAAACTGAAAATCCAACAAATGCTCGAATTTTCAATGTATTGTTCAAAAAACCAACAATTAAACAAGGAGTATTTACTTCTGATTTGATTATAAATGGTACATCTTTGGCACCTTATGTCTTGGGTGTTTTGAATATCACAAGTGTTGATATCCCGTTATTAGATTCAACAGTTAGAGATATTAGTATTGATTTCAAAGAGGATTTTATCAACTTAAATGCAAAAGCAGTTGTTCTTACAAATGATATTCTTGCAATGTTGAAAATTCAAAATAAATCAGCGATGCCGTATGTTATCGAAGATGCTAATATTCAAATGGATGCATTGAATTTGAATGTAATATCAGAAGCTATTAGTGACTTAGAGGCGGATAATACAAGAACTAATCAAGTTAATACGGAAAGCTTAATGCTTAAACCTGGCATGTTGATTATTAAAAATGCTCAAGTAAATGCTGATAATGTGCTTATCAAAAAAGCAAATGCAACAGATTTTAAAGCAAATATGGCACTTGGAGAAGATCAGATATTTAAAGTTAATGAGTATAGCTTTAATATAGCAAATGGTTCTGTTTCAGGAAGTATGCTGCATGATTTGAATACATTTAAAACATCTGGTGAAATGTATATAGATAATGCCGATGCAAGTATTATCTCTGAAAACTTTTTTGATATGCCTGGACAGATGTATGGTACGGTTACAGGAGAGTTAAAGGCTGCTTGTACTGGTCTTTCAAGCCTAGACTGTGTGAAAACTTTAAACGGTGCTGGCTCTTTCAATGTTAAAGATGGAAGGATGCCAAAATTAGGTTCGTTAGAATATCTTTTAAAAGCTGGTAACCTCATCACTGGAGGTATCACTGGAGTTTCAATTAATGGTATTGTTGATTTGATTACTCCATTAAAGACTGGTAACTTTAAAAGTATTAGTGGAGATGTTAAAGTTCAGGATGGTGTTGCTAGTGAGATTAATGTTTATTCTAGTGGTGATGACTTGAATTTATACTTAACAGGAAGTTATAATATCGCTTCTCTTGTTGCTGATATGGAAGTATATGGTAGTATTTCTAAAAACTTCTCAACTCTTCTTGGAAAGATAAGTAATTCATCTTTAAATACACTATTTAATACAATCCCAGGTATAAAAATCAATGATATTAATCCAAATTCAACAAGTAATATCCTAAAAATTCCGAATTTCGATAGAAATAATACTCTAAGGGTATTTAAAGCAGAAATCTTTGGAGATATCAATGGAAGTAATTATGTAAAAAGTTTCCGTTGGATAAAAGAATAAAAAAGATGGTTGTTTTACAACCATCTTTTTTTATTTCTAATAAATTCTTTCCCCTGTATTAATATCAAATTTGTATAAATCAGAAGTTTTGATAGAAAGATCGAGAGTTTTTCCAATCTGTGTATCAGCTTCTAATTTAGCTGAACATTTTCTTTCTCCGATATTAAAATATGCAATTTTTTCGCTACCAAGCATTTCAGAAATATCAACTTCAACTGTTAATTTTATATCACCATCAGATTTTGTCATTTTTTCTGGGCGAATTCCATAAAGTATATTTTCATCTAAGCCAATGTCTTTACCTTCAATAAAGTTCATCTGAGGGGAACCTACAAATCCTGCAACAAAAGTGTTTTTTGGATTGTTATAGATCTCTTCTGGGGTATCTACTTGTTGGATATCACCGCCATTTAAAACAACAATTCTATCTCCCATAGTCAAAGCTTCAGTCTGATCGTGGGTTACATATATGAATGTTGTTTGTAGTTTTTCGTGCAATTTTTTAATTTCAGAACGCATTTGAACACGTAATTTAGCATCTAAATTTGATAGAGGTTCATCCATTAAGAAAACTTTTGGATTACGTACGATAGCTCTACCTAGTGCAACACGTTGGCGTTGACCACCTGAAAGTTGTTTTGGCTTGCGATCTAAATATTCTGTCAAATTTAGGATTTCTGCAGCTTCTTGAACTTTTTTCTCAATAGTTGCTTTATCAACTTTTCTCATTTTAAGTCCAAATGCGATGTTTTCTCTCACGGTCATATGAGGATACAATGCATAGCTTTGGAAAACAAAGGCAATATCTCTATCTTTTGGAGGGATCTTGTTTACTTTCTTATCTCCGATGTAGATTTCACCACTTGTTATATCCTCTAAGCCAGCAATCATTCTTAGAAGTGTTGATTTACCACATCCAGATGCTCCGACAAGAACGACAAACTCTTTGTCTTTTATTTCTAAACTGACATCATTAATAACAGTTTTACTGTTATCATAAGTCTTTCTTACACTTTTTAGAATTACGTTGCTCATTTTATTCCTTTTCGATAGGAAGGACTATTTCATATTTTGTTCCACTACGAAGTTCAGATGTAATATCAAAAAGTCCATTTGCTCTCTTTATCATAATACTTGCTGAACCTAGTTTTAGAGCTCTCAAGAAGTTCTTTTTACCTTTTTCTAATTGAGCATAAGGTTCACATAAATATTTCATATCTTCTGGTGCTACGCCTGAGCCAGTATCTCTAATTGTGATTTGCATATAAGAAGATTTTTTATTTGCAGTGATTGATAAATTATATTTTACACATGTTTCTTCGTTTGGATGTGCAATCTTTACTGAAATAAATCCTGTTTCAGTCATAGATAATGCAACTTCGATGATGTTTCTAAATGCATTTTTTATAGCATTAGAATCTGTGTATGCCATACGTTTTTCAATAGATTCATAATCTATATCAAAAGACAATTTTTTCTCTTCTAATGTGCTTTCATAATCTTTCATTACAGCCTTTAAAGCTTCAATTAAATCAAAATTTTGATAATTTGATTCGTATATAGAAGATTCAGCTTTAGAAAACTCTAAAAATTTATCCATAAAATGGTATAATTCTTCAGCGTTGTTATTAATAATCTTGACGTATTTTGCTTGCTTTTCGGATAATTCACCACCTAAACCATCTAACAAACCTCTAGAAAATCCGCTAATAGATGTGATTGGTGATTTCAAATCTCCTTCTAGTTTAGCAAGCATTGCATTTTTTTCACCGTTAAAACGTAATGTTTTGTCGTCATTAAAAATTTCTGTTGTTAATTTTGTTAAATCTCTAATGCTTAAGCAATAGCCTCTACCTTTGTGTGATGCATTTAATTCAACATAAAATTCTCTACCAGGTATGGTTGCAGTGGCTAGAATTGGTCTTGTTAAGTCCAATGACTCGTTAATATGTTCTGAACCGTCTTTGATAATGTCATTGATATTTATAACGACAGTTGGGTCATCACTTTCTTCTAGTCCAAAAATCTCTTTTGCACGTTTATTAAAATTTTTGATATTACCAACGATGTCAACATAAATTATTGCATCAGGTAATTCGTTAACTGTTTTGAATGCAGATAGAGTCCACCATACATTTTTGAAAATTTTCTTCAAGTTCATAATTTGCATTACTTCCTTTTATAGTATATAATACATCATAACATGAAAAATTCAGTGAAAAATTACATGTAAATTTTTGTAATTTTTTTAAGAAAAAAGTAGCAAAAAATCTCTTTTAGGTGTTTTCTAACCATAAATTGGCATGAAGATAAAGAAATAGAGAAATTTTCTGAAAGTAAGGTGATACTATGAGAGAAATTGATCACAACAACATTAACAAATTAAACTTCACGGGTATCCAAAAGGCATCCAATGATGGTACTGTGCAGCCGGAATCTCAACCGGTAGCTCCTGCTGAGCAAAAAGAGATTAAAGATTTGGCAAATATGCCAGCTGCATCTTTAGGTAAATCTCAAGTTGCATCTGATTCAATTGAAGGCGATTTAAAATTCTTGGAAAAAAATCCAGAATTAGTAGCTAAATTGAACCAAGTTATAGATGAATATGCAGCTAATCACTCTGAAGAAGAAACTCTTCAGATGATTGAGAAAATGCATCAAGAATTTGTTGCAAAAAAATAATTTTAGGATTTTAAGAGTTTTTCGGGTATTAGATTTTGATACCCTCAGTTAATAACCCCAATAAAACCCTCAAGAGGGTTGGATTTTATGCTGTTTTGCATAAAAATTAGTCGTTGGCGTTGTTTAAAAAGTTAATTAAGCCTTGTAATCCTAGCTTGTAACTATCTGTTTTGAATCCTGTAATTTGCCCTACGCATACATCTGCAAATAATGACTCATGTCTAAATTCTTCTCTTCTATAAATGTTTGAAATATGGACTTCTACTGTCGGAATTTTTACAGCAGTTAAGGCATCACGTATAGCGACACTCGTATGTGTGTAAGCTCCCGCGTTGATGATAATACCATCAAAATTACCTAATGCGTATTGGATTTTTTCAACAATTTCACCTTCGAAATTACTTTGGAATACCTCAAGGTTAATTCCTAATTCAAATGAGTATTCATAAAGTTCCATTTCTAAATCTTTGTATGATTTAGAACCGTATTGTTCAGGTTCTCTTACACCTAGCATATTTAGGTTTGGACCATTGATAATTAATATATTTAAACTTTTTTCCATAGTGTTATTATAATACAAAAAATCAAATTTGTAAATTTTTGTTAAATTTTTAAAATCTCATGTCTTCAAATTGGCATGATTATCATATCATGCATGTACAAACTATCCCAAAATCTCCTCCCAAGATTATTGTTCAAGTCGCAAAAGGTTGTGACTTTTTTTTTAGCTCAGTGCAGAGGCACGAGCGAAGCGAGAGTCGAACACGCGTCAACGTAAACGTTGAGTTTTCGTTGCAAGTGTGAGCGTTGCCGTTTAATGCACTGAGCGTACTTGATGTGCAGAGGCACGAGCGAAGTTGATCTAGTTTTCATTATGAATTGACATTTGAGAAGATACTTCTGCAATGATTCTTGCAATGTCGGCACCACCTATTGAAACTTCTAAAATAAGTGGAGCATATAGAAGAATTGTTTCTCTATATTTCATTGTTTCAATATCGATTATGTTGAATTCAACAAAGTCTTCGCCGACATACATTAGTTTGCCGTATTCTCCACCTGTAGCCCAACGTATAAATAAATATTGATTTTCGTATTCTTTTAATTTTTCAACTAACTTCATATAAATTACATTACCCTATACTATATTTTTAGTTATATTTTACCCTAAGTCAAAATAAATAATTAAACAGTAAATGTTTTAACTGAACCATCTTGGTGGTATAAACCGCCACCGCAAACTGTTTCAACAACTTTTAAAACAACTTCACGAGGAGCATCAATTTGGTTTAGTGAGAATTCTTGACCAGTGTGTTTGATTTTGAAAATGCATTTTTGAGTTTGATCAGCAGGGATGTATAAAGATGCAATCTCATGCTCGAGTAGTCTTACCATCTCTTCTTCTCTATCTTTTGCATCTTTAATGATGTCGTTGTAATTGCCTCGAATAGCCATAATACGATTTGAGAAGATATGTCTGCCGTCATCTCTAAATAATGCTTGAGGTTGGAAATTGCAACGAGTAGTGAAGCTCATTTTATGCCACAAAATATTTACGATTGCTGTTGATTTTGGGGAATCAGATTCAACATATATATTTTGAGTTGTAATTCCACGAGAAGAGAACGATTGTTTCAAGTTATTAGAAACAATGTCTAAACAATCAACCATACGAGTAAAGATATCATTAGTATTTACTGTAGAATGTTGGTAATCTAAGAACTGTTTGTACATGTGAGAAGATACAAGTTCTACTCTCTCTTGGATTACGATATCTTTCTTTGTAGCTGTTTCTGAGTTATCAAAACTTTCAAAATTATTTAGCAATTTCGTTTCCTTTTTTTATAACTTATTTTTAAAATAAACATGTCTTCTTGTAAAGATTATATCTTTTTTCGTTACAAAAAGGAATACTTATTAAGACTTATAAATAATATTATAAATTTGAAAATAGGTTTAAATGCTGAATCCATTAAGCGAACAGTATGACATTAAAATATTAGTTTGTTCTTCAATTTTTGTTTTCATATATGTGTTTCTTGTAGTCGTTAAAACAATATCAAGAGCTTTTTTGTACATTTTAGACGCTCCTTTTAGATATTCAATTTGATTTGCACCTTGGATTGTTCCTAAGTCTTGATTTTGTTTACCTGACAAGAAATAAATTTTGCTCATTAGATCGTTCATATTGTATTTTTTTGCGATGATAACTGCTGATTCTAAGTCAATTTTTGCACTTTCATAATCAGAAAGTTCCATATGGGCTTTTGCTAATAAGATTTTTAGTAAAACTATGAAATATGAATTATTTATTCTTGGATTTTGGGCTATTTCAAGGGCTTGAGTGGCGATTTCAACAGCGTTTTTAGCATTCTCAGTGACAATGGTTGCCTCTGATATTAAATACCACGCTAGAAGTGCTCCGATTGCTAATTTTTTATTGGCAAAGAATGTAACTTCTTCATTATAAATCTCGACAGCTCTTTTTGCCTGTTTATTTTCGTATAGAATTTTGCCAAGAAGGGTTTTGAATATGTTTTTCACAAATTCATTACCTGTGTCGCCAGCAAAAATTGTTGAGTCAAATAAGGCTTCTTTTATTCCATCAAATTCTTTTTTATGGAATTTATTTACCACTTCAACTAAGTGATAATAATTGATAATATCGGCTTTTTCAGAGTTGATTGTATTTATGTCTAAAAATTCTGAGCCAAGACAACTTCTAATATCGGATAACACCTCTTGAGATTTTATAAAGTTCCCTTTCATTGTGTTAGCCCATGCAAGAACAAGTTTTACTTTGCAGATAAAGTTTTCATCTTTAATTTTGTGTCTATCGATAATTGTGAACAAAATATCTAAAATTTCAAAAGAACGATCATTACCTTGTAATGCAAGTGCTGTTGCTAATGCTAAATAAACTCTGATCCAAGTATCGTATAAAAATCCCATTGGGATAGCTTTATTCAATCTAGGTTTTGAAATGTGAGAATTGATAACAGGCATAATATCGTTATCTACAAGATTGATGACTTCCCCACAATTACCGATATGCAATAGTGAAGGTAATTTTGAAGCTTTAATCATTGCAGATTCAAGTTCTTGAGCAGGAGTCAATTTTTTTAAAACGTTATCAACACATTCAACATCGCCAAAATAATTGCCAATTTTTTTACAACAAAGTGCAAGATAGCCTAATAATTCAATTTCTTTTTCTTCATTGTTGTTCGATTTTGCATTAGAGATGGCATCAGGTAAATATTCAATAGCTTCTTCTGGGTCATATTCTGTTAGTAATTTCCCTAAGCGTTCGCTAATGTTGTATCTGATATTTAAAGTTTCATTTTCGTTGAATTCATTTAATAATGCCAAACCTTGTTTTTGAGATATTACGTATAAATTGATATCTCCAACGTAAGAAGCAAGTCTGGTCGTTTTTGTCCAAATGTCAAATGCCATACGGTTTTCTTTTAAATTATGAGCAATCATAGCCATAACAGCATTTGTGTTTAGAGTAAATATACTAATTGCTCTTCCAATTTTAACGTTTAAATCTTCAAAAATAGCTTCATTTTGAATATTTTTTAATACAGTTTCCCACAATAATAAATTGTTAAATTCATAGAAAACTTCATTGTATGGTCTTACAAAATTTGATTTTGCAAGATAAGACATAATTTCATTAAATTCTTTAGTTTTATATCCAAAAATTTGTTTTAGTAGAGCTAGATTTAATCTATCTCCTATAATCGCAGCTCCGCATAATAATTTATGAGCTTCAGGATTAGATTTCTTTAGTGTTAGTAATCTTTCTTTAACTAAATCAGAGAAGTTATTTGGCATTAAAAATGCTTTATCTGAGATTTGACAATCAAAACAATAACTTACAGCTTGCTCTACAAATGCAGGGTTTCCGTTGCACTTTGCTAAAATTACTTCTTTTTCTCTTGGAGAAACATATGTTCCAGCTTCTCCTGTGAGTTTTAAAGTTTGCTCTAATTCTTCTTGTGAAATTGGGGCAAGATGAATATCTACATATGCTTTAAGTTCTTTTTTATCAATACCGAAATAGCTACTAACTGGTTTATGTTCATTGTAGATTGCGATGAATTTCAAGTTTTTCCAATTGTTATTATTTCGCATCATATTGGTTAGAAATTCTATTGAGAAACCATCGATAAAATCTAAATTATCCACAACAAAAACAAATCTTCCAGTATGGCAAAATGCATCAAAAATTTTGTTTAAAATGTCATATGTTTTCTTTTTGTTAATAATGATATCTTCGTAATTCCCGTCTTTTGAGTTATATAGAAAATTAAGAAAATCTGAAACTTCTGTTGGATTTAAAAATCTAAATTCATTGCTAAAAAATTGAACAGCATCTTTTTTTAATTCTTCATCGTTGATGTAGTAATTTGGAAGCTTGAATAGATTTAAAAGCATATCTTGAACTACACCACCAGGGGTTAATTGAGTTAAAGGTGTGCATTTACCTATACACCACTCATATCTGTCTTTACCCAAGTTTTTAACTACAGCTTTTAATACTGCACTTTTACCAATTCCTTTTTCTCCAGTGATAGAGAATATCTTTCTATCTCTTGATGCTAAACCTTCTTGTAATGTATCAATGGCTTGTTTTCTTGAATATAGTTTTGGTGAAAATTCAAGATTCATTTGTTTTGGAACTTGTTGTTCTTTTTTAGGCTTTTTAGTTTGTTGAACGCCAAAAGGTGAGCCACATTTTCTACATTTTTTTGCGATAGGAAAGTTTACACTATTGCAGTGAGTGCAAATTTTTAATAACTCTTGTCCGCATTTATCGCAAGTTAAATTTCCAACAGGATTAACCTTATTGCAATGGTTACAAACCAACCCTGTACGAGTTCTACAATAAGGGCATTTTACTGCCGTGTCTGGAATATTTTTTTTACATATTGGACATTTCATAGTTTAGATTTATTCAATAGCGTTTCTGACTTTTTCCATCAGCTTATACAATCTTTTTGAAATTTCAGATTGAGAAATACCGATTTCTTCAGAAATTTCTTTCTGAGTCATGCCTTTATCATAACGCAAAGTGTAGATATGTAAATAGTTTTTATCTGGATCTTCTTCATCAATCTTTTTGATTGTGTCGGCAACAAATTGAAGTATTTCCTTTTGAATAACTACTTGTTCAGGATTTTCAGGAACTTTGATATTGGAATAAGTAATGTCAATTCCAGAATAATCAATATCAGTAGGAGTTTCGAAAGTAACTTCTTTTGTTGACATGTATCCAGATTTTGTGCGTCTAAGTCTGCCAGAATCCTTTAATACATTGATAATAGAGGTTGTTACAATTCTTTTAAGGTAAGTTTCAAGTGTAGCTTCAGATTCAATTGCACCAAGAATTGCAACAGAGCGTTTGCAAGTCTCGTTGAAAAAATCGTCAAACAAATCCTCATTATTTGGGTATTTGCGGTCGTTTTTTATTATTCTGCTGATTAAATCAATTTTATCTTGTGCTAGTTCCACAATAAAACTTCCCTCTACTACAACAGCATTATATCATACTTAAAAATAAATATTAAGTACAGCTGTTGTGTTTTCGTCATTCCCCACGCTATTTGGAGCTTTTAGGTGTTTTAGGGTTTGGTTAACAGTTTGTAACACAATCTTATCAATTTGATTTGAACCGCTAGATGTTATTACTTGTGAATTTCCAAAAGCACCGTCTTTTTCAAAAGTTATTGCTACTCGCATTTGATCTGAATAAATATAATCACTTGCTAGTAACAAGTCTGTTGTTAATGATAGTTTTAGGCTTTTGCTAGCTGATTGAAAATATTGTAGGAATTGACCGTTTTTAGATATGTAATCAGGTAAAGTCCATTTCATGTCTTTAATTTCAACAAAAGCTTTAGCTGTTCCTTTCTTTTGTGTTGAAGGTTTGGCAACATTTGTTGTTTTTGCTGATTTTTCGATTGCGTTGTAATTGTTATCCATATTTACAACATTGTTAGGGTCAATTTGTAATGTATTAGCATCAGTTACTCCATTATCAGTACTTGTTAATGGCTCATCAGTGATAGGTTGTGGAGCTTCTTCTGTTGGAGCTTTGAAGAATTTAGCGACACCAAAACCAATACCACCAACTAATGCAAGAACAATAAGAGTTCCTAACACGCCCATAAGTCCAGCTGCACCACGTGCTTGGCTGCCAGAACCAAGTCTTCCTGGGTTTTGTAATAGAGCTCCTCCAGGAACTTTTGAATTTAGATTGTATAGATTTTCTAAAGATTCATGTCCTTCAAATTGTGGTGTTGCTTGATTATTTATATCTATTTCAATTTCCCCAGTTTGAAATGTTTTATCGCTAATTACAGTTGAATTTTCAGTGGTTGGAAATTCTTTTGGATTAGCTTCAGGTTCAGTGATAAAATCATCTGCGATTTCTTGAGATTGAGGCTCTACATCTTCAAGAGTTGCATAATCAGTATCTTCCATCCAGTCTTGTTGTTCAGCGATTTCTGGTTGTGCAACTTCTTCTGTTTTTTCTTCCACGTCAAACATGTCAGTTGTAAATCCTTCAGCAGATGATAAAAACTCTTCATCGTTTTGCACTTCTACTGAAGGTTCTTCATAATCTTTGAATAATTCTTCTGGAGAAGTTGTATCAGCTGAAGCTTCATCCTCTTCTGACAAAGCTTCGATATCATCAAAAGGGAATTCGTTATCTGTAACCTCCATAGTTTCTGCTTCTTCGCTTTCTCCTAATAATTCTTCAATAGAAAGCTCGTCAGCTGACTCTTCAACAATTTCAGTAGTTTCTTCTAAAGTATCTATTGCATCGATTTCAAAAGGTTCATCATCTACTGGAATTGTTATTGTTTCGCCAAAATCTTCTTCTACGTCATCATCATTATCAGAGCTTCGGATTATATTGTTAGCTAGAAGAGCTTTTTTTGTTTCTTCATCCATTGTTGGCTTAGATTCATCATGAGATGAGCGAGATTCTTCTCTTCGTCTAGTTGATGGTTTCATACAAGAACTAAAATCTAAAGATGCTCCGTTTAATTCCATATCCATTAATTCTTCGTCATCTTTTTTCTCAGGTTCTTCTGCAGCCATACTCATATCAAGCATTTTATCCATTGGTGAAGAGCCGTCTTCGTTGATTGTAAAACCTCCATTACTAAATTGAGGGAGGTCAACAACCCCTTCTTCTTTGCCTAAGTTAACATCAGGCAAGTTGAAATTATCCACAGGCATATCAAATCCAGATAAGTTTTCTATTTCTGTATTTTCAAAACCTTGTGTCATAAGTTCTTCTGTTGAAACTGTTTCCATATTCCCAAAATCAACAGATTCTTGAATAAATTCTTTTTCTTCATATGTTTCAACTGTGTTTAAGTTTGAAATATCTGTAGGTATTTCAAGTTGACCAGATTCTTCAGCTTCTAAATTAGATTCCATTTTAGCAATGAATAAATCTTCTGCTGCAACAGCTATATGTTCAGGGATTTCATCAACATCAGGTGCAATATCTGTTTTTTCATAGTCGATTCTATCAAGGCTTTTTTGTTGATCGTTTTCTAAATTTTGTACAACATCGTTAATCATATCGCCAGAAACTGATGCTAATTTGATGGCTTCATCTGATACTGCTTTTGCTTCTCCTTCAGCTACGGCATTTGCAAGAGCTTCAGCTGTTGCTGATGCTGCTTTATCTAAATCTGTATTGTTTTCTTCTGTTGCCTCTTTTGAATCAATAGCTGCAATTGTTTGGTCTAGAATTGAATCAACAGACATCTCATCTAAAGCTAACGGAGTGTATGTTTCTTCAACGCTAGGTAAAGTTGGTTCTTGTGGTACAACTTCTTCCTCTACTTCTTCTGTTTCAGCTATAGTTTCTGTCAATTCTTCAGTTTCATTTAATATATCTCCACCTAATAAATCGTCCCCTAAGTCTGTAGAATCGATTTCAAGAGCTGGAGCTTCATCTAGATTTAAAGATGGAACATCGTCTTCAATATTTAATGTTTCTTCTACTTGTAGAGTTTCTTCTACTAAAGGTAGAGCTTCAGCTTCATCAATTGGAAGTTCTTCTGTTTCTAGAGTTGGTTCTTCTAATGCAATACTTTCAACATCTAAAGTTTCAACACTTTCTTCAATTGGTGTTACTTCAACTTCTTCAACTATTTCTTCTATTGGTTGTTCAGCAACTTCATCAAGAACTGTAGTGTCAGAGAATGTTAATTCTTCTTCTATTACTTCTTCGATTGGTTCTTCTACTAGTTCATCTAGGTTTTCAATATCTGAAACTTCAGCAACCTCTTCAGTAACTTCTTCAATAATGTCTTCCACGATTTCTTCGCTTGGTTGAACAATTTGTTCTTCAAGAATATTTTCTTCTGCAATTAAAATATTATCATTGTCTTCTGTCGTTTCTTCTAATACTAAATTTTCTGTAGTTTCTTCTGGTTCTGTTTCAACAGGTACAGATTCTTCAAAAATATCTAAAGTTTCTGTATCTTCAATAACTTCTTCAACAACTTCAGTATCAAAATCATCGAAATCTAAAACGCTATTTTCTTCTTCAACTGCTTCTTGAGCTTCTTCTTCAAGAACCTGTTCAAATTCTTCTGTATTTTCTTCAAAAGTTTCTTCTTCAAGTTCAAAAGTAGGTTCTTCTTCTGAGATTTCTTCAAGTGAAACTTCTGCTGTGTCTACTACTACTTCTTCTTCAGGAAAAGCTTCTTCGATTGCTAATTCTTCATCAAGAGCCATTGTTGCTAAGGTTGACTCATCTGCATTAGTTACTTCTACTTCTTCAGAAGCTTCTTCTAAATGAGCTTCAACTATAGCTAAAGGAGTTGTCATTTCTGCTAATACAGGAGCAGTGCTATAAGAAAGTGTTTCAAAATTATCAAATTCAAGTACACTTTCTCTTAGTGCTGAACTTAATAGTAGTAATTCAAGTAATTCTTTTTCTTCAGCTACAGAAATGTTGTGATCAGCTAAAGAAATAGATAATTCTTTTCCTCTGAAGAAATCTTCTTCAGATAAATCTCTAGGAGTCTTACCAACAAAGTTCTTAATAAATTTAGTAAGGGTATCAGTAGAGGCTAATTTGCTTTTTTCAAAGAAATAATATTCTTTGTTTTCATTGCGTCTGTTGATTTGAGAAGGTTTGAAATATCCAAGTAGTTCTGCGTGTTTGAAATTTTCTTCTAATTTTAATACTACATAAATATCTGGTTCAATTTCCATTTCAAGATGGCTTTTAGGGATAAATATTTGTGCGTCATCAAATACCACACGAACATCAATGTGAATGTTTGGTAGTAAGATGTCAGAAATATCAAGATTTTCAAGAATTTTAGATATTGAATGAAGGTTGTGAATTTCATCTACTTTAATCCCTTCGCTAGAAAGGTATTTCATAACAAGTTCTGCACCTATTGCATTTATGTATGCACGGTTCTTGATTTCCTTGTTAACGAAGTTTCTAGACATGAATTCCGCTTCAATATGATTTTCTTTTTCAATATAAATGATTGTTTCTTGTGTATTAGCCATTATGATATTTCCTCCCTCTACACATATATAGATGACACGAGAATTAAAAATATTCCAAAAAATGTGTAAACTTTTGTAACAAATATTTGCATTTTAAATCTAATAAGACAAAATTAATTTGTTAGGTGTTTTATATGTGGTGTAATAGAAAAAAGTGTGTAAGGAGGTTTTCTCTATGTCTATGATGGTAAATCCAGTCTCTATGTCAAATGTACGTTTCACAGGTGAAGCAACAAACGTTTTAGAACGTCCAGGTGCATTCGCAAAACCTGCAGCAGAGCAAGTAGCTCCAGAAGTTGCAGCAAAACCTAAAAAGAAACGCACAGCATTAAAAGTATTAGCTGGTCTAGTTGTTGCAGCTGCAGCATTAGTAACATTACATAAAACAAATGTTCTTAAAGTTTTAGATGATGTTGCATTAAAAGACGCAGGCTTTATGAAAAAAGTTGGTCACTATGTATCAAAAGCTGGTGAATTCATTGCGAAGTACACTTATGATCCAGTAGTTAAATTCTTCAGCAAATTTGGTAAAAAAGGTGCAGAAGCAGCTGGAGAAGCAGCAGAAAGTATCCTAGCATAGACAACGAGAAACTTTTATAAATTATAAAAAAATGGGCATATCGATAGGTGTGCCCATTTTTGCTTGACGGAATTAGATAAAATATTGTATTATTAAACTATAGATTGACTTTGCCGAAAACAACTGTGTCCAACGATATGTCAGAAAGGATATTTTATGACATTCGGTGTACCGTATTCTTTTGTCCCAGGGACAAAAGCCAAAGCAGATGAAGTAAACGCAAACTTCATCGATGTATTATCAAAAATTGAAGATACGAATTTGCGGATTGATGAAACAATTTCCAATGCAAATTCTAAAAATCAGGAAAATTCAGCAAAATTTGAAGAGGTCGAAGCTAAATTTGAAGAATGTGCAGATTTGGCTCTGTCAAATTTGTCTTCTGCTGGTATGGCTGTGTTAGATAAAAAAGCCAACACATCTGATATTGATGGAAAATGGGTTACTAAAACTACCGTATTTCTAAATATGGTGACTATATCTAATAGTGAAACAACAGTGGTTTCTTTATCCAGCTATTTACCGAATGATGGTAATATTTACGAAGTTATGTTTTCAATGGAAGGTTCTTGCGGGACTGCACAATTTCGTTTTGATACTGGATATGGTTCTGTTTATGCTTTATATGCTAAAAGTATTTTTGGTGGGGCCTTTAATATGCTTGTCAGCTCTGCAAGAACGTTAAATATATATAGAACAGGTCTTTGTTCAGGTACTAATAAAATGTATTTACGAGCAACAGCTTACAGAAAGGTTAGGTAAATTATGAAATATTATATATTTGTAGAAAAAGACGGGAGTCTTAATGGATGTGGACAATGTCAGCAGCTTACTGAAGGTGTTATAAATGTTGAAGTCTGTGAAGATGTTTATAATTCATTCTTAAAAGATTCTATGAAATACGTTTATAAAAATGGCAAAATTGTTGATAACCCAAATTATGAAAACGAAAAACAAGAGTTTTTTATAAGAGAACGTATAAGTGAAATTTACATAGAATTAGATACTCTTGATACAAAACGAGTTCGTGCAGTTTGCGAAGATGAGGTTAAAGATGAAAAAACTGGTGAAACTTGGTTAGATTATTATAATTCATTAGTTTATGATTTACGTGTTGAGTTAGCGAGTCTTCAATCTCAGTTGTAATATCGTTAAAAGACGCCCCGATTATTCGGGGCGTTTTATTTAATTGTTTTTTTGTTATAATAAGTGCAAATGTATCCAATTTATAAAAGGTGATAAATGTTTAGTATTATAAAACGTGGAATTATAAAAGTTAGTGAGGACATTAAAGTTATCTATGATAATGATCCAGCTGCAAAAAATATTTTAGAGGTTATTCTTTGCTACCCTGGATTGCACGCAATCGTAGCATATCGATTTGCTCATAGATTATACAAATGGCATATCCCATTAATTCCACGTATAATTTCATACTGCACAAGGATTATTACTGGTATTGAAATTCACCCTGGGGCAAGAATTGGTAGAAGATTTTTTATTGACCATGGTGAAGGTGTTGTAATTGGTGAAACAACAATTGTTGGAGATGATGTTTTACTTTACCAACAGGTTACTCTTGGAGGAACAGGTAAAGAATCAGGTAAACGCCACCCAACCTTAGGTAATAAAGTTATTGTAGGGGCTGGTGCAAAAGTTCTAGGGAACATTACTATTGGGGATAATGTTAGAATTGGTGCTGGTTCTGTTGTAGTGGAAGATGTCCCAGAAAGCTCTACTGTTGTTGGGGTTCCTGGGCGAGTTGTTCACAGAGCAATTACTGATTCTCAAGGCAATTTGATGCATAACAGAATTCCTGACCCTATAAAATGTGAAATTAATAAATTAAAAGCTGAAATTGAACTATTAAAAAATAAAGAACAATAGTTATTTCATTTGTTCGATGGCTTTATGCTGTGGAGTATCTCTAAATAAATCTGACAGAATATCTTTTAGTTTTAATTCTCCTCTAGCAAGTTTTTTCGTGTCATCAATATGTATATCCCCAATTTTTTCAACTCTATCTATTGGGATGTTCTCTTTATAGATATATTCAATAGGTTCTTTGTGTTGAGTGAAATGCTTTCGCATATGAGCACCAAAACCCGTATCTAAATGATAATCATTATGTTTGTCCCAATTTTTAAATAGATAGTTTAAGCTTCTCACTCTTAATTGTCCATCAAGATTTTTTGTTGGAATTTTTAGAACCACCAAATCTTTTGATTTATCAGTAATGCTAACAAGTAGTTCTGTTGCAAAACTTTTACGCCTAAAAAAGGAGTTTGAAGTCCAACGTTTCGTAAAATTTATTAAATCAAACATAAATATCCCATACATTTTTGGTCTAAGTGGATCTTTGCCAACATGTATGAATCCATCTTTGCACATTGATTCATAATTTGCACGAGTTGTGATTGTATACAAATATCTTGGAATTTCTTTACAACGATATTCGTTCAAGGTTGTTATCGGTAATATTTTCATATTTATACTAAGTCTGTAAATATGATTTTTTGTTATTTTTTCTTGACTTTATTTTGCTTATATGAGATACCTTTCTTATATAGGAGTGGCTTATATGGTTAAAGTTTCTGTTATTATTCCGGTTTATAATGTTGAACAATACCTTAAACAGTGTCTTGATAGCTTGTTAGGTCAAACCTTAGAAGATATTGAATTGATTTGTATTAATGATGGCTCAACCGATAGCTCGTTAGAAATTCTGAACGAATATGCAAATAAGGATGAAAGAGTTAAAATTTTTGATAAAGAGAATGAGGGACAAGGTGTAGGCAGAAATATTGGGATAAAAAATGCCACAGGTGAGTTTATCGCATTTGTAGATCCAGATGATTGGGTTGAACCTGATATGTATGAAAAAATGTACAATCAGGCTAAAACTTTAAATTCTCAGGTCGTTTTTTGTGATTATAAAAAAGTTCAGGAATGGGATGGAAAAATAACAATACCTCATATATTCAGAAAAGCTGTTTCTTTGACAAAATCAAAACCAATAAAAGTCCCAGTAGGCCAGAATATCAAAAAACCAATTTTATATAACAGTTTTTTAGTAGCACCATGCCAAGCTTGGAATGGAATATATGATACTAAATTAGTGAAAGAAAATGCTATTAGATTTGCAGATTTTCGTTGTTTTGAAGATGTTATGTTCATTGTAAGAACAATTGTTTTGGCTCAAAATATTTCCTATTTGAATTCAGTTTTATATAACTATAGAATAAGAAAAACGTCTACATTGAGAGCTAACGAAGAACGTTATATTGATTTAATTAACATAACAAAAGCTGTAAAAGATTATTTGAAAAAACAAGGATTGATGGATGATTTTGAATCAAATTTTGAATATTTCTGTGTTTCAAACATCTACAGGGTCTACGCAACAATGACTGTCGAAGATTATAGAAGAAACTTGTTAGAACTTTGCGAAGAAGTTTTGGATGAACATTTATTAGCCGAATTACAAAAGAAAATTTTGTGTAGTGTCAAAGTTTGGAAGAATTTGATATTACATCCTCAAAACTTTAAACAACAGTTAGAAAATGATTTTTATTTAAGAAAATATTTAAACAGATAACAAAAAAGGACTTAGTTTTTACTAAGTCCTTTTTAATTGTTTTTATGTCCGGCCGAGGACTGTCTTGGATTTTGCTGAGCAATTTTTCAAATAGCCCTGCGGAGCACGATAGTCTTGCAAGTTGTCTTAGCCCTTGGTAGCTAATATTTACCCCTGCCACGTCCGTCCGAGGACTACATCATGCCGCCCATACCGCCCATACCAGCCATAGCTGCTGACATATCAGGAGCTGCAGCTTTTTCTTCAGGCAATTCAACAACCGCCGCTTCAGTAGTTAATAACATAGAACCAACTGATGCTGCGTTAAGTAGAGCTGAACGAGTAACTTTTGCTGGGTCAACAATACCTGCTTGGAACATATCAACATATTGGTTGTTAAGTGCGTCATAACCAAATGCACCGTCTTTTTCAAGAACTGCATCAACTACAACGTCAGCTTTAGCACCAGCGTTGCGAGCGATAGCTCTAAGTGGTACATCTAGTGCTGCTGTAAGAATTTTGAAACCAACTTTTTCATCATCAGAACCAAAGTTAATTGAATCTAATTTAGAAGTTAGTTCTTGTTGAACTCTTAATAATGCAACACCACCACCAGGAACGATACCTTCTTCGTTAGCAGCACGAGTAGCGTTAAGTGCGTCCTCAATTCTTAATTTTCTTTCTTTTAGTTCAACTTCAGAAGCTGCACCAACTTCGATCAGGGCAACACCACCTGAAAGTTTTGCAACACGTTCGTTAAGTTTTTCTTTATCATATTCAGAATCAGAAGCTTCGATTTGTTTTTTGATAAGTCTTACACGTTCTGCAACAACTTCTTTAGTTTCGTCACCAACAACGATAGTTGTTTCATCCTTAGTAACAGTTACACGTTTTGCTTTACCTAGCATTTGAGTAGTAACGTTTTCTAATTTAATACCAAGTTCTTCAGTGAACATTTCGCCACCAGTAAGAATAGCGATATCTTCAAGCATAGCTTTTCTTCTATCACCAAAACCAGGAGCTTTAACTGCAACCGCTCTTAAAACTTTTCTCATAGTGTTAACAACAAGAGTTGCAAGAGCTTCACCTTCAATATCTTCAGCGATTAGAAGAAGTGATCTGCCATCACGAGCAACTTGTTCAAGAAGTGGAACAAGGTCTGCGATTAAGTTAATTTTTTTGTTGCAACAGAATACATAAGCATCTTCTAAAACAGCTTCCATTCTTTCTGGGTCAGTAACGAAGTATGGAGAGATGTATCCTTTATCAAATTGCATACCTTCAACAACTTTTAAGTTTGTACCGAAAGATTTTGATTCTTCAACAGTGATAACACCATCGTGACCAACTTTTTCCATAGCTTCTGCGATAAGTTCACCGATTTCTCTGTTATTACCAGCTGAAATTGCGGCAACTTGAGCGATTTCTTCTTTAGTGTTAACAGGACGAGCCATAGATTTGATTTTTTCAACAGAAGCTTCAACAGCTTTGTCGATACCACGTTTCATAGACATTGGGTTAGCACCAGCAGTTAAGTTCTTCAAACCTTCACGAACGATAGCTTGAGCAAGAACTGAAGCTGTTGTAGTACCGTCACCTGCAACATCATTTGTTTTAGATGAAACTTCTTTTAGTAATTGTGCACCAGAATTTTCTAATGCGTCTTTTAATTCGATTTCTTTTGCAATAGTAACACCATCGTTAACGATTTGAGGTGCGCCGAATTTTTTAGTTAAAATTACGTTTCTACCTTTTGGGCCAAGTGTAACTTTAACAGCATCGGCAACTGCATCAATACCTTTTAGAAGAGCTTTTCTAGCTTCTTCGTCAAATACAATACGTTTTGCCATTTTATATTTTCTCCTTTTTATTACTCAATAATTGCTAATGCATCTTTGATTGATAAGATTTTGTATTCAGTACCATCGATTTTAACATCTGTACCTGAGTATTTAGCGTAAAGGATTACATCCCCAACTTTAACATCCATTGGTTCTCTTTCGCCTTTGTCATTTAATTTGCCAAGACCAACAGCAACAACTTCACCTCTTTGTGGTTTTTCTTTAGCACTATCTGGAATAAAGATACCACCTGAAGTTTGTTCAGTTTCTTCTACAACTTTAATAACAATTCTTTCACCTAATGGTTTAATCATAATTTCTCTCCTTTTTACTATAACAATTATATTTATATAACGAAAATGATGAAATATTAATAAATTTAAGGAAAAATTAATTATTTAAAAGCTAAAAAATTTACATAAAATTTATTCATTGTATAATATCTCTATGAATAAAAAATTGTTTGTTATATCAGGATGTTCAGGTGTCGGAAAAGGCACAGTTTTAAAAGAATTTATGGCAAGAAATTCGCAAGATTTTATCTTGTCTGTTTCTTGTACAACAAGAGCACCAAGACCAGGTGAAGTTGATGGTGTAAATTATTTCTTTTTGACAAAAGAAGAGTTTGAAAAAAGTGTTGCTGAAGATAAGTTTTTAGAACACGCACAATTTGCAGGAAATTGCTACGGAACAAAGAAAAAATATATCAAACAAAAATTTGAAGAAGGATATAATATTATCCTTGAAATCGAAACTCAAGGTGCTTTACAAGTTAAGAAAAAAATGCCAGAGGCAGTTTTGATATTTATTGCACCACCTGGAGTTGGGGTAGAAGAATTAGAAAAACGATTAAGAGGTAGAAATACCGAAGATGAGGCAACTATTCAACGTCGTTTAGAAGAAGCAAAAGTTGAATTAGAACGTTCAAAACAATACGATTATGTTGTAATTAATGATGATTTGGAACGTGCGATAGCTGAAGTTGAAAGCATTACCCGAAAAGAATTGGAGGAGTAGATGCTTAAAGGGAAGTGTATTTTAGTTGGGGTTACAGGTGGAATTGCAGCATACAAAATCTGTGAACTTATTAGAATGTACAAAAAAAATGGTGCGGATGTAAAAGTTATTTGTACTCCTAATGCAATGAATTTTGTTACTAAATTAACGCTTCAAAATTTATCTCAAAACGAAGTTTATGTACAAGAGTTTGATGTAAAAGAATGGAAACCTGAGCATATTTCTTTGGCTGATGAAGCTGATATTATGGTTATTGCCCCAGCTACTGCTAATACTATTTCTAAAATTGCTCAAGGAATTGCTGACAATCTTTTAACTTCTGTTGCTTGTGCGTTTTCTAAAAAAATAATTATTGCACCTGCGATGAATTGTAATATGTGGAACAATGAAACTGTTCAAGAAAATATTAAAAAATTACAATCTAAGGGTGTTGAAATTTTAGAGCCAGAAAGTGGGTTTTTAGCTTGTGGTTATTTGGGTAAAGGCAGATTGTGTTCATTAGAAAAAATATTTAATGAAACAGTTGAGGCTCTAAGTTATTCTCAAAAACTTGCAGGTAAAAAGGTTGTAGTTACATCAGGTGGTACAATTGAGGATATTGATCCTGTTCGTTATATTTCAAATTATTCTTCAGGGAAAATGGGTTTTGCTTTGGCAAATGTTGCAAAAGATATGGGAGCAGAAGTTGTTTTGATTACAACAAAAAACTTTGAAGCTCCTTATAAAATTGTAAAAGTTAAATCAGCTCTTGATATGCAAAAAGCGGTAGAAGACGAATTTGAAACCTCTGATATTGTTATTATGGCGGCTGCGGTTGCTGATTACAGAGTTAAAAATCAGGCTGAGCAAAAGATGAAAAAAGTTGCAGGAGTAAACGAAACATTGACTTTAGAGTTGGTTCAAAATCCTGATATTTTAAAAGGTTTATGCGAAAAGAAAACTCATCAACTAGTTGTTGGTTTCTGTGCTGAAAGCGAAAATTTATTAGAAAATGCAAAAGAAAAAATCGCTAAAAAAGGTTGTGATTATTTGATTGCAAATGATATTTCAAGAAGTGATATTGGTTTTTCATCTGATGACAATGAGGTTACAATTTTAGAAAAATCAGGTAAAATAGAAAAGTTAGAAAAAGCATCTAAAAAGGTTATTGCAAGGAAAATATTAGAGTATATTTATGAATAAATACGAAATTATTAGGAAAATTGAAAATTTTGCACCTGTGGAAACTGCAGAAGCGTGGGATTGTGTTGGTTTTATGGTAGAAACCAAAAGGGAAAATGTTTTTAGGATAATGGTTTGTTTGACAGTCACTGATGCTGTTGTAGCACAAGCAAAACGTCAAGAATGCGATATGATTATCTCGCATCATCCTTTATTTGAGGTTCCTATTTCTTGGTCTGATATTGATATTTATTCAGCTCATACAAACTTAGATAAAGCAAAAGGTGGAACAACTGATACCATAATTGATGCGTTGTATTTAGATGATTATAAGGTTGAAATTGAACATGAATTTTTGAGAATGATTGATTTTAAAAAAGATGTTTCAATTGATGAATTTGTTGAAATGTTCAGAGGTTTATCACCAAATGTTCGTTATATAAATAATAAAAAAGTGGAGCGTGTACGAAAGGTTGCATTCTGTGCTGGTAGTGGTTCAGAATTTATTTCAGGTGCAAAAAATTTAGGAGCTGACGCTTTAGTTACTGGAGATTTGAAATTCCATACGGTATTAGATTCAGATATCGTTGTGGTTGATATTGGGCACTTTGAGTCTGAAATTATTATTCGCCCAGTGTTGAAAAACCTTGTGGGTGAAGGTATTGAAGTTATTTATGCAGAAGAAAAATCTCCTTTTATATATTAGGGTAAGGCAGATATTAGAAAAATGACTGAATTTACAAAAGATGAGATAATTGAAATTTTAAAAGACGATACCAAAAATGATTGGTTATTTTCTCTTGCGGATGAAGTTAGAAAAAAATATGTTGGGGATGAAATTCATCTAAGAGCATTGATTGAATACACAAATATTTGTAAAAATGCTTGCAAATATTGTGGTCTAAGATGTGAAAATAGACAACTTGAACGTTATAGATTAACTCCTGAAGAGATTATAAATCAGGCATATAATGCTGTTGATATTGGTTTTAAAACGGTTGTTTTGCAAGGTGGAGAGGATGCTTTTTTCTCAAAAGATGTAATGTGTGAAATAATTACAGAAATAAAAAGAGCAGATGTAGCTTTAACTTTGAGTTTAGGGGAAAGAAGTTATAATGACTTAAAGGCTTTTCGTAAATGTGGTGCTGATAGGTATTTAATCAGGATTGAAACAACTGATAGAAAATTGTATAGAAAAATGCACCCTTATATGGATTTTGATAATCGAGTAAGATGTTTGAGAGATTTGAAATCTTTAGGTTATGAAGTTGGTACAGGTTGCCTTGTTGGTTTACCTGAACAAACTATTGAATCTTTAGCCGATGATATTTTATTCTTCAAAGAAATTGGTGCTGATATGATTGGTATTGGGCCATTGATTGCTCATCCTCAAACCCCATTAAAAGATGCTAAAAACGGAAGTTTAACTTTAGCTTTAAAAGTTATGGCATTAACTAGAATTTTACTTAAAGATATAAATATTCCAGCTACAACTGCTATGGAAACTTTAGATCCAAATGGCAGAATTATGGCTTTGCAGTGTGGAGCTAATGTTGTTATGCCAAATTTATCACTGGAAGAACATCAAGCAAAGTATGAAATTTACCCTAATAAAGGAATAAATAGTTTACCTTTAGAGGGTGAAAACTCACTAGAGGCGAAATTATTATCAATTGGTAGAACAATTTCTACTGGTTATGGTTTTAGGAACAAGGAGAGAAAATAATGATTTTAGATAAGATAAATATGCCAAGTGATTTAAGATGTCTAACAGTTGAGGATATGAAAACTTTGGCATCTGAAATGCGTGAAGTAATTATCAAGAAAGTTAATACAATCGGTGGTCATATGGGGCCGAATTTAGGAATTGTGGAAGCGACTATTGCTATGCATTATGTTTTTAGTTCGCCAGTTGATAAGTTTATCTTTGACGTATCTCATCAATGTTATCCACATAAAATTTTGACAGGTCGTAAAGAAGGTTTTATAGATCCAGATAAATATTTGAAATATACAGGTTACACTGCACCAGAAGAAAGTGAACACGATTTATTTAAAATTGGTCATACTTCAACTTCAGTTTCTTTAGCTTGTGGGGTTGCAAAAGCTCGTGATATCAAAGGTGAAAAACATAATGTTATTGCACTTATTGGTGATGGCTCATTAAGTGGTGGTGAGGCTTTAGAAGGGTTAGATAATGCTGCAACTTTAGGTTCAAATTTCATTGTAATAGTTAACGATAATGAAATGTCTATTGCCGAAAATTATGGCGGATTATATGATAACCTCAAACTTTTGAGAGTTACAAATGGCCAAGCTGAATGTAATTTCTTTAAAACTTTAGGATTTGATTATTTGTATGTTGAAGAAGGTAATAACGTTGAAAAATTAATCGAAGCATTTAGCAAGGTTAAAGATACAACTTCTCCAGTTGTGGTTCATATTCATACTGAAAAAGGTTGTGGTTTAGAATTAGCAGAAAAAAATAAAGAAGCTTTTCACTGGATGGTTCCAGGATTGGTTGATAATTTTGGCAAACCTCAAGCTGAGTATGAATGTTATGAAGCTATTACAAAGAAATTTATTTCAGATAAAGTAGAAAAGGGTGAACCTGTTGTTGCAATAAATGCAGGAACCCCAGGGGTGTTTGGTTTTACTAAAGATTTTAGACAAAAGTTAGGTAAGCATTATACGGATGTTGGAATCGCTGAAGAGCACGCTGTTGCTTATGCTTCAGCTTTGGCAAAATGTGGGGCAAAACCTATTTTTTGCGTTATGAGTTCGTTTGTTCAAAGAACATATGATCAAATGTCGCAGGATTTATGTTTAAATAATTCACCGATTACAATGCTTGTTCATTGGGGAGGTTTGTCTGGAGCAGATGCAACTCACCTTTGCTCTTTTGATATGTCCTTGATTAGCAACATTCCAAATATGGTTTATCTTGCTCCAACTTGCAAAGAAGAATATCAAGCAATGCTTGAGTACTCATATAATCAGAACGAACATCCAGTTGCAATTCGAGTTCCTGCAGGCATGTTGGTTTCAACTGGGGAAAAAGATACAACAGATTATTCTCAATTGAATAAATTTAAACTTGTTGAAAAAGGTGAAAAGGTTGCAATTTTAGGTTTGGGCAATTTCTTCACTTTGGCTAAAGAAGTTAAAGAGGCTTTAAAAACTCAGGGTATAGATGCAACTTTGATCAATCCAAAATTTATAACTGGTGTTGATAGTGAACTTTTAGAAGACTTGAAAGCTAATCATTCCGTTGTTGTCACTCTTGAAGACGGTATGTTAGACGGTGGTTTTGGAGAAAAAATTGCAAGGTTCTATGGAAATTCTGATATGAAAGTCTTAAACTTTGGTGGAATGAAAGAATTTACCGATAGAGTTCCAATTGAAGAGCTTTACGAACGTTATCATTTAACGCCAGAATTAATTGTTAAGGATGTAACAAAAATCTTAAAATAATTAGCAAAAAATATTTTTTACCAATTTTATATAGGCATAATTTACAAAGGAGTTACTATGTCTAGTAGAATTGTGAATGAACCCATAAGATGTGTACTTGGAACAACAGTTAAAGGTAAACAGACTGTTAATGAATATATGTTGGAATCAGGTAAGTATATAACTGAAATTATTACTGATTTAGGTCGTGGGCAAATAGGAGTTCGAGAAATATATAGAAATTCTTCAAAAGCTGATGATATAGAAAAAATTGTTGATAGACTCTTTGGTAGATTAGAAGTTTTTTATCCTAGTAAAATTGGGGTTATTAAGGAATTTGATGGTATTAAGTGTACATTTCCAAATTTATCTATGGAAATTTTGCTAAAAAAAGTTGCAAAATAATTAATATTGAGTGATATTTTTTTGACACAATATGTGTTTTGTAATAATATATCTCTGGGATATCTGTAATTACCCTTTAAGATTAGTCGAATATTTGGAGAAAGTATAAAATGATTACTATAACCCCGAATTTAACGACGAAAAATGTTTCGTTGAATTCAAATGTGAAAAATAACAATATAACAACTAGAATGTCTGAAGATGTTAGTTTTACAGGTGGCATAAAACCTCAAAAATCTGTGAATGGTTTTATATCTACGTTGAGTGATACATTTAATTTCTTTATCAATAAGATTGTTAAATCAGAAAAAGGTTTATCAGAAAGAGAAGTTGCAAGTATTCGAGGACAGCTTGAGATGACCGAGAACGAGCTTCAGCGTTTGCAAGAACGACGTTTGCAATTAGGTAGGCTTTTAGATTATGACAAATTACGAAAAGATGGTTTTTCTGGGGTGGAAGTTAGTCGTTTTGCTCAAGAAGATGATTTTGCCCTTGTAAATGCTCAAAGATATATAAATCACGATTTAGAGCTAAGAGAACATATGTTTGGTTATCCTGCAAATATGACTAAAGATTCTGCAATGACAAGATATCTTAGAATAAGAGAAACTGAACTCCCTCTTATGAATAATTGTGGGGATCCATATGATGCTGGGAATTATTTAATGGATAGTAAAGGGTATGAACAAGCTCTATTAAATAAATTATTCAAACATTTTGGTTTGGATGTTGAAAAGGGTGCAAAACCTTGGGGTTATATCACAACTGGTGGTTCAGAAAGTAATAAATGGGGAATTCATAATGGTTTGAGAAAATTCCCAAATGGTAGAGTTTATTATTCTCAATCTGCACATTATAGTGTTGGAAAATCTGTAAAAATAGGTTTTGATAACAGTAAAAATGACATTACTTTAATCAAACATTCTGAAATTTCGCTTCAACCGAATTCTGAAAAAATTGATACAGATGTTTTGTTATCTCAAATTAGACAAAATTGGAAGTCAAACCAAGAACCAGCGATTTTGTTATTGACTTCAGGGACAACAAAAACAGGTGCGGTTGATGATGTAGAATTTATTTCGAAAACTCTAAAAGCGGAGAATATCCCTCACTATATCCACTTAGATGCAGCGTTATTCGGTGGTATTGCAAAGAATCAAGTTAATGCTCCGAAAGCTCCAAACTTTGAAGATTTGGGAATTGATTCTATTTCAGTGAGTTTGCACAAATATTTTGGTAATCACGATGTGAAAAGTGTTGTAATCACTCGAGAAACACCAAATGCTCCAAAAGTAGATTATATTGGGCAATATGATAGTACAACTGCAGGTTCTAGAACATTCAATCCATTCTCTTCTTTGCAAAGAGTGAGTGAAACTCTTGATAGAACAATGCCTCAAGAATATGGTAAAAATGTTGCTCTGTTTGAATCTATGTTGAAACAATTTAATATCAAATATTCTAGAGCTGAAAATTCTAATATTTTTGTTATTGATGAGCCATCAGTTAGAATTTCGCAAAAATATCAGCTTTCTGATTTTGATGATAATGGTGAAAAGAAATCTCACATAATTATTTTCCCTTACCATAAACCTGAAAAAATGTTAGAACTTGTGAGTGATTTGATTCAAGACGTCAAAGCAAGAAATTAATTCATATACAAATACAGTTCTCCAAGATAATACATTCCACCAATTGAATTGTAATTATCTTGTTCTTCGAATGAAACTTGTTCTATTTTGTGATTTGTACTAATACCTTTTAAAGTGTCATAAAATAGTTTCAAGGTTGGCCCATCTGGGGTACTGTTTATTGGGATTGAAATTAAATTAGCTTCTAAACTGTCATTATTATAATACATTTCATTACTCGCAAGATTATCTCTTTTGCATACGTCTCCGTAAATGTGACTTATGTATGTGTCATCCCCATCTAGATAATCTTTTTCAGGAATTGAAATTAGGTGAATTTCAGCAATATCTCCATTTTTTGTGTATTGAAAGCTAAAATTGACAACGTACCCTTGTGGAAAATCTATCGATTTAAGAATGTAATCTCTCAAGTCTGTTTGAAAATTAGTTGATGAAAAATCAATCGATTTCTTTTTGACAGCAGGTTTTACGATGGCAGGTTGTGTTTGTTTTGAGATTTTTTCAATAGGCTGTTTTGTACTAGTTTTATTTGTTTGATTTTCAATATGTGTAGGTTTTTGGTTTTTAGCGTGTTTAACTTCTATTTTAGGCTCTTTTTCTTGCTTCCAAATAGACTGAACTTCTACTTTTTTATTCAAAATATTGTTGAATTTCGCCTCAATAAGTTCTTCTTTGGTTAATTCTACAGGTTTATTTGATTTTTGATTTTGGGCTATTATGTTTATTTTTTCATTGGTTATTGGAGTTTTTTGCGAATTTTTAATCTCTGTTTTGTTTGTCACAAAACTTCTTGAGTTTACGATTTTTACTGCTTGGCTTGTAATTGATATAATTTTGTTTTGAGTAGTATCAATAGACAGAGCTATTGTTGTTAGTAATATTAAAAAAATTAAAGTGGATAATACCCATTTATTCATTAGTTAAGTTCCCATTTGGAGTAAATATTCGTAATAGTATTACGAATATTTTTTAGCATTTGTTCAGTTTTCAATTCGTTATTTTGTTGGTAAATTATCAATTTCTTTTCTTAAAAAGTCAACCTCGTGATTATAAGGTTCGTTTGCTCTTTTCCAAAAACTACGAAATGCGTTTCTCATATCATCAAACATAACAAGTGTTGTTCTAAATCTTGTGCCATCAGGGAATGTAGTCCCATCAATAATTGAAAATTTATCTTGAAGCCAGTCAACTGCATCTTCTAAGGCTTCTTTTGTATCTGACACCTTTTCTCTTACGACATCTTCAAATGTTTGATTTTTTAGATAATTTGTATGGTGTTCGATTTCAGCTTTTGAAGCGTTTACAAATTTGTCAGATTCAAGTGATTTTGTAAAATCTAAGAATGGTGAGTGACTACGGCATGCGAAGAAGTTGCATGATTGTGTGCTTGGATAAATAAAATATTTGAAAGCACTATCTTTAGCTGCGGGTCTTACTGCAGCTTCAATGCTATAAAGGTCCCCATCATTAACAAGTTGAACAACTAAACCATCTTCACGTTTCCCTAATTTCGTAAGGTTTGCAACAGCAAGTCTGGTATTCTCAAAGCCTTCTTTTCTAATTAAATCTGGCACCATTCTTTTTAAGGCTTTGATAGTCTTTTTAGAATAATGCATTCCAAAAGCTGGTGAATTCTCTGAATATCCATTAACTTGCATGTGAACCTCCTAATCGTATTGTTATTGTATCCAAACCGAAATGAAAAAGCAACAAAAAAGGCTGATTAAATCAGCCTTATGTTAATTATTTTATGGGTTATTTTGTTTCTATTCCGTAGAAATTTGGGTAACCCTCATTGAACGCTTTTACAATAGCTTTAGCAAATCTCTTTGGAGTATCCCAATAAGCTAAGTGGGCAGTGATAAATGTTCTTGGGACATAGTTGTTAGATTTGTTATAAATGAACCCTCTATAAGCTCTTCTACCAAAGGTTAGTCCTGTTGTTTTTTTGACTTGTTCTATTGTGAAATTTTCAGAATTAGAAAATCCAAACGGATCATTGCTATAATTTACTGTTAGGTAGAATACATCATTTTCGATTATTGATTTTGCCATCAAACGAGAAATGTTGTTTATGCTAGTGTCTTCTTTTGTGAAATCTGAATAGAATAATCTAACAGGTGACGCAAATCCTACAACCCCTTTTACAGTTCCACCAGGGAAACAAACTTGGCTTGTATATTTATCCAAGTTCGCATAATTTTTCTTGAAAACATCCATATCTGGATTTGGATCATATTTGCCAGTTCTTGGATTGAATTTTACTAAATCTGCTTCAATCAAAGCATCAAAACAAGTTGGTTGAGCAGGATTGCTTTCTATAATTTTATCAATTTCAGCACCATATTGCCCTTTGATTAGTTCTGCTGGAATTGAATTTGCTTTGTTTAGGTAATATTGGTAAGTAACAAATGAACCTGCACTATATCCAAGTAAAACAACTTTATTCCCTTTTGCAACTTCATTGTTTACCACAACGTGCAAATCATCAATTACTTTTGTCATATTTTGATGCTGTTGTACCCAAACTGCATCGTGTAAACAATGTGCAAATAATGAACGAGCTTGGTGTGCAATTTTAGGTGAGTATTTAGAAGCTGATGCCAAATCCTGATCTAGTTTTTTTACAACTTCTAAACTTCTATCCCCCCAGTAAAATGTTACTGGTTCTGGGTTGATTACGTATCTTCCGTTATTTAAAAAGTTTTCTTTAATCATATCGTTTTCTTCAAAACGTTGTTTGATTTGAGGGTGTAATTTTTTTACATCTTCCAAGAATGCGATTTTGAATTTTTCACGGTTTTTGTAGGTTAAATTGTTTGAACCATTGATATAAATGAAAGTTACCCCAGTAGGTTCTTCTGTCGCATTAGCTGGTATGTTTAAACCAAATAGGATAGCTAATATAGATAATGCTAAAAGTATTTTTTTCATTCTTAACTCCTTATAAACTCTTCTCAAAATGATTGTAGCATAATTATAACAAAAAAGACCTATAAAGTAGGCCTTTTGATTTTTAACTATAACTTTATTTTATTAAAAGAATGCTTGAGTAAACATCTCGTTAAAATTTTTGTAGCCAAAAGCTAAAACAATAAGTGCGATTAAACCAACAAGAACAATCATTATTGGTTCTAAAAGTTTTAACATAACATCTAGAGCAACTCTTAATTGTGTTTCATAATCATATGCCACTGCGGAAAGTGATTTTTCAAGTTCTCCAGCTTTTTCTCCTGTTGCAATTTGAGACATTGCGTAGTCTGAAAATAGCATTGTAGCACCTAGTGCTGTAGTTAATTCACAACCTTGTTGTACTCTAGGAGCTACTTGGTTTAATTGAGCGGTAGCTTTTGGTAGATTTACAACTGTGCTTGATAAATACAATGATTCAGATATTGGAAGCCCCGCTGAATATGCAAGAGAAAGTACTGAAAAATAATTTGAATAAGTATAATTTTTGATTAGATCTTTAAACGGTTTAATTGTTGCAAGTTTAGAGATTAGTTTTGATGTAAAGTTTTTATTTTTATATAGTGCGAAAATTATTCCACCCAGAATTCCAAAAGTGATGCCAATTTGAATAATAGATTTTATGGCAATAACAATTATAGAAGCTCCAGTTCCCATCATCTTTGAAGTAAATACCTCAAGAATAAATGTTTTAAATATTAGTGCAACTAAAATAGCAAGAAAGAATATAACAATAGGATATGTCGCTTTTGAGATTATATCATTTTTTACTTTTTCTTGAATAACAATATTTTTAACAATTCCTGATAAAGTTTCTTCTAACTTCCCAGATTCTTCGCCTGCTATAACTAGCATTGTGTAAGCCACCCCAAGGGTTTTAGCACAAGGTTTCATAGATTCTTTCAAGGAATTTCCATTTTTAATTCCTTGTAAAACTTTTGCACATAGGGATTTTATTTTTGAATTTTGTGTTGAACTATAAATCGAATTAAAGATCTCAAAAGGAGAATGTCCTGATTTGTATAAAGAGTGAAAAGCACTAAAAAAATCTTTTTTCTCTTTAATAGAAAGGATTGTTTTTTCTGAGTAATTTGTAGTTAAAACTTCAGAAGTGATTTTGTAATCACTTTTTTCTTTAATTTCAAGTAAAGTATATCCTCTTTGTTCTAATTTGGTCGCAGCATCAGAAAGATTTTCTGCTTGGAAAGAGTCCTCAATAATTTCACCTTTTGAATTCTTCACTTTAAAAATAAAATAAGCCATAAAAATATTATATAAGGTTTTATAAATTTTAGCTACTAATTAAAAAAAGAGTCCTTATGGACTCTTTTAATTGGCTGGGGCGGAAGGATTCGAACCTCCGAGATGGCTGGACCAAAACCAGCTGCCTTACC